>CALWNU010000021.1 GCA_944382905.1 uncultured Clostridia bacterium | reverse complement strand
GGCAAATCCGCAGTTAAAAGCGCGGATTTGCCCTTCATTTTGGCCCGTCTGATGCCGTCTGATTTCAAGCAAAAGTTGTGAAAAAGTTGTGGTTGTAAGCCTCTTTCACTACATCTTGTTTCGTCCTGCTCCGTCATCCGCAATATATTGTGGATTATTTGTCCAGAGGCTTCATAGTCGGGAAAAGCAGCACATCCCGAATCGCAGAAGAATCGGTCAGCAGCATGCACATACGGTCGATCCCAAATCCAATTCCACCCGTTGGCGGCATACCGATCTCCAGCGCATGCAGGAAATCCTCATCCGTATGGTTTGCCTCTTCGTCCCCTTGGGCAAACATCTCTTCCTGCGCCGCAAAACGCGCCCGCTGATCGATCGGATCGTTCAATTCCGAATACGCGTTTGCGATTTCCCAGCCGTTCATGAAAAACTCAAACCGCTCCACATAGTTGGGATCCGAAGGCTTTTTCTTAGTCAGCGGCGAAATTTCAATGGGGTGGTCGATCACAAACGTGGGCTGAATCAGATGCTTTTCCGCATATTCTTCGAAGAAGAGGCTCAGGATGTCCCCTTTCCCATGGCGCTGCTCATAGGCAATCCCATGTGCATCCGCCAGCTTTCTGGCCTGCTCCAGCGTTTGGACCTCGCGAAAATCAACCCCAGCATATTGCTTTACCGCATCCAGCATAGAAATACGGGTAAACGGTTTGGACAAATCCATCTCCACCCCGCGGTACACAATCTTCTGCGTCCCCAAAACCGCTTGGGCCACATGCCGGTAAAGCCGCTCGGTCAGATCCATCATCCCGTTGTAATCGGTGTACGCCTGATACAGCTCCATCAGCGTAAATTCCGGATTGTGGCGAGTGTCCAGCCCTTCGTTGCGGAATACCCGGCCAATTTCATAGACCCGCTCCAAGCCGCCTACAATCAAGCGTTTGAGGTACAGTTCCAGCGAAATCCGCAGCTTCAAATCTTCATCCAGCGCATTGAAATGCGTCTCAAACGGGCGGGCGGCAGCGCCGCCGGCATTGGTGACGAGCATGGGGGTTTCTACCTCCATAAACCCTTCCCCATCCAAAAATTTCCGGATTTCCTTTAAGATATTGGAGCGCTTAATAAATGTATCCCGCACTTCCGGGTTCACAATCAAATCCACATAGCGCTGGCGATACCGCAATTCCGTATCCTTGAGGCCATGGAATTTTTCCGGCAGCGGACACAAGGATTTCGAAAGCAGCTTGACCTCGTCTGCCTTCACCGAAATTTGCCCTTTCTGGGTGCGGAACACTTCGCCTTGAATTCCAACAATATCCCCGATATCATATTTTTTAAACCATTCGTATTCCTCGTCGCCCAGATGGTCCTTCCGCACATACGACTGAATCCGGCCGGTGCTGTCCTGGATATCAATAAATCCCGCTTTTCCCATGCCGCGCTTGGACAGAATCCGCCCTGCGATCGACACCTGTTTTCCTTCATAGGCGTCAAAATCCTCGTTGATCTGCTTGGCATAGGCGTTTACGGTATAGGTCGTTTCCTGGAAAGGGTCTCGTCCCGCCTGCTGCAGCGCGGCAAGCTTTTCCCGTCGGATCCTCAGGATCTCGGACAGTTCCGCTTCCGGCTGCTGCGCCTCCGGTGTTCTGTTCTGCTCGTCCATTTTTTAACCTCCAAATGCGAACCCGCGTCTTTTTTTGATAGCTAATATTTTAGCACAATTTTGTCCTATCTGTAAAGAAAAAAAGGGGAAACGCAAAGCGTTTCCCCATTACAATCCATTCTACTTGGAAATTTCCAGCACCTTCAGGCGCATGGTGCCTGCCGGAATTTCAATATCGATTTCTTCTCCCACCCGGCCTCCGATCAGCCCTTTGCCCATGGGCGACTCATCGGAAATCCTGTTTTCCATGGGATCCGCTTCCGCGGAACCGACAATCTGATATTCTTCCTCTTCCTCCAAATCCAAGTCGTAAATCCGGACTTTCGAACCAACGCTGATGACGTCCGTGGACAGCTCGTCCGTGTCCACCACTTCCACCACTTTCAGCATCGCTTCCAGCTGGGTAATTTTCGCTTCAATAATCGCTTGCTCGTTTTTCGCTTCGTCATATTCGCTGTTCTCCGACAGATCCCCAAACGACAAAGCCACTTTTATTTTCTCGGCGATTTCTTTTCGCCGGACCGTTTTCAATTCTTCGAGCTCTTGCTCGATTTTTTTCAACCCGTCTTCGGTCAAACGCTTTTTCTCAGCCACATCCATCTTCCTTTCTATCCGCACTGTCACAGACAGTAATGGTATTATAATTCAGGGGATTCTTTCTGTCAAGGCACAAACTGAAAACCTTCTGTGAACAAAGCCCTACCCCGTTCGGCAGCTTTCTTCCATCTGCTGCAGCAATTCTTTTTCCCCCAGGCAAGACCCATTTTGCCATCCCCGGCAGCCAAGTTCTGCCGGCAAAATCCAGCCTTCCTGCACAGCGGCCGCCAAAAACAGCTGCGGCTCGATTCCCGGCGGCGTCCAGCGTTCCGCTTCCTGGTGGGATGGTTCCAGGCAGATCCCTTTTCCCCCTTCCCGCCGGCTGGTGAGGACCACCCCGCCGAACCCTTTCCATGGACGCAGCCACCCTTCTGAATCCAACAGGATCCCGCCTGCTTTTTCCGGCATCGACGGCCCATACCATAATACGATGCCGTATTCCTCCAGCAAATCTTGCGACAGCTGCTGACATCGGTCCTGTTCTTGGCAGATAACCCGGAACGACTGGCTGACATTCCGCCAATCCGCAATCCAATCCAAATGGGCGCCCTGCCGGTCCGCCAGGATCAGCTGCCTGCCTTCCATGGGAACGCCCATCTGCGCGAGTAGCCGCCCGGCCCATGCGTAAAAAAAAGACTCCCGCCAGTCTGCGTCCGCCGAAAAAGCGGGAAAGCTTTCCGGCGGACGCAGTCCCATTGGCAGCAAAAACCGGATGGACTGTTCCGCCGCAGATTTTTGCAGCCTGTCCCAAGGAATCTTTTTATCGCAGACGCGCACCAGCCAATAGCTGCCCTGCGGACAGGACGCTTCTTCCCATTCCGCAGCAAATCGTCTCATCCGGTACCGCATTCTGCGCCAAAAGCCGCATGCAGACCATTGTTCCACCTGGATGACAGCGATCACGGTACATTCCTCCCGGTACAAGCTGTTATACTGTATGTACCGCCTGCCTAAAATATGCGTCCACAAAAAACAAATGCGCCGGATCCAATCCGGCGCACGGTTTTGTTCCTTTATTATGCTGCTGTACTGTCGGTCTGCGACGGCTCCTGGGCCGGCGCAGAATCGTTCGTTTCCGCCGACGACTCTACATTTTCCGTCTGGGATGTCTCTTGTCCAGGTTCGTTGCCTTCTTCCCGCAGGAACCCGGTCGCCACCTCCACCGCTTTTTTCAGCTGCGGATCGGTGGTTTCATCCAGATTTTCCAGATTTTCTTCCATGTCCGGGGTCAGAGTCACTTCATAATCCGGCTGGATCCCCACCCCGTCGTAGCTGACGCCGCTGGGCGGCAGGTACCGCGCAATGGTAATATTCACCGCCGAACCATCGTTGAGCTTTTTCACGGTTTGCATTGTGCCCTTCCCATAGGTCGTCTCGCCCACGGATTTGGCCTTTCCGTAATCCCGCAGCGCCTGGGTAAACAATTCCGCCGCGCTGGCAGTCCCCTGATTGGTCAGCACCACCATCGGCAGATCAATCTCATTCTCGTCGCTGGTGGCCAGCACTTCCGTCGTCCCGTCCTTGTAGGTCGCGGAAACAATATCCCCTTCCGGGAGCAGCTCGTCCAGCATCTGGGTCACCGACGTCAAGGTCCCGCCGCCGTTGTTGCGAACGTCAAAGACCAACGCCTGCGCCCCCTGCCCGATGAGCGTATCCACCTGATTGGAAAATTGGGTTGCCGTGCTGTCGGTAAATTCCGTAATCTGGACATATCCCACATTCCCCTCAATCATCCGGGAAAATACTGTGGGGATCTCCACTTTTCTGCGGGTGACCTCGATGGTTGTATCCTCGGCTTCCCGCCGGTAGGTGATGGTTACCTTGCTTCCTTCTTCGCCGCTGATCGCCTCAATCGCTTGCTGGTAGGTTTCCGTATTCACATCCAGGTCGCCCACCTTAACGATCAGGTCCCCGGCCTGCAGCCCGACGATAGACGCCGGCGAATCCGCATAGACTTCTTTGATTTGGATATACCCGCTGGGATCCTGCACCGCAGAAACGCCAATGCCCACCAGGCGGCCTTCCAGGTCAATCATATACGTTTCATATTCTTCCGGTGTAAAATACCGTGCGTATTTATCGCCTGTACCGGCAATATACCCGTCCGCCAGCGCCTCATTCAGCGCGTCTTCGTCCAGCTCATCAATATAGTTGGCCCGGACAATGCGGTCCAGTTCGGAAAGCTTGCTGTACATGGTTTCCCGTTCTTTTAGATTGTACACCTTCCCGTTAAACACATCCATATAATAGATCATGGTAATGGAAAAGGTAACTGCCGCCGCCATGATCATTAGGGTAATGGTTGCCCCTAAGGATATTTTTTTATTCATCTGTTTTCTCCAATCTTTCTGCAAGATGTCGCCGAATCCACGCCATGGCGAAGATCCACGCGGATCGGTTGCTGTACCGGCCGGGCGCAACCGTTGCAGCTTCTCGCCGCCCGATCAGCAAACCGGTCCCGGCTGTCAAACCCGTTCGTCACGCCGCGGTGCGCATGGCAATAGTATGCCCACTGCCGGGACAAACCATCCGCTGCGCTGGGCTTTCGCCCTGCCGACGCACGGTCATACCTTCAAATGTTTCCGCACAAAAATCATACTTCCGAATACGCCGACCATAATCCCGCCCGCCGCAAAGCTGGCGAACAGCTGCTTGGCAACCTGGGAAAACGGAACCAGATTTTTCAAAAACGATGCGACCGTAACCGGGGCCTGTTCCTGCACGTAGTTGAGCAGGTAGCTGTACCCGCCCCACAAAAGCAGGTACGCAACGCAGGCGGAAACGAATCCCAGCAACACGCCTTCCACTACGAAAGGCATGCGGATGAACAGGTCTGTTGCCCCGACGAATTTCATGATATTGATTTCCTTGCGGCGGTTAAACACCGTTACTTTAATCGTGTTGGCAATGATAATCAAGGTAACCGCCAACAAAATCACAACGATGCCCAGTCCGCAAATATAAACCGCCCGCTTAATGCCCGTCACCGTTTCCGCCACATTAGTCGGTGCATTCACCTGCATGATGCCCGGGATCGACTCAATTTCCCCAATGGTCTGGTCGATCTTGGAAAGGTCCTTCAATGTGATCCGGAACGAAAGCGGAAACACTTCCTCTTTGTCCTCTTCCAAACTCTGCATCAGACTTTCCGGCACAATTTCGCTGTACTGTTCCAGCGCCTCCTCTCGAGAGACAAACGCAAACGAATCCACATTTTCGTTGTTCTCCAGCGCCGTCTGAACCAGGCTGACCGTACTGTCGTCCGCACTGTCCTCCAAAAAAGCTACCATTTCATTCTGCGTTTCCACATAGCCGACCATCCCATTCAGGTTGATGGACAGCAAAATCGCGCTGCCAATCAGCAGCATGCAGGAAACCAAAATGCCGATCGACGCCAGCGACATCATCCGGTTGACCCAGATATTCCGCGCGCCTTCTTTGATCAAATACGTAAAACTGGACCCTCTCATCGCTGCCCCCAATCTGCAGCGTCATCCACCACGCTGCCGTTATCAATTGTGATAACCCGATGGTTAAACTGGGCAACCAGGTCATGCTCATGGGTCACCATCAGGATGGTCGTTCCCACTTTATTGATCTCATTGAGCAAATCCACAATTTCATAAGAAAGCTCCGGATCGATGTTGCCAGTCGGCTCGTCGGCGATGATCAATTTGGGGTTATTCACCAAAGCCCTTGCCAGCGCCACCCGCTGCTGCTCTCCGCCGGAAAGCTCGTTCATTTTGCATCTTGCCTTGGACGCCAGCCCCACCAGACTTAAAATATAAGGAACCCTGCGCCGGATATCCCTGGTGGACACATTGGTCACGCGGAGGGCAAACGCCACATTGTCATACACATTCATGGTTGGAATCAGCCGGAAATCCTGGAATACGACTCCCAGGGAACGGCGGAATACGGGAATCTGCCTGCGCTTAAGCCGGTTGACCGTATAGCCGTTTACTTCAATCGTCCCAGACGATGGAACCTCCTCGCGCAACAGCAGCTTAATCAGCGTGCTCTTGCCGGCGCCGGAGGAGCCGACGATAAAGACGAATTCCCCGTCCGCGATCTCCAAATCCACATTTTTCAGTGCTTCCGTCCCGTTGTCATAGATTTTCGAAACATTGGAAAAACGAATCACTTTACACCCGCCTCACAGACCATTTGGGATCTTTAGTATTTAATGGGGTTAGCCGTCAAATATTTTTTCACCATCAGCGCTACTTTAAAAATGATGGCATGGTCAAACTCCCGCAGATCCAGACCGGTCAGCTTTTTGATCTTTTCCAGCCGGTAAACCAGCGTATTCCGGTGAACAAAAAGCTTCCGCGACGTCTCGGATACGTTCAGGTTGTTCTCAAAAAACTTCTGGATGGTAAACAGCGTCTCCTGATCCAGACTTTCAATAGACCCTTTTTTGAATACTTCGCGCAGGAACATCTCGCACAAGGTAGTGGGAAGCTGATAGATCAGCCGCGCAATCCCCAGGTTGTCATAGCAAACGATGGCCTTTTCCGTATCGAACACCTTGCCGACTTCCAATGCGATCTGCGCCTCTTTAAACGAACGGGCCAGATCCTTGATGCCTTCCACTGCCGTACCGATGCCGACCACCGCTTTGGTGTAGAATTCCGAGCCCAAAGTATCCACAATCGACCGCGCCAATTTCTCCAGATCCTTTGACCCGATGGGGGATTTGATCTCCTTTACCAGCACAATATCATTTTCGCTGATGTTAAAGACAAAGTCCTTCTGCTTGTCCGGGAACAGGTTCTGCACCACGTCAAACGCCGAAATGTCATTGGATACCACCACCCGGATCAATAGCACGGCCCGGCTGACATCCGTATTGAAGTGCAGTTCCTTTGCCTTCATAAAGATATCGCCTGGCAGCACATTGTCCAAAATGACGTTCTTGATGAAATTATTCCGGTCGTATTTCTCGTCATAATACTGTTTAATGGTCAGCAGGGAAATCGCCAAAACGCCGCAGAATTTCTCCGCCAGTTCATCCGTCCCTTCTACAAAAACCGCATAATCCGGCTTGATTCTCGTCCCGAACGGCTTGTAGGTATACCCGTCTTTTACAAAAACCTCATTCCCATCCGCCGCTTCCAGGGAGATATAGTCGCTGTGCCCGCCAATTTTGGTCAGGTCGCTGCAGGAAATGACCGTAGCAGTCTCGTCAATGACGCCCACAACCCGGTCAATGGTATCCCGCATTTGATGTACCACACCTTGAAATAGTCTATTTGACATAATATTACTCCCTTCTGCCGCTGAATCGCATGAGAAACCTTCTTTTTTCCACAGGATCTTGCCAAATCCTGTCCGCTTCTTTTTCGCGCTGTCATTTGGCTAACCACATTTATTTTACAAAAAAAACGCCACCATTGCAACCTCATTCCCCGGAAAACTCTCGGGAATCCGGACAAAATCTGACAAAACCGGCGGCAAAAACACACCAATATCGTTATTTTAATCCAAAAAAGGAAATATTTTATGAATAAGATTTAAAAAAACCGCTTTTTCGCCTGTCCCTGCCGTCCCGTTTTCCCAAAAAGAAAAGCCGGTTCCCGAAGGAACCGGCTTGAAAGAACCCTTGATTAGAACAGCGCTCTTTCCGTCTCTTTGTCAAACAGATGGATCTTATTGACATCCATGGCCATCTTGATCTGCTCGCCAGGCTGTGCAGTAACGCGAGTAGAAACTCTCGCGGTCAGCGCATTGCCAGCACAGTCAAGATACAGGTGGGTTTCTGCACCCATCATTTCGGTAACATCCACTTTGCATTCAAAAATACCAGTGGTTGCAGCACCCAGGAAGATTTCTTCGGTGTGCAGGTCTTCCGGTCTCACGCCCAGCAAAATTTCTTTGCCAACGTAATCGGCAACGCCCGGCATTTTCGCTTTCGCATCCGGCAGCTCTACCGTAAACGGTTTTTCTGCATCGCCATACTCAACGACCAGCTTGCCGTCTTTGGAAACCATCTTCGCATCAATGAAGTTCATTTGCGGAGAGCCGATGAATCCGGCAACGAATACGTTAACAGGATTGTCATACAAGTTTTGAGGAGTATCGACCTGCTGGATAAAACCGTCTTTCATAACGACGATTCTGTCGCCCATGGTCATAGCCTCGACCTGGTCATGGGTTACGTAAATGAAGGTCGTACCCAGTCTCTTATGCAGTTTGTTCAGCTCGGTTCTCATCTGCGCACGGAGCTTCGCATCCAAGTTGGACAGCGGCTCGTCGAGCAGGAAGACCTTCGGCTCACGGACGATAGCACGGCCCAGCGCAACACGCTGTCTCTGACCACCGGACAAAGCCTTCGGTTTTCTGTCAAGCAGATGGGAGATATCCAAAATACGGGCAGCCTCTTCTACGCGGCGTTTGATTTCCTCTTTCGGCGTTTTGCGCAGTTTCAGGCCGAACGCCATGTTGTCAAATACCGTCATGTGCGGATACAGCGCATAGTTCTGGAACACCATCGCGATATCTCTGTCTTTCGGAGGAACGTCATTTACCAGTTTGTCGCCGATAAACAGTTCGCCTTCCGAAATTTCTTCCAAACCAGCGATCATTCTCAACGTCGTGGATTTTCCGCAGCCAGAAGGGCCAACCAGAATGATAAATTCCTTGTCTTCAATTTCCAGGGTGAAGTCGGTTACAGCAGTAACGCCGCCCGGATATTTTTTGTAGATATTACGCAAAGATAAGCCTGCCATGATCTTGACCTCCTAAATGCTAAAGAAAACTAAAAACTAGTTTCTATTAGACGAATTTCTTTCCCTTATGATAGCAAAAAAGCGAGCCGGATGACAAGTACCTATATACCCAAAGTTAATCTACTCAGTTTATCTAAATTGCCTAATTTCCAAAAAATGTCCCCAAATCTTCCCGCGGGAAGTTTATATTTCTTCCAAAACGGCGGATAACTCCTGCGGAGAAATCTCCCGCGACTGGCCGGGCGCCAAAGCTGGATCCAACGCCAGTCCGCCCATCGCAACCCGCTTTAGATGCAGTACCCGCCGGCCATAGGATAAAAACATCCTCTTTACCTGGTGGTACATCCCCTGGGTCAGGATCACCTGGCATAAGGGGCTCGGCCCGTCCTCCAGCACCTGAAGCCCAGCCGGGCGGCAGACCGTCCCGTCTTCCAGCGCAACCCCCTGGGCGAACCCCTGCCGCATCTGGTCCGTCACCGGCCCGTCGATGAGCGCATGATAGGTTTTGGACACATGCTTTTTGGGGGATAGAATCCGGTGGGCAAAGCCGCCGTCGTCTGTAATCAACACAAACCCTTCTGTATCTTTGTCCAGTCGCCCGGCGGGGAAAAGCCCCGACCGCCGGTACTTCGCGGGCACCAAATCCAGCACCGTCGGCTGTTTGGGATCCCGCGACGCGCTCAATACCCCTGCGGGCTTATTCATCATCAGGTACAGATGTTCCCCCAGCACCAGCGGCTTTCCGTCCACCTCCAGGGTATCTGCCGACAGGTCTACTTTTGCGTCCGGGCTGACGGCAATCTTCCCATTATGGCGCACCCTGCCCTGCCAAACCAGCTTTTTGGCGTCTTTGCGGGAATATTCCGTCCGCGCAGCTAGGATTTTATCCATCCGTTCTTGTTTCACAATCCATCCTCCATCCTGCCGCCAGCTGCTGAAAACTCACGCCGGCAGAGAAAACCCATGGGTAAACCCATCCTCACCGGCACAGCTAATATCCCCGCCGACGATTTTCCCATCCCGCACCAGCAAGGTGCAGGTGACATATTCCGGCCGGTCCGGGTAGTTTAGCACCGCGTACTGGTATTTTTTACACCGTTTCCCTTTTAGTTTGGAAAGGTCCATCCCTTGGGTCTTTTGCAGCGTATTATACTCTTCGTATACCGCATCAAACTCATCTGGAATTTTGACTTCCATCACCGTCAGCGGTTCCTCTTCAATTTCCCAACCGAACGAGCGGATAAACGCCTGACGCTGCTGTTCCGTCTCGCCGGCGATTTTCTCGCTTTTGACCGTGGACTGGGCTGCTGTCTGCCGCACCGCCCCCACGATCTTTCCGCCAAAAACAAGCATGCCCGCCGCCAGCAAAAGAGCGCCTACGATCCAGCCTGCTTTTTTTCTGCTCCATCGAAAAGACATAATCACCATACCGCATCCTCCTTTGGGGAATGTATATGATTTTTTGTCCGTTTTCATACTTCGGCAGCAGCGCCGGACGGCATAGGAAAAGCCCACCTGGATCAGGAGGGCTTTTCTGCTGTAATTATTCTTCTTGCAGCGCTTTGGCCTCTTCGATGACCTGCGCTTCCAGGTTCGCAGGGAGCTGTTCATACCGCTCAAAATTCAGGGTAAAATAACCGCGCCCCTGGGTCATCGACCGAATCAGGGTAGCGAAATCGTGCATTTCGCTCATGGGTACTTCCGCCACGATCTCCTGCAGCCCGTCTTCCGCCGGGTTCATGCCCAGCACCCGTCCGCGCCGTTTGTTCAGCTCACCCATCAGATCGCCGGTATTGGTGTCCGGCACATAGGCTTTCAAGGTGCCCACCGGCTCCAAAATGCAGGGGCTCGCTTTGGGCAGCCCTTCCTTGTAAGCAATAGACGCAGCGGTCTTGAACGCCATTTCCGACGAGTCCACCGGATGATACGATCCGTCGGTCAGCGTGGCTTTCAGGCCTACTACTGGGTATCCTGCCAGCACGCCTTTTTTGATGCTGTCCCGCAGTCCTTTTTCCACCGCGGGGAAGAAGTTTTTCGGCACGGAACCGCCGAATACGTTCTCTTCAAAAATCAGGTCCTCGCTGTCGCAGGGCTCAAATTCAATCCATACGTCGCCATATTGGCCATGTCCGCCGGACTGTTTTTTGTGTTTGCCCTGTACCTTGACCTTTTTGCGGATGGTCTCCCGATAAGGCACCCGGGGATTTTCCATCTCAATGTCCACGCCGAATTTGCTCTTCATCTTGGACACCAGTACGTCCAGATGCTGTTCGCCCAGCCCGGTGACAATCTGCTGCTTGGTCTCCACGTTGTTTTCATATGTAACCGTGCGGTCTTCTTCCATCAAACGCTGCAGCGCCTGCGCGATTTTGCCCTCGTCACCCTTATTCTTCGCCTTCACCGCAATCGACAGACACGGCGCCGGGAATTCCATCGGCGCGCAGGTCAGCGGCCGGGCGGGATCGCACAGCAGATCGCCGGTATTGGTCCCGGAAAGTTTGGTGACGGCACCAATATCGCCTGCGCCAATCTCCCCGGTATCCTCCTGTTTTTTGCCTTTGACAAATACAATTTTGCCCAGCCGTTCCGGCTGTCCCGTCGTTGTATTCACCGGCGTCTGGTCCGCCGTCAACTTCCCGGACAAGACCTTGACATACGACAGCTTGCCGACAAAAGGATCCGCCACCGTTTTAAAGACGAGCGCAGCCAGCGGCTGGTCGGCCGTGCATTCCACTTTGACCGGATTGCCCGCCGCATCTGTGCAGGTCTCCTCCAGCGCTTCCGCCGGCGAAGGCAGCAGCTCGCAGATCATATCCAGCACCAGGTCCACGCCGGCCAGCGTAAACGCGGAGCAGCAGACCACCGGCGTGATGGATCCGTCTTTCACGCCTTTTTTAATCCCGCTTAAAATTTCTTCCGCCGTAAACTGCTCGCCAGAGAAATATTTTTCGAACAATTCTTCATCCGTCTCTGCAACCGCTTCGGAAATGGCGTTGATCAGCCCTTCCACACGGTGGCCGGTACCGGGCATCGGCACTTCCTTGGCGGTTCCCTTGCCGTCGTAGGCATATGCCTTCATCGCAATCAGGTTAATATAACCCACCACATCCCGGCTTTCGTAAACCGGAACAACCACCGGACAGACGCTGGGGCCGAATTCGGTTTTCAGCTGTTCTAACACCTTATAGAAATCCGCATTGTCGCGATCGAGTTTGGTCACGCAGAACATCGACGGCTTTTTTGCGTTCTTTGCCATCCGGTAGGCCTTTTCCGTCCCCACCGAAACCCCTGATTTGCCCGACAAAGCAATCAGCACGTTATCCGCCGCACGGACGCCTTCATACATGCCTGCGGCAAAATCAAACAATCCGGGCGTATCGATCAGATTGATCTTCATGTCCTTCCAGTTCAAAGGAGCCACCGCCAGAGATACGGATACCTGGCGCTTGATCTCCTCCGCGTCAAAGTCGCATACGGTGTTGCCGTCCAGTACTTTTCCCAATCTATCCGTCGCGCCGGCGCGAAATAACAGCGCTTCTGCCAACGAGGTTTTTCCCGCGCTGCCGTGGCCCGCCAACGCAATGTTGCGAATATACTCCGCAGAATACTGTGCCATAACTGTTTACGCTCCTTTCCAAATGGGCGGCCGTTTTGCAAAACAGCTCCAGCCGATCCGGCATTTTCTCTTTCCAAGCGGAACAAAGCCTTCTCTTTCGCCCACAATACTTACATTATACATAATTCATTTCTTCCACGCAAGCATTAGATTGTAAAGAAAATACATTTTGCAGAGAAATATTCGTTATTTTTTTAGGTAAAATGTCGCCTGTTTTTCCACCGTCCCCCATAGGCCAAAAAAACAGGCGGCCGCCCGGCCGCCTGTTTGCAAGATTTGCTATTCGTGTTTGATGGCTTCCAGCGCGCTGATTTTCACCGCCCGGTTCGCCGGGGAGAATCCGGAAATCAGCCCGATCAGCGTGGAAAACACCAGCGCCAACCCCACCAGCCAGATGGGGATCACTGAAATGCGAGTAGCATCTCCTCCGCCGTAATACATCCCGCCCAGCAGGCTGCCCAATCCGCCGCTTCCCAGCATGTTCAGGACAAAGGAAATGGCATAGCTTAGCAAAACGCCGATGGCGCCGCCGCCCAATCCGATCAGCCCCGCTTCCAGCAGAAACACCGTCCGGATATCGCCGACCACGCATCCCAGTACCTTCATAATGCCGATTTCCCGGGTGCGTTCATAAATGGACATGATCATCGTATTGGTAATGCCCATTGCGGCAACCAGCAGAGAGATCCCGCCCAGGCTGCCCAAAATCAGCATCATTTTATTCGTCTGCTCCTGCATGGGTTTTCGAACGCTTTCCATGCTGTAGGTCTCGTATCCCAGCTCTTGGATTTTGGTCTCCACCTCGTCGACATATTTCATGTCGCTGACCTTGACCGAAACGCGGTTGTAGTTGATTTTGCGCGGGTTAAATGCCGTGGATGAGGAGGAGGAAATATTGTTGACCTCGTCGTACTCCTCATACAACTCATACAATTGGTCAATCGGCAAAAACGCCCCGTAAAACGTTTCATACCCTTTATTCCAGTCCCCCATCAACAGGCCCGTCACCTGCGCTTCATGCACCGGCGCTTCCTGCTCTGTCGTTTCCGCATCTGCAATTCCCACGGAAACCGTGACCTCATCGCGGAACACGTCTACCGGCGGGTCGTCGCCGCTGTTGGGGTCGTACCATTCCCCGTTGCCATTGGGGTCATAAAAGCTATACGGGCCGTATTCACCGAATAAAATCGTATAGTCTTTTTCTTTTCCAGAGGGGTATTTCCCTTCTTTCAAGAGATAGCCCAGCTTCTCCAACGCTTCGGGGTATACGCCGTAGATGCTGTCTTGATACAAATAATCGCCGCACTGAATGGTAATTTTTCCCCAGTCCGCCTGGACCAACGGGGTAATCACCTCCACGTGGTCATAGGCGGCGATCTGCTGCACTACGCTGTCATCCAGGTTGGGAATTTCACTTTGCCCGCCGGCGCCGGCATAATTGTAAATCTCGATTTTGGTCAGATCCCCCATCTGGGCCAGCATGGCCTCCTGGCTTCGCTGAAGGCCCACGCCAAGCGAGATCATCACCACAATCGCACAGGTGCCGATTACCACGCCCATGGTCGTCAGCGCGGTGCGCACCTTCCGCCTGGAGAGGTTTTGCAGACACATCGCGATCTGATCAAATATCTTCATCGTCCGCCTCTTCTCTCTTCAGCTTGGTCTTTAAAAACATCCAGGTCCCGGACACGCCGCCGACTGCCAGGCTGCCAGTTCCAAACAGCGCCCACTGCCACCAGCGCATGCCAGGTTCTTCCATCGGTTCGACGATGCCGGGATCAAATCCCGGGTCCATACCGGGATCTATGATCTCGCCGCTGTTGTCATATACCTGGCAGTTCAAATCCTTGGTGATCGTAGACACATCGCCCTTTTCGTTTTCATAGGTGACCGTGACGACACAAGAAACTGTTCCGCCGGCCTCCATGGAGGACAGGGAAAACTTGGCGGTACCGGATTCGCCCGCCGGAATGTTTCCCAGGTTTTGCAGCTGGTTGGGATTATCGATATTACCCTCGATTTTTGCCGTCAGGTTGTAGATCTGCGCCCGACCTTTGTTGACATAGTTGAGCACCACATTGGTGCTTTCCCCGGGATACAGCATGGTCGGGACTTCACTTAATTCCACCTCAAAGCGTTCCACTTGAGAGATGGGGATGGAGATGGTTTCTTCCGACGACTTGGTTTGACGGGTATCATTTGTGACATATTCGTAGGAAAAGGTAATATGTACCGATTCATTCCCAGGTTCCGCGCTAGGCAAACAACGCAGGGGAATGGATTTGGTCATGGCGCCTTTGGCCGCCAAAGAAGGAACATAATAGGTGTTGGAAGCACCGGTAATCGACAGGCCCGAGGTAGGTTCCACCTTCATAATAATGTTTTCCAAAGCGATGTTGGCACTGGTATTGTAAAAGGTGACTCCCAGTGCAAAATCCGCTCCGGCAGTCACATCGGACCCGCCATAATTGTAATTCTGCACCAGGATGTACGGAGTCGCAGGATCCGGCACTGTGGGATCCGGTTCCGGCGTGCTGGTCCCGCCATCGTCCGGCGTGGGAGGGACAAATTGGCTGAGCGTCGCGCGCACTTCATAGCCGCCGTATTCCACCCCATCATAGGTATAGTACATCCGGAAATACACTTCCGACCCTTTTCTGTCCCAAAGGACATTGGGCAAGGTCACTTTAAAGCGGAGGTTTTTCTCTTCCTGCGCCGCATCTCCCTCCGCATTCTCTTTCAATAAGACGATCCCTTGGTCGGTGATGCTGGGACTCCCCTGGGGGTTCTTGGTAGAACTGGGATAAAAGTTGCTGGTCAGCAAAGATGCATAAAATTCGCCGAAGCTGTCCGGGCTGGCGTCGCTTACTTTTACATTGGTATCCACAAGGACCAGCGTCAGCTTATTGTTTTGCATATAATAGCTTTCGATATAAATGCCAGAGCTGCTCAGGACATTGGAATCGCCGCCGATTTGCTCATCGTCATTCCCATCCTCGTTCTGAGTAGTACCGCCGCCCTCCTGCGCATACGCCATGGACATCAGCACCCCGGTCAGGGTACCAAGCAACATCAAAACCGCCAAACTCAAACTAATGATCCGTTTCATCACTCTGCTCCTTCTGTGCTCATATTCGCCGCAACCGCCTGCTCCGAAAGCGGCGCGGCTTCTTCCACCTCTTTGCCGTCCGCAGGCTGTTGGGCCTTTTGGTCGGCGGCAATTTGTTCCCGGGTCCGCGCGATGGACTCATTGGCTTCATCCTTGACAATCCGGCCGTCCACGATGGTCACAATCCGATCAGCATACCGGGCGATGCCGTTGTCGTGGGTCACCAGGATAAACGTTTGATTGTTCTCCCGGGACTTGTTCACCATCAGCTCCATCACTTCCATCGTGGTTTTGGAGTCAAGATTGCCGGTGGGTTCGTCCGCAAACACGATTTTCGGTTTTGTCACAAAAGCCCTGGCAATCCCCACACGCTGCTGCTGGCCGCCGGACATCTGGGTGGGTTTATGTTTCATCCGGTTGCCCAGCCCCACTTCCCGCAGCATCTCTTTGGCAATACGGGTGCGTTTGTCCTTGTCCATTCCCCGGAACATCAGCGGCATCGCCACATTTTCAATTCCGGACAGGCCGGTCATCAAATTGTACGACTGGAAGACAAAGCCGATATTTTTCTGGCGGAACAGGGCCCAGCGCCGCTCGTCAAAGCGGGTGACATCCTTCCCGGAGTAAAGCACCTGCCCTTTGGTCGGGCGCTCTAGTCCTGCCATCATGTTTAACAGCGTGGACTTTCCCGAACCGGAAGTCCCCAGAATACAGCAGATTTCCCCGCGCTGGATGGTCAGATTGATCCCGTCCAGCGCGACCACCCGTTCCTTTCCCAGTTTGTACACCTTCCGCAGGTCTTTGATTTGAATAAAGGGCGTTTTGTCCAAAGCCTTCCCTCCCCTGTCCAGTAAATCCCGCGTCTGCCGCAGCGCCGGCTTTTGCGCCGGCCCAACGTGGCCAACGTATTCACCAAACCGTCACATAGAACTCCTATTAAATCTATACCTTTTTCCCCCTGCATCTGTTACAGCTTTTCCAAAAGTTCCCCTCTTGGCTTTCAAACGCTTTTGTCCGGCTTAACTTTATAGTATAATAAAGACAATAGAAGAAAACCGCCCGTTCTGTTGAAGACGGGCTTGCCGGCTGTTCCAATTCTATGCCGGGGAAAGGCGAAAAAGAGATGCTGCGGAAAAATGAATTGATTGATTTGACGATTACCGATATCACCAACCAGGCCTCCGGCGTGGGGCGGTATGACGGCATGGCCGTATTCGTTCCCGGCGCCGCGGTAGGGGACCAACTGGAAGTGCGGATCGTCAAGGTCTTAAAGCACTACGCCTACGGAATCATCCAAACCATTTTAGTCTCTTCCCCAGACCGGACAGAAGACCGCTGCCCGGTATCCCGGCAATGCGGCGGCTGTTCACTGCGGCATCTTTCTTACGCGGCGGAATGCCGCATCAAAGAGCATTGGGTCATGGAACAGTTCCGGCGGATCGGCGGGATTGATGCCGATCCGCTCCCCATCCAGCCATCGCCCAGCCAAAGCGGATACCGCAACAAAGCGCAGTACCCGGTCCGCCGCGGTCCGGACGGAACCATTCGCATCGGCTTTTTCGCGCCGCGCAGCCACCGCATTGTCGCCAACCGTTTTTGCGATTTGCAGCCGCCGTTTTTCGGCGAAATCCTGGGTAAAATCGAAGACTTTCTCCAGCGCTATCAAATTTCTGCCTATGACGAATCCCGTCACCAGGGCCTGGTGCGTCACCTATTTTTACGATGGGGGGAACAAACGGGCGAAACCATGGTCTGCCTGGTGCTCAACGGCAGGCAGCTGCCGCACCAGGAAGAACTGGTCCGGGAACTGACCGGCGCATTCCCCCAGATCGTCTCCATCCAACTCAATGTGAATTTGGCAAAAACCAACGTGATTCTAGGCGAAGAATGCCAGGTGCTGTACGGCAAGCCCACCATCTCCGACGTGCTGTGCGGCGTCAAGGTAGAGCTGTCCCCGCTTTCGTTTTACCAGGTCAACCGCAGCGGCGCAGAAGTGCTATACCGCATCGCCGCGGACTTTGCCGGGCTCACCGGTACGGAGACGGTGCTGGATTTGTACTGCGGCGCAGGGACGATTGGGTTGTCCATGGCGCATCGGGCCCGGCGGGTGATCGGCGTGGAAATTGTGCCCCAAGCGGTGGAAAACGCTTGGGAAAACACACGGCGCAACGGGATCGAGAACGCAACCTTTCGCTGCGACGACGCAGCCGGGGCCGCACAGGCGCTGGCGGAAGAAGGGCTCCAGCCGGACGTCATTCTGCTGGACCCGCCCCGGAAAGGATGCGATGCCGCATTGCTGCACACCATCGGGGAAATGGCGCCGCAAAAGGTCGTGATGATTTCCTGCAACAGCGCCACCGCCGCCCGGGATGCTGCCATTCTCTGCCGCAGCGGGTACCAGGTGGTCCAATACCAGGCCATGGACATGTTCCCCCGGACCAGCCACGTCGAGACGGTTGTCTTGCTTTCCAAGGGAGAAATCGACTCGAAGAAAGTGCGTGTAGAGTTCTCGTTGGAGGACATGGATATGTCCGGCTTCCAGAAGGGCGCAACCTACGAGCAGATTAAGGCGTATGTGCTGGAGCATACCGGTTTGAAGGTATCTTCCCTGTACATTTCACAGATCAAGCGTAAATGTGGGCTGGATGTTGGACAGAACTATAACCTGTCAAAGAAGGAAGATGCTAAAGTGCCGAAATGCCCTCCGGAAAAGGAAGCGGCGATTACAGAGGCGCTAAAGTATTTTGGGATGATTTGAGAATACAAATATTACGACAGAGAGGGCAAAGATGCTTTGTGAGGTGTCTTTGCCCTCTCTGTCATGTGTAGAAAGCGCTTTACTGTCCGTTGACAGTTCTGCGATTATGAAGTATAATTTGTCATACAAATCATACTTTTGAGGAGGCGCTATAATGGGTAAGCCAAAAGGAAAATATGCATGGACTGCTACGGTGGGAGAAAAGGGTCAGATTGTGATACCAAAACAGGCACGAGAAATATTTGATATTCATCCGGGAGATACGGTGGTGCTTCTGGGAGATGAAAAAAGAGGGATTGCTATCCCACCCAAAACCATGTTTTCACAATTTGCAGCAGCCGTATTTGAAACGGAACAGGAGGACGATTAGATGGTTCTGTGTGAGATTAAAAATTTGAGAAAAACCTATCCTTCTTTCACCTTATCTGGGTTGTCTTTTCAACTGAACGCCGGACGGATTGTGGGATTCATTGGCCGAAATGGAGCCGGAAAAACGACAACAATCAAATCTATGCTGGGCCTTGTTCACCCTGACGGCGGCGAAATTGATTACTTCGGGCTGCCATTTTCCCGAAACGAGAAGCAGATCAAGCAGCGGATTGGGTATTCTACGGGGGCGGTCAACTACTATCCAAAGCGAAAAATAAAAGACATCGTTTCTGTTACAAGGATGTTCTTTGACACATGGAATGAAGAAGCATATCAGGAATATCTTTCTTTGTTTGCGCTAGACGAGAACAAGATGCCTTCTGAACTCTCCGAAGGAATGCGGGTGAAGTTTAATTTGCTTCTGGCTCTGTCCCATAAATCGGAGATTCTAATTTTGGATGAGCCTACCAGCGGCCTTGATCCTTTTTCTCGGGATGAGCTGCTTGACATATTTGCGGAATTAAAAAAGCGTGGCGTTTCCATCCTGTTTTCCACACACATCACCTCGGATATTGAGAAGTGTGCCGACGATATTCTGTATATTCGGGACGGAAAACTTGTAGCCAGCTACCCACAAGAGGATTTCAGAAAAAACTGCTGTGAAGCAGGCGAAAGCATAGAAGAAGCAATTTTGCAGATGGAAAGGGGTGCCAACATATGATACGATTGTTGAAGAAAGAAATGAAGTTGGCTGCTTCGCCGTTATCTTATCTTTTTATTGCCTTTGGCCTGATGGCGTTTGTCCCCGGTTATCCTATCTTGGTCAGCGCCTTTTTCCTGTGCCTCGGCCTGTTCCAGTCCTTTCAGGCGGCAAGAGAGGCAAACGATATCACCTATACGGCGCTCCTGCCGGTGGCGAAGGCAGATGTGGTCAGAGCAAAATACCTCTTTTGCGGATTTATCCAGCTTTGCTATTTTGTGCTGACTGCCGCTGTAACTCTGATCCGTATGACTGCACTATCCGAAGCGGAGGTTTACAGGAGCAATCCGCTGATGAATGCCAATCTTGTATATCTTGGTTTTGTGCTGCTGATCCTAGGTCTGTTTCAGAGCATCTTTGTGGGCGGATTTTTTAAAACAGCCTATCGCTTCGCCAGACCGTTTGTAATGTTTATTGTTGCGGCATTTCTTGTGGTAGGGCTGGGTGAAACGCTGTTTCATATTCCGGGTATGGCGGCTTTGAATGCCTTCGGATTTGCGCATATCGGCTTGCAGATATGTGCCCTTCTGCTTGGGGCGACAATGTATTTTGCGCTTACTTTGATCTCTATTCAGAGAGCCATACGTAATTTTGAAAGGATCGATTTGTGACGGTATATGGATAATGTAAATAGCACTTTATATATTCCACTGTACGGTAAGGCGAAGGTCAGCCAAATGGGGATTATTCTTGAGGACAGGACTGCTGAAAAGATATGGGCGGAAAATACCGTACTACTGGGAAAGAAATCAAAGTCAAAATGGCTGGCCTATTTTATGGCAATGCGGGCAAGGGTCTTTGATGACTGGGTCAGAAAAATACTTGCTATGGATTCAGAAGCTCTTGTATTGCATATTGGATGTGGATTGGACAGCCGTGTACATCGTGTCGGGGCATCCGGTGTGCCTTGGTATGACCTGGATTTCCCGGAGGTCATCGCCCGGCGAAGAAAGTATTACAGCGAAGATGTCGATTATCACATGGTGGCTGGGGATGCAGCGCAGCCAGTATGGCTGGAGGGAATTCCGAGGAATCGGACAGCGGTAATCATCATGGAGGGCATCGCCATGTACCTGCCCCCGGATACGATGGAGCGGATGATGGCGATGCTGTCGCAGTATTTTTCTTCAGCTCACTTGATGATGGATGTGTATACAAACCTTGGAGCGAAACTATCAAAGTGGAAAAATCCCGTTACGGAAGTAGGGGTAACAACTGTTTACGGACTGAATCACCCTACGGAACCATTGGGGAAAAGCCGGATTCGCTATGTGCGGGAGCATTCTATGACTCCGCCAGTGTTGGTGAATCAGCTTGCAGGAATGGAACGTGTCCTCTTCCGGTTCCTGTTTGCTGGAGGGGCTGCAAAGCAACTGTATCGAATGTACGAATATGAGTGGCAGCAGTGATGATACGGCTTCCCCCAAAATGATATTTACAGAAAATGTTGCAGCAAATGTTAAGAAGTAATGTCTGCAACAAAGAAAAACCGCTGCAATTTTAATCCTCGCTTAGGATGGGAGTTGCAGCGGCTTTGTATCTTCTGAGCACTGGTGCCAAACTGCAGCTTTACAGTTTGGATGCCATTGCAAGGGAAATTGGAGGGTGTCCAGAGGGGCGTAGAGCCCCTTTGGCTCTGGGTTTCCAATAGGGGCGAGCAGCATCCCTGTTGGCACACGATTTTCCGTAGGAAAGTCTAGTGTGTTATACCTTTGTGGAGCAGATGGCAGCCGGAATTGTA
>CALWNU010000020.1 GCA_944382905.1 uncultured Clostridia bacterium | reverse complement strand
TTTCGGCGTCCTTTTTTGTCCCAAATTGGTTACGAAGCCCGCTCGGGGAAACTGGCGTTGACAATCGCATCGAACAGATCCATTTGATATTCATAGTGGCCGATGACTTTCTGGCTGTCGTGCTTTCTCAAATACGTCAGATCCCGCACGACAAAAAACAAGTCGTCGCTGACCACCTGAAAATCGTCGGCAAAAATCGTATCCCGGACCATCAGCTTGCACCCGTCCACAATGGGCAGATCCGGATATTTTTCGCTTAAGTCCAAAAAAATCGGATCATCCGTATCGGACATCACCTCATCATACTGGTAATCGTCAAACACATAAATAACCGTATCGCTTTCCATTTCACCCATCAGCTTGGTGGTGGCAGCCATATACTCTCGGATATCGGTGGTATCCTCCTCCGGCCGTACGATCTGGGATTCCAGCCCATCCACATTGGTGTTTTCCTCTGTGATCTCCGGCAAAGCCGAATACCCGAAATAGATATTGATCCCATCCTTACCGTCATAGTCACCTGCATAATTCTCCAGCTTGTTTTGGATGGTTTCCACATCCAGCGCATCCGCCGTATCGCTGCGGCAAACCAGGTACACTGTCGCGTCATACTGCATCTGATGGGTCATGCTGTAAACAAGGCCGATGACCAGAATGAGAGCGCAAAGCGTAATTACCGTCGCCCATTTATAATAAAACCAATAGTTTTGAATCCATCCTTTGAACCCTCTTTTTTGGATGTCTTCTTTGCTAAACCGGAAACGATCCATTTGATTTCCCTCCGCCATTTTGGAAAATAAAGCTGCATAATTTTATTCTCAGCATACTGTAAAATCTGGGACAAACCATTGGCAGAATGTAAACAATCCGAAAACATTCCCCCGATGCTACAAAGCAGCTGACGGCTTTGTGTTTCTTGTATTAAAATATCCCATGTTCCGCCACATGTCAATGAAAAAAAACCGGATGGCAACATCTGTTGCTTGATGCAACGGGCTGTTTGGCATATGATAGGGATAGCAAATCAGGGAGGAGCCAATGGAATGCTTCAAGAGAATATCCGGACGTTCCGGAAAGCAAAAGGATGGTCGCAGCAGGACCTGGCGATGAAATTACATGTCGTGCGGCAGACGATCTCCAAATGGGAAAGCGGGTTGTCCGTGCCGGATGCTCAGATGCTTTTGCGCCTGGCAGACGAGATGGGCACCACCGCCGGAGCGCTCTTGGCGGACGAAACGGCGCCTGAGTCAGCAGGCAGCGAAGACACACAAGTCCAGGACCTCGCCGCCAAACTGGAACAGCTCACCAAACTGTTCGCAGAGCGCATGGAGCGGCAGAGGAAAATCCGGAGGATGCTGTTGGCTTTGCTGGGTGCCGCCGCTCTTTTGGTCCTTCTTTATCAGGCGGCGGACTTTCTCTATTTTCGCGCCCGGATGGACGAGCTGCAGGCCAATGCTTCCATCATCGGCGGATACGACAGTCCGACCAGCATCTATGTATCTGCCGTTTCGCCCCAAATCGGCGTCGTCCTTACGGCGGGGATTGCAGCGGCGGCAGCTGGTTTCGGCCTTTACAAAACCCGCCGGAAATGAGGTGACATTATGAAAAAAATCTTGGGGCTGCTGGTCGCCTTTGTGTTGTTGTTTTCCGGCTGCGGCGGCAGTGACCGGCCCGAAATCGAAGAGTATCACTGGGTCATGGACTGTGTACAAAGCCAGGACGCAAACGGGCAGATCATCGCCTATGGAAACGGCACAGACAGCGCGGCGGATTCCGCCCAGCAGATGACGCTGACCTGCCAGGCGGAAGACGGGGAGCTGACCCTTTCCGACCAGACAAACCAGAAGACCTATACCGGGACCTACCAGCTCATGGAAACCAATTCCCAATCCTCCCTCTATCAGGTGACGATCAACGACGAGGAAGGGATGGCAGTCGCCGCGATGACAACCTATCCTGATGCCGATCCCAAGCCAACCTTGATTCTCAGCGCGGGAGATTATGCGATCCATTTCTTTGGCGAATAACAAAGGCGCCGCCTTTTTTAGGCGGCGCCTTTGTTAGGCGGCGCCTTTGTTCGCTTTTTTAAAGCACCGGCGGTTTCCCTTTGCACCAAGCAGTTACGAACGCAAATGGAAGGTCTTGGGTGCAAATCGATACGCCAAAAAGCAGGCGACCACCGAATACAGGATACAAAATACAATACAGGCAGCGCCAAAGACCAGGATGGGCATCCGAAGCTGCATCATGGAATAACAAACCAGGTAGGTAGCAACCATCACAATACGGTAAGTCCCGCTTTTGATCTCCGTTCCGGCATTGTATGGCTGCAGCAAATAATACATCGTCAGATAATGAATGGAAAACAGCGCGCTCATGCAAAGGACGGAGACGAACAGCACCACGTAGTTCAGCGGATTATCCGTACCGCCGGAAGCATACAGGATCAGCGCAAGTCCCCCGCCGATCACAATCGCCGGCACCGCGTTGATTTTCATAATCTCCCGCAGCCGGATCTGGAAAAGCTTCAAGATCCATTTGGGCTGCTTGTAAAAAGAATAGGTCAGCAGACTGTGGTCGCAGTTCATAAACAGCGCCTGGGTGAACCCCGTCCCGCGATTGATGGCGTACAGGATAAACCCGAAATAGGGCAGCCAGTTGAACACGACCTCGTTGACGCCGGGTTTGATGTCCGGCACGAGAAACAGCGCCAGCAAAACCCCACAGACCAAAAAGCCGCACACCGATGCAATCTGGATGGTGGACTTCCAAAGGATTTTTTGATGCCGCTTGATGAACAGCTCATTGAGATACTCAAATCCTTTTTTCCGGCTGGTAATGGACGTGTCGGTGGAAATCACCTTTTCCACCGCGGTTTTCTTGGCCTTTTGGATGGCGTCCATCTGGTTGGTGAGCTGGGAAAGCAGTTGCTGGTTGACCTGGCGGTAGTCCCGGAAGGATACAATCCGCCGGACGCTGAGCGCCCCCAGCGGGATCCAGACCAGCAGCAGCCCTATGGAAACCGCCGCCGGCAAAACGATCCCAACCGCCGGCAGCCCGTAAGCCAGCGCCAACAGCACCCCGGCCAGCAGCCACAGGCGTTTTTGGGATTTGTTTTCATTATAGACGTAGCCGTTTTTCTCATAATCCCGCAGGGCGTAGGCCGCCACCGTTATTTTTGCGCCAGCCACACAAAACGGGATCAGCAGGCAAAACCACAGCGGGATCCCCCGCAGCAGACCAAACAGGATGGCAAACGGCAAAAAACCCACAATCACTTTGAAAATGGCATAGCCATAATGCGCCAACGTATAGGACCGGGCATCCATCCGCATCAAAATCATGGCGTAATATTTGTCCCGGGTGGGATGGAACATGCTGGTGTTCAAATAAGCGCCGATGAAGGTCAGCAAAAGCAGGAAATGCAAAAAAGCCTGATCCGCCGGCGCCCTGCCATACAAAAAGCTCATTCCAAAAATCATGACGAGGAAATACAAAAACTTCCCCAGGAAAATGGAAATGAATTCCCAAATGGCAGCAATCACATGGGCAAAGATTTTCAACTCCCGCACCTGATACAAAGCATCTGGCAAAATCCGCTTCAACAGGGGGACCTGCTTTAAGGAATACAAAATCCCGTTCACCCGGTAGGTATCCCGCAACGCAAAAGAGATCCGCAAGGTTTTAAGCATGGGGTTCCTCCCGCAGCGCTGCAATAATTTTATCCTTGAATTCCTGGTTGTTCAGGTTAGATTGTTCCACCTCTTCCAGCTCGCCGTGGCTCAACAGTACGATCTCGTCGCACAAATCCAGCGCCAGATCCAGGATATGGGTAGAAAAAATGGTAATGCGCCCGTCTTTCAAAGAACGCAGCATCTGCTTCATTTCTTCCGCCACCACCACATCCAAGGAGGTCAGCGGTTCATCCAGCAGAAGGATGTTGGGCTGGGCAATGATGTTGATCAGCATCTGCATTTTATTTTTCATGCCGTGGGAATAGTCTTTGAGCAATTTGTCCCGGTCCTCTAAGGCGATGCTCATAAGATCAAAATATTCGTCCAGCGGCTTGGGATCTCGGATGGAATCCGCATTGATGTCGATAAAAAATTTTAAGAATTCCCGGCCAGTTAAAAACTCCGGCACTGTGGGGGTCGACAGCACATACCCGATATCCTCGGGCCGCACCTCCCGGCGGGCGCCGTCTTCCTCCAGAAAAAAGCTGCCGCTGTCCGCCTTGATGTCCCGGTTCAAGCAGTTGAACAGGGTGGTTTTCCCGGCGCCGTTGCGCCCCAATAGTCCGTAGATTTTCCCCGCCTCAAAGGTAAAATGGATGTCCCGCAACACTTCTTTTTTCTCGAAGTGCTTGGACAGATGTTCAATGGAAAAGTTCATTGCCGCCTCCTTATCTTCGTGGACCCAAAATCTCCCTTCCCGCCTTTTATGCCGAAAAAGGCGTTATTTCTCCGTCGATGTACCCCACAAAGTACACCAACGCACAAAAAATGGCAAAACACGCCGCAAACAAAGCGCCGGTGGCCCATTTGTTTTTTACCGTTCGATACACCACCTCGCAGTACCTGCCGCACAGCCACACATTCGAGGCAAAAAACAGGATATAGAGCCAGTGGGTGCGAAAAGACATCGCCATGCTGGAAAGCGCATAGCTAATCACAATGAAATTCACGCTCTCCACAAAAACCTCAATTGCTTTTTTCCCCGTTATCTGCATGCTTCTTCCTCCTTTGCGCGGCTTTCCCGCTCCGCCGCCCTATTTTGCCAAACGGCTCACAACCGCCGTTTCAGATAGATCATATCCACCAGCTGGACCCCCGCCTCATAAATGGGGTGGTCGTAATGATCCACAAAAAAATTGGCAACCCGGTGGGAGCGAACAAACCCACATTTTTGATAAAATGGAATGGTCAACGGGCTGTCTCCCGTTCCCACCTGCAGGATAGAATACCGGCCCCGGTATTCCCGGGTGAGAAAATCAATCAACGCCTTGCCATACCCTTTGCCCTGATCTGCCGGGCAGGTGGCGATGTTTTTGATCTCCAATACGCCGTTTCCTTCATCTGTCACCACACACTCTGCCTTGACCCCGCCATCCTCCAGAACATACATGGTCCCCCGCTCCAGATAGCGGTCGATCATGTCTTCCTGCTCATCCGCCAGCAAAAGCAAGGGCAGATACTGCTTTTTGTTTGTCTCCACTTTTTGAATCCGCATGGTTTCCCTCCCAGCCATTCGCAGGTTACCGGAGCGATTCCTGGTCTTTTTATAACAGTTCCCTGAGTTTATCCAAAAAAGCCTCTTCGCCCACCGTGTTCAATTTGAAAAACATGGCCTGGCTTCCTCCCGCGGTGATAGCGGACAGAAAAATCGGGCCGTCCCCGCTTTGGAACATCGTCACGCTCAAACTGACGCGGTTTCCTCCCGCCCAGCTGTACCGCTCAAACACCCGCACGCTACAACGCGCGCCGTTGCTGGAAAAGTCGCTGGATTCTTCCAAAGACGCCGACATGCTGCCGTCCAGGATTCCCTGCTCAACGGAACGTATGACCTGGTCGAAATTTCCCCGTATGGTTTGCTCTAGCTTTGCCATCCCAATTCCTCCCGTTGTATTTAGAAATAGGCTGTCCGCGCCAACGCCCAAATGCATCTGCTGGCTGAAAGCCCTTCTTCTCCCGTACTCTACAGAATAAACCCTTTTCATTACTAGATTGTTTCGGTTTTTTGCCCACTGGTTTCCTTTTTTCTCCAGTTTATTCAATCCAAATTCTTCCATTCTCGTGGTGCCTGAAAAGAAAAGCTGTCCAGTGGATTGGTTGTTGGAGATCCGGTCCCCATGGATAGGAAAAAGACCTTGAAAGAAGCCCTTCTCTCAAGGTCTCACATCCCATCATTTCATCTCATTTTCCCAATCGGCGCGCTTTCCCTGCGCAGCATTCTCCGTTCGGCGTTTGTCAAGAAAGCGCTTCCCGATACAGGCGGAAAACAGACCCTCTTAATAAAGCTTTGCGCCTGCCGGGATACGGTCATCCACCATCAAAAGATGCAGTTTTTCCTGGCCTTCCTCGCTGTGCACCGCCGAAATCAGCATCCCGCAGGAATCAATGCCCATCATCGCTCTGGGCGGCAGGTTGACGATTGCGATACAGGTCTTACCGACCAGTTCCTCCGGCTCGTAATAGGCGTGAATACCGCTTAAAATCGTGCGTTCTGTGCCTGTTCCATCGTCCAGCGTAAATTTGAGCAGCTTCTTGGACTTCGGTACGGCTTCGCAGGCAAGCACCTTGACCGCCCGGAAATCGGACTTAGAGAAAGTCTCAAAATCCACGAAATCCTTGAACAACGGCTCGATCTCCACTTTGGAGAAATCTATCTTTTCCGGCTCGGCTTTCGGCGCTTCGGACTCGGTTTTGTTTACACCAATTTCTTCATTTACACCTTTCAAGGGTTTCATTGTTAGGATGTGTAACCAGATATTTTCATTTGTTCTCATATCGTCTTACATCCTTATTTTAACGGGGTTTTCTGGACTTTCCTGCAATGTATCTTCTTATATTTTACCACTACTTCGCGCTCAAAAGTGGTAGAAAAAGTGGTAAAATCAGTGGTAGAAAAAAATGGCTCGCTACACGATCCTTATCTTGCCTTCAAGGCTCGCGAAGCTCTCCCTTTTCTTATCCATCGTAGCTTCATTGTAGATGTCCATTGTTGTGGAAATATCGGCGTGACCCATGATCTCCTGAATGACCTTGATGTTGCTTTCGTTCTCGCAGAACCTCGTGCAGAATGTATGTCTGAGTTGGTGTACAGAGAAACGAGGAATCAATACAGGCTCTCGCTGTTCTTTCTCTGCGATCTCTGCCTCTTGTTTGTTATAGTCTCTGACGATCCGTTCTATCGCCCGATTGATGTTGTGCGGCGATAAAACATAACCATAACGATTGGAGAAAATGAAGCCACTGTAGCCATCTATTTCCGACTGATTGAATCCAGTTGTTTGTTGTTTTTCGTACTCTTGCATCAATGCGTTCTTTACATCTTGGAACATAGGGATAACTCTTATGCCAGCTTTGGTTTTTGGTGTGGTGATATGGAACTCACACGATCCGCTATCCTGTTGCCGATAAATAAGGTTATGGTTGATTGAGATTAGGTTCTGCTCAAAGTCGCAGTCCTCCCATCGAAGCCCAACCACCTCACCAACTCTACAGCCTGTTCCAAGTAACACCGTAAATAACGGCATCCAATGAGAATACTGGCTGCTGCTGGAGCAGAATGTAACAAACGCATCCTACTGAGGAATGGTCAAAGCGTGTCGCTTTGGCTTTGTCCAATCGTGGCTCCGTTTAATCTCTGCCATCACACCGTCACTTGGATTTACTCTAATCTTTCCATCCCTAACCGCTGTAGTAAACACGGGGTGCAGAATGGTGTGAATAATCTCCAAGCTGTTCGGCTTGAACCCTACATCTTTGATTAGATGAATGTAGAACTTCTTGACATCGCTGTACTTGATGTTGGCGATTTTCTTTGTACCCAAATCATCACGCACATACTTTTTGTACATATACTTGTAGTTTGTTCGGGTAGATTGCTTGAGTTCGTACTTCGTTTCGATATAGTCATCAAAGAAGTGATTGAGGGTAGTCCGGTAGGCTTCAATGGTATCAATACCGTCCTCCAGATCTCTCATAATTCTTCGTTCTATATCTCTCAATGGCTCCTTGCATCGCTTACCAGGTGGTACCTTGTCTGTGGCAACAAGCTTCCAGCTGTATACGCTATGCTTATTTCCCTGCCTATCGAAATATCGGAACTCATACATACCGTCACCGCGCTGTCGCTCACATGACAGCAATATTCTACCCTTGCTGTCGCGTCTCTTCTCGGACATTATGTTCTCCTTCCCGACAAGAGCACACTACGATATGCAGTATAGTATTGTAGCATATTTCGCCCCTCTTTTCAAGATGTTCGTCAAATATTATGTAATTCGTTAACAAGCGCCTCAAACTTCTTTCTCTTGATTTGCGGGCGATTGCCGTTCCAAAGCAGAAAATCAGCGTTGCGATTTTCGCTTACAATTTGTCGCAGCTTTGTTTCGCCAATACGAAAATACGCCGCAGCTTCTTCTATGGTCAAAGTGTATTTCTCCCAAATGGGAACTTGCATTGTGCTCATATTGCCTCCTTTCGCGCGGGATAAAAAGAGAGGGCTGACATTGCTGCCAACCCTCTACTTTACGCACGCTTGTGTTACCTATATTATAATGTATTACTTCTTGGCGTCCGTAGAGCCCATACCGCCGTTTCTGATGCCCTCTGCATTGTCGGTATAGGTAATTCCATAAGGAATGAAGATGGCCTGTACGAAGCCGCTGCCGGCCTCTACGGTCAGTTCCTTACCCTCGTTACTGTCGTTGGTGACCTTGGCAAAGATGTGCCCCTCATTATCTGAATAGTAATAATCGCTGTCGATTACGCCCATAGTGTTATTGAGCTGCAGACGATACTTGAAGCCCAGACCGCTACGAGGCAGGCAACCCAGCCACCATCCCTCGTCGATCTTCACACGGATACCGGTGGGGATCTTCATGGTCGCACCGGGTGCAAGGGTAAAGGTGAAAGGAGACTTAAAATCATAACCGGCACTTCCACTGGTGGCTCTCTCAGGGAGTTTTAGATTGTCGTAGGCAGAGCGAATCAGCTCCT
>CALWNU010000019.1 GCA_944382905.1 uncultured Clostridia bacterium | reverse complement strand
TTGTCATAGGACCAAAGCTGTTTGACCACGCCGTAGCCCACCAGATCCGGAATCTCGAAGTAATTTCCCACATTGACGGTATGCCCTAAGAATATCGCCTGGTTGTTGAAATAACCGGTCTGCGTGGCCAAATGTTCCGGCAGGACGGTGGTATAGGTGATGATGTAGCTGTAGGTAGAACCCTGCGGGAAGGTGATGGGGAAGGTCTGCGCCAGTTCATCGGTTTCCCACAGCGGCGTGTTGAAATTGACGTCTGTGTAATCATAGGCGACAATATGTAGGTCCACGTTGGTAGGGGGGCTGACCCAGGAAGCCTCTGACGCGCCGTTCGGCCAGAAGGACATCGTGTCCTGCAGCTGCTCGCCGGCCAGGTCCCGCCCATCCGGGTTGCGGATGATGATCTTCCAAGTAACGGAGCGGGTATATTCGTCGTAGGTGACAATTTCTTTGTGGAGGATCGCCTGGGAGACGGTGACCCGGGCGGTGCTTTGCACCGATTGGTCACCGGCTTGGGCCGTGGCGGTGTTGGAAAATTCCAAATACCCGTTGCTGTCCCCCGATTGTTCCAGGTCCGGGGTAGCGGTGTAGCGGATGCAGTAGGATTCGCCCGCCTGCAGCGGCGGAAGCGCTTCAATGGTCCAGCTGCCCGGGGTCTGGGCGTCCTGCTGCTTCCAGCTGACCTGGTATTGAGACGGATCCAGCGTCTGCGTGACCTCTCCGCTGCGCTTTTGGATGGTGAGGCTGTCGGTATTGTACAAAATGTTGCCGTAACTCACCGCATGGCCAAAGGCGTCGGTTACGCGGATCGGCTGTTCCTGGGTGCCGTTCTCACTGGAAATGACGATTTCATAAGCAATTTGTTTGTTCTCGGCGAGGTAGGTGCCGGTTTTGGCAATGCCCAGCTCTATCTGCTGTTCCGCCGGCACGATGGTGATGGTACCGCCGGAGCCGCCCAGATGGATGATCTGGCTTTCTTCGCCCTCCAGCAAGGCGGCTTCGCCGCTGAATTCCAGGTAGCCGCTGAAATTCTGATCGACGGGGAAGTCCTCGTCAAAAACAATTTGGATATACCCGTTGGTATCAATGGTATAAGTCCCAGCAGGTTTGCCGTCCATGTAATCCAAGGGCCCATCTTCCGGGGATTGGATCTGGATCCCGGTGGGAAGCTGGCAATGGATGGTTCGGTTTGCAGCGGACAGCGTCCCGCTTGCTACCGTAAATTCGATGCGCATAAACAAAGAGGATCCTTCTGTCACCGTGCCGTCGCTCACATCCACCCAATAGTTCCCCTCCTGCACCTGGAGGGTCATTTTGGTGATCATGTCGGAAAAGTCGATGCTTTTGGCCCCGGCAATTTGCGTCTTGGACGCATCCTGGTCGGCTGGCGCCGGCAGGCAGGTCTGATCGTGGACATGCTCCATGACCTGCATCATGCCGCAAATCAGCTGGTTGTTTTCGTCGTAGCAGACGGCGCTGTGGGTGTGGAGGATGATTTCCTCTTGCTGACAAACCAGCTCCTGCTGGATGGAATAGCAGCTGTCGGTATGGGTGTGGCCGGGGGTCTGCTCCTGTTCGCAGGCCAAAATGGCCTCATAGCAGGCTTCGGTATGGACATGGCCTTCGCTTTCCTCTATGCCGCAGGACGGTTCCTGAGCCACTGCATAGCAATCTTCGGTGTGGACATGGTCGTCAGATTCCTCCATGCCGCAGGATGGTTCCTGCGCCACTGCATAGCAAGCTTCGGTATGGACATGGCCTTCGCTTTCCTCTATGCCGCAGGACGGTTCCTGCGCCATTTCATAGCAATCTTCGATGTGGACATGGCCTTCAGACTCCTCCATGCCGCAGGTCAACACGGTAACGTCGCGGTAACAGGCGGCGCTGTGGGTGTGGGCCTCGATCTGCGGAAGGGGGCACAACAGCGTCCCATCGGCGTCATAACAGGAATCGTCGTGGGTATGTACGGCAAAATCCGCGTATCCGCAGATGAGGTTGCCCTGGGCGTCGTAGCAGCTGTCGGTGTGGGTATGCTGCTTTAGCTGGCATGCAAACGCCTGCGAACCGGTTTCCATCGTGATCGCCGGCAGAATCGTCACGGCGGCAGTGACCACGACCACAACCGCCGCCAGAACCGCCGTAATCCGGCGCCAGCGTTTTTGCAGCTGATGAACCCGTAGGATTGCCTGGATTTTATCCGGTAAGTTCATAATAAACCTCCTTTCCGCTGGTTATGCCAAGGTTCCTATTTTGTCCAGCGGCCAAAAAAGAAATATGAGTTTTCCCACAATCTGTTCTTCCGCAGCGCAGCCGACCTGGCTGTTGCGTGAATCGCTGGACACGCTGCGGTGATCCCCCAGGACAAAGTACCGGCCGTCCGGTACCTGATAGGGCCATTCGATATCGCATTCTCCCAAGGATTTCTCTGTCAGATAATCCTCTTCCAGCAGCTGTCCGTCGATGTATACGTTGCCGGCCTCGTCTATATCGATCCATTCTCCCGGCAGGCCAATCACCCGTTTTACCAGGAGTTTATTATTGTAATAAAAGGCGATGATGTCCCCGCGTGCATAATGGTCTTGCCGTACGGCGGCCGCCAGGTCCCCGTTCACCAGGGTCGGCGTCATGGAAGAGCCGTAAATGCGAAGAATCGGCAGCAGGTTGGAAAGGAGCACCACAGCCGCCGCGACCACCAGCAAGGTGGCGAGGGTGCTGCGCAGCATGCGCCAATAACGCTTTCGATACGCGGTCCGTTCCAGTTCCGCTTCCAGCTGCGCGGCGATCGGGGAAGCCGGTTCCACCTGTGTCTGCACAGCGATCGGGGAAGCCGGTTCCGCCTGCGCCTGCACAGCGATCGAGGGGGCCGGTTCCGGCCCGATGGATATTTCCTTGTGTAGTTCCGGTGCGGGTTTCGTATCAGATTTGGCGGCGGATTTTCTCTTGCGCCATCCTCGGTTTTTCTCCCGTTCCAGTTCCGCTTCCAGCTGCTCCACCGTCGGCAGCGAAAAATCAGTTACCCTTTGTTTCATCTTGGACCCTCCCGTTTATACCGGGACGTTGGTGGCGCCGCATTGCAATAGCTTTTTCAGCTCCTGATGGTTGTCATAAAACGCCTGCAGGCGGCTGGAGACCTCCGCCCAGTACGCGTCCGATTTTTGTTTCGCTTGCGCTTCCATCGCCTTGCATTTCTCGGTTGTTTCCTGCAGCCTGCGCTCCATTTCCACCTGGTACTCAGCTTCGCGTTTGGCATAAAGGGAGGCCTGGCGCTCGCTCAGACTGCGAATATTTTCCAGATACTGCTGGCTGGCCGCCTGCGCTGCCTCAAAGATCCCGTTGAGCTGCAGGGCGGCCACTGCAATGGATCCGGCTTCGTCCAGAATGATCTCACGGTTTTTGACTGCCGCCTGTGCTTTTTCCAGTTCGGCGTTGAGCCGCTGGATCTCCTGCTCATGGCGCGCCTGGATGGATGCGATTTGGTTTTGGCATTCCGCCTTTGCCGCCGTCCGTTCCTTTTCCAGCTGCGCTTGCAAAGAGGCGATTTCTTTTTCGTACGCAGACTTTAAAAAGTCCAGGTCCATTTCGTATTTCGCCTGATTGGTTTCTATCGTTTTTCCTTGTTCAATCATAATTTCCAAAAGCTCTTTCCTACTCAAACTGCGCAGTTCCTGCTCGGTCATCTGTCGATCGCCTCTCTTTCTCGTTGGTCGCTGGGAGGATGCGGGCGCGGTGAAGCGCCGGGATGCATTTGCTTGCCCACCCGTCTGCACCTCGGGTGGTGCGCTGTCGGTCGGGCTTTGCGTATGGTCGGCCGTTTCCTGCGCCTGGGCAGGGATGCGGCATGGTCTAACAAACTGTTCAAAAGGGACCTGGCCGTTGTCCGGGAGGATGTGGCATTCCAGTTCCGGCTTAAAACGGTGAATTGTTTCCACCAGTGCCTGTCCGCTCATCTGCGGCAATTGCGCCCGGGTCAATACCAGATCCAGGTCGTGGTAGATGGCAAACCGGATGGCGTCCTCTGCGTTGCTGTACAGCGACACGGTAACGGCGAACTGCTGGTGTTGCAACCGCTTTGTTTCTTGATCCAATGCGTCTTGGTCGCCATCAACAAGCAGGATCGTCATCGCATTTCCGCCCCTATCGCCCTTTTGCTTTCAGTATAGCATTAGGGGCGCAACAAAACCGCAACAATTTGGATGTCGAAATAAATAAAAAATCCAGTGATTGAGAAAAAACACTGGATTTTTTATCGGAATTTTGGGTATTTTACTGATTGTGAAAACATAGCTCCGCATTGCGCATTTCCGCCCAGCTGTAGGAGAGCATATAATCATGCTGAAAGGCCTGGATCGCCGCAGGATCCCCCTGCAAAAAGCGGTAGTAGTCGCAGTCGAACTTTTCCGGGATCACCGCGTAGTTGTTGCGGGTTTTGATCAGGATTTCCTCCGCATGCGCCTTTTTCAGCGCGTTGACCATCTCGTGCAGGATGGTGCGGAAATAGGATTTGCCGGAAAGGGTGTCCTGGGCGTCTTCAAACAAGACGGCGTAGGCCTCCGCGGTGGTGACAAACAGGCCGCGCCGGTCGATTAGGTACGCCAGCAGTTCCTTGGATTTTGCGCGCCCGAACCGGACCGGCTGCCCGTCTACATAGATGTCGAATCCACCGAAGGTCCGGACCGTAATGCGGCTGGTCTGAATCTGGTTGCGGAAGACAAATGCCAGTTCCCGGTTGACGGCTTGTTCCGTCACCGGCTTTAACAGATAGCCGGTAGCGTGCATGGCAAAGGCGTCTACGGCATACTGGGAATATCCGGTGACAAAAATGATGTGGGTGTCCGGCTTTATTTTTTTTAGCCGCGACGCCAGTTCCAACCCGCTCATACCGCCGGTCTGAATGTCCAGAAAGGCGACGTCGATGGGATGCACATGCGCCGCTTCCAGCGCGTCGTCCGGCCAGGAATAGGAAAAAATCTGCGCCTGGGGCTGGATCCGATGCAAAATACCAGTCAACTCTTCCAGCTGGAACGGTTCGTCGTCAATGACCAGAAAATTCATATGTGACCTCCTCCTTCCCAGGGAATGCGGATGGTGGCGGTGGTCCCTTGGCTGCTGCTGACAATCTCCAGGCTGCCGTCCACCATTTCTTCCAGGCGGCTGCGGACGTTGGCGATCCCGATGTGGGTGTGTTCCCCCAAAGGGGCGAATTCCCTGGCTTTTTCCATCCCCACGCCGTTGTCGGCGATGGTCACCACGGCGTATTCGGCGGTTTCCTCCGCGCGGATAATGATGGTACCGCCGTGCCGACGGTTGAGGATGCCGTGCTGCACTGCGTTTTCCACCAGAGGCTGGAGGGTGAGCGGCGGGATCAGAAAATCCTCAGCTTTGATTTGGTAGATGACCTGCAGCTTCTCGCCAAAGCGCTGTTGTTCCAGGTACAGGTAGTTGGCCGCATGGTTGAGCTCCGCTTTAAAAGCAATAGGTTCGCGCTTTTTCAAGCTGTCCATATTGCCCCGCAAAAATTCCGAAAACCGTTTGATGGCCTTCCGGGCCGATTCCGGGTCGCTTTCGCACAAATGGTGGATGGCGGCGAGGGAATTGTACAAAAAATGCGGCTGGATTTGGCTGAGCATTAGGTCGATTTTCTGTTCGGTGAGTTCCTTTTCCTGCTCTTTTAAAGTCATCTCATGCTCGAACTGCACGTTCATCAGGATGACCAGAGTGGCGATGGTGACGCCTGCGTTGACCAGGGCGATTCCCCGCATGGCCAGCTGCGTCGCCCCGCTGCCCAGGGGCAGGAAAATATAGATCAAAAAGAATACGATTTCCCGCATCAGCAGCTTTTTGCGGTAAAGAATGACCAGCACCATGAATGAAAGATAACAGACCAATGGGATTGCTTGAGAAAGCCAGAACAGATGCCCGCGCTGGTAGCCGTCATCCGTTACGAAATAAAACGCGCCGGTAAAGGGGCTGGTGAGGGCGAATACGAACTGGACGCCGCACAAGGCCAGCGCATACAGTAAGCAGATATACTGCGCCCGGCCTGCGATTTGCAGGTACTCGACGATGTACAGAATAAAAAAGTATAGCACAAAGGCCGAAGCAGCATAATACAGCGCCGAAGCGGCGGACAGCAGCACCTTTACCGACGGCTGCGGCGCCGTGGGGAAAATCCAGTCGGGCAGGTCGCCCAAAATCATCAGAATATTGGAAATGCAAACCCCGAAAAAGCACTGGTTCAGCTTTCGCTGGTACCGGCGGTTGCTGAGCAGGTATACGATTGGCAGGATAGACAACACAATACAGAATAAGTCCAGCGCGATATTGGCATATCTGAGATTATCCACCATTTATCACCTCTGCAGTTTTAAAAATGCTTTTTCTGTGTATTTGCGCGCCTGCTCCATCAACTGTGGTTGCGTTGGGCTCCAGGTCCCATCCGCCGCCGGCTTCAATCGTCCGATTCCGCCCACAGCGGACGGGGCAACGGGTAAGCCGGCGCAGGCGCCGCATCCTGCGGCATGTCCAGCGCCCCTTTCTCCACACCAGCCCTGCCAATGGCGCGCAGGGATATGCGGATGGCGTTTATCTGCAAATGCAGGTAGGTTTGATCCCCAAACATGGCGTAGTGCACGCAGGCTCTGACAAAAATATAGGTCATCCCTTGGATCAGATCCACCGGCAGCCCCAGCTTGCCGGAAAGCAATTGCGCGTAGTGCCGGTACCGCAGATCAACGTCCCGGAAAAACGCCTTGCCCTGTTCTTGGAATTTGGGGCTGGCATAGACCTGATACATAAACCGGTATTTCGCCCCGTGGTGTTTGGCCGTAAACTCGGGCATTTCCCGCAAAAACCGGTCGATGTCCGCAAAATTCACGGGGGCCTGCGCCATAAAGTCCTCCTCCACCTTGGCCATGCAGTAGGCGGTGGCTTCGATGATCAGGGCGTCCTTGGAGCCGTAGTAGTACAAAAGCGTCCCATTGGTAACGCCACAAGCGTCCGCCAGCATTTTTAAGCTGGTATTCTCCAACCCGTTTTTGCAAAAAGTATCAAAGCAAGTTTCTAAAAATGCCGTCCGCCGTTCCGGAATGCCTTTTTCGTTCAACAAGAACCCCTTCCTTTATTGATTGACCAAACAGTAAACTCCGTTTGAAAAAATATGCGCCTTCTCTTTTTCCAAGAGAATAAGCGCAGTTGCGCAGCTATGTTCCACCCATTTTACATTTTCTATCAATCATTATACATCAAATGGGAAAAATTGTCCATCTTTGTCGGCTTTTTCCTTGGCAACGAAAACCGGTCGTCGAAAAAAGGCCAAAGCGGCAAAGGCGTATTCGCTGGTTTTCCCAGCACCTTCACCTTGGTCTGGATTGTCGCTGGTATCCCATTGCTTAAGGATTGCCGGATACCGGAGACATCCTCTTTGCCCCACGCTGCCAGCTTTCCCGGCGGCGGTTGTGCCCGGCCATTTTTGCAGGTTCCATCTGCGCCATAGGAAAAACAGACAGAAAAAACGCCCCGAAAAACTGTAGTTTTTCGGGGCGTTGGAACCTTTTTGAGCCAGTTGGGAAGAGAAAACTATCTCTTGCTGAACTGGGGCGCGCGACGGGCGGCTTTGAGGCCGTATTGAAATAATCTGTGTGCCGATTTTCTTTGATTTTTCAAGGCTTTTCGGGCTTTTGGATAACGGTTGCCCCATTTATTAACACAGAAAATGAGGGAATTATCAGGCCATTCTCAGTGATTGAATGCTGCATTTACCACACCCGAAAGCTCTTCAGGCTTATTATACTTTACTTTCGCATAAATGTCCATCGTCGTTTTGCTGTTCTCATGTCCAGCCAGATATTGAACTGTTTTAGGATCAACCCCTGCATAAAGAAGATTGGTTATGTATGTATGTCGCAACTGATGGGGCGTCACTTCAAAATCCAGACTGTAAACAATCTTGGGATTGTTCTTTTGATGTCCTCCTAAAGTTGGTGTGACCGTGTACTTGATGCTTTCTCCATTCACATATTTGTAGTATGTTCTTTCTTTTGTGGAACGTACAACCACATACTGCCAAACCCTATGGAATTGCGAATACGAAAGAGGCTGTCCCTTGCTATCAGCAATCACATAATCGGATATTGAGGTGGCCTTGGCTTCCCGCAGGCACTCAACCAGGCATTTCGGGATCGGAATATCTCTTTTTGCCGCCTCAGTCTTTAGTACCGAGGAGATCACCGGCCTGTTATGCTCAGTACGCCATGCTCTACGCACAGAAATGTATGGAGTAGGCGCATCAAGAAAAACACAATCCCATTGCAGCGCCAATATCTCCTCTCTGCGCAATCCCGAATACAAACCTATCATGATAAATACATACGGCGGAAGCCCTTTGGTGGTTTCCAAAAGCCTCTTTGCTTGCTCATCTGTCAGTGCTTCTTTCTTTTTTGTTGGTTTCCCGCCTTTAGCAGAAATACCCGCAGAAGGATTATAGTCAAGTAGTTGGCTACGCTCTGCAGAGTAGAAAATACACTTAAAAAGCATATTTACCGTATTATACATACCTTCCGATTTTTTCGATACTGGCACAAGCGCCACTCGAATATCATCTGCGGTCACATCGGACATATACATATGG
>CALWNU010000018.1 GCA_944382905.1 uncultured Clostridia bacterium | reverse complement strand
TTGGTGCCGCTAACCGGGGTCGAACCGGTACGGTATCGCTACCGAGGGATTTTAAGTCCCTTGTGTCTGCCTATTCCACCATAGCGGCAAACCCGCCGTCCGCCTGTCGCTTCTTGCCAAAGCATGTGCTTTGCAATTGGGACGAAAAACTGCGAGTTTATTTTAGTATATTCTGCCAAGGTTGTCAAGGGAACGCTAACACTTGTCAAGGGCTGCTAGGAGAAACGAACCTGGAATTCAAAGAGATTCTTTGCGCAGACGCCCTTCCCGAAGCAGCCGCTCCATCGCGGCGCGGTCGTCTTGCTGCAGGGCGTCGGCATATTCCATCAGCCGGGCGCAAAGGCCGTTGAGTTCTGCCAGCAGCGCCGGCTTGTTGTCGAAAAACAGTTCCGTCCACATTTGCTCGTTGAGTTTGGCGACCCGGGTCATATCCTGGAAGCTGCCAGCGGAAAACCCTGCGTGGGATAATGCAGTGGGGCTTTTGACGTAGGCGCTGGACAGCACATGGGCCAATTGGGAAGTCAGCGCGATCATCCGGTCATGTTCTTCCGGCGTGGAGCGCTGGATCCGGTCGAACCCAATTTCCCGGCAAAGTTCGCTGATTCGCTGGATTGCTTCCGGCTTTGTGTCCGCCGGCGGCGTCAGGACCATGGAAGCGCCTTGGAATAGTCCGGCGGTGGAAAATGCATAGCCGGACTGTTCGATCCCCGCCATGGGGTGCCCGCCGATAAACGAGAATCCGCATGTCTTGGCAGCCTCCTCGCAGGCGGGGCACACGGCCTGTTTGACGCCGCAGCAGTCCACGACCACCGTGTCCTTGCCAAAATCGGCGCCGTGGCCGCAGATATACTCCACCGCTGCCTGCGGGTACAGCGCCACCAATACAAGTTGACAGCGGGCCAATGCGACAGGATGAAGGATCTCGTCTATGGCGCCGTCGGCCAGGGCCTGGGCGCAGACCATTTGGTCCCGGTCAAAGCCCAAGATCCGATGCGTGGTTTTTTCTTTGCATGCTTTTGCCAGCGAGCCGCCGATCAGCCCGAGCCCGACAATACCGATTTGCATAGGACTCCCTCCCTATTAGCGGCAGGCAAAAGGCAAAATCGCCTGCGTTGCCTGCATGACGTCGGAAAACTGTGCCGGCGTCAGCGATTGCTGCCCGTCGCACAAAGCGTTGGCCGGGTCGTTATGGACTTCAATCATCAGCCCGTCGGCCCCGGCGGCGGCCGCCGCCATGGCCATGGGTTTGACCATCTCCGCGTGGCCGGTGGCATGGCTGGGATCGACCAAAATCGGCAGGTGGGTCATGGCCCGCAGCGCCGGGATGGCGGACAGGTCCAGGGTGTTGCGGGTGGCGGTCTCGAAGGTGCGGATGCCCCGTTCGCAGAGGATGACCTGCTGGTTGCCGCCGGCCAGGATGTACTCCGCGCTCATCAGCAATTCCTGCAGCGTGCTGGCCAGTCCCCGCTTAAGCAGAATCGGTTTGTGCAGGCGGCCCAGCTCTTTGAGCATCTCAAAATTCTGCATATTACGGGCCCCCACCTGGATGACGTCGACCTGCTCAAACAAATACAGTTGGGAAAGGTCCATGATTTCCGTGACGATGGGCAGCCCGGTTTCCTTTTTGGCTTCCAGCAGCAGTTTGATCCCTTCGCCCCGCAGGCCCTGAAAAGCATAAGGGGAGGTACGCGGTTTAAACGCGCCGCCTCGCAGCATGGAGGCGCCCGCCTGTTTCACCGCAGCCGCCACCGTGCAAAGCTGATCCCGGGATTCCACTGAGCACGGCCCGGCGATGACGCAAAAGTTGCCGCCGCCGATTTTGGCGCCGCCCACTTCCACCACCGTATCCTGCGGATGGAATTTCCGGTTGGCGTTTTTATAAGGTTCCTGGATGCGTTTGATGGATTCCACGATTTCCATGGCCCGCAGCCAGTCGATGTCCACCGACGAAGTGTCCCCCACCAGGCCCAGCAGGGTGGAATGCTGCCCGCGGCTCTGGTGGATTTTCAGTCCCATCCCGCGCAGCCGCCGGATCAGCTGCTCAACCTTTTGTTCATCCGGATTTTGTTTTAATACGATTACCATATTCGCTTCTCCTTTTCCTTTTTTCCCGGCGGACAAAAAAAGCCCCGCAGCTGCAGCTGCGGGGCTTTTTGCCTGATCCCGGACGAACCAATCCGTTTACGGGGACACCCTCTGAGCAGCAACAGCAAAACAGGCCTTGCCATAATAATACGCAAAGCCGACGTAAGCATATGCCGCTGTAAAGGAGAATCCGGTCATGATAAAACTCCTTGGTTCGAATTTGTCGACAGTATAACACGTCAAAGCGAAAAAGTAAAGAGAAAATTTTCCCGCCGCGCTGGACCGGGACTTTTGCCGCATGCGGCTTTTGTTTGCAGCCGGTTTATGCTATAATGGACGTACCGGCAGGCCCATACAGGCGGCAGGTGCATGGGGCGGCCGCGCAAACCCGAGAGGAGGAAAACCGGTGAAAACCAATTTCCATACTCATACCGCCCGCTGTGGACATGCTGTGGGGCGGGATGAAGAATATGTGCAAAGCGCCATTCGGGGCGGATACCAGGTCCTGGGCTTTGCCGACCACGGCCCATGGAAGTTCTCCAGCAATTACCGTTCCCATATGCGGATGAACCCACAGGAGGAGTTCCAGGATTATTTGCACAGCATCCGCGCGCTGCGGGAAAAATATCGCGGGCAAATCGATATCCGCATTGGGCTGGAATATGAGTATTTTCCCCCGTATATGGATTGGATGCGTCAGATTGTCCGCCGGGAGCGGCTGGATTATCTTTTGCTGGGGAACCATTTTGAATACAGCGAAGAACGCCGCTTTTATTTTGGCCGGCAGGTGGTGGATGAAGAGACGCTTGCACGCTATGTGGACAGCGCGCTGCAAGGGATGGCCACCGGATTGTATGCGTATTTGGCGCATCCAGACCTGTTTTTGCGCGGGTATCCTTCCTTTGACCGACATTGCGAAAAGGCTAGCATCCGGCTGTGCCGCGCGGCGAAAGAACAAGGCTTCCCGCTGGAATACAACCTGTGCGGCGCGCTGGAAGACCGCAGGACAGGGCAGCAGCATTATCCGCATCCTTTGTTTTGGCAGATTGCCGCGGCGGAAGGATGCGATGTGATCATTGGGGTGGACGCCCATTCCCCCGATGCGCTGGAAGACGACAGCCTGCGGCAAGAAGGAATCCGGCTGCTGACGGGCTATGGCGCCCATGTGATCGATCAGATCCCTTATTTTGCTTGGTAAAGGGGAGAAAACCAAAATGGAAAAGAAAAAATTAGAGCGGATCAGCCAGTTATCCCAAAAAGAGCGGACCGTTGGCTTGAGCGAAGAAGAAAAACGAGAGCAGGCGGCATTGCGCCAAGAGTATTTGGACGCCATCCGCAAAAGCCTGACCGATACGTTGGAACATACCTATGTTGTAGATGAACAGGGCCATTCGCACCCGGTGCGCCGCCGTTCCCCCGACGGCCGCTGATATTGACAAGAGATTGTCAATCGTGGTATCCTTAAGGAAACTGTTACCGTAGCACGAATCAATGAGGGGGAAAAGGGTATGAGCGAAAAGCAGGTTTCCACGTCGGTAATCCGGCGTCTGCCGCGTTACTACCGCTTTTTGGGAATGTTGGCGGAAAATGGGGTGCAGCGGATTTCTTCCGGCGAGCTCTCTTCGAAAATGGGGCTGACCGCTTCCCAGATCCGGCAGGACCTCAACTGCTTTGGCGGGTTTGGCCAGCAGGGATATGGATACAACGTTATCGCATTGCGGGAGGAAATTGGGAAAATTCTTGGTTTGAGCCTTCCGAAAAAGACAATTTTGATCGGTGCGGGCAATCTGGGCCGGGCGATTTTGTCCCATATGGAATTCGAAGAAAAAGGGTTTTCCATCGTGGGGATTTTTGACCGGGATCAGTCGCTGGCCGGCGAGCAGTTGGCGGGGCTTTCGATTCTGCACACTGATGCGCTGGAGGAATTCTGTCAGGCGAAAAAGCCGCTGGTGGCGATCCTGTGCGTGCCCAAGATGGCCTCGCAGGATTTGGTATGCCGCCTGGTGGCGCTGGGAATCCAGGGGTTCTGGAATTTCAGCCATTATGATATTAGCGTCCATTACCCGAATGTGGCGGTGGAGAATGTCCATTTGGGGGATAGCTTAATGACCTTGTGCTATGAAATCCAGGCACTGGAAAACCAGCGGCAAAAATAAAGAGCGGGACGGGTTGGATGTTTCCAACCCATTTTTTGCGGCAGAAAACGAAAAAAAGAAAAGCGCCGGTTACACACCGGCGCTTTTTTGGTAGCGTCAGACTATTCGTTCGATTTGGTATCGATTTCTTCCTTGATTTTGGCCAAAAATGCATCCAGCGGCATAGCGCCCAAATCCACGCCTTTCCGGCTGCGGACCGAGACAGTGCCGTTTTCCAGCTCCTTGTCGCCGACCACCAGCATGTACGGAATTTTCTGCAGCTGCGCCGCCCGGATCTTGTAGCCGATTTTTTCACTGCGCCCATCCATTTCGGCGCGGATGCCGGCGGCTTCCAGTTTGCTTTGGATCTGCTGCGCGGCGTCATGCTGCCGGTCGGTAATCGGCAGAACAGAAACCTGCACCGGGCTCAGCCAGGTGGGGAACGCGCCGGCAAAATGTTCGGTCAGAATCCCGATAAACCGCTCAATGCTGCCAAATACCACGCGGTGAATCATGACCGGGCGGTGTTTTTCCCCGTCAGCGCCGGTGTATTCCAGCTCAAACCGTTCCGGCATCTGCATATCCAGCTGAATGGTGCCGCACTGCCAGGTACGGCCGATGCAGTCTTCCAGGTGGAAGTCGATTTTCGGCCCGTAGAACGCGCCGTCCCCTTCATTGACCACATATTCTTTCCCCAGTTCCTGCAAGGCGGAGATCAGGCCGTTGGTGGCGATTTCCCATTCCTCGTCGCTGCCGATATGGTCTTCCGGCATGGTGGACAACTCCACGTGATATTTGAATCCGAACATGGAATACACGCTGTCGATGAGTTTGGCCACGCCGACAATCTCGTCTTTGATCTGTTCCGGGGTCATAAAGATATGGGCGTCGTCCTGGGTAAAGCAGCGCACCCGCATCAGGCCGTGCAAAGCGCCGGACAGCTCGTGGCGGTGCACCACGCCCAATTCTCCAACCCGTAGGGGCAGATCCCGGTAGGAGTGAGGCTGGGTCTTATAGACCAGCATGCCGCCGGGACAGTTCATGGGTTTGATGGCGAAATCGGTATCGTCGATGACGGTGGTGTACATATTTTCTTTGTAGTGGTCCCAGTGGCCGCTGCGTTCCCACAGGCTCCGGTTTAAGATCATGGGAGTGCTGACCTCCTGGTAACCAGCCTTGTGGTGGACTTCCCGCCAGTAGTCGATGAGGGTGTTTTTCAAAATCATTCCTTTGGGAAGGAAGAAGGGAAATCCGGGACCTTCTTCCATCAGGGCAAACAAGCCAAGTTCTTTGCCCAGCTTCCGGTGATCCCGCTTTTTGGCTTCTTCCAGCATGGCCAGATGGGCATCCAGCTCGCTGGCTTTTGGGAAGGCCACGCCGTAGACCCGGCAGAGGCTGTCCCGGGAAGCGTCTCCCCGCCAATAGGCGCTGGCAGTGCTGAGGATTTTCACAGCCTTGACCGCACCGGTGCTCATCAGGTGAGGGCCGGCGCAGAGGTCGGTGAAATCCCCCTGGGTGTAGACGGAAAGCTGCCAGCCCTTTTCGGCATACTCTTCCAGCAGTTCCAGCTTGTAGTCCTGACCGGCGAAGATCT
>CALWNU010000017.1 GCA_944382905.1 uncultured Clostridia bacterium | reverse complement strand
TGCCCCCTGCGGCAGCCGGGATTTGGCCCGGCATTCCAAAAGCGGGAGCGTATCCGCAAAGCGGGCCACGCCCCAATGGCGGATGCCCGCCTGTTCTAAAATCCGCCCAACCTTCTCCCGGCTATGCATGGTCTTTTCCCGGCCACACGGCGATCAGCGCCTTGATGGGGATCCCTTCCGCCTCAAACATTTCCTCGTGTTCTGTCCGGATGTTTTCCGCCGCGTCGCTGTTGGCCAGATCCAAAGTCTCCCACCGCAGCGTAAACCCGCAGTCTAAGAAATACTGCCGGGAATGGCGGAACAGCATGTCGTCGTCGGTTTTAAACCAGATTTCCCCGCCCGGGCGCAGAAACGCCTGGTATTTCTCCAGCTGCTTGGGATGGGTCAGCCGTTTTTTAAAGTGCCGGGGCCGCGGCCACGGATTGCAAAAATGAATGAAGATGCGCTCCACCGTATCCTGCGGGGAAAGGATCTCCCCGATCCGTTCAATATCGTAGGCGACCAGCCGCACATTGTCCGGCGACCGGTTCGCCTGGGAAAACAGGCTGTCGATCTTGCGCCTTCCCACGCCCAGCATATTGCTGCTGATATCCACCGCCAACAAATTCACCTGTGGATTGGCCAGCGCAAACCGGGAGGCAAATCCGCCTTTGCCGCACCCCAGTTCCAAATACAAAGGCTGGGACTGCGCAAACGCTTCCTGCCAGCTTTCCCGGCGGGAAACCGGGTCTTTTACAAATAACGGGCTTGCTTCCAATTCGGGAACCGCCCACTTTTTTTTCCGCATCCGCATGCTCTTCGCTCCTTTTTCATGCTTCTTCTTACTTTACCATAGTTTTTCCCGGCAAACAAGCGTCCCCGATTGTCTTTTTCGGTTGTCCATGGTATAATTTTGGCACGAAGATTCCCGTTGGAATCCTTCTGCCGCTGCGGCGCATCATCGGACACAATCCCGGGGAGGAGGGTTTTTTCTATGATGAAATCCAAAAATCTGACGCTGATCCTGGTGGGGATCCTGCTGTTCAGCCTGTTGCTGACGGTAATCGGCATTACGCTGCCCATCAGCCGCAAATCCGATAAAATCCAAGAGGCCGGCAACCAGAGTATGCTGGCGGGCGACGCCATCGCCATCGCCATGGGCCATTACAGCGCCACCTCGCTGCGCCTGCTGCAGGAGTATCCCAGCGACTCCGCCGCCTACCGCAGCCTGTGCGGCCTGTTGGAAAACATCCGGGAGCACTACGGGTTCCAGGACGTTTATACGGTGACGCGGAACAACATGGGGTATTTTTATGTGCTGGACGCCCGCTATGTCCAGTCTCCAAACGAGGCGCATCCCATCGGTTCGTCGTTTTCCTTTGACGCGTATCACAAGCAGGTCAAACAGCTGCTGGACGATATTTATGACGGCAACAGCGCCGGCGGCTTTGTGCAAAAGGCAATCCCGTCGGAAGACGGCAGCTTTATCGTCGCCGCCGTGCCGGTGATGGCGGAGGACAAAGTGCTGACCGTTTTGTGCATGGATATCTCGCTCAACGACATTCAGTTCCACAAGCTGTGGTTTATCAATTTCCATTATGTCTCCTGGATCTGCGGTACTCTGGCTGTGTTGTCCGCTGCGGCGTTATTTTATCTGCATGGCCACGGCCGCAAGAAAAAACAAATCCAGAAAGGCGTGGACGTCACGGTGGAGGAGGAAGAGATCTAACCGCCGAAACGCATCAAAAAAGCAGGGGCTGTGCCCCTGCTTTTTTTATTCCCGTACCAGCAAGGCTGCCACCCGTTGCGGATCCGGCGTGACAATCGCCGTCTCGAACTGATCGTAGATGACCTTGCCCGGTTTTGCGCCGGACGGTTTCTTGACATGCTTGATCTGAGTATAATCCACCGGCACCAGGGCGGAATTGCGCGCCTTGCTGTGATACGCGGCAATGACCGCCGCTTCTTCCAGGGTCCGGTTGGGGATGGGCTTTCCGGCGGAACGGATGACTGTGTGGGACCCGGGGATTTTCTGCGTATGGAACCACATGTCATAGCGGTGGGAATCCTTCAGCGTCAGCTGGTCGTTTTGGATATTATTGCGGCCGACCAAAATCGGAAACCCGTCGGAAGAACGGTATTCCACCGGCAGCAATTTCTCCGGCTTTTGCTTTTTCCCCTTCACCGGCCTGAGATAGCCGGTCTGGGCCAGTTCTTCCCGGATCGCCGTCAATTCCGATTCTTTTTCCGCCCTGGCCAGCGCATCAAAAACCGTGTCCAGATACTGCAGCTCTTCCTGGCTTTGCCGGATCAGTTCTTGCAGCTTCTTCTCCGCCGTGTCCTGCTTGCGGTACTCGGTATAATACCGCTGCGCGTTCTGGGACGGGGTCAGCACCGGATCCAAGGGGATCTCAATTTGGCTAAGAGCCTCGTCATAAAAATTTTGCGCCTGCAGCACCGTATCGCCTTTTTTCATGCGGTACAGGTTGGCATGAATCAGATCGCCGTATCTTTTTAGTTTCTCCCTGCCGGCACAGGCCGCCAGCTCTTCCTGCTGGGCCGCTACCTTTCGGGAAATCCGGTCGGATGTGTTGGCCAGAAGCCGCAGCAGGTCGTGGGATCGCTGCTTCATGCGCTCCATCAGGTCCCGCTGGGCATAGAACCGATCCAGCAGGGCGGAGTAACTTTCTAATTCCTCGGCGACGAGAGCTCCGCGGTATTGGTGGATGGGCAAAAAGGAAAAATCCCGCGGTTTGCCGGAAGGTTCTTTCAATATGGTCGGGATCCCGCTGTGCTCGTTGAGCCGCAGCTGCAGCATGGACAGCCACTCTTCCAGCCGCTGCCGCTGGGCCTGGTCCATCTCCCCGGCCCGGACGTCTGCATCCCGCACCGCGTAATGCTCCGCTTCCCGGCAGGTCAGCGGCGACATGCCGGACACCGTCGCCAGCAGCGCTTTGGAAATTTCCCGGTCCCCTGTGCCCACCACCAATTCGACCACCTTTTCCGCCTCCGTGGTCCGCAGATCCAGCTTGTCCGGCTGGGGCGGCGGCAGCTGATAGGTCATTCCCGGCAGGACCTGGCGCACGCTGGACATTTCCGCATCAATCCGCTTGATCGCATCGATAATCCGTCCATTTTGATCCACCAGCACAATATTGGAATGGCGCCCCATAATTTCCACCGACAATGTCAGCCGCACCAAATCGCCCAATTCGTTCACCGATTCGAACATCAGCTGCAAAATCCGGTCCATCCCCGCCTGTTCCATGCCGATCAGGCGGGCGGAACCCAGGTGCTTGCGCAGCAGCATGCAAAACATGGGGGGCTGTTTGGGATTTTCCGGCGCCGCTTCGGTAAAATGGATCCGCGGGCTGGATGCGTTGGCTGAAATCAGCAGTTTCCCCGCGCCGCCTTTCCACCGCAGCGCAAGGATGATCTCTTCCCGCGTCGGCTGATGGATGCGGTCTACCCGCGCATCCAGCGCCTTCTGCGCCAGTTCGTGGCGCAGCTGATATAAAAATATGCCGTCTAGTGCCATCGTTTACCTCTTTTCTCCCATGTCCCGGCAAATGGCCTGGATTTCTTGGTACAATTCGTAATATTTTTCCGATTCATTCCTCTTTGTATTAGACAATGCCATCCCTTCCGCCATTTTCCGCACCACCGCAGCCTGATTGGCCAAATACGCCTGCGCCGCTTGGGACGGGCACTGGGCCATCAGCCCGACCCGGGCTTCCAGCGCGCTGATTTGGCGGCGGACTCCCGTCCATTGCACCTGCATTACCGCATAGGCAAAGCCTTTGGCCAAAGCTGCCTGCTCCTGCAGCAGCCCGTAGCCGCGGGCGGCCAGGCCGGACCGCAACTCGTGGGCCTTGGTCATCGGCTGCAACACAAACCGCTGGGCCGGGTCATGCCAACCGGCCTCATCCAAAATATGGAGAATCGTATCCCCGCCCATGCCGGCGATCACAATATCATCCACCTGGTCAGAACAAAGCCCCTGCAGGCCATCGCCCAAACAGAGCTTTGCACGGTCCAAAAGCCCATATTGCGCCAGGGTTTCCCGCGCCTTTTCCAGCGGTTTGGGATGGATGTCGCAAGCGTAGCCAAAAACGGCCTTGCCGCTTAACAGCAGCCGGGCAATCAGATATCCATGGTCCGTTCCCACATCCGCCACCCGGCTGCCGGGCCGCACCATGGATTCCGCCGCAGCCAGCCGGTCATCCAAAACGATCACGCGATCTCCCCCTTTGGCTTTCTATTGTACGGGAAAACCGCACAAACGGCAACCCCCCGGCCAATTTTGCCTCTGCTTGCCGGGATGCGCGTCAAGAATCCCCGAAACAAAAACCGCCGTGGTTCCACGGCGGTTTGAAAACGATGAAAAAAGGCCTGAATTAGGCTTCGCCTTTCATTTTCGCAAAGCACTCGCTGCAGTAAACAGGTCTATCCTCTCTGGGTTTGAACGGAACTTTCGCCTCTTTGCCGCAGTTTGCGCAAACGGCGGTGAACATCTCTCTTTCAGGTCTCGCATTGTTTTTGCGGGCGTCGCGGCAAGCCTTGCATCTCTGCGGCTCATTGACGAAGCCTTTTTCCGCATAGAATTCCTGCTCGCCAGCAGTAAATACGAATTCCGCGCCACACTCTTTGCAAATAAGGGTTTTGTCCTGGTACATTTCTTCTACCTCGCTTAATGATTTAGAATTTGCCCATCGATATACCGCATCGACATTGATAAACAACGCTTCGCCTGATATTCCAAGAGGCATTATCACCAATAGCCGGATGACCGGCTAAGGGTTCAGATAGGATTGCGGTCCGACATGTTCCGCAATTTCCGGCGGATGCGCTGTAAGGCGTTGTCCACCGACTTTTCAGGGCATTCGAGCTTTTTCGCTATTTCCTCGTAACTGAAACCTTTCAGGTAAAGCTGGAGCGTTTCTTTTTCTAAGGGAGATAAAAGCATGATGACCTGTTCCCGCACCCGGCGGGATTCTTCTTGTAAAATCACCGCTGCTTCCGGCCCATCCTGTTGCCACTGGGATGGAAAACTGGAAAACGCCGTTTCTTCCAACGGCACCGAATCGTTCAGCGGTTGATTTTTTTTCGCGGTTTGCCGGCGGACCGCCGACACCAGCTGCCGTTTCATACACAGCCCCGCAAACGCAGAGAATGGGACCCCTTTTTCCGGCCGGTAGGAATGGATGGCCTTGAGCAATCCCAGATATGCTTCCTGCAAAAGATCCTCCCGCTCCATCCCTGTGGCGCGAAAGCTTGCGCAAAGCTCCGCCGCCAGCTGGTCGTAGCGGGCAATCAAGCGCCCCAATGCGGCGCTGTCCCCCTGCTGGGAAGCCAGCCACAACGGTTCATCGCGTTCCTCTTCCATGGGAAGCCTATCCTTTTTTTCCATCGGCACACGTCCCAAATGATACTTCAGTCCAGTTTCCTTCAGTGTATACCGCCAGGCTGGAAAAGTCAAGAAAAATCCTGTCGAACGAGTGCGCCGCCCGCCAAAGGCCCCTCGGGCTTACCCTTCCTGCGTTTGGGGCGTATCTTCCGTCTTCTTTTTCTGGCGGGTTACGTCGGTAATCCACCGCGTACCGCACAGCCGGATCAGCCCCGCCACGCAGGTAAAGATCTCCGAAGACCGCAGGCAAAGGTATACCGCCCAAATCGGCCAATGCAACACCAGGCCGGACAAAAAGCCCAGCGGGACCGACAAGCCCCACATGGCCCCCACGTCGCACAACAGTACGAACCGGCTGTCCCCGCCGCCGCGCAAGGTGCCGAACATATTGATATTGCCCATCGCCTGGAAAATGCAGACGACGCACATCAGGTTCATAATCGAATAGGCGATCTGCTTGGTGGAACCAGATACATTGTAAAAATCCACCATAATCCCCCGCAGCCCAAAGATCATCAGCGAAGCGATCAGCCCCAGCCCCAGGCTGATGACGATAAAGGTTTTGGACTGTTCTCGGGCTTTTTCCTTTTGGCCCGCCCCAATGGTGTTGCCGGTCATGACCGACGCCGCGTTGGCGGCGCCCCAGATGAAAAACGAAGTCATCTGAAACACAATATCGCAAATGCTGTTTGCCGCCACCGCTTCTGCGCCGATATGCCCCAGCACAACCGCCGCCATGGAGTTGCCCAGCGACCAGAACAGCTCGTTACACAAAACCGGCGCGCCGTATTTCATAAACAGCTTCAGGATCTCCAAATCCAGCCGGCGCCAGAAATCTTTGACCCGGAATCCGATTTTTTGGTCAAATCGGAACAGGTACACGGTAATGATCGCAAATTCCACCAGCCTGGCGATCATGGTGGCCAGCGCCGCGCCGGGCACCCCCATCCGGGGCATTCCCATCTTGCCGAAAATCAGCCCGTAGTTGAAAAACAGGTTGACAAACAAAGAGGCCACCGTGCTGTACAGCGCGATTTTCACCGTCCCCACCGTACGCAAGATACTGGTGGTGGTAATCACAAACGCGTTGGACAGATAGATGACGCCGCAGTAGCGCAAATAGCGGCTGCCTTCATAGATAATCGCCTCATCCTGGGTAAAAATACGCATCAACATTCCCGGGAAAAAGCTGGCCCCAATGGCAAAAAGCACCGCAATCGCCAGGGAAATGCGGTAGGTCAGGCTCATCACCTTGCGGATCGAATCCGTATCCTCTCTGCCCCAATACTGGCTGGTCAGGATCCCGGCGCCCCCGGTCAGTCCAAAGTTGATCATCATAAAGATGAAACCCACCTGGTTGGCCAAAGAAGAGGCGCTCATCGCCACTTCCCCCAGCTGGCCTAACATGATCGTATCCAGCATTCCCACCGCCGAGGTTACCATATTCTGCAATGCAATCGGTACTGCAATCGCCAATACGGTCCGGTAAAAATGCTTGTCTTTGACAATAAAACTCATAAATCCTCCTTCTTTTCCGATCATCTGCCCCGCCATTTTTGCCGCACAACTCCTACAGAGGCCTCGGGGCAGAGTCCCTTGCCCATTATAAACCTTCGACCTCCTCCAATGTCAAGTCCCCTCCCTCTTACATCAAAAAACCGGTCCTGTCAAAAGGCAGGGCCGGTTTTTCTTTGCTAAAAGGCGTTGTTTTCCATTACTGGCGCGCCAATTCCTCTTCTTGCACTTCCTCTTTTTCTTGCTCACTCCTAGTGACGTCTTTGATCCACTTGCCGGACAGGATCCGAAAAATGCATCCGATCGACTTGAAAATATCGCCGGAGCGCAGGCACAGATACACCAGCCATACCGGCCAATGCAGCACCAGCCCCGCCAGCCATCCCAGCGGGACGGAGAAGAACCACATGGAGGTAACGTCGAAAAACAGCACGTATTTGCTGTCCCCGCCGCCGCGCAGGGTACCGAACATGTTGATACTGGAAATCGCCTGAAAAATCACCAGAATACACATCATATCCATGATGGAATAAGCAATCGTCCGGGTTTCTGCCGTGATGTTGTAAAAATCGATCACCGGTCCGCGGATGGAGAACATGACCAGCGCGGAGACGATCCCGAAGCCGATGCTGACCACAAAAATGGTCAGCGACTGGTTGCGGGCCCGTTTGTACCGGCCTTCGCCAATGGTGTTGCCCGCCATGACGCCCGCCGCCTGGCCAACGCCCTGGTTGATGACCGAGGTGCATTGGAAAATCACCTGGCAGATGCTGTTGGCCGCCACAAAGCTGGAGCCCATATGCCCCATAATCACCGAAAGCATGGTGCTGCCGATGGACCAGAGCATTTCGTTGCACAGCACCGGCGCGCCGTACCGCATGTAAATGCCCAGGATTTCCCGGTCGATCTTCTGGAACAGATCCCGGAACTGGAAGCGGATTTTCTGGTCGATGCGGAACACATAGACGACGATGATGGCGCATTCGATGATCCGGGCGATCAACGTGGCGATAGCCGCCCCGGCGATGCCCATCCGGGGGAAGCCCAGGTTGCCGAAAATCAGGCAGTAGTTGAAAAACACGTTGACAAAGAAGGAGATGATATACATAAACAGGGTGATCTTGACCGTGCCCACTGTGCGCAGGATACTCATGGAAGTCATGGTAAACCCGCTGACCCAGTAAGTAAAGGCGATAATCCGCAGATATTGGGCGCCAGCCTCGATAACCTGCGGTTCTTCCGTATAAAAACGCATTAATACATCTGGAATGGTCAAAGCAAGCAGGGTGAAAATGGTCGCCAATGTCATAGAGATCTTATAAGCCATGCTCATGACCTTACGGATCGAGGCAGGGTCCTCCCGCCCCCAATACTGGCTGGTCAGCACGCCGGCGCCAGCGGACAGGCCCAGATTCATGATCTGATAAATAAACCCGATCTGGTTCCCCAAAGATGAGCCGCTCATCGCCACTTCGCCCAACTGCCCCAGCATAACCGTATCCAGCAAACTCACGCCTACATTGATCAGGTTTTGCAGCGCCAGCGGGATGGCAATGGCCGCCATCTTGCGATAAAACAGTTTGTCTTTGACCCAAAAACTCGCCATCGCTTTTCCTCCAAAAGAACGCATTCTTTTTTTGATTTCTTGTTTTATAACATTATAATATGATTTGTCTGATTATGCAAGCCTTTTTCCCAATGGACTCGTTGGGGTTTTTGCAAAAAGGGCTTGATTCTTTTGTATTTTTGTGTATAATAAAAAAGTAACGCCGGTATGATGGAATTGGCAGACGTGCTGGACTCAAAATCCAGTGGTAGCGATACCGTGTCGGTTCGACCCCGACTACCGGCACCATCTATTATGGTCAGTTTAGATCGGATGCGTGTAAAAGCGCATCCGATCGGCCTTTTCCGGGGTTTTTCTGGCCTCGATTTCAGCTGAAAAACAAAAGATCGGCAAACCGCTTTTTCGGGAACTGAAGGTACTCGAACCCATACGCTCCCCAATAAGCAAAAGGCGCCCTTTTTGATTGGTCATTCTTTCAAAAAGGGCGCTTTTTTTCTCCGAAAATCTGGCGACCGCCTGGCAGGGCCTGCCGGGAAAAAGGGCGCCTTCCTATAAAATCAAGCTGGCACATAGCCCAAGGGCTATTATCAACAGCTCATTCCACAGTTGACCAATAATCTTCAAGAAATTGAATATTATCCTCTAGAGAAGCTCTTTGTTTATCAGTGAGATGTCCTTGTTCATTTACCTGTCTGAGCCACATTAGTACATTTTTTTGCTGCTGCTTACTGGGTAATTCATTTAATACAGGGGGAAGATTGGCAATTGTATCAGCTTTTTCTTGGTCAACTTGCTGATACGCCTGATGTATATCTTCTGGAGAAATATCGTCGCCACAAGCGTAGGTTAGAGTTTTGAGTAAGCTGTAGGCCCTTTTACATCCATGCATCCCCGAGAGGTTTATCTCATCTTTGGCAGTGTTTACAATGACTTGGGTTGCTTCATATAAATTCATATATTGTATCCCTCAGTTTATTCAAATTGTACTACAAAAGTTGCAGCGGCCCAAAAAGTTGGGTATAATAAAGAAAAAGGAGGGATGTGATATGATTTATACCATCGAGGAGATCCGGCGTATCATCACTCCGATTGCAAAAAAATACCGTCTTCCGGCGGTTTACCTCTTCGGTTCCTATGCCAGAGGCGATGCCACCGAAACGAGTGACCTGGATTTTTTGGTGGATACCACTGGGACTGAGCTCAAATCCCTGCTCACTTTGGGGGCGCTCTATACCGAACTTGAGGAAGCGTTTCAAAAACCCATCGACCTCATTACCCTCAATTCCCTGACCCAGCGGGCGCAGATGCCCAGTGAGGAAGCATTCCGGGATACCGTGTGGAAGGAGCGTGTCAACCTGTATGAAGTCGCCTGACCTGCAGCGCCTTGCCCATATCCGGGATTACTGCCTGGAAATTGAAAAGACCATCAACCGCTACGGGCGATCCTTTGACGCCTTTGACCAGGATGCAGATTACCAGCGTTCAGTCTCCTTCTCGATCCTTCAAATCGGGGAACTGAGCGGTGGACTGAGCCCGGAATTCCGCGCCAAGACCGCCGACCGTATTCAGTGGGGTCCGATGAAAGGAATGCGTAACCTGGTTGCCCACAATTATGGCAGCATGAGCCGAGAAATCATCTGGGAAACCGCTGTAACGGATATCCCTGTCCTCCTCGCCTTCTGCGAAGAACAATTGCGGGAGGAACCGGACAAGTAACAAGGCAACAATTGAATCAAGCTCAAATCAGCCGCTGTGAAAACAGCGGCTATCTTTTTTGTTTGCTCCCAAATGGTGAGCGGTAAACCGAGGCCGAGGCGTCGTTTTCCCGCTTGCCGGGGGAGCATCCATCTTTCCGCCTCGGCCCGGCGCCGCCGGGAGCGGAAAGGATGGATGAGATGAAGCAGACGAAAAACAGCCGCCTGCGGCGGATCGCCTCGGGG
>CALWNU010000016.1 GCA_944382905.1 uncultured Clostridia bacterium | reverse complement strand
ACGCTTTCCCCGAACCGGAACCCAGCCGGGAGGATGAGCTGGAAGCACAGGTCTTATCCCTCCAAGCACAGATCGACGCGCTTTTGGGGGTGAGTGAATAATGGAGAAAATCCAAATGGCAAAACAGTTACGGCAGGCCATCCAGTTCCAGGTGGTGGCATTGCCGGATGAACAGGCGGTGTTGATCCCTTCCGTGTTCCCGTTGTGGGATCTTGCTGCTACCTATCAAACCGGCGACCGGGTGCAATACAATGAATGGCTGTACAAATGCCTGCTGGCCCATACTGCCCAGGAAAGCTGGACGCCGGATACCGCATCGTCCTTATGGGTTCGAATCGATGACCCGGCGGAAGAATGGCCGCAGTGGAGGCAGCCACAGGGGGCGCAGGACGCTTATGCACTGGGCGCCAAGGTCAGCCACAATGAAAAGCACTGGACTTCGGATGTGGACAGCAACGTGTGGGAACCGGGGGTGTACGGCTGGACGGAGGTGGTGTAATTGGACAGCTGCATCAACCGCGGGGAGCATGAGGAATTTGCCAAGCGGATGGAAGCGGAACACACCCGGCAAAACCGGCGCATTGCCCTGTTAGAAGAAAACGTGGAACGGTTTGGCCGGATCGCCTGTTCGGTAGAGCGACTGGCCACCACCATGGAGGCGATGCTCAAAGAGCAGGAACGGCAAGGAGAACGGCTGGATAAGCTGGAGGACCGCCCTGCGCAGCATTGGAATATGATGGTAAAGGCGGTATTGACGGCGGTGGGATCCGCCGTTGGCGGCGGGCTGCTCGGCGCCGCTGCCGCCTGCTTTTTGAAATAGGAGGAAAGCCGAATGAACGTCAATTGGCTGGTTCGCGTGAAAAACAAACATTTTTGGCTGGGCTTAATCCCGGCGGTTCTTCTGCTGGTGCAGACGGCAGCGGCGGTATTCGGCTATTCGCTGGATGGGGGAGAGCTGGAGAACAAGCTGCTGGCGGTAGTCAACGCCCTATTCGCTGTACTGGCGGTGCTGGGAGTGGTCAACGACCCGACCACAGAAGGCTTGTCCGATTCCAGCCGGGCTATGGCTTATGAAGAACCGTATAAGGAGAGTGACGAAAAATGAGCCAAAAACTGATTTTGCCATTGAACAAATGCAACGTCAACGCTGGGTACAAAATGCCCAAATACACCCAAGAATGGGGCTTTTTGCATTACGGCATCGACCTTGGCAACCCGGATAAGCAGCGGACCATCTACAGCCCCGGTGATGGGACGGTGATCGCCTGCGGTATGGATGGCGCAACCGAATCGGAACGGATGGGCAACGCCATTGTGCTGGTGTTCCTTGATGTTGAACGAAACGACGGTGAGACGACTTCCCTGGCCTGTCGGATGTTCCATCTGGATTCCATTGCGGTACAGCCGGGGCAGGCAGTCAAGCGCGGAGACGTGCTGGGGGTGTACGGCAACACCGGGGCCAACACGTCCGGGGCACACCTGCATGTGGAGTTTGACACGGATACCCAATATCCGCAGTACGCTGTTGGCATCAAATCCAGCGGCAATGTGATCAAAAAAGGAAACAAGGATACCACAGTGGACCCGTCCAAGGTTTGGTATGTCGGGCCGGGCCAGACGCTGTACGACGGTTACGGCGGCAGCGGGGTATCCTCCGGCTGGATCGCCCAAAACGATCTGGACGTGCCAAAGCTGCCGGAAGAAGCGCCGGCGGTGGATTACAAGACGCTGTATGAGGCAGAATCCCAAAAGGTGGAAACCCTCAAAGAAGGGATTCGCGATATCATCAGCCGCGCGGAAAACATGGTAAAATAGTGGAACCCCCGCTTGCCTTGATTGGCAGGCGGGGTTTTTCCATGACATGATCTAAAGCAGTCCGGTTTATGGGACTGCTCTTTTGGTACAATCAAAGCAGCAGCAAGGACATCTAGGAAGAAGACAGAAGAAAGGAAAGCAGAGCGTTGGCGCACAATTTGGAAAAAATATATCAGGATTTTGAAAAAGAGCAGATTCAGGTGCTGCCTTACCGGTTTCGCCATTTGAAAAGCGTTGCGCTGGAGGCGGAAAAGGTGATTGGAATCGACCCGAGCAAAATCCAGGGCAAAGCGGAAGAATACACCATCCTCATCCACGAAAAAGGGCATTTCGATTCCGGCGCGTTTTACTCTGCCGCCAGCCCTTACGCGCTGAGAGGACAGGCGGAATACCGGGCCGACCGGGCCGCCATCCTGCGGTATATCCCCCTGGAGGAGCTGCGGGAGTGTGTGGCCGGCGGAATGGTGGAAATCTGGGAACTGGCGGATCACTTCGGCGTAACGGAGGACTTTATGCGCAAGGCGGTGGCGTTTTATCAGGATACGCCGGGCATTCGCTGAACATTCCTGCTTTTTTCCAATCAGGGTAGGATTTTGCCGTCCTTTGTGCTACAATAAAATCATCCCCAAAGAAAGGACCGGTTCCCATGCCATCTGTATTGCAAAATCCCAATTGTCCCTGTACGGCAAAATGCCCCCGCCATGGCAAGTGTGTGGAATGTATTATGGTCCACCAGGCGGGCGGGATTTTAACGTCCTGTATGGGGGTAGTCGCCGCGCAAAAATGGGATGAAATGGACGCGCAGGCCTTTTCCCAAATGCTGCGCAACTATCAAAAGAGAGCGGGGATCGTGCCGGAAGAACGGTAGTCGCGCCCCGCTTCGACGCAAATAAAAAAAGCGGAGGGATTTCCCTCCGCTTTTTTTACTCGGGTCCGCTGCGCCCTGACTAATGGGGCAGGCCGCAGCCGGATGGACTATTTTTTCCCTTTTTGGCAAATCTCGCAGAATGTTTGGAACAAAATCGTGGTGTCCGGCCCGTCGAACGGATCCGGCAGATCGCCGCGCATCCGCTCCGGATGCCACTGGACGGCGTAGATCGGCTGGGATTCGTGCTCAATGGCCTCGATCACTCCATCGTGGGAGCGGGCGGTGATTTTCAACCCTTCCGCCAGCTGGTCGATCCGGTTGTTGTGGCGGCTGTTGGTGATGAATTTTTCCCCAAACAGCTTGCCAATCAGCGAATCCGGATCCGCGACAATCTCATGCTTGCGCATGAGGTGTTCCACGCCATCGGTCAATTTGAACTTTTTAGCCAGCGTTCCCCCAAGGAAGACGTTGATATTCTGCTGGCCGCGGCAAATGCCCAGCACGGGTTTGCCCGCCCGTTGGAACGCATAAAACAGCTGTGCGTCCTGAGGATCGCGCTTTTGTTTCTCGATGGCTTTCGCCTGCGCGGCGTATTCAGGGGAAGGCATGTACATGGCGCTGCCGGTCAGAATCAGACCGTCGCAGATGCGCGCATATTCGTCCGCCATTTCGATGTCCGTCGCCATGACGGGGATGCCGCCTCCTGCGGTGACGCCAAGGAAATATTTTTTATTGATCATCCACCCGTCGGAGAAAAACATGGGCTCCACGGCGGGCGCCGGCGCAATACAGATAATCGGTTTCATCAGCGGTCGCCTCCTTTGCAAAGGGTAATCAGACGCGCAAACAGGGCCTGGTCTGCCGGCGTTTTGGATTGTTCCGGATGCCACTGGACGGCAAAGACCGGCAGTTTGGTATGGGCGATGGCCTCCACCAGCCCGTCCGGCGATTTGGCGCAGGCAACCAGGTCTTTGCCCAGTTCTTTGACGCCCTGATGGTGCTTGCTGATGACCTGTTCCGTCCCGTTGTACGCGGCGACAAAGGAATCCGGCTGCGCTTGGATCGGGTGGTTTTTCCCTTCATGATCCTGGCCGGTTTCCTCCGGCAGATCCATGTAAAGCGATCCGCCCTGCACGACGTTGATGACCTGCAGCCCCCGGCCGATGCCGAAGACCGGTTTGCCCGCCTCCATGAAAGCGCGCAGCAGAGTAAAATCCGTATCGTCCCGCAGCTCGTTGAGCGGGTGGTTGGGGCCGCCCATGCGGTCTTTGTAAATTTGCCCATAATTGCCGGCGTGGATGTCGGAAGCCCCGCCGGTCAGCAGAAGACCGTCCGCCATTTCCAAATACGAAGCGGCGCAGTTGACGTCGCAGGCGACAACCGGAATCCCGCCTGCATCCATGACGCATTTGGTGTAGTCGCTGCTGATGATGGTGTGCGGCGCCTGGAACATAGGGTTAAACCCATCGTCCGGTGCGATCAAAATCACAGGTTTCATTCTGTTCCTCCATTCAAACTCAATTTCCCCCGGGAATTGTCATTGGTGGGATTTTTATAAGGTACCTATTTAATACTATACCGGTTTTGCCAGGTAGTGTCAAATTTTTTTGTGCCGCCGAAATAAAAAAAGCGGCCTGCGCCGCTTTTTCAAAGGCGCCTGCCGTTTATAAGTGCAACCGCCGGAGGATTTCGTTTTTCAGCGCCTGCCCCTCGTATAGGCAAAGCGCCGCCAGGGAGATGATGCTCACCGCCACGCAGGCGGCGGAAGGGTAGACGATCCGCAGACAATCGCACAACAGCAAAATCAGCGGGATCAGGCCGAACAGCGCGTCCAGCAGCAGGTACAGGATGTAGTCCTGGATCCTCAGCCGCATGCATTTGGCGATAACCGCCATGGCGATCATGGCGCCAATGAGCAGCAGCGGGATCACAAAATCCACCGACCAATTTAACCTGCCGGCCGTCCACCAGTTCCAAACCAGGGCCAGCGCCGAGATCAGCGCGACCTGCCACAAAATTGCCTTGGGGATATTCCCTCGCTTTTTGACGACGGCCCAAAAGGTCAGCCAGAAGCTGAGAATCCCCGCCACGACGAAGATTGACCACCATCCCCCGTCCGGCAGGCTGAGATTGACTGCGATGCACACTGCCGCCGCCGCTGCGGTCACCAGCCCGATCAGCTGGAGCAGCCCTTTTTGCGGATGGGGTTTCGCCGCAAGCGGCGGAAAACTTTCGCGCCCAGGTTCCCCGTCGCCGATCAGGTCGCCCTGGCACAGCGGGCAGCTGCGCGGATTTCCGGAAACCAGGACATGGCACCGTTCACAACGCTTCATACCACAACCTCCTGTCAAATGCCGAATTGTTCCCGATTGGACGAAACCTCTACCTGGATCCCAGCGGAGGTCAGCCGGCGGAAAAATGCCCGCTGGACGTCGGCGCTGACAAAGGGGGAGGTAAAGCTGAGGACGAACTGGTCGCCAAAAGAGCACATGCACGCTTGCAGCCGGGCGGTGGAGGCAAAAACATGGAAGCTGTCGATGTACGGCGCCATTTCCGCCGGCATGGTGACCCGGCCGATGTTGGAAAAGGCGGCGGTGATGCCCCGTTCCGCCAGGTAGTCGGCGGCGCGCAGCACCGGGTCTTTGATGGCCAGCGGGACCAGCTGGGTCAGCAGATTGTGTTCCAGCGCGGAAAGTTCATCCATCCGTTCCTTGAGCTTTTCGGCGCTCAGCTGTGATTGGAATTGCTCCTGCACGAAAGAAACCACCGCTTCCACCGTGTCTTCCCTGCGGGAAAAATCATACCCTACATTGATAATACCGAAAAAATTCCGCGCAGTGCTGGACGGGAAATAATTGCGCAGGTTCACCGGGATGGTAATCACCACCGGCCGGGCGGATTCCCGCAGCGGCATGGTTTCCCGGAAAGAGAGGATCAACAGCGCGGTCAAGTATTCGGTTAGGGTAGCCTGATAGCTATGGGCGAGGGCCAGCAGCGCTTGGACGGACATCCTCCCCTCCAACACGCCAATCCGGTTTTCCGGCCAGCGTTCCCCCCGCTGGTGGTAGGCGCGCGGCGTTTGGGCCTTGACGGACTTCCGCTTTTTTTCATAGTAACGGGAAAAGCTGTCGTCCCGCATTTGGGATTGGGAAGCGTCGTAATCAAACGACGGTGGTCCGGCGGCAAACGCTTCTTCGTGCCGCGCCAGCAGGTAATAGTATACTAGCATCCGCAGAAAGTGCAAAGCGCCAGTCCCGTCGCAGATGGCGTGGTACACTTCCAGGTTGATGCGCCGCTCAAAAAAACTGACGCAAAACAATAGGCCCTTTCGGTCCGCGCTGTAGATGGGCGAACAAGGAGGGCGATCCTCCGGGCGCACTACTGGGCGGCGGGCGCTGTCCTCGAAATAGTACCAAAAGAGCCCCTTTTTCAATACGGACCGGTAAAACGGGAATTTTTCCATCGTCCTGTCCAGGGCAAACTGCAGCGTCTGCCCATCCACCGGCTCGGTCAGCTCGCAGGAAAAGCGGAATACTTTCGGGTCTTTTCTGCTGCTGGTGGAAGGGAAAATTTTCGCCGCATTGTCCAACCGGCTCCATCTGGGAGCAGAGACGTGGGACATAACAGGTCACTCCTTCAAAAAGCGGTTGATGATCTCATACGTATGCCGGACCGGCGCAAAACGTACCGGCAGGGAAAAATAGCCGTGGAGCGTATCCGGGATCCGGCGGATCATCACCCGGTTGCCGGCCTGCATCAGCCGGTGCCCGTATTCTTCCCCCTCGTCGCGCAGCGGGCAGTATTGGGCGGTGATAATCAGCGTATCTGGCTGGTCGCAGTAGTTGGTTTCTTCCAACGGCGCGAAATAGGGGTTGGCAAGATCCGCTTCGCTGGAACGGTAGATTTCCATATAATCGCAGATGCGCTTTGCGGTCAGCAGGTAGCCGGTACCGTTTTCTCGGATGGAGGCAAAGGGGGAGGATTCGCTGTGGTCCGCCGCCGTGGCCGGGTAGATCAAAATCTGGCGTTTGGGCAGAAATTCCCCTCGGTCCCGGGCCATCAGGGATACCGCTGCCGCCAGGTTGCCGCCGGCGCTGTCGCCGATGATGGTGACCTCTTCCGCCTCCGGACGAAACGGCAAAAGCGACCCGCCCAGGCAGACTTCCCGTGCCGCCGCATAGCAATCCTCCAGCCCGGCGGGGAATGGATGTTCCGGCGCCAGTCGATAGTCTACCGAGATCACCATTTGCCCCGTCATGGACGCCATGTCCGCACAGACGCCGTCGTAACTGTCGATGTTGCCTGTCACCCAGCCGCCGCCGTGGAAAAAGACCAGCACCCGGTGGCCGGCGTATTCCGGCGGGGTAAAGATCCGCACCGGAACCGTGTGGTCCGCGCACATAACAGACCGGTCCAAGATCTGTTTCAGGTGCGGCTTGACGACGCGCTTTGAGGTCAGATTGACCCATTCGCGCTCCATCCGGTAGTTTTTTTTCACATCCAATTCAGGATAGGACAACGCCTTGAGCGCAGCCCGCAACGCTTTGTTGATTGCCATTTTGCCACCTCCGCAGGAAACAATTTTATTATATCTGCTTTTCGCGGCAAAATCTACCCTTGCAAAGGGCCAAAACAGGAAAAGGATGGAAGGAGCCAAAGCGACTGCGTTTTTTCCGGGATTTCCTTGACTTTGTGCCCTCGTTATGATAAAATGATCTGCGTCACGGATGGAGAGGTGTCCGAGCGGTTTAAGGAGCTGGTCTTGAAAACCAGTGACTCGAAAAGAGCCAAGGGTTCGAATCCCTTCCTCTCCGCCACATTAAAAAAACAGAAAAAATGAATCAATACGGTGAAGACGTTGCATCTGGAGATGTACTGGAGTTGGTGACGAGGCGCGCCTGCTAAGGGCGTAGGCTGGGAAGCCGGCGCGAGAGTTCGAGTCTCTCCATCTCCGCCAAGAAAAGCACAACATGAGAGTTTAACTCTCATGTTGTGCTTTTTGTTTTAACTTGGTATAATTATACAAAAACTATCTTTAGTTGTATTAGGAGTGCGGTCAAAGTGGATATTATAAATCAAAATAAAAAAGTTGGGATGCTATTGCGGACGATTTTTTTGGAGTAACAGCTTTACCTGTTTATGGTTGTTTTATACCGACTGAAGATGAACGGAACCTTTTTCCTGACCTTATAAATAAAAAAGTGTTGGATATTGGTTGTGGCAGCGGTCATTCTTTAAAATGGTGTGGGGATAAAGGCGCAATGGAACTGTGGGGACTTGATTTGTCCACTAGACAAATTGAAAATGCAACAAAATTTTTATCCGATAATCATTATAAAGCGAACCTTTTTAATGCACCTATGGAGCAAAATCCTGGAATCCCAGAAAATTATTTTGATATCGTGTATTCGATTTATGCGATAGGCTGGACCGTTGACATACAAACTACGTTTCATCTCATTTCTTCCTATTTAAAAAAGGACGGCATTTTCATATTCAGTTGGGACCACCCCTTTATGCACTGTGTTGAAGCTAACAAAAATACACTCCTTTTTTCAGGTAGCTATTTTGAAGAAAAGCCTTTTACATTCAAAAAGAATGTAAATCCGCCAGCAAATGGAAACCATCTTGATCTTGACAAAGAAAATGGGGTTTCTCTGACACTTTATCACAGAAGATTATCCGATTACATAAATGCGCTTGCAAAAGCCGGATTTGCTGTTGAAAGAGTTGTGGAAGAAACCGACAGAAAAATATTAGACAGCGAATGTGAGTTTAGTTCTCGGTATTATTCAGCTTGCAAAGCAAAATATTTTCCTCAATCCATTGTATTTAAAGCCCAAAAATTATAGGCAAAGCAAACAAAAGTCACGCACAACGTTCGTTATGCGTGACTTTTGTTTTTTGCTGGACAGCCTTGTGCTTCTCCGGCCGGCAGGCGCGATGCCGCCTGTCAGCGGATTCCATAGTGTTCCAGAATATAGTCCATGTCCTTGTCCCCGCGGCCGGAAAGGTTGATCAGGATGGACCCGTTTTTCATGGTTTTGGCCAGCTTCATGGCATAGGCCACCGCATGGGCGCTTTCGATCGCCGGGATGATGCCTTCCATCCGGGAAAGGGTGAAAAAGGCGTCGATGGTCTCGTCGTCGGATACCACATCGTATTTTACCCGGCCCAAATCCCGCAGGAAAGCATGTTCCGGACCGGAAGAAGGATAATCCAGCCCGCTGGCCACCGAATACACCGGAGCGGGGTTGCCCTGTTCGTCTTTGAGCATAATACTGTTAAACCCGTGCATGATCCCCTCGGTTCCGAACTGCAGGCTGGCGGCATGGTCGCCCAAAGAAGCGCCGCGGCCCAGCGGTTCGATGCCGTAAATGTCCACCGGGTCATTCAAAAATCCGGAGAACATCCCCATGGCGTTGGACCCGCCGCCCACGCAAGCGACGACCGCGTCCGGTAGCTCGCCGGTCATCTCCAAAAACTGCTCCCTGGCCTCGATGCCCACGATGCTTTGGAAATCCCGCACCATCATGGGGAACGGGTGGGGACCGACGACCGACCCGATGCAGTAAATCGCGTCCTTGTATTCCCGGGCGTACGCCGCAAACGCCGCATCCACCGCCTCTTTCAGCGCTGCCAGCCCATCGGTCACCTCAATGACCCGGGCGCCGAGAATTTTCATCCGGGCCACGTTGGGCGCCTGCTTTTGGATGTCCACCGCGCCCATATACACATCGCATTCCAGTCCGAAATACGCGGCGGCGGTGGCCAGGGCCACGCCGTGCTGGCCGGCGCCGGTTTCGGCGATCACTTTTTTCTTGCCCATCCATTTGGCCAGCAGCGCCTCGCCCATACAGTGGTTGAGCTTGTGCGCGCCGGTGTGGTTGAGGTCTTCGCGTTTGACGTACAGGTGGGCGCCGCCGATCTGGCTCGATAGCCGTTCTAAGTAGGAGACCGGGGTCGGCCGGCCCTGGAATTCCTTGCGGATCCGGCGCAGTTCATGGATGAACTTGCTGGATTTGCCAATGGTGAGATACGCCTGGGTAATTTCTTCCATGGCTTTTTGCAGTTCCGGCGGGATGTAGGAGCCGCCGTATTTGCCGAAAAAGCCGTTCTCATCCGGATATTGTTTCAAATAGGTGCTGAAATCAACCTGGTTTTCTTTCATCTGTTTTTCCTCCATTGCAGTTGTTAAAATGTAATTCGACAATTTGAGATTCCGCTGGGCTTCGCCATCGTTTGTGCAGCAGGTTCATGCATTGCTCCTCCTTGTTCGCCCCCAATTTTGGGAAATAAAAAAGTCCTTGACAGAATAACCATCTGTCAAGGACGAATACGCATCATCCGCGGTGCCACCTTGATTCATAGGGGAATGCCCCTATCCACTCAGCAGGGTACTAGTATACCCCCGGCAAAGAACGGATGCCTTCCCGTCGCAGAATACTCTGTGGGCATTCCCACATTTGACTGCGCCCTCCGCGGTCCATTTGACAATTTGTTTCTTGCCTGATTCGCAGCATCACAGGCTCTCTGGAAAGGCATCATTGCCGTTATCTCCGCTTCATCGGTTTAATCTATGAAATTTCTTCTATCATATCAGCTGCCGCAGGATTTGTCAAGCGGCTTTTTACAGGCAGACCCCGTCACCGCCCTGGAGAATCTGCAGGGCGATCTCTTTTTTGGTTACGCACCGGTCCATGGCCTTTTTTTCCAAATACCGGTGTGCCTGCTGCTCATCCATATTCTGCTTCTGGATCAACATCCACTTTGCCCGGTTGACCAGCCGGATCTCCTCCATTTTTTCCTCGATGGACTGGGTTTTCTGCTCCGCGG
>CALWNU010000015.1 GCA_944382905.1 uncultured Clostridia bacterium | reverse complement strand
GACGCGCCGGACTGGGAGCCGGAGATGGAGCGGATCGTGTCGCTGGGGCTGCGCGGCATCAAGCTGCATCCGGATTACCAGGATTTTGATATGGACGAGCCCAGGATCCTGCCCCTGTTTAAAAAGGCAAGGGATCTTGGCCTTTGCGTCACGGTCCACGCGGGATTCGATCCGTTGTCCCCCGACCACATTCACTGCACGCCAAAGGCCTGCCGCCAGGTGCTGGACGCCTGCCCGGGATTAAAACTCATCCTGGCCCATATGGGCGGGATGCGCCTTTGGGACGAAGTGGAACGTTACCTGGTGGGCGCGCCGGTATGGTTGGACACCGCCTGCTGTGCCGGCGCCATCGACCCGATCCAGCTCAAGCGGATCATCCAATCCCATGGCGCAGACAAAATCCTGTTCGCCAGCGACTGTCCCTGGAGCGATCCGCGCAGGGAAAAAGCCATGCTGGAGGCTCTGGAGCTGCCGCAAGCACAGCTGGAGGAGATCTTTTCCGGGAATATCTGCCGATTGCTGGGGCTGTGATCTTGTTTTTCCCTTTTCAACGTGCTAAAATATGGCTACGATTCCAGCTTCACTGGTAGCCAATGGAAAAAGGAGGCTTTCGATGGCTTTTTTCAAGGGTTCGGTCCGCTCAAAAATCCTCGGAATGGATACGGAACTGGCGGTTGTGCTGCCCTTTGACCGGGTACCCGCTGCCAAGCCGGTATGCCCGGTGGTATACCTGCTGCACGGCCACGGGGAGAACGCCGGCGCCTGGTTTCGCATGACCGCTGTGGAACGATATGCTTATTCTTATGGCGTAGCGCTGATCATGCCGGAAGTGCAGCGCAGCTTTTATACGGATATGGCCAAGGGACTCCCTTATTTTTCCTACCTGACAGAAGAGCTGCCTTCTCTTTGCAGCCAGCTGTTTTCCGTCAGCGACCAGCGGGAAGGCCGGTTTGTGGCGGGTCTTTCCATGGGCGGATACGGCGCTGTCAAAGCAGGGCTGCGGCGGCCGGATCTGTTTGCCGGATGCGCCGGGTTCTCCGGATGTTTGGATCTGGAAGCGCTGCGGGCGTCCCTTTCGGAAATGGATTCGTCCCAGCAGGGCGAAGCTCAGGCGATTTTCGGGGACGGTGTTGTAATAAACCCGGAAGATAATTTGTTTTATTTGGTGGAAAAGACGGCTCGTCTGCCCAAAGAGCAGCTGCCCAAGGTTATGATTACCTGTGGAACAGAAGATTTCTTGTATGCGCAGAACACCAAATTTCGGGACGTCATCCAGACTTTGCCGTATCCGTTTTCCTATCGGGAATGGACTGGGACCCACGAATGGGGATTTTGGGACCAGTCGATTCAGTATGCGTTGGAATTCTTTTTCCCCGGCCGCAGGGAAATGCTGGCCCAATAGGGAATGCCGGCCATGCTGAAAATCTCAGCCAAGAAAGGAACCTGCCTGTATGATAAAAATCAATCGGATGTTTCCGTTGTTTCTTTCCTTGATGTTGTTGGCGGCGCTGCTGGGAGGTTGTGGGACCTCCACTGCAGACCGTTGCGTCAAGGTGGAGGGAGATACGATTTCCATTCCCTCTATGAATTTGTCTTTTTCTTTCCCGGCGCCTTGGTTTGTGGTCACCGAAGAAGAACTGGAAGAGATTGCAAAAGACCAAACGCTGCTGGACAACTATATCGACGCCGACGGCAACCTGGTGCAGTCCAGGCCGGAAGCGTATACGACGGAGGAAGTGCTCTTACTCAACGGAAAAACGCTGGAAACCTGCCGGTTTTCGGCCAAAGAGGATTTAAACGAATACAGTTTGGAAAATTTGGTCTCCAGCTTATTTGACCGAATGCAGGGCGACATGGATGAAATCTCCCTTCCCCAGGTATGGAACCGGGGGAAATACAAGGGGTATGCCATCAGCACCATTCCAAAAGATTCCCCCCTCCACTATAAATATTACTACCTCCACGAAAAAGGAACGTTTGTCGAAATCATTACCACCGGCTTTAACGATCATGTGAAGGTGGAAGATCTGATAGAAGGATAAGGCCTGCCAAAACCGCAAAGCAATCCCTGTGCACCGAAAAGAGGGATTGCTTTTCTTTTTGTCCCGGACCTGCAAAAAAAGGAAGGGATCCAGATCCCTTCCTTTTTGTCGTTTTTGTTTTCTACAGCGTCTGGGGTTCGCCGATTTCTTCGCCGAACGTCTCCACCGTGACCTTTGCCATCCGCTGGTCCTCCAGCGGCTTATCGGACAAATTGCGCCGCACGGATACGATCCGCTCCGCTTCTTCGATCCCTTCGATCACCTTTCCAAAAGCCGCGTAGCTGCCGTCCAGATGAGGCGCGTCGTCTACCATGATAAAGAACTGGCTGCCCGCGCTGTCCGGCCGGGAAGAGCGCGCCATGGAAATCACGCCCTTGGTATGCTTCAGCGGGTTGGGGAACCCATTGGCTGCAAATTCGCCTTTGATGCTGTATCCGGGTCCGCCGGTTCCCACGCCCTGGGGATCCCCGCCCTGAATCATGAAACCGGGGATGACGCGGTGGAAAATCACCCCGTCATAGAACCCTTTTTGGACCAGGGACACAAAATTTTTCACCGTATTCGGCGCAATATCCGGATACAGTTCGATTTTCATCTGATTGCCGTTTTCCATTTCGATCGTGACAATTGGGTTTTTCACTGGAACCAACCTCCTGATTTTTCTTGGGATCCGATCTTCCCATGCCCGCCGGGCAGGTCCCCAACCGGATTTTCAATCCGCCGCAGCCTGCCGTCTCGCCGCGGGCTCTTTTTTTATTATACCATACTTGCCCGGGGGAAGATAGCCAAAACAACATCATTTTTCACGATCCCGCACCGTTTGCCGCGCAGCGCTTTTGGCGCCCCATCCGATGGTCCAGGACAACAAAAGGCCCAGACCCCTTTTTCCGGGATCTGGGCCTTTTTCCACGCGGATCAGGTCATGGCGTAGGGATCCAGCAGTTTATTGATTTCCTCGTCTGTCAGCAGATGGCGGCTGATCAGCACTTCTTTCACCGACGCGCCGGTGCGGATCGCTGTTTTCGCGATATCCGCCGCCACCGAATAACCAACCCGCGGGCAGATAGCGGTGATGATACCCACGCTGTGATCCACCAGTTCCTTGCAATGCTCTTCATTGGCGGTAATGCCGCAGATGCAGTTGTCGGTAAAGGTCTGGATCCCGCCGGTAAGGGTAATAATGGATTCGAATAATTTATAGAAGATGACCGGTTCAAAAGCGTTGAGCTCCAGCTGGCCCGCTTCCGCCGCCATGGTCACGGTCACATCGTTGCCGATGATATTAAACGCCACCTGGCTGACCACCTCCGGGATCACCGGGTTGACCTTGCCGGGCATAATGGAGGAACCATTCTGCTTGGGCGGCAGGTTGATTTCATGGAATCCGGTCCGGGGGCCGGAGGACATCATCCGCAGGTCGTTGGAAATTTTGGAAAGGTTCACCGCGCAGGTTTTCATCGTAGCGGAAGCCGTGACAAAACAATCCAGATTCTGGGTAGAATCAATGAGGTTTTTGGCCTGCCGCAAATCCAGCCCGGTCACGGTGGACAGGTTGGACACGATGGCGCTGACATAGCTTTCGTCTGCATTGATGCAGGTACCGATGGCGGTACCGCCCATATTCACATACATCAGCTCGTCGGTGATGTGGGTCATGCGTCCCAAATCCCGTTCCACCACCGCGCGGTAAGCGCCAAATTCCTGTCCCAGCCGGATGGGAACCGCATCCTGCATCTGGGTTCTCCCCATTTTCAGGATATGGTCGAATTCCTTTTCTTTTTTCCGCAATGCGCCGATGAGCCGGGTCAGCTGGAAATTCGCCCCCTGCAGCAGCTTGATCGCCGTAATCTTCCCCGCGGTGGGGATCACGTCGTTGGTGGACTGGGACATGTTCACATGGTCGTTGGGATGGACAATGCTGTAATCGCCTTTTTCCCCGCCTAAGATTTCAATGGCACGGTTGGCGATCACCTCATTGGCGTTCATATTAAAAGAAGTGCCCGCGCCGCCCTGGATGGCGTCGGTAATAAACGCATCGTGCAATTTCCCCGCGATGATCTCGTCGCAGGCCTGCACAATCGCATCCTTGATCGGCTCGGAGAGTTCGCCGGTTTGGCAATTGGTAATCGCCGCGGCTTTTTTGATCGCCGCAAGGGAGCGGATAAATTCCGGATGCACCCGCCGCCCGGTAATGTTAAAATTCTCATAGGCGCGCAGGGTCTGCAGCCCGTAATACGCGTCTTTGTCAATTTCTTTGGTCCCAATGAGATCGGTCTCCACACGCATGATTGTTTTTCCTCCCGTCAAATCAAACAGCAACGATCGGCTTGCCCTGTCTTGGAAAGCAGCCTTTATCAAGCAGGATTTTTTGCAAAAGGGCACGTCTTTTTCAAAAAGACGCAATTCCTGCACCAACTCAGAATTATAGCGCAATTCCTGCAAAAATCAAGGGGAAACCAAAACTTTTTTCATGGCACGGTGGGAAAAACTGCCCTTGCCAAACAGCGCCCAATCGGGTATAATTTTAAAAAACATGCAGAGGAGAAAAACTATGACGATTACCAAAGAAACACGGATCGGAGAATTGCTGTCCATAGACCGAAATACCGCCCAATTCCTGTTTGAGATGGGGATGCATTGCGTCGGCTGCCCGGCTTCCGCTATGGAAACGCTGGAAGAAGCCTGCCAAGTGCACGGCGCAGACGTCAACGCGCTGGTGAAAAAAATCAACGATTACTTTTCCCAGCAGAAATAACAAAACCGGGGAGTTGAAAAAACTCCCCGGTTTGCCGTAAGGAAGTCCTGTTTCATCTTCACCGCCCTGGCGGCCAAACCCTGCGGCAGCTGCCGGTTGGGGCGGCCGGCGGCATTTGGAAAACATCGGAGGTAAACTATGAGACATCAATCCACCAAGAAGCTGGTGCTGGCGGCATTGTTTTTGGCGCTGGCCTATCTGCTCCCCTTTCTTACCGGGCAGATCCCGGAAATCGGCAGCATGCTGCTGCCCATGCACCTTCCGGTGCTGATCTGCGGGTTTGTTTGCGGCTGGCCATACGGGCTCGCCGTCGGGTTTGCAGCCCCGCTGCTGCGCTCTCTCACGCTGGGGATGCCGCCCTTGTTCCCCTCGGCGGTAGCCATGGCGTTCGAGTTGGCGGCATACGGCTTTTTCACCGGCGTCTGTTACCGCAAACTGCCCAAAAAAGCGCTGTACCTTTACGCCGACCTGCTGATCGCCATGGTGGCCGGACGGGTCGTCTGGGGAGCCGCCATGATCGTCATCATGGGGGTAAAAGGCGGGGCCTTTACCTGGTCCGCGTTCCTTTCCGGCGCGCTGCTGGGCGCGATCCCCGGCATCGTGCTGCAGCTGGTGCTGGTACCGGCGATTGTTGCGCTGCTGCAAAAAGCGAAGATGATTCCATCGGGTGCGGCGCGGTAACGCATCAGAAAGGAAAAAAGCTGTGGGAAGGTTTCCCACAGCTTTTTTATTTTTTCCGCATCCATCCGCCTTTGCCGCCCTGGTGCAGGCCGTCTGTTTTCCCTTTGCTTTTCTCGATCGCCTGCCGGATGCGTTCCAGCGCATCGTTGTACCGCTGGGACTTGGCGTTGGGGAACGCCTTGAGCAGCCGGACAGGCATTTTCTCCCGCATCATCTTTTCATACTGCTGCGACAACTGGGCCAACCGCTGCTTTTTCTCCTCCAGGGACTGGGACACCGCCTGGCGTTTTTCTACCGCCGCCAAATGCAGCTGCTCCTGGCGGGACCCGATAGAACTACGCAAAGCCTCTTTGCGCTGTTGGGCCTGCTGTTTCCACTGGGCGGAGGATTCTTTCCACCGATCTCCTGTCTGTGCCAGTTTCAAAGCGCCATCGGCCAGGCCGCCGCCGATGTCGTCGGAAAGCTCCTGCATCAGCCGGCCCACCTCTTCCAGCTGCCCCAGGCGACGGTTGAATTTCAAAATGTTGGACGCTGTTACATAAAAATCGCAGGCGAAACAAAACAGGCAGACCGCAATGGCAATCGTCCCGATTGGGGCGGGGATCCAGCGGACCAATTTTACTACCGCGGGATGAACCAAATCCATCACCAGCACGCAACCCAGCCCCCACAGAATGGAAAAACGCAGACACACATACTTCCCAATATGGAACGGCTCGTTGGAATAATCCCACCAACTGGTGTGGAATGCTTTTTCCAGCACATAGCCGGTCACCCCTTCCAGCACGCTGGACAGCACCATCGCCCCCACAAACAGCAAAAGCCAATTGTCCTTGAGCGGCGACAAACAGAAAATCACAATCCCCACGCCAAACCCGTAAATCGGGCAAACCGGCCCGTGCAAAAAGCCGCGGTTGACAAAATGCCCTGTGTTCACGGTATTGAACACCACCTCGGCGCACCAGCCCAAAAAAGCGTAGATCACAAAAAACGCCAGATATTCCTGCAAAGAATACAAAAAACGCCCTTCTTTCCATGATGAACTCCAATGGGTTCATTATAGAAATTCCTTTGGAAAAAAGCAAGTTTTCCCAACAGATCCCTGCAAGGAAAAATTCTGAGGGTTCTTTGCAAAAAATCTTCCGCTTTTCGCCATTTCTCTGTTATAATAAAAACGTTACTTATCGCCGGTGGGCAGTTCTGTCCCGGTTTCGGCTTTTCATCATCTGCAGAACAAGGGGGAATCCATGTCTTTGAATAAAACGCTGAAAGAAAAAGTAGCGGAATCCTTTTCCTCTGTCATGCCTATTACATTAATAGTCCTACTGCTCAGCGCCACCGTCTCGCCCATGCCGCTGGGAACGCTGGCATTGTTCCTCGCCGGCGCGGTTTTGCTGGTGGTGGGGATGGGCTTTTTCACGCTGGGCGCCGATATGGCCATGATGCCCATTGGACAACAGGCCGGCGAATCGCTCACCTGCACCAAAAAGCTTTGGGTGATCGCCCTTTCTTGTTTTGTAATCGGTATCGTCATCACCCTGGCGGAGCCGGACCTTCAAGTTCTGGCCCGGCAGACTCCCGCGGTGCCGGACATGGTGCTGATTCTCACTGTCGCCGTTGGGGTAGGCCTATTCTTAATGCTGGCGTTTCTGCGGATCCTGTTCCGCTGGAAGCTTTCCATCCTGCTGTTTGTCTTTTACGCTTTGATTTTTGTGCTGGCGTTTTTGGTGCCGGATTCTTTTCTGGCCGTGGCCTTTGATTCCGGCGGCGTGACCACCGGCCCCATCACCGTTCCGTTTATTATGGCGCTGGGCCTGGGCCTCACGGCGGTACGCAGCGACAAGAACGCCGAGGACGACAGTTTCGGCCTGGTCGCGCTTTGCTCCATCGGGCCGATTCTGTCCGTGCTGATTCTCGGCTTTTTGTATCATCCTTCCGGGTCGAGCTACTCTTCTTTGCAGATTGCGGAAATCTCCGATACCAAAGAGCTTTTTGCCGCATTTGGCCGCGCTTTCCCTGATTATATCGAAGAAGTTGCCTTTGCCCTGACCCCGATCTTAGCCTTGTTTTTCCTGCTCAACTTCTTATTGATCCGCCTGCGGCGCAGGCAGCTGGTAAAAATCCTTGTGGGCTTGTTTTATACGTTTATCGGCTTAATGCTGTTTTTAACCGGAGTGAATGTCGGCTTTATGCCGGCGGGCTACTTTCTGGGCAGCCAGATCTGTTCCCTGCCCTACCGTTGGATTCTCATCCCCCTTGCGATGGTCATCGGGTACTTCATTGTAAAGGCGGAACCAGCGGTGCTGGTACTCAACAAGCAGGTGGAACAGATTACCGGCGGCGCGATTTCCCAGCGGGCCATGATGAGCAGCCTGTCCATTGGGATGGCGGTTTCTTTGGGGTTGTCCATGACGCGGGTATTGACCGGCCTTTCTGTCTTATGGTTTTTGGTTCCCGGCTACGCGCTTGCGCTCGGCCTTTCTTTGATTACGCCAAACATTTTTACCGCCATTGCCTTTGACTCCGGCGGCGTGGCTTCCGGCCCTATGACGGCGACTTTTCTGCTTCCATTTGCCATGGGCGCCTGCGACGCGGTAGGCGGCAATATCCTTACGGACGCGTTCGGCATTGTCGCCATGGTCGCGATGACGCCGCTTGTTATCATCCAGCTGCTGGGGCTGCTGTACCAGCTGAAGGCCCGGCATCTGCCCGCGGTCCAGCGCGAACAGGTTGCCGAAGAAGAAATTATCGACTTGCAACAGGAGGGATCGGAAGATGCCTGAGGAAAAGTCAATCCGTTTTGCAATTAAATGGCTGATCACCATCGTAGACCGCGGAAAAGGGGAAACGGCGGTGTCCATTCTCAATCGAATTCATAGCGGCGTTCATCTCATCGGTCTGGGCAAGGGGACGGCCAGTTCCGAGATCATGGACTATCTTGGCCTGGACGAGCCGGAAAAAGATATTGTGATGAGTTTGATTCCCCAGCCGCTGGAAAAGCGGATGCTACACGCGCTGGGCCAGGATATGGCGCTTGCCGCGCCTGGAAAAGGGATTGCGTTTACCCTTTCGCTGGACAGCATCAGCACTGCCGCCATTCGGCAGACGGCTTCTGACCCGAGTTTTCCATCTTCTACCCAAAAGGAGGCGCTTTCTTTCATGCCAGAAAATCGATCTTTCGCTTTAATCGCCGCTGTAGTTCCCCATGGGGAATCCGATCTGGTGGTGGAGGCAACCCAGGCGGCAGGCGCCCGCGGCGGCACGATGGTGCGCGCCCGGTCTTTTGGCGCGGGGGAAGCCAGCAAATTTTTCCATATCACCATCCAGCCGGAAAAAGAACTGGTCTTTACCATTGTGCCGGTATCCATCAAAAAAGCGGTAATGCAGTCCATTTGCAGCCGCATCCTGGAAACAAGCGGCGAGCACGGAGTGGTATTCTCGATCCCGGTGGAAGAAGCCGTTGGCCTGCGCCTGCCGGACGAGCTGGAATCGCCGGCCCAATAAGCCCTTTCCTTTGTGTTTTTGCTTTGCTTGGCAGACAAATCTTCCGTCTGCTTGTACACAAAGAATCGACAAGTTTGTATAAAATCCCTATAGGAAAAGCCCTATGTTTTTAGTACAATAGAAAATGGTGGTGTATCCACTAGGATTTTTTGAGAAGGAGAAAAATCATGGACAAAATTTTTAAGCTGAAGGAAAACGGTACCAACGTAAAAACCGAGATCCTGGCCGGCTTGACCACGTTTATGACGATGGCTTACATCATCGCCCTAAACCCCAATCTGCTGACCGGTTTCGACGTGGGAAGCCCACTGTGGAACGGCGTGTTCCTCGCCACCTGCATCGCTTCCGCCATCGCCATGTTTGTCATGGCTTTTCTGGCTAACAAACCGTTCGCCCTGGCGCCCGGCATGGGGTTAAACAGCTTCTTTGCCATCGTGGTGGCCAACATTGTGGGGCTGACTGGCCTGTCCTACCTGCAGTCTTTCCAAGCGGCACTGTGCATTATCCTCATTGAAGGCATTTTGTTTTTGATCCTGTCCCTGCTGAGCATCCGGGAAAAAATCGTGGACTCGATTCCGCTCGGCGTGCGGATGGGTATTGCGCCTGGTATTGGCCTGATGCTGATGAACATCGGCCTTGGCTCTAATGTAGGCGTTTACTCTGCTGACGGCGGCCCGTTCTATGTGATGCGCGACTTTTTTGGCGCGTTGACCCCCTCGGTCATCCAAACCTCTATGGGAGACGCGTATCCGGAAATGGTGCTGACGGTTGTCACCATGTTCGTCGGCCTGTTTGCCATCTGCATCCTCGCCAAACTCGGCGTCAAAGGCGCCGTACTGCTGGGCATGCTGATCTCCTGCGTCATCTACTGGGCGGGCGAGGCCATCTTCCTGGGGAATAACCCGTTTGCTTCTTTGGCAACCGCTTCCTTTGTTCCGCCTTTTGCGGATATGGCGGCAACGACCCTGTTTAAATTTGATTTCGCTACGTTCTTCTCCATCGGCTGGTTTACGATCATCACGCTGATCATCACCTTCTGCATGATCGATATGTTCGATACCATCGGCACCTTTGTAGGGACCGCGTCCCGCGCCGGTATGCTGGATAAAAACGGAAAGATGCCGAAGATGAAAGAAGCGCTGGTTGCCGATGCGGTCGGTACCATTGCAGGCGCTGTGACCGGTACTTCTACCGTTACCACGTTTGTAGAATCCGCTTCCGGAGTAGAAGCTGGCGGGCGCACTGGCCTGACTGCTTTGACTACGGGAATTCTGTTCCTGGCCTGCATCTTTATCGCGCCGATTGCGGCCATCATCCCGGCTGCTGCGACTTCCGCCGCTTTGATCTATGTCGGCGTGCTGATGGTTAGCGGCTTGAAGAATGTGCATTTTGACGACCTGACAGAAATTGTTCCGGTCGCTCTGATGCTGATCTCCATGCCGATCTCCAGCTCCATTGGACACGGCATCGGCCTGGGGCTCATTTCCTACACCGTGATCAAGGTCTTCACCGGAAAAGCGAAAGAGGTTTCCATTGTGACCTACATCATCTCCGCGCTGTTCCTGGTCAAATTCTTCCTGGTGGTATAAGGACATTTCCAGCGGCATCCATCCTGCGGGCGGCATGACGACAGTCATGCCGTCTGTTTTTATCCGTTTCCGCCTTTGTCCTTGTATTTTTCGAAAAACTTGTTAGAATAAAATGGATTTCATCAAAAGGAGCTTTGCCATGGATCCGCTGATCTTTCATGTAGACGTCAACAGCGCCTATCTCTCTTGGGAGGCCGCCCGCCGGGTGGCCAATGGCGAAACAGATTTGCGCCGGATCCCTTCCGCCGTCGGCGGGGACCGTCAAAAGCGCACCGGCGTCATCCTGGCAAAATCCATACCCGCAAAAAAATACAACATCAAAACCGGCGAACCGGTGGCGATGGCGCTGCGCAAATGCCCGCAGCTGGTCCTGGTCAAGCCGGATTTCCGCCTGTACGAGCGAAATTCCAAGGCGTTTATGGACCTTTGCCGCCGCTACGCGCCGGTGGTGGAAAAATATTCCATTGACGAATGCTTTTTGGATATGACCGGCACCCACATGCTCTACCCAGATCCGGTCCAGATCGCCACCCGGATCAAAAACGAAATCCGGGACACGCTGGGCTTTACCGTGAATGTGGGCATCGGTTCCAATAAGCTGCTGGCAAAAATGGCCAGCGATTTCGAAAAGCCGGACAAGGTGCACACGCTGTTCGACTGGGAAATCCCCGCAAAGCTTTGGCCTTTGCCGGTAGACGACCTGTTCACCGTCGGCGGTGCAACGGCCCAGCGGCTGAAAAAAGCGTATATTTTAACGATCGGCGATTTGGCAAAAACGGAATTGGGGAAACTGCAAACCATCGTGGGGAAAAAATGGGGCCAGCAGCTGCATGATTACGCCAACGGCATCAGCCATTCTCCAGTCCGCAGCCAGCCGGAGGAGGTCAAAGGCTACAGCAATTCCATTACCTTGGAGCAGGACGTCACCAGCGTTGAGACTGCAAACCAGATTTTGCTGGCGCTGGCGGAAAGCGTCGCTTCCCGCATCCGGTCCGGCCGCGACAAGGCCCTGTGTATTTCCGTCACCATCCGGGGGAATGATTTTAAAGATCGGTCCCATCAAAAAAAGCTGGCCGAACCCACCGACATCACAGCGGAAATCTACCAGGTGGCCAAGCAGCTGTTCGCCGAATTGTGGGACCGGCGCACCCCTCTGCGCCTGTTGGGCATCTCCCTGACCAACCTGACCAAAGAGGATTTTGCCCAGCAGACGCTGTTCTCCAATCAGGCTAGGGACCGGGAACGGAAACTGGACAAGGCGGTGGACCGCCTGCGGGACAAATTTGGCACAGACACCATCTCTCGGGGCGCGCTTCTCCATTCTGACCTAGCCGTGGGGAAAAAATTCCGCTCTCCCAGCGGGAAAAAACGAGAAAAATAGCGGGCCTTTTTCCACTGGCGGCAAACGGATCTCTCCTGGTGTTCCGCCCAGGCTGCCTTTTTGGCAGAAGGCCCCAGTGAAGGAGGATTTTATGTCGCACATCTTACCTGCCATCTCTGACCTTGCCATGCCGTCCGGATGCAGCTCCGTCAGCTGGGAAACCCAGGACCACCGGCATCTGTGGGGACGCAATTTGGATTTCAACCGTTTGGCCCAAGGCAGCGCCATTACCTATTTCCCCGCAGGAACCGACTATCTTTCCTGCGTGGGCGGCGCGGCGGATCCCCTGCCGCAAACAAAACAGCAATCCGCCTATGCCTGTGTCGGAACCGGGCTGCTGTCCGTCCCATCGGCGCCCATCCTTTTTGAGGGCATCAATGAAAAAGGGCTCATGGGCGGACAGTTGTATTACCGGGGATTCGCCCACTTTGCATCGCAGGCGGAATCCGGGAAAATTCCGCTCCAGCCGCCGCTGGCTGTTTATCACCTGCTGGCCCAGTGCGACACGGTGGAGCAGGTCGCGCAGGTCATCCGGCAGCAGGTTTCGCTGGTGGACGCCCCTTTATTGGGCACGGTCCCTCCCCTGCACTGGTGTTTTAGCGACCGTACCGGCGAAACCATTGTCATTGAGCCAGATCAAGATGGCGTACACATCTACCGAAACACCATCGGGGTCATGACCAACAGCCCCAGCTATCCCTGGCACCGGACCAACCTGCTCAATTACGCCGGCATCCGTGATTTGGATTATGATACGGTGGAAATGGCGGGGGAGCAAATCCCTCAATGTTTCTCCGGCAGCGGCGCGCAGGGGCTTCCGGGGGACTGGAGTTCCCCTTCCCGATTTGTCCGCTTGGCTTACCTGAAAAAATACTGCTGCCGTGGAGCGGACGAAAGTGCCGGCGTCAGTAACTTCTTTCATCTGTTCCAAAGCGCGGCTTTCCCTTTGGGGATGGTCCGGGTCAGCCAGCCTGGCTCTATTACGGCGCTTGACGAAGGGGTTGTCCCGTATGATTACACGATCTACACGGCGGTGATGTGTTCGGAGTCGCTGCGGTTTTATTGGACAAGTTACGAAAATCAGCGCATCCAGTATGTTGACCTGCACGCGCTCAAAGAAAGAAAAGAACCGGTCCAATACGATTTTGGCCGGCAGCCGGATTTTGTCTGCCGCACCGATTCCCTGAAAGAAAAATAAAAAAGCGCTGGCGGGTACATCCGCCAGTGCTTAGACAACATAAAAATCCGAGTGCCTGTACAGGCACTCGGATTGTCTTTGAGACTAAAAAATGCCGTTTATACATACACCAGAGTATCAGCTGTTTTTGGGTTGATAATATTAAACTTTAAATCAATCTAAATTTTAAAAGTTTTACCTGTTTAATAAAATAGTAGGGGTATTTATTTTATCCAACCAATAATAAATAGCTCCTTCCATATCAGGAAATACATAATTGGAATTTAACGGAAAAATATTAGCATATAAATCTTTTGCTAATGGTAAAGTGTCAATATTATAATAAGCTGAATAATCATAATTGGCAGATTTTTTTTGGATTGCACTTAATAATTCTTGTTCACTAGTCTCAAGAATATTTCCAAGATATTTTGTATGTAATCCAACATTGCCATAATATAAATCGCCATTTTGATCAATATTGAAAAAAGACCATTGCGGTTGAGAAATATTCTTTTGTTTAAAATCCCAATCACTTAATAGAGGAAAAATCGATCTTTCATTAAATTTTTCCACTTTATCGAAAAAAGCCTTTTCATCCATCGAAAAAACAGAAAGTTTATTTTTTAACTGCATACACTCATTGTATTCCGCTCTATATTTTTGAAAATTTCTCAGTCGCTCTATTGGCAAATATAATGGAATGGTAATATGAGCATCAATATCATGATAAGAAGAAAATGTCGATAATATTTCCTCCCAATCGGTAATCAAAAATTTATTTAACATAAAATTCAGATGAACGTGGAACCCATAATTTTGAAAAAGTTTTATTACAGAAACAATAGATAAAAATCCTTGATTGTTTCCCACCATCATATTGTGGTGTCTCTCATTTCCATGAATGGTAAGCATCGCCATTTTTGCACATGCAGTTTTTAATGCAGATAACACCTGTTCTTTATCATCCCTGTTCATCAAAGCAATCCCTGTTGTTGGAAGATTTGACTTTTCATAAGAAAAATACTGTGGAATAGTTTTATATGTAGTTTCAATTATTTCTTTTATATAAGGATGTTTAAATTGTTCATTTCCAAGTGTAACATCAATTTCACTTTTTAGCTGAGGCAAAATAACAGAAAGTTTTTCTATAATTTTTTTATATATTTGTAAATCTATGTTTTTTCCAGGTCCTCCGCTAACATAACAATGTTTGCATATCGTATTACAGCCACTAATACTAATTTCAAAAGTATATTTCATAAATTCTGCTCCTTAAAAGAATGCCATGCGTTTTGGGTCCGTGGGACTTGAACCCACACAAACTGTCTAATAAGCAATTGAGATCAACTATTGGTTGCCAATCATCATTCAGATAGCAGATAATCAATAGCCTGAATGGTCCACCTTTCTTTTCCTGATGGAGAAGCGATCTTTTCATGAAACAGATACGCTGCCATCCTGTTTAAACTCAACCCCTCAAGATAGAAGTCATAGATCAGTCGGACAGTCCTCGCTTTGTCCTCGTCGATTCGAAATCACCGTTTATATCTTTTAAATATCCATACGGAATCCTCATAACATTCGTTCCTTGCAAACATGATTATTTTGATGTTTTACTTGCTGTTAAAAAAGCTGCTTGTTTCTAGCATAAAAACTTTCATGTTTGAAACAGCAAATTTTCATTCTATTTACGAATCGATCAGCGGATTTCAGTCCAAGACTGCATTTTTTTCCTTAAAACCAATAAACCTGTTTCATTTTATCTTTGAAACAGGTTTATCTATTCTGGTCGGAGTGGCGGGACTTGAACCCGCGGCCTCTTGGTCCCGAACCAAGCACGCTACCAAACTGCGCTACACCCCGAAGACGAAAATATCCAGCCGCGGGCCGGATATTTTCTCGTCATGGCTGCCCGACTAGGATTCGAACCCAGACAAACAGAGTCAGAGTCTGTCGTGCTACCTTTACACAATCGGGCAATGTGACTTTATTTATTATACCTTTTTTCATTGATTTGTCAAGTCCAGCAGGAAAAGTTTTTCTTCTTTTTCGCCTATTCCCTTTTCGGATATTTTATTGTATAATGAGAACCATAAAACAAAGGAATGGAAAAAAGGAGGAAAAGATATGGCAACGGTTCATTTCAATCAAGAAAGCTTTCAGCAGGAAGTTCTGAATAAAAAAGGCCTCGCTTTGGTTGATTTCTGGGCGACCTGGTGCGGTCCGTGCCGCATGCTCGGCCCGGTCATCGACGAACTGGCCAATGAATTGGAGGGCTCTGTCCTGGTGGGCAAAGTCAATGTGGACGATGAAGAAGAACTGGCCCGTCAGTATCGCGTGATGAGCATCCCGACCCTGTATCTCTTTAAAGATGGACAGCCGGTGAACCGGATTGTCGGCGCGGTGCCGAAGGAAAAAATCCTGGAAGCCATCAACGCCGCCAAATAACATGGCATATCAAGGCCCGCTCCAGGCGGGCCTTCTTTTTGACAAGGAGAACACCATGAGCTCATTTGCCTTAAAATGCATCGCCCTAGCGCTGATGCTGCTGGACCATCTTTATCAATTTTTGGGATTTACAGGCAGGATCCCGCTGTGGTTCACCTGGCTGGGACGCTTATCCGCCCCGATCTTCTGCTTCTGCATGGCGCAGGGGATGGCCTACACCCACAGCCGGAAAACCTATTTGCTTCGGATGTATTTTTTCTCTGTGGGGATGTCGGTAGGGAACCTGTTGCTTTCGTTCTTTCTGCCGGATCCTACAGGGGCAGGAATCCCCAACAACATTTTTGCCACGCTGCTGCTGGGCGCCGCCATCGTCGGCTGCATGGAGGAAATGGCGCAGGACCGGCAAAAAGGCCAGACCCTCTGGATGTATTTTCTCGGCATTGAGCTGGCCGGGTTCTTCTGCAGCGATTTTCTGGCGCGCGCCGGACAAACTGAGGTGGCCCAGTTGCTCCAGATCCTGATCCCCACCCCGTTGAGCGTGGAAGGCGGCGTATTCTTTGTCATCTTGGGCCCGCTGTTTTACTATTTCCGTTTTTCCAAGCGGAAAACAGCTGTATTCTACCTGGTATTTTCCCTTGGGTTATGCCTGAGTTCCTCCATCGCCTGCTACTCCCTCGGGATGTCGGCCTGGGACGCATTTTTTGGCGTCCAATACCAATGGATGATGGTCTTTGCCCTTCCGCTGTTGTGGTACTACAATGGCAAAAAGGGGAAGTATTCCCTCAAATACCTATTTTATTGTTTTTATCCGCTGCATATCTGGCTGCTTTATCTTGTCCATACCATGCTCGCGGCATGATACGCAAAAAAAAGCCCCGGCAGGATCAGGTTTTTCCGGCCTGCCGGGGCCTTTTTTGTTTGTTTTTGTCCTAGGAATCAGAAAATGCTGAGATATAATTTTTGGCTGAGCTGCTTTAACACCTGGATCCCCGCGACGCTGTTTCCCTTTTCATCCAGCGCCGGGGAGAAAATGCCGATCCCCATTCTTGTCGGCACCACCGCCATAATCCCGCCGCCGACCCCGCTTTTGGCCGGAACCCCTACGTTGACGGCGAACTCGCCCGACCCGTCATACATGCCGCAGGTCATCAGGATCGCATTGACATAGCTTCCGTATTCCGACGGGAAAATCCGCTCGCCGGAAATCGGCAGCCGGCCGTGATTGGCCAGGGTAAACCCGATGTTGGCCAGGTCGCTGCAATTGACCTGGATGGAACAGGCCCGGAAATAACAGTCCAGCACTTGCTCCACATCGTCCTCAATCATCCCATAGGTCTTCAGCAGATACGCCAGCGCCCGGTTTTTATTCCCCGTCCGCTTTTCGGACAGATAGACCGCCTCATTCACCGACAAATCCGGGTTGCAAGCCAGCCGTTTGGTCAAAGACAGCAGCCGTTGGAATTTCTCCTGATAGGTACGCCCCTGGATCATGGTGCAGATGGCAATGGCCCCCATATTGACCATGGGGTTGATGTGGTCGCTCAGCAGGGCCTGTTCGGTGTAGTTAATGCCGTCAAAGGGCTTTCCTGTAGCCTCCACCCCCACTTTTTGGCGGACGCTGGCAATACCGTTGTCCATCAGCGCCTGCAAAAGCAGGATGGGTTTTACAATACTTTGGATGGTAAAACACTTATGGTAATCTCCCGCATGGCGCATCCGCCCGTCGCTGGACTGGATACAGATGCCCAGGTCGTTGGGGTCTGCCTTGGTCAATTCCGGGATGTAATCTGCCAATTTCCCCTGCCGGACAAACGGTTCGCATGCAGCGAGGATTTTTTCCAGAAGCTCTTCCACAGCTTGATCGACTTCCCTCTTTTTTTACGAACAGAATACCATCTGCGTCATCCGCTGTCAAGAGAGTGCAGCTGTAATGGTGCGCCGTCACAGCAGCAATTCCCGCAAGAAAACCAGGATCTTTTTTTCCCGCCGGGACACCTGCACCTGCGTCATGCCTAACGCCGCCGCCGTTTCCACCTGCGTTTTCCCGGCGAAATACCGCAGCCGAATCAGCATGCGGTCTTTTTCCTCCAGCTGGTCCAGCACCTGGCGCAGGGAAATGGATTCCGCCAGCTTTTCCTCCGGCGATTCTACCGGCAGATCGATTTGCGGAGCTCCGTCCTCTTCGCTGCCGGTCAGGGAAATCGCCGGCGCCGCGGCGGACAGCGCCTCCACCACCGCCGGGACCTCCAGCTGCAGCGACCGGGCGATTTCCCCTACGGTGGGCTCCCGGCCGAGAAACACGGCCAGCCGTTCCTTCTCCCGCAGCACCTTCAAGGAAAGCTCCTTGAGCGTCCGAGAGACTTTCACCGTCCCGCCGTCCCGGAACAGCCGGCGCATTTCCCCCAGGATCACCGGCACCGCATAGGTAGAAAACCGCACGCCGCGTTCCGGATCAAAAGCGTCCGTGGCCTTGATCAGCCCCATACAGCCGGCCTGAAACAGGTCTTCATATTCGATTCCGCGCCCCTGAAACCGATGCGCACAGGCATGGACCAGCCCCATATTCTGTTGAATCATTTCATCCCGCCCGGCAGTCATCGGCATGTTATTCGGCTCCTTTGGACAGGATCGTTTTCTCCAGGGTCACAGTGGTCCCGCGGCCTACCTGGGAACGGACTTTGACTTTGTCCATAAACGCTTCCATGACGGCGAACCCCAATCCGGACCGTTCGCCGGTGGTACAGGTGGTATACAGCGGCTCCATGGCCTGTTTGACGTCTGCAATCCCGCACCCTTTGTCCCGGATGCGGATGACGATCCTGCTGTTCTCTAAAATTTTTGCGTGTATGTACACCATGCCGATCTGTTCTTGATAGGCGTGCACGATGGCGTTGGTCACCGCCTCGCTCACCGCTGTTTTCAGATCCGCCAGCTCTTCGATGGTCGGGTCCAGCGCCGCTGCAAAAGCGGACACTGCCGTTCTGGCAAATGCTTCGTTGGCGGAACGGCTTGGGAAGGATAACTTCATTTCATTGCAAACTTTCATACCTGTGCCTCCGTTTTTTCCGTACTGCCGCCTTTGGCCGGCGGTGACGCATGGATGGATGCGATCCGGTCCAACCCGGCCAAACGCATTACTTTTTTGATTGATGGGGCCGGATTGTGGATTTCCACCGCACCGTTCCATTGGCGGATCAGGCGGTAGCGTCCCATGACCAGCCCGATCCCGGAACTGTCCATAAACGTGACTTCCCGAAAATCCAGGATCAATGTATCCGGCCGCATCCGCTCCAGCATTCCATCGATTTCTTCCCGCAAACGGCCGGCGCCATGATGATCAATTTCCCCCATCAGGCAGGCTACTACTTTGTTCTCTTCGGCATACAATTTTAACGGCATAGCCTTGTCCCCTTTCACCGATCTATCCTGCGGTTCCTATATTTCAAAAAAAGAAACCCCTTATTCCGGTACACTAACCAGAATAAGGGGTTTTCCTTAAAAAATATGTCGCAACAGCGCGGTTTGTCTGTTTTTATTTTTTCCCAAACTGCTCGAACAGCAACGGCCGCGCCTGGGCGGCAAGGTACAGCGACCCGCAGCAGAACAGCGCCGTATCCTCATCCAGCATGGGCTGGACCCCCCGGATCGCCGCGTCCAGGGTAGAGCAGGCTTTCGCCTGTTGGGCATAGCGCCCCGCCTCCTGCGCCAGTTCTTCCGCCGCAAGCGCCCGTGGCGTATCCGGCGTCACCGCCACAAACAGCTGGGCCTCTTTGGCCACCCATTCCAGCGACTGCTGCCAATCCTTATCCCGCAGCATGCCCATGATCACGATCTTTCGTTTTTCTGTCAAGCGCATGGCCTTGGCAAGCGCCTCGCACCCTTGGGAATTGTGCGCCCCGTCCAAAAGCACCAGCGGGTCGACCGAAATGCGTTCCATCCGCGCGGGAAAGGTCACTTTTTGAATACCATCTGTAATATTTTTGTCGGATATTGCAAAACCTTTGGCTTTTATGGCGTCAATCGCCCCAAGAGCAGTCAAACAGTTGTAAATCTGATGCTGCCCCGCCAGCGGCAGATCGATGTCTTTGCCTTGATAATGGAACCGGGATCCCAGAATACTTTTTGTATATAATTCGACAGATTTTGCGTTTGGTATCATTAATGCATTCTGTTTTTCCGCGCAATTGCGCATGATTTCCGCCAGCGCTTCCTCTTCTTGGCACGGATAGCACACGCAGGTCCCGCCGGGCTTGAGGATGCCGCACTTTTCAAAGGCGATCTTGGTCAGGGTATCCCCCAAGATCTGGGTGTGGTCATACCCAATGGCGCAGATCACCGATACCAGGCTTTGGTCGATGACATTGGTGGCGTCAAACCGTCCGCCCAACCCTACTTCCAGGCAAACCACATCGCACTTCTGCCGGGCGAACCAGAGCATGCCCAAAGCGGTGACCACCTCAAATTCCGCCGGCGCCATCCCCTGCTGCTCCATCTTGTCTACGGCGGCCCGGATCTGGTCGCACAGCGCCGCCATTTCCGCTTCCGGAATCATCTGCCCATCGACCTGGATCCGCTCGCGGAAGGTAAGGACATACGGGGAGATAAACATCCCCGTATGATAGCCGGCCTGGCGCAGGATAGACGCGCACATCGCCGTGGTGGAACCCTTGCCGTTGGTGCCGGCGATATGGACAAACCGCAGGGATTTCTGCGGATCGCCCAAAAGCCCCAGCAAGGTCCGGATGCCCGTCAACGCCGG
>CALWNU010000014.1 GCA_944382905.1 uncultured Clostridia bacterium | reverse complement strand
TCCAGCAAGTCAGACGGATTGCCCAAACGCAAGGATTTTGCAAGTGTACATACACTTGCTGTGCTTGCTCTTCCTCTGAAAATCCCAATCCCATTGACAACAGGCAAGATTTCTCTTACAATAGAGGCAAGATATTTGCCCAATCTCATTATAAGCAAATAAGATTCCTCTGTCAATAGAAGTGAGTAAATAATGGGCAAAATAATTTCCGAGTGAGGGCGTTGTTATGAAGTTTGGAGAAAAGGTAAGACGACTGCGAAATGAAAAGGGATTATCCCAGACGGAGCTGGGGAAGCTGTGCGGCCTTTCCCTGCGGACGATCCGAAACTATGAGGTAGACGGCCGGTATCCCAAGCAGCGCGAAGTATACTCCAAGCTCGCCGCCGCGCTGGGGTGCGATGTGAACTACCTTCTGTCTGAGGATGAAGAGTTTGTTCTGCAAGCCAAACAGACCTACGGCTATCAGGGGGCAAGGGATGCGGAAGAACTGATCGCGGATATTTCCGCGCTCTTTGCCGGGGGCGAACTGAGCGAGGATGCCAAGGACGGTGTGATGCGCGCTTTACAGGATGCCTATTGGATGGCAAAAGAGAAGAACAGGGAAAAGTACACGCCGAAAAAATATCGGAAAAACAAAAACGCCAAATAAAGTCCGCTTTATCGTATGGCTTTTGTGAGAGAATTGTTCTTAAAGAGAGTAAGCCTCTTTTATGGCATGGAACGCTATTTTGAAATTAATTGATAAATGTAGAAAGGGATAAAAATGAATGATAGTGAACAGCTTCAAATTAGCTTGACACCTTATGATAAGGCCAAAACAGGTAACGACTATGATCTTGATAGAGTGATTTTTGATTTGAACAATCAAATTGAGTTGCTTTCAAGCCAAGCAGACAGTATTGACTACTTGATCGCTATTGCTTCTGGCGTACTGTGTGGGGCGCTTGATATCCTGTGGGTTGGGAATTTCAGCTTAGAACGGGGTAGAGCTTTTGCGAGTGATGAGATAGATGGATTTGTCAAAAAGGCCGCAAAAACACTTGGTTGCAAAGATGATGATCTGAAATCTTGCGTTAAGTTTTTGGAAGACAAATTTCCAATACCGAGCGATGGAAACACACCTGATTTTGGCGGTGGATTACAACATCATTTGCGAGATTTCGCTCATCATCCTACAATTATTGGTCTGGCATTCTCTCTGCTTACGCAATTCACAGGTAAATCATATGGCACGGATGTAAACGGTAATTTCCTTATTGTCGATGTACCGGAAAAAAGTCGGATTTTCATTGGCGATACTATTCCGACTAAAATTTTTTACGGGACAATTGTATGGTTTTTCCATCTCGTAAGCGATGTTGCCGGGTCAAGTAGTTCTGCTGGTAAGAGTGGTGGGACGGGAATACCCGGTCCAATTCTCTCATTGGCAAAGGAATTGTCTGTTCTCCCCATTTTCAAGAATATAAATATCGACGGCCATTCCTTTTCCATATTTTTGTCTAAACTCTTCAACGGGACTCTACTTGCTAAACGCGATGAAACAGGCACAATTCTTAAAGGCAGTATTTTAAAGTTTGACTTGCGCGGTGAACTCGGTGTAGGTACTGAGGTTGGGTTGCAAGCAATTCCGGTTATTGCAAATGATTGCATTGTGAGAGCGTTCTACTTCATTCATCGCTTTGCCATAGAACTTCGGGAAAACAATATTCGTTCCCTTGACGATGTGCAACAGATCTCTTGGAATAAGATAAAGCCAACAAATAATCCTACAATTGCAAGAATGCTTACAGTTGCAACAGCCGTCTTTACGACGCTCGATATCAGTGAAGCTATCATCACGCAGAGTTATTGGGTTTCAGTCAACTATTTGGGTGTGGGGCGCTTTGCCGTTGCTATTGGCCAGGATGTGACATGGTGCTTGAAAGCGCGGAATGTCAAGAAGATTAAGCAGATGTACGAAGAAGTAAAGCGCTTTGCTTATATGCAGGAAGACGAAAGGATATATGAAAGAATCGGTAGTGATATGATGGATATGGACAAACTCGGATTGACCGTTGCTCAAACGGAAATATTGTATAACCTTGAATATCATAAAACGCACAACGATATTCAGCATACAAAATTGCCGATTAACAAGGAGGGGATAGTGCAACTAAAGCAAGAGTGGCTTGATGAGTGGAAACAGTATATGACACACGGCTTCGCCAGCTTTCTTCAAGTAAGTGATGCTAAGCTACATTGGTATTCTGAACAGGAATTGATTCAGAAGATTGAGGAAAATGCCCCATGCGGCACTTGGTTTCGCTTGGTTTTGCTTGAAACAATGTTATTCGAGCCGTATTATCCGTTGAGTCTTGAAAAAGACAGAAAAGGCAACGATATACCGAGCAAAAAATATAAAGACCTTCAAAATGCCATCTCCGGGTACAAAAGAAATGAAGGTGATAGATATTTAGATGCTCTTTTTAGTGGGAGTTACTATACCAAAGGATATATTAAACGACTTCGGAAATGCCATGATAAAGTCATTCGTGAGTTGAATGAAATTTTGAAAACAGTTTTAACTTCGTTGTCCATTACCGCGTTAGTAGCTATAATTGCGGTTGCAACGGCCGGCGCTTTTGCTCCTGCAATTGCCGTTGCGTTGGTAGGCTCTAATTTTGCCGGGCTTAGTGGTGCTGCCTTGACAAGTGCTTGTCTTGCATATCTCGGGGGAGGTGCAATTGCGGTTGGAGGTGCGGGAATGGCTGGTGGTACAATCGCCATAGTCGGAGGCGGTGCTGTTCTTGGTTTAGGCGTTGGCGCTGGTGTTGGTGGTGCCGTGGGTGCGGTCGGTTTGGTTGGTAAGAAAGCTACTATTTTACAATCTGCCAAGCTTCTTGTTTCTATAAGAGAAATATTTCTCAATGATGAACACGATCTTGCTTACTCAAACAGTATATATGAACAGTATGTTCAAAACATCGCAGAAATAGAAAAAGGTTTAGTAGAATTGAGATTAAAAGCCGATGTGGCAAGCGGTAGAGAAAAAAGCGAATTAAAAACAAAAATCAAGAAAGCCGAAGAATCTGCCGAGGCCATGAAAATTGCCAGAAAAAGCATGGTCAAGTTTATGTCTTCTTTTGAAGCCGGTATGACACAGTTATAAACCTGTGCAAATAAAGGTCGAAAACCGCAAGATTTTTCCTCTGTAAGCGGCGATTTTATAACAGCAATAGCATTTCCTATCCAATCATATTTCGGAGGCAATGCCGCTCTTGGACATTGCCTCCTTAGCTACCCAAAAGCAGGAAGAACGCGGTTTGTCAAGGTCGGGCGAAGCCCGTTCTATTCAACCTTGATAATCCGCGTTCTTTCTGCTATCTGTCTTAGATGAACAAAAGGGTATGTACCCGTTAAAGGCACATACCCTTTTCGTCAGCAACCCTGTCTGGCAACTGCCATAATTCTTGTTTTCCAAAACCTGTTTTATGAACAGCTACCCGGCGGCAGGCTTTTTGTGTTGTGCCGTACCCGCCGGGATGCTCCGGCGGCTTTCCTTTTTTTGCTTGTTTTTTCTTTTCTTGACAAAGCAGGGAGCTTGTGCTATCGTATGAAATGGAAAAGTTCGCATTTGCGAACTTTCACTGTAAAAAAACGACCAAGGGAGGTTGTTTTCGTGACATTAGACCAACTTCCAATCGGCAAACAGGCCCGGATTGTTTCCGTCGGCGGCGAAGGGGCGCTACGGCGCCGCTTGCTGGACATGGGCCTCACGCCTCATACTCAGGTGATGGTCCGGAAGGTTGCGCCGATGGGAGATCCCATCGAACTGCACGTGCGTAGTTACGAGTTGACCATTCGGCTGGACGACGCCAAAAAAATCGAGATCGAGGAGGAACCGGCATGACTTTTGCTCTGGCTGGCAATCAAAACTGCGGCAAAACCACCCTGTTTAACCAGCTCACCGGATCAAACCAGCATGTCGGCAACTTTCCTGGCGTGACGGTCGAGCAGAAAGATGGGCAAATTCGAGGCCATAAAGACGCGGTAGTCGTCGACCTGCCGGGGATCTATTCGCTGTCCCCCTATACCAGTGAGGAAATCGTCACCCGCGATTTTTTGATCAACACCCATCCAGACGGGATTATCAATATTGTAGACGCCACCAACATTGAACGGAACTTATACTTAAGTTTGCAGTTGATCGAATTGAACATCCCTATGGTCATTGCCCTGAACATGATGGACGAGGTACGGGCCAATGGGGGGACCATCAAGATCCGCCAGATGCAGGAAGCGCTGGGGGTTCCGATTGTCCCCATTTCCGCCAGCAAAAACGAGGGGGTCGGCGAACTGATCGACACGGCCTTGGAAGTGGCGGCCAACCGCCAAAAACCCAAGCGGATGGATTTCTGCACCGGGCCGGTACACCGCTCCATCCATGCGGTCGCCCATCTGGTAGAAGACCACGCGCAGCGTATGCACATCCCCTCCCGCTTTGCCGCCACCAAACTGGTGGAAGGCGACGAAATCATCCGCAATGCACTGGGCCTTTCGGAAAATGAGCTGGACATGATTGAACACAGCGTCACGGAAATGGAACAGGAGCTGGGAACCGACCGGGAAGCGGCGCTGGCGGACATGCGCTATACCTTTATCGAAGAGGTCTGCGCCGAATCGGTGGTCAAAGGGCACCAAAGCAAAGAAAGCGAACGCAGCGTGAAAATCGACAGCGTCCTGACCCACAAATACCTGGCGATCCCCATTTTCCTGGGGATCATGATGCTGATCTTTTGGCTGACGTTCGGCGTCATCGGCCCGATTCTCAGCGATTGGCTGTCGCTTGGCATTGATGCGGTTACGAACCTGGTAGATCAGGGGCTGACGGCCTACGGGATCAACCCGGTGGTCCATAGCCTGTTGATTGATGGCGTATTCGCTGGGGTCGGCAGCGTTCTGTCGTTTTTGCCGATCATTGTGGTTTTGTTCTTCTTCCTCTCCATTTTGGAAGACAGCGGTTATATGGCGCGCATCGCCTTTGTCATGGATAAGCTGCTTCGAAAAATCGGGCTTTCCGGCCGCAGCTTTGTTCCCATGCTGATCGGATTCGGGTGCAGCGTCCCTGCGATTATGGCCACAAGGACCCTGTCCAGCGAGCGGGACCGGAAAATGACCATCCTGCTGACGCCCTTCATGTCCTGCAGTGCCAAACTCCCGATTTACGCGGTCTTTTCCGCCACCTTCTTCCCCGATCATGCGGCGCTGGTGATGATTTTGCTGTATGTGTTCGGGATTCTGGCCGCAATCCTTTGCGGATTGATTTTCAAGCATACGCTGTTCCGGGGCAAGCCGGTCCCCTTTGTCATGGAATTGCCCAACTACCGCCTTCCCAGCAGCAAAAGCGTGCTGCGGCTGATCTACGACAAGGCCAAGGACTTTGTGGTGCGGGCCTTTACGGTGATTTTCGTGGCCACGTTGGTGATCTGGTTCTTGCAATCCTTCGACACCCGACTAAACGTGGTGGATTCCAGCGCGCAAAGCATGCTGGCGGACATCGGGCGTCTGCTCGCGCCTATTTTTGCCCCGCTTGGATTTAGCGACTGGCGCATCTCTACCGCCCTTCTCACCGGCTTTACCGCCAAGGAAGCAGTGGTCAGCACGCTGGCTGTTTTGACCGAAACCAGCATCGCCACCCTGCCGGAAGCGCTTTCCGGATTGTTTACGCCGCTTGCCGCCGCCGCATTTTTGGTTTTCACATTGCTCTATACGCCCTGTGTGGCCGCCATCAGCGCGGTCCGGCGGGAAATGGGCAGCGGGTGGCACGCGCTGGCAGTAGCCCTATTTCAAACGGGACTTGCCTGGATCATGGCATTTTTGCTCTTCCAGGCGGGAAGTATTTTTATCGGTTAGGGGGAGGAACTTATGTCCATTGCCGATTATGTGATTGTAGCCGTGGTAATCCTGGCCGCCATTGGCGCGCTGTGGTATGCACGGCGGCACCCTTCCTGCGGATGCCAAGGCGGCTGCGCTGCTTGTCAAAAATCCTGCGCAAGCAGGCAAGAGCCCGCAGCCGGCCCAAACGAAAAAGAATAAAAAAAGCAGCCTTTTAAAGGCTGCTTTTTTTTCGGCCAAATGGCCGCACAAAACAAAAAGCCTAAAAATCCCCTTCGATATGGGGTTTTACCTCATCCGGCACCGCGCAGACATACCGCCCGCCAGTGGTTTTCTGATGCTCTTGCTTGGCTTTCTCCAATAACGCCGGCTGCTGCATCACCGTCACCGCCGCATGGGCCATTGCCTTAGCCGCCGCCAGCATGCCCTTTTCCCCGACGCTGGTCCCGCCCTGGGCGGCCAGCTGCCAGGAATGGCCCGGCGTGCCGATGGCATAGCACGCGGCGTTCAGCCAAGCCGTTGGCGCTACATAGCTTACATCGCCCACATCGGTAGAGCCGAACAACGGCGTAGTGGGAAAACGCAGCGGGAACACCACATCCTGCAGCGGTTTTCCGCGGAACATCTCGGTATACTCCGCACCGAATTTCGCCCCGTAGGCAACGACCTTTGCCTCTACTTCCGCCGCCGGATACTGCTGCTGGAAGGACCGGGCAATCTGCCGGTCGGTTTCGTCAAAGTCCGGGGCGCCGGTGGCTTCGAAACTTTGCTGCAAAACTTCGCTCAAAACATGGTTGGGCAGATAATCGCACATCCCGTCCACCGGAAGGATTTCCACCGTAGTCCCTGTCATCAGCGCCGCACCGCGGGCACAGTTGTCTACCCGGTCCCGCAATTCCAGCGCCTGGCTGATTTTGGGGGAGCGGATGAAATAATACAGCGCCGCATGGTCCTGCACCACATTGGGCGCCGCCCCGCCGGCGTCGCGGTAGGCATAGTGGATCCGGGCCTCCTGGATCATATGCTCCCGCAGGTAGTTGACCCCTACATTCATGAGTTCGCAGGCGTCCAGGGCGCTGCGGCCCAGATGGGGCTGCCCCGCAGCGTGAGTCGCCCGCCCGTGGAACCGGTACACCACGCTGACCGCCGCCAGAGAATGCTCTCCCATAATAGAGTTGTTGCTTCCTGGATGCCAGGTGAAAACGGCGTCCAGGCCCCGGAACACCCCGTCGCGGGACAGATACACTTTTGCGCTCCCATTTTCCTCTGCCGGGCATCCGTAAAAAATCACGGTGCCCTCCTGGCCGGATTCCTGCAGATAGTCCTTGACCGCAATCGCAGCCGCAGCCGACCCCACGCCAAGCAGGTTGTGCCCGCAGCCATGCCCTGCGCCGCCGGGGACCAGTTCTTCGCGATGATTGCAGCCCGCTTTTTGGCTGAGGGAAGGCAGGGCGTCATACTCGCCCAAAATGCCGATGACCGGCTTGCCCTGGCCATACGACGAGGAAAATGCCGTTGGGATTCCGGCCAGTCCGGCAGTCACCGCAAACCCTTCCTCCTCCAGCAACTGTGTCAAGGCCTGAACCGATTTCGTCTCCTGAAACGCCAATTCCGCATATTGCCAAATCTGCTGGCTGAGCCGCATATACTTTTCCTGATTCTTTTGCACCCATGCGGTGATTTTACTTGCCAACTGCTCCATTGGATTGTTCCTCCTCTTGCTTCTCCATTGATGCGGCCGGTGGACCCATCCGCCAGCCGGACCCATTTTTTATTGGACCCCATCCAGCATCGGCTTGGTATCGTCCGGTACCGGACATAGGTATTTGCCGCCGGTGGCTTTTTCATATTCCGCTTTTGCCTGTTCCAGGATTTCAGGATGTTCCATAGCGTTGATTGCCGCATGGGCCATCACCTTTGCCGCCGCCAGCATCCCTTCATGGCCGATCCCGCACCCGCTTTGGGCGGTGAGCTGCCAAGAATGGCCGGGCGTGCCGATGGCGTAGGTCGCCATATTCAGCTGCGCCGTGGGGCAAACATAGCTAACGTCCCCCACATCGGTGGAACCCGGGCTTGCTTTGGGATCGAAACGCAACGGCAACACCAAGTCCATCAAGGGCTTTCCTTCCAGACGGCGGGCAATTTCCGGCCCATAATCCTCCTCGTAAGACGCCTGCTTGGCCTGCAGTTCCGCCGCCGGGTACCCCTTTTGGAACTGCGACGCCAACGCTGTTTGCTCCTGGGTGAAATGCGGGGCGCCGACCTGCTCCAACCCCTGCTGCAGCAATTGGCTCAGAGTCTGGTTGGGGACAAAATCACACAGCCCATCGGTGGTGGTCATTTCCAACGTGGTACCCGTCATCAGCGCCGCGCCGCGGGCACAGTTGTCCACCCGTTCCCGCAGTTCCACTGCCTGGGCCACTTTGGGCGCGCGGATAAAGTAATACAGCGCCGCGTGGTCCTGCACCACATTGGGCGCGGCCCCGCCGGCATCGCGGTAGGCGTAGTGGATCCTGGCTTCCTGGATCATATGCTCCCGCAGGTAGTTGACCCCTACATTCATGAGTTCGCAGGCGTCCAGTGCGCTGCGGCCCAGATGGGGCTGCCCCGCCGCATGCGTCGCCCGCCCGTGGAACCGGTATAAAACGCCGATACACGCCAGGCTGCTGCACCCGTCCACTGCGTTCTTGCTGGACGGATGCCAGGTCAAAGCGCCATCCAGCCCGTCAAAAATTCCTGCCTTGGCCATAAACATCTTGCCGCTGCCGTCTTCTTCCGCCGGGCACCCATAATATGCTACCGTCCCAGCCAGGCCGTGTTCCTGCATATAATCCTTGACTGCGACCGCCGCCGCCAGGGACCCAACCCCCAATTCATTGTGGCCGCAGCCGTGGCCGGCAGTCCCGTTTTCGAACAGGGCCCGGTCTGTACTGCCCGCCTGCTGGCTTAAATCAAACAGCGCGTCGTACTCGCCCAAAAAGCCGATCGCCGGTTTCCCGCTCCCATAGGTCGCGACAAACGCAGTCGGGATTCCCGCAACCCCTTTTTGCACCGTAAACCCTTCTTCTTCCAAAAAGCGCTCCAATGCTTTGGCAGACTGGAATTCCTGGAACCCTACTTCGGCATAACGCCAGATTTCCTCACTCAGCGCAATGAGCCGTTCTCTTCTCGCTTCCACGTATTGTTCCACAAAAGCAGCCAGTGACTCCAAAATACCACTCCTTCCCATTTTGCATATTCTTATTCTACTGTTCCCGGCGCAAAAAGTAAAGGGTTTGGCCTGCTTGCTCTTGTAAAAAGAAGGCAATTTGACTATAATAAAAGTGTTATTGTGTCGGATTGCTTCCTGGTCGATGAGCCAAGCGTTTTCTTGGCTTTTTTTATGTGGGCGCAGGAAACAGGAAGGTAGGTGCTTATGAAAGAAATCGGGTTTGATAATCAAAAATATGTGCATATGCAATCGGAGCACATTCGAGACCGGATCGCCCAGTTTGGCGGCAAGCTGTATTTGGAATTCGGCGGAAAATTGTTCGACGATTTTCACGCCTCACGGGTCCTGCCTGGGTTCGAACCGGACAGCAAGGTAAAGCTGCTGCTGCAGTTAAAGGACCAGGCGGAAATTGTCATTGTCATTAACGCATCGGACATCGAGAAAAACAAAATCCGCGGCGATTTGGGAATCACTTACGACCTGGACGTGCTGCGGCTGATAGACGCGTTCCGCGGCATTGGGCTGTATGTGGGCAGCGTGGTATTGACCCGATATGCCGGACAAGCGGCGGCAGATGCGTTTATGAAGCGGTTGGAGCGGCTCGGCGTCCGGGTCTTCCGCCATTATTCCATTGAAGGGTATCCTTCCAACATCCCGCTGATTGTCAGCGAACAGGGATATGGCCGCAACGAATTCATTGAAACCTCCCGGCCCCTGGTGGTAGTGACGGCGCCCGGCCCGGGGTCCGGCAAAATGGCCACCTGCCTGTCCCAGCTGTACCATGAGTACAAACGGGGGGTCAAGGCGGGATACGCCAAATTCGAAACCTTCCCCATCTGGAATATCCCGCTCAACCACCCGGTGAACCTGGCCTACGAGGCGGCCACCGCGGACCTCAACGACGTGAATATGATCGACCCGTTCCACCTGGAAGCGTACGGCGTCACCACCGTCAATTACAACCGAGACGTGGAAGTCTTCCCCGTTTTGCGGGCGATGTTTGAGAAAATCATGGGGGAATGCCCCTATAAATCCCCTACGGATATGGGGGTCAATATGGCGGGTAACGCCATCGTCAACGACGAGGTATGCCGGGAAGCTTCGCGGCAGGAAATCATCCGCCGCTACTACCAGAGCCTTTGCGAGCGCCGGCAGGGATTGCTGGAAGAAGATGTGGTGTATAAGCTGGAACTGCTCATGAACCAGGCGGGCGTTTCTACCGCGGACCGGCCAGTGGTCCAGGCCGCTATCGACCGCGCGGAAGAGACGGGGATGCCGGCGGCGGCGATCCAGCTGCCGGACGGGCAGATCGTGACCGGGAAAACGTCGGACCTGTTGGGATGCTCTGCGGCGCTGCTGCTCAACGCGCTGAAAGTATTAGGCGGAATCCAGCATGATATCCACCTGATCTCCCCCATCGTCATCGAACCGATCCAAAAGCTGAAAACCAAGGATTTGGGCGGGCACAACCCGCGGCTGCACACCGATGAAATTCTCATCGCGCTTTCCATCAGCGCAGCGACCAATCCCACCGCTGAGCTGGCGATGAACCAGCTGCCTTTGCTGCGCGGATGCGAGGCCCATTCTTCTGTCATCCTGTCCCAGGTGGACGATAGCACCTTTAAAAAACTGGGGGTCCATTTAACCTGCGAACCGGCTTATCAGACCAAAAAATTGTATCATAAATAAAACCGGCCTTGTCCAGACGCAAAAAAGCATCTGTTGGAACTGCGTTCCAACAGATGCTTTTTTGATCTTCTTGGGATTTCCCTGCTCTAACCCGCTATTGATTCGGAAAATGCTCCTGGTAAAAGTCAATGGCTTTTTGGATAATCCGCACGGCGTCTTCCGGCCCCAGCACCTCGTCAACAACCGTCTCTTTGTTTTCCAACGCCTTGTATACGCTGAAAAAGTGCCGCATTTCATCGTAAATATGCCGTGGCAGAGCAAAAATGCTTTTGTATTCGTTATAATTGGGATCACCAAACGGCACGGCAATGATCTTTTCATCCCGCCGCCCGTTATCCAGCATCTGAATCACGCCGATGGGGTAGCAACGCACCAGCGTCAGCGGATGCAGCGGCTGGGCGCAAAGCACCAACACATCCAGCGGGTCAAAATCATCCCCATAGGTGCGGGGGATGAACCCGTAGCTGGCCGGGTAGTCGGTGGAGGTATGCAGCACCCGGTCCAAAATAATCAGGCCGGTCTCCTTATCCATCTCATATTTGTTTTTGGACCCTTTCGGGATCTCGATGACCGCAATAAAATCTTCCGGTGCAATCCGCCTGGGGTCGATATCATGCCAAATATTCATCTGCTATTCCTCCTCGCTGTCTGAAGGCTTGGCCGCTTTTTCTTCCAGATCCCGCACCCTTTTTTCCAGCAGCGCCTGCGTTTGCACCAGTTTGCGGATATGCGCGGACTGCACAGACACGATGGAAGAAAGGGACACCAAAATCAGCAAAGCAAAAATGCCTTGCAACAAAAACACACCATTGACCAGCGACTGGATCTGGAGAATATTGCAAACCCACTGCAAAACCTGCGGGAACAGAATCGATACAAACATAATGAACGCCGACCCCAGCCAGATCAGCGAATATTTGAGCATCATACGGTTTTTCCGCATGAGGAAAATAATCAAAAACAGGTAAAAACAAGTGCCTAAGGTCAGCCAAACCCGAAACTCCAACGTCATTGCTTCACCTTCTTTTTCAGCCGGTTTCCGGTAACCCGGTAAAAGAGAATCGCCAAATTGACTTTGATCATGTAATAAACGGACTTTAACGGGCTGATCGAAGAAACGCCCGCTTTCCTCTCGTTCATAATCACCGGGATTTCCTTGATGCGAAACCCGTTTAACGCGGCGGCCGTAATGGCTTCCGGTTCCGGATAGTCCTGGGCGTAATCCTGCGCATAAAATTCCGTCATCGCCCGATTGGTTGCCCGGAACCCGCTGGTGGCGTCGTTGACGACGGCGCCGCTGCACAGCCGGATCGTATGCTTTAAAATCCGGATCCCCAGCCGCCGCAAAAAGGAAGTCTGGAATCCCTCTTTTTCCAAAAAGCGCGACCCGATGACAATGTCCGCCTCCCCTTGCGCAATAGGCCGGACCAAATCCGCGATGTACTCGGCGTTATGTTGGCCGTCTCCGTCAAACTGGATCACGACGTCATACCCGTGCTGGACCGCATACAGATATCCGGTCTGCACGCCTCCACCAATCCCTAAATTGACCGGCAGCGACAAATGCCGATACCCACGTCTGGTTAAAATCTGCTCGGTTTGATCTTTCGAACAGTCATTGATCACCAGGTAATCGTATTGCGGGTAGTTTTCGACCAAATTGTCCACCACCCGTTCAATATTTTCCTGTTCGTTGTAAGCAGGAATTATGATCAGAATCTGCAAAATTACCTCTCCCATTTTGATAAAAATCGTTGCATCACATGCGCCGGATGCAAAATATCCCGAAGGACCGGAAGCTTTTCCATCCCTTTGGCCACAAGGATTGGAACCACCATTCCGCTGCAGAAAAAAAGCATCACCCATACGCCCGCCGGAATTTGGGGATAGCGGGGCATTTGCATCTGCAGCAACGGAAAGAATATGGTATGGATCAAATACAGCGGCAACGTATAGTTTCCCAAATGGCTCAACAGCCCTTCCGAGGCGTTGGCAGACCATCGAGAAAAAATCTGCATCAATAAAAATGCGCCTGGAATGCCCAAAATCCCTTTGACAAAGCTGTTTAAGATGGATTGCGTCCCCCATTGCAGGAAAAACACACCCGACAGCGCCGCCATGCCAAGCAGGGCCGCCGCCAACCCCCATCCGGGGATTTTCCGATTCCAAAAAGGCATCATGGGCAGCACGAATCCCAAAAAGTATCCCAACAGTTTCCCGATTTCATTGTTCCAAAAACTGCAGGCCAGCCAAAGCAGAACAAGAATTGGCAGCACCGCGTTCGCCTTGCGAGAAAAGTCTTCCAAACGAAGATTCCGGCTGAGGGCAAAAGCGAGCACCGGGACCAAAAATTCAATCAGGATCAGGACGAATACAAACCAAAAGCGGCTGACGGTTTGTAGAATGGACGCAATGATAGACGGGTCCAAACCGCATCCAAACCGGATCCCAATATGGATCACCGAAAAGAGTGCCGTCGGCACGGATAAGCTCATTTCCCGGCGGAAAATTCTCTTCCAGTCCAACAATCCCCTTTGCCGCCATTGATAGAAAAAGAGGAGCCCGCTCACGGAGAAAAACGCCATCATATGAAAAGAGTAAATCCCATACCAGACCGCCGCGCTGCCCGGCAGAGAATCAAATCCTACAATTTCCAACGAATGGCCCAGCAGGACAAGGCAAATGAGAAACCCTTTTGCCTGATCAATCCATACAATCCGCCGTTGCGGCATTGCCGTACTTGGCATCCTTTTTCTTCCTCCCCTGCGCAATCCGCACTATCCCGGCAGCTGATTGCTTTTTTCGCCCTGCTTGTAAAACCGTTCAATAATGCGCGCTGCCCAGGACGGCCAGAATTTGCACAGCATTTCGTAATCTTCTTGTCCCCGCAGCGAATCCCCGATAATCTGTGTCGTCGCCGATTCCCGATGGATCCGATGTTCCATCAGCACCTTGGGAACATAGACAAACGACCCTTTTTCCCGGCTCAGCCGTTCCCAGGCCTGCCAGTCCACATCGCTTTTGAAATGAGGCGTAAATACCGGCGCCGGCAGATGATCCGCCACAAAGGTAACCGACGGGCAGCAGATGGGGCAGCCCAGGGAAAGGATCCTGCGGCGCACCCAAACGCTTTTTTGCAAAACCCGCTTGCGCAACGGAAACAGCATCCATCTTTTGATCTGCAGCAACCGGTTCTTGTCCACTCTTTGGCCGTCCCGCAGTTCCGCATAATCCGAAAAAGCAATCAGCGGATGGGACGCTTGATTCAAATGCCGCAGCATTTCCTCCAAATAGTTGGGTTCATACTGATCATCCTGGTGCGCCAGGGTAATCAACGCGCTTTTTGCCTGCAAATAGCCAAAATTCCAATCCTGGGCAATGCCTTTCTCTCCTGTATTGAGATACAAAGGGATCCCGTACCGCTGGCAGAGCGCGTCAATACTCCGGTTGGGCGTCGAGGTGGACATTATTATTTTACTTGCAACGGTTTGGTTTTGCAAGGATTGAATGCAGTTTTCCAAATATTCGCTTTCCTGATAGGCGCAAAGGACAAACGTGTGATCTTTGGCAGTGTACATCCTCATCATTCCTTCCCCAAACGGTTGATTTTTGCCACCGTCACGGCGGCCATGACGGTGATCTGCAGTACCAATGCAAGGATTAGCGCATAACTTGCCCCATTGTCTCCAAAATGATCAATCAGAGGGGGCAAACTCAGGAAAATGGTGGAAAGCCCCAGGATGTTGCTCAGCAAAAGGCCCCGGAAAGATCGAATGACCACCATTAGCATATTCAAAAACAGCATCAAAGCCGTCAAAATCGTGCAAAAAGTCAAGGGCATTAAATAACTTTGATAAGCAAGGATACTCTCGCCATATAGAATACGAAGACCCCATGCACCGAAAAATTTCACGCCGAGCAGCGCAACTACCACCAAAACGCTCACAATCCCCAAAAAGCGCATGACCAATCCCTTCATTTTTTCCCGGTCCTTCCGCTCATAATACTGGGCAAACGGCGTAGCGAGGGGAATAAACAAATACGATGCCGCCACCTGGACGATCAAAACAGGCGCGCCGACAGAAGAATAAGCGCCCAAAAGTTCCGTCCCCAACGTTTTTTCCAGGTAAATTTTGGGCATGGACAGCGTCACCGTATACAACACACTGGACAGGGCAGCAGGAAAGCAGCGGAAGAAAAGCAGTTTGGCTTTTTCCCATTGAAAGGGCTGTTCCGGCGCAATCCACTGTCCCAAAAATTTCCTGTCGTAACAAAGCAGGGTAATCCACACAGCGACCAGCAATCCTGCAATCGCCCATTGGACCGATTGAAACACAAGCAGCAACACGACAAAAAGAAGCAGGGAAAAAACTCCTTTGAGAAACTTGGAAATGCCCACCAAATCCAGCCGCTCGGCTTTTTGCCCAATCCCGTAAAACGTGTCCTGCACCGCTTCCAGGTCTCGGTACAGCATGTATAGCAGGATCGATAAAAGTTGCGCCAACTCATACCCGTTCCATACAGAGGAAATCAAGCAGAAAATCGTCGCGCCCAAAATGGCAAAGCCTTTTACGGTGAAATATTCTTTCTCCACAAATTCCGGCTTCAGGTCGGAGATCTGATAAGAAAGCATGCCAAACAATGCAATCGTATAAAAAATATTGGTGATGGACATAGCCAGCGACAAATAGCCCGCCGCCTGATATCCACCCAACCGCAGCACCAACACCGTCGTCAGCCACTGGCACCCCAAATTCGTCAGGGACCCGACGGAATTATACAACATTCCCTTTCTCAAAGATATTTGTTTGTTCACGGTTTCTCCCCATTTCTTTGATCAGAAACCGGCTGCTAATAGGGAACGCGCAGATGGAGTTTTTTTCCAAATGCGACGAATTTCTTTCTCTTTTCCGGGTCTTGCTTTCGCATCCACACTTCCACAGGACGCATAATCCAAAACAAAACCGCCCACAGCCGGCTTGCTACTGATATTTTTTTCGCTTGCTTGAGCAAGGGGTAAATTTCTTTATAATAATAGTCTCTCTTATGCGCATACACCGCATACCCGATTTGCATGGCTTTCTTTTTGCGGTACTGCTCCAAATCAAACACACCGCCGAACAACTCCAGCTTTCCAAATGCGTCTAAGGTAATCATCGTACGCACGCACTTGGGGCAGACGCCGCAGTTTTTCCCCGCGGTCCAGCAGACATTCAAAAATTTCTGCGCCAGCGGGTAATCGGCGATTTGTTCTGTCTTCCGGACCCTGCTGTAGGTGGCGTCCGACGAATAAAAGGTAACGTTATCCGTGGAGAAAAGCGGTACGGAAAACAGGTCGGAAAAAGAGCAATCTACCGACGGAACCACTTGAAACCCATCTAAATTAAAGCTGGAAGCATAATAATAGCTGCGAAACAGCTTTTGAAAAAACAGTACCACTCCGCAATGCCGGTAGGTATGTACCCTACCCTGCGGCATACAAACTTCATAGGCGAAATTCGTATCCACAAAAAGCAGCGGCAGCCCGGCTTCCTTGGCAAAACGCTTGGCATTTTCATATTGCACAAGGTTAACCGGCCGGCCGGAAGGATCCTCTACTTCTTTGCCGTTATCAAACATGGCGTCCCCTGCATGAAAGTAGGTCAAAAGATTTACTTTATACTCTGCCAAGCTGTTTTTTTCATTCATGGAATACAAGCTGGACAGCGCGTCCACCCCGCAGGAACACCCGGTTGCCACCCCCCCCCCGTGTGGGTATGCCGTATTCACGGTCTTGCAGTAAATCTTGGGAATCGAAAAACGGTTGTCCGCTTCATGAATCGCATCAAACAGGTAGGTTTGCATCTGGTAAAGCAACCGCTCGCTGATAGGGCATTCAAAGGTCATATCATGATGGCCCACCATGGCAAAATAAAACAGTTCCACCAAAAAA
>CALWNU010000013.1 GCA_944382905.1 uncultured Clostridia bacterium | reverse complement strand
AATGCTGCTGCGATTCTTTTTCTTTTTTGCCATCCGGCAGGATCTTGATCGCCGCTTTCACCATCCAATTGCCAAAAGGAAGCAATACCATCGTTGTGACGATATTGAACAACGTGTGGGTCAGCGCAATCTGCGCGGAGGGATTGGTCGGCGCCAGCGACTGTAAAAAGCTCGTCAAAGGCGTTGTCAGGCACAGGGTGGTAAACAGCGCCGTCCCGATCAGGTTAAAGGTCAGATGAATCACCGTGGTCCGCTTGGCGTTCCGGCTGGTTCCAATGGCAGCCAGCACTGCGGTAATGCAGGTGCCGATATTCTGCCCAAACAGCACATACACCGCGTTGGGCAGCGCCACCAGGCCGCTGTTGGCCAGTGTTTGCAAAATGCCCACCGACGCGGAAGAGGATTGGATGATCGCGGTAAAGACCGTGCCGGCCAAAATCCCCAGCAGCGGGTTGGAAAACCGCGTCATCAGGCTGACAAACGCCTGGGAATCCCGCAGCGGCGCCATGGCGGCGCTCATCATATCCATGCCGATGAACAGCACGCCCAGCCCCGCCATAATCTGGCCGGTATACCGCAATCCCGCCCGCTTGAAAAACACGACCAGCGCAACGCCCAGAAAGGCGATCAACGGGGCCAGCGCACCCACGTCCAAAGCAATCAGCAGGCCGGTAACGGTGGTGCCGATATTGGCGCCCATGATAATCCAGGCCGCCTGGGTCAGCGTCATCATCTTGGCGTTGACAAACCCCACCACCATCACGGTAGTGGCGGAGGAAGACTGGATCACCGCCGTAATGGCGGCGCCCACCAGCACGCCCAGCACACGATTGGCGGTCAGCCGTTCCAGAATCCGTTTCATCCGGTTCCCGGCAGCGGCCTCCAGGCCGGCGCTCATCATCTGCATGCCGTACAAAAACAGCGCCAACCCACCTAACAGGCTAAATACGTCGGTCATTTTCACACCGGTTCCTCCCCGTCGCTTTACTCGTCGTCTTTCTCCTCAGCCGGTTCCGGCGGCCCAGCTTTTTCCACCAGCGCCCGTTGGATCCGCCGGTGCCGCACCTGGTCCACATGGATTTTCAGCCCATACGCCTGCAAATCCAGGATACTGCCGTCCGCCGGGATGGTGCGCAGCTGGCTGATGATCAGCCCGCCCAGCGTGTTGAACTCCACCTCTTCTGGGAAGCTGATCCCGATTTCTTCCTCCATGGTCTCAATCGAGGCGTCGCCGGAAACCCGCCAGCGGTTTTCCGCCACCTGCTCGATCTCTTTTTCTTCCAGCGGATCGTATTCATCGTAGATATTTCCCACGATTTCCTCCAGCAGATCTTCCATGGTGACCAGGCCGCTGGTCTCGCCGTATTCATCAATGACAATGGCAATATGCAGCTTATTCTTCTGCATATCCTGGAACAGGTCGTCCGTATGGATGGAATCCGGCACAAAATAGGCCGGGCGCAGCAGCTGGACCACCGCCTGGGGCGCGTCCTCCTGCTGGTTGAGCAAATATTCCCTCGTGTTTAAAATCCCAAGGATATCGTTGATGTCCCTGCCGTAAACCGGGAAGCGGGACAGGCCGCTGGCGCGGATAATGGACAGGATTTCTTCCGGCTGCGCATCTTTTTGAATCGCTACAATATCCACGCAGCGGGTCATGACTTCTTCCACCTTGGTATTGTCAAACTCAAAGATATTGTCAATGAGTTCCTTTTCACTGGCGTCGATGGTCCCTTTTTCTTCTCCCAGATCCACCATCAAGCGGATCTCTTCTTCCGTCACCGCCTCTTCCTCCGCCTCCACCTTCATGTGCAGCAGGCGCAGGACGCCATTGGTGGATGCGGACAAAAACCAGATCACCGGCCGCATCACCGCCGCAATGGCGCGGATGACCCCGCAGGCAATTTTTGCCACCGCCATGGGTTTTTGCATGGCAATCCGCTTCGGGACCAGCTCGCCGAAAATCAGGGTAAAATAAGACAGAATAATCGTGATCAGGATGACCGCCAGCGTATCCAGTGCGTTTTGCGATATGGCGGTAAAGCCCAGGTCCTGGGTGATCCAGGAAACCAGCGGGTCAGAAAAGTTTTCCGCTGCAAAGGCGCTTCCCAAAAATCCCGCCAGCGTAATGCCGATCTGGATAGTGGACAAAAAGCCCGACGGTTCCTCCACCAGTTTCAGCATTTTGCCGGCTTTTTTGTCGCCTTCTTCCATCATCTTCCGCAGCTTGCCGGCGTTTAAAGAAATCACAGCGATTTCCGTCGCGGCAAAAAAGGCGTTTAATGCGATCAAAACCACCTGCAACAGAATTTGGGGACCTATGGTATCCAAACAAAATTCCTCCTCGAAACAGTTTCACCCCTGTTGCGCCGGGGCGGGCGTTTTTTCAAAACAGGCCGGCCGGTCAGCTGTCCTCCTCCGCCATCCGGTACCCGACGCCCATTTCCGTCTGAATATACTGTGGTTCCGCTGGGTTTTTCTCCAGCTTCCTGCGGATATTTGCCATATTGACCCTTAGGATCTTATTGTCGTCGGTCAAAAATGGTCCCCACACATGCACCATAATCGCGTCGTAGGTCAACACCCGGCCCGGCTGCCGTGCGAGGAATTCCACAATTTTATACTCGATTTGGGTCAAATGGACCTCTTTGCCGTCCACCTTGACCTGCCGCTTGTCAAAATCCACCGTCAGCCCGCCGGCGGCATAGCGTTCCGGCTGTCCGGCGCCGCCCATGGCAAGAGCCGCCGCCCGCTGGCGCAATGCTACCCGGATCCGGGCAAGCAGTTCCGAAGAACCAAACGGTTTGGTAATATAATCGTTGGCCCCCAGATCCAGGGCCTCCACCTTTTGTCTTTCCTGATCCCTGGCGGAAACCACCAGCACAGGCACCTGCCCTTGTTTGCGGAACTGGCGCAGCACCTCGATGCCGTCCATATCCGGCAGGCCCAAATCCAGCAAGACCAGATCCGGATGATGCGCCTGCATCATCTCCAGCGCCTGGCCGCCGGTTTTTGCCGTGACCGGTATGTAGTGGTTTGCCAGGAGGATGGATTCCATCACATGGGCAATGGCTTCCTCGTCTTCCACAATGAGAATCTGGTAATCAGCCATCCGACGCTTCCTCCTCTAATGGTAAAGTAAAGGTAAAACAGGCGCCGCCGTCGGGCATATTTTCCGCCCGGATCGTTCCGCCGTGGGCCGTGATGATCGAACGGCAGATGGACAGCCCGATCCCCAGCCCCCGGCCGGTATCGGCGCTTTGCCCGTCCCGGCCGACAAACCCTTCGAAAATCACCGGCAGCATGGCCGGGGCAATCCCCGGGCCGTGATCCCGGATCACAAACTGAACGTCCTTTCCTTTGACGCAGACGGTGGCCTCCACCGGCTGCGGCGACTTGCCATAGGTATAAGCGTTTTCAATCAGGTTAATCAGCACCTGCTCGATCAGGGTGCCATCCATCGGCGCCATGACAAACTCGTCCGGCACCCGCACGGTCAGCGACAGGCCTTGCAGCCGTTTGCGGCAGCGGTTCACCGCCTGGGCCATCACCTCTTCCACCGGTTCCGGCACCTTGCGCAGGCCGGGCGCCCCTTCCCCGATGCGTGTGACGGAAAGCACGTTTTCCACCATCCGCAGCAGCCAATCCGCATCCTCCCGGACGTCCTGGATCAGGCGTTGCTGCGCCTGCGGGGAAATGCGCTGCCCATTTTCCAAAATCGCCGAACTCGCACCCAGAATCCCGGTCAAAGGCGTGCGCAAATCGTGGGAAATGGCCCGCAGCAGGTTGCCCCGCATCTGTTCTTTTTGCTTTTCCACTGCCAGCCGCTGCCGTTCGTCCGCCAGCCGCTGCCGTTCCAGCGCCATGGCAAACTGAGACAAAAGCAGCTGAAAAAATTCCTGATTCTCTTCGCTCAGCGGCTCTTCGGTCCGAATCCCCGCCACCGCCAGCACCTGCTGGCCGGAAAAGACTGGGAAATAACGATATCCGCACCCGGCGCACAGATCGCTCCCCCGGCCCGCCGGCCGGTTGCAGGCAAACACGGTGCGTACCGCTTCCTGGTCCTGCTTGAAGGATAGGCCCTCCACCTGTCCGAATGCAAACGGGACCGACATGTCCGCCGACAAATAAAAACAGGCCGGGGCCTGCAGCGACTGGGCAAGGCACTGAGCCGCCAGCGCGCCGATCTGCTGGGCGCTTTGGGCCCCCAGCAGCTGCTGGGCAACCCGGTTGAGCTGCTGGGTATTTTCCTCCCGTTCCTGCGAGAGGTTACGCTGTTCCTTGATCCCCGCCGCCAAAGTGCAGGAGATCCCCGCTACCATCAGCATGCACAAAAAGGTGACCGGATAGCCTTGGATGGAAAAATTCACCGCATAATACGGGTAGGTAAACAAATAGTTGGTGCCCACCACGCCGGCGACTGCACCCAGCAGTCCCCAAAAATATCCCGTGGTGTTTAGCGAGATCAAAAGGACCGATAATAAATAGAGTTCCGAAACATTCTGGGTATCCCCAGCGGTCTGGACCATAAAAAAGTTTACCGCCGTAATGCTCAAAAAGATCAACAGCGTTTTCGCCGCATCTTTGGTAAAACTACGCCGGTCCGGCAACAGCCGGGCAGCCAGCTTTCTTTTCAATCCAATCCTCCTCCCCATCGCTCATTATACAATAATTCGCTCGATTTCCTAGCTAAAATGCCGCTAAGAATTCCCCCGCCCGGCATCCCTTCCCCCTTTTTGACTTTTGGCCCAAAAACAGCTACAATAATCCCAAAGAAAAGGAGGGTTCCTCTTTGATTTATACGGTTACCTTAAACCCCTCGCTGGACCATATCTTGGAAGCTCCCGCCCTGCACCTGGGGCAGGTCAACCGGATCCCCGCCGCCCGGATGGCCTTCGGCGGAAAGGGAATCAGCCAATCGGTGATTCTCACGGCGCTGGGGATTCCCAACTGCGCGCTTGGGTTTGCCGGCGGGTACACCGGCCAAAAACTTCGGCGCCTGCTGCAGCAGCACGGCGTCCAGGAACAGCTGGTAGAAATCGACGGGGAAACCCGCATCAACATGAAAATCCGCGCCGGGCAGGAAACCGAGCTGAACACGCCGGGTCCCTTGGTCGGGCCGGAAGATTGCAAAAAGCTGCTGGCCCAGCTGGAGCGGCTGCAAAGCGGGGACGTGCTTTCCTTCGGCGGCAGCGTGCCGCCAGGTATCCCCCCTACGGTCATCCATGACATCCTAACCCGGCTGCAGGGCCGCGGCATATTTACCGCGGTGGATGCCGACGGCGAACTGCTGCGCCTTAGCCTGGCCGGGCGCCCTTGCCTGGTCAAGCCAAACCGCCAGGAGGCCGCCGCGCTGCTGGGAATGACGGGAACGGAACCGGACTTTGCGCGGCAGGCCGCTTTGCGCATCCAGGCGATGGGCGCCCAGAACGTTCTGCTTTCTTTGGGAGGGGATGGCGCCGCCCTGTTGACCCAGGAAGGGGAATTTTTCCTCCTTCGTGCCCCCCAAGGCAAGGTGCGGGGCACTACAGGAGCCGGGGACAGCCTGTTGGCGGGGTTTTTAGCAGGCCGGGCGCTTGGGCTTGGCTGGTTCGCCGCTTTTCATCTTGGAGTCGCCGCGGGAAGCGCCACCGCGTTTGCCGGCCGGTTGGCCACCCGGGAAGAAATCGACGCCGTTCAGGCATCTATGAAAATGAGGGGAGAACAAACGCTATGAAATCACATTTGCGGGCATTGCCTGCGCCCAAACTGCTCACCTGGGGCATTGCCCCAGACGGGGACGCGGCAAACATCCTGGCCAAGCTTTGCCGGGAACAGAACATCCTGCTAGAATCGGTCCCAGCCCAGCGCGCCGGCGATCCGCTGGGCCTGCTGGCGGGATATGCCGGCTTTTCGCAGGGGGAACCCTGGACCGGTCCCATTCCCGCCGGCGACGCCATTGTCTTTTGCGGCATGGAGCAAAAAATGGTTGGCCGTTTTTTAGATCAGCTGCGGGAAAACCACGTCCCAATTCGGCTCAAAGCCATCCTGACCGCCCATAACCAAAAATGGCCGTTTGCCGCTTTGCTGGAAGAACTGGAAAAGGAGCATCAGGCGCTGCATCAAAAATAGCGCCGGCGAACGGGCCCTGTTTTACGAAAAACTGCCGTTTTCACATCGAAAAACGGCAGTTTTTCTTTGTTCTCCGGCGGCGCTACCGTTCCATGGCCCCGGCGGACTGCGCTTGGGCTTGGAACAGGGCAAACACATCCGGCTGTTCCTTCTTCAACGAAATGGGCCGGCCCGCGCGATTGACAAAGCAATGGCTGCTTTCCCCCTCGGCCCGCAGCGCCCCGGTCTTTTCATCGGTCACCCGGTAGGAAATCGTCATCCGTGTGCCGGTAAACCGCTGGATGCTGGCGTCGATGCACACCTTTTCGTGGAACCGGGCGCTGGACCGGTACCGGCACTGCACCTCGATCACCGGGCTGCTGATTCCGCTTCGTTCCATTTCATCATAGCCAAAGCCCATCTGATCCATCCAGAACACCCGCGCTTCCTCAAACCAGCGGATATAATTGGAATGATGGGCCACTCCCATCTGATCCGTTTCATAGTACTGCACTACGTGGCAATACGGCTGCTGCATTTTGCTTCCCCCTTTTTTGGCGTTTACCCCACTACAGCCACAATTCCTTCCCCGGCGGGGAGCATCCCTGCATCCAGCCGGCCTAACAACGGCTGCGCCTCTTCCGGCAGCAGCAGCTGGGCCGCGTGTTCCCCACGGTTCACCGCGACGAAAAGCGTCCCGCCGTCGCTGCGGCGGAAAAAGGAAAACAGGTCCTGCTCCCACTGGACGGGCTGATACCTGCCCTGCGCCAGTACCGGCGCATACTGGCGGCGCAGCGCGCCAATCTGGCGGAACCAATCCAATAGCTCCTGGTCTTCCTGCCCCCAGGGATACGGGCAGCGGTTAAACGGGTCCCGGTATCCGGTCATCCCCGCTTCGTCGCCGTAATACAAGCAGGGCACCCCCGGCAGAAAATATTGCAGCAACGACGCCAATTTCAGCCGCCGTTTGCCCAGCGCATACGCCTCCGGCGACAGAAAATGACGGGCCATCTGCCATTCCCGGTCCTGGTTTTGGTAACTTTCCCCTGCCAGCGCCGTCATTGCCCGGGGAATATCGTGGGTGGACAGCGCGTTCATCAGCACCGCCACCGTCTGGGGCGGGTAATGTTCCAGCAGCATCCAGATTGTGCGGGCCAGCGCCTCGCCGGAGCCGTTGCGCACAAAGCTGAGAATGGCGTTGCCCAGCGGATAGTCCATCACCCCGTCGAGCTGGGCGCCCAGCAGGTACCGGCGCCGCTGGCTGTACGCCACTTTGTTGGAAGCGTCTTCCCACACTTCGCCGATCAACAATTTGTCCCCGCACGCTTTCAGCCGCCGGCGCACCGCATCCAAAAACAAATCCGGCAGCTCATCCGCCACGTCCAGCCGGAACCCATCGGCGCCCAGCCCCATCCAATAGGCCAGCACCCCGTTTTCCCCGCAGATGAATTCCAGATAGGAAGGCTCTTCTTCCCGCACGTTGGGCAGGGTGTCGATACCCCACCAGCTTTGATACTGCTGGGGGTACTGCTGGAACTGGTACCAGCTGCGGTAAGGGCTTTGCGGATCCCGGAAGGCCCCGCCGGACCCGTAGCGTCCCTCTTTGTTAAAGTAGACGCTGTCGCTTCCTGTATGGGAAAACACCCCGTCCAAAATCACAAAAATCCCCGCCTGATGGGCGGTATCGCACAGCGTGCGGAAATCCTCTTCCGTCCCCAGCAGCGGATCGATCTTCCGGTAATCCGCCGTATTGTAGCGGTGGTTGGAATGCGCCTCAAAAATCGGATTGAGGTACAAGCAGGTCACGCCCAGGCTCTGGAGGTAGGGGATTTTTTCGGTGATCCCCGCCAGATCCCCGCCAAAATAGTCGTTGTTCCAAATTTTCCCCTGGGCGTCGGGGCGAAACTGGGGCAATCCGGAAAAGGATTCATGCATCACCCGGTCCTGGGGGACGTCTTTTTTCGGCTGGCCGCTGCGGCAGAACCGGTCCGGGAAAATCTGATAATACAGCCCGCCCTGGATAAACGCCGGCGTTTGGTAAGCCGGATCATATACCGTCAGCTGCCACCAGCGGTCCCCCTGCCGGACGGCATAGCCGTCCTCATCGCTGAACAAGCCGACTTCCGCCCCGTTTTGCGTACAGGAAAACGAATAAAACAGCAAGGCGGGCTCTTTGGGGGTAAAGACCGCCTCAAACCGGTTTTCCTGCGCCATGGCGCAAATCATCCGCATGTCAAGCACCTGCGGACTGTCCCAGTGGTCCGCAAGGCAGACAATCAGCCGGGGCTGGCGATAGCTGCCATCTTTGGGCAGGTCCATCCGAAAATAGACCGGCGTGCCCGCCGCCACCGCCCCCAGCGGGGAGCGGTACTCTTGGTTCTGCGCATGAAAAAACGGATCCACTTATGCCATCCCTCCATTCGCTCGTATCTGATCACCGGACGCGGCGGAAATACAGCCCGCGGGTGATCCCGTCCCGGCGGCCGCCGCTTTCGTACTCTTTTAAGATATCCGCCGCCTGGGCGGAAGATTCATCTGTAAAATATAATGTGAGAAAATCCAGCCCCTGGCACGCCGGCAGCCGGTCCGCCAAATAGACCGGCAGATGATTGTACACCTGGGCGCCGGTGTAGCGCCCGCCGTCCCGATGGCCGCCGCAATCCACCACAAACGGGTTTTTCCGCCGGTCGTACATCACCCGGAACCCGCGGCAGCCGCGGCAGCCGCTTTGCGCGGCGGCGGGGCAGTTGCGCACCGTCATCAAGGGGATCCGTCCGTATGCGAAAATCCCCCGCGGCAACACTGCCGGCAGGGCGGCAGCATCTGCCAAAGGCAGCTCAATAGACAGCGTGGCTGCGCAAAGGCCCATCTCTTTTGCCCGGAGCAAAGACTGGGTATTGGTCAAATTCAGCCCAAAATCGCCGATTGCTTCCATCTGGGCGCGCCGAATGGGGAGGATCCCTCCCAGGTTGCCGGTCATGGCATAGCGCACCCCTTTTTCCCGGCACCGGGCAAGCTGTTCTTCCATCTTGTCCTGGTCGAACAGCAGCGGCGGCAGCTGGGCCACCAGCTTTTCTTCCATCCCGGTGGCCGGCATCGACACCAGCTGGTCCAGGGGAAGAATCACCCGCTGGACCTTTTGCCACAGCCGGCGGTCCAGCTGCCGAGGATGGGCAAGCCGCGCCCACAGCGCCGGGGGCCCGCCCGGGCGGGGCGCCGCCGGCTTTTCCAACTGGGCCGGGGCCGCACAAAACGGCACTTCTTTCGGCTGTTCCCGCTGGACCGACAGCGCCTGCACTGCCTCCCGGCGCAGCCGGTTGAGTTCCGAAACCGGCACCGCCAGTCCCGGCGCAAGCGCAATCTGCGCCCCGTCCAGATGATACGGCGTTCCACCCAGCTTTCCCGCCTGTTGCCGCACCATGTCCTCTGTGGTGGGCTTGGATACCGCCGGCTGGGGCGCTTCTCCCTGCGCCGCCGCGGCATGGCCGTCCTCATCCCGCAATTCCAACCGGACCGGCTCCCCCGGCTGGATCCGGACAAACGCCGTCACGCCGACCCGCCCGGTCTCTTTGGCGTACAGGCGGGACAAGTCTTTGAACAGCGCCGGAGAAGCCGCCGTCACATCTTCCTTTTGCCGGATCCCGAACATAGCCGCGCCCATCCGGCCGGTGAAATACCCGTCGGTAAACCCGGAGCGGGAAAAGACGGCTTTTAGCCCTTCTAGATCCGGTTTTTCCCCCGCCAACGCGGCCCGTCCGGCGGTCACCGCCGCCGCCACATATTCTGGCCGTTTCATCCGACCTTCGATTTTCAGCGAACAAACCCCCGCCTGCCGCAGCCGCTCCAGGTGGGAAAACAAGCTCATATCCTTTAAGGACAGGCCGTATTGCCGAGGATCCTTTTCGTAAAACGGCAGCCGGCACGGTTGCGCGCATAAGCCCCGGTTGCCAGATCGTTCCCCGGCCACCGCGCTGAAATAGCACTGACCGGACAAGCACATGCAAAGAGCCCCGTGGACAAATACCTCGATTTCCAAACCGGTTTGGCGGCAGACTGTTTCGATTTCTTCCGCGCGCATTTCCCGGGCCAGCACCGCGCGGGTATAGCCAAAATCCTCCAGCAGCCGGACGCCGTCGGCATTGTGCAAGCTCATCTGGGTCGAAGCGTGGACCGGCATCTGGGGCGCCGCCTGGCGGATCAGCCGCACCAGCCCCAAATCCTGGACGATCAAGGCGTCCACCCCCGCCTGGCAGGCGGCGCGCACGGTTTCCATGGCTTCGTCCAGCTCCCGGTCAAATACCAGCGTATTCACGGTCAGATGCACTTTCGTCCCGTGCAAATGGCAAAACGCCACCGTTTCCCGCAGGCTGTCCAAAGAAAAATTTTTCGCATTTCGTCTTGCGTTAAAATTGCCCGCACCAAAATAAACCGCGTCGGCGCCGCAAAGCACCGCCGCGGTTAACTGCTCCGGCCCGCCGGCAGGAGCCAAAAGTTCCATGTCCTTATTTTTTGGCCTGTTTTGCATCCGCAAGCTCCTGTTTTACTTGTTCCAGCTGCTGGCGCAGCCGCTCGATTTCCCGTTTCGCCTCGTCCGCCTCAATCCGGTATTTGGCCGCGTCCTCCAGGTACCCGGTCAGCTGGCTGCGCATGTGGTCGGTATTCTCCTCCGCCTTGCGGTACTGATCCATATAGCTTAACAAGCACAGCACCAACGCGTCCGTCACCGAAAGGGAATTGTTTTGCGCGATCATTTCCGTAATCTGCGCATTGAGCTGCACGCCCAATTCTTTGACATACTCCTCCGGTTCGCTGCTGGAAATATTGTATTTGGCGCCGCAAACTTCGATTCTGACCCGGCTGTTCGCATTCATGGATGTTCCGCCTTTCTGCGGGAATGCCCGCGGACTGTTTTCCTGTTGCCCTCCCGCAGGAAGGCAAACAGTCATGAAATTATTATACTACGTTCTGCCGGATTCGAAAAGGGGGTTTGCAAAAAACAAAGCCAAATCCGCATGGCTGGAGAAAATTGCCATGCCTAGCCTTGTCCGCCGAGCGCAAAAATAAAAAACGGATATCCCTTTGTTGCGTTTTTTCCCGTCCCCCGGTATAATAAAAATGCATGAGTTGTGATCCAGGAAAAGAAGCTGTTGATCCCAAAATCGTAAGGAGGATTGAGTATGGATCGCTTTTCCAAAGCAGAGCTGAAAGAAGGCATTGAAAAAAACCTGATGCTCCTGTTCTCGGTGGAACCGCAGCAGGCATCGGATGACCAGTTTTATAAAGCGACGGCGCTATTGGTGCGCAATATCCTCATGGAAAAACAAAAGAACTTCTCCGCTTATACCCACTCCAACGGGAATAAGGAAGTGTACTATCTTTCGATGGAATTTCTGATGGGCCGTTCTTTGAAAAACAGCCTGTATAATTTGGAAATTGTCAGCTTGGTCAGCGCCGCGTTGGAGGAAATGGGCGTCAAGCTGGAAAACCTGTATGAGTATGAGCCGGATCCCGGCCTGGGCAACGGCGGTCTGGGCCGCCTGGCCGCCTGCTATCTGGATGGGCTGGCGTCCCAGGACTACACGGCCACCGGATACTGCATCTTATATGAATATGGGATTTTCAAACAGAAAATCATCGACGGCTGGCAGACCGAGCTGCCGGATTACTGGCTGCCCGGCGGCGAAATCTGGCTGGTGCCCAACCCGGACCAGGCCATCGACGTCCACTTTGGCGGCGAGGTAGAGGAATTCTGGGACTACGGGTACCACCACATCAACTACAAAAATTACACCACCGTCAAAGCGGTGCCGTACGACATGCCGGTTTCCGGCTACCAAAGCCAGGGGGTCAGCAACCTGCGGCTGTGGAAAGCCGTTTCTCCGGGCATCGACATGGACTCGTTTAACCGCGGGGATTATTTGTCCGCCCTGCGGCAAAATTCCATGACCGAAGTGATCAGCAAGGTGCTGTATCCCAATGACAGCCATATGGAAGGCAAGCTGCTGCGCCTGCGCCAGCAATATTTCCTGGCGGCCGCGTCGGTGGGGGATATCATCAACCGCCATATGTCCACCTACGGGACGTTGGATAATCTGGCGGATAAAATCGCCATCCATATCAACGACACCCATCCCACCCTGGCCATCCCGGAGCTGATGCGGATCCTGCTGGACGAGTGCGGCTATTCCTGGGAAAAAGCATGGGAACTGACCCAGGGGGTATTCGCCTATACCAACCATACGGTCATGTCCGAGGCGTTGGAGGTCTGGAATGAAGACCTGTTTAAAAACCTGCTGCCCCGCATTTACCAGATCATTTGTGAAATCAACCGCCGGTTCTGCTTGGAGCTGGAACAGAAATACCAGCAGCTGCCCTACGCGGTGTCGTCCATGTCCATCGTCCAAAATCGCGGGATCCGGATGGCGAACCTGTGCGTGGTAGGCTCCCACAGCGTCAACGGCGTCTCCAAGCTGCATTCCCGCATCATTCAGGAGGATCTGTTCCACCTGTTTTACCAGGTCTGGCCGGAAAAATTCACCAATGTGACCAACGGGATCGCTTCCCGCCGGTGGCTGCTGCAGGCCAACCCCCGCCTGACCAAATTCATCACCGCCCGGATTGGCGACGCGTTTTTAAAGGATTTCTCCCAGCTTTCCCAGCTGAAGGCATTTGCGGACGATCCGGCCAGCTTGGAAGAATTGGCCAAAGTCAAACGGGAAAACAAAGTTTCCTTTGCCCAGTTCGTCCAAAAGCAGTACGGCATCACCCTGGACCCGGATTCGATTTTTGACGCCCAGGTCAAACGCCTGCACGAATACAAGCGGCAGCTGCTCAACGCGCTGCATATCCTGTATCTGATCAAGCAGCTGCGGGCAAACCCCGCCATGGACCTGACCCCCCGCACCTTTATTTTCGGGGCGAAGGCCGCGCCGGGGTACTATCTGGCCAAACAGATTATCCGGCTGATTTGCGTGCTGCAAAAGGAAATCGAAAACGACCCGGTCCTGCGCCAAAAGCTGCGGATTGTTTACCTGGAAGATTACCGGGTCACCCTGTCGGAAATTTTGACCCCTGCCTGCGACGTATCCGAGCAGATCTCCCTGGCCGGGACCGAAGCGTCCGGCACCGGCAATATGAAACTGATGCTGGGCGGCGCTATCACCCTGGGCACCTATGACGGCGCCAACGTGGAAATCCATGAGCAGGTGGGCGATGAGAATATCCTGATTTTCGGCATGCGGACCGAAGAAGTCAACGCCTTGCGCCAGCGCGGCTATGCCCCCGGCGAATATTACCAGAGCGACCCGGTGATCCGGGACCTGATTGATACTTTGTATCAGGGCATCGGCGGCAATAAATTCCCGGAAATCGGGGATTCTTTGAAGAATACCGACCCCTATATGGTGCTGGCGGATTTCCACGCCTATGTGCAGGCGCAGGAAAAAATCCAGCAGCTGTACCGCCAGCCGGAAACCTGGCACCGTATGAGCCTGATGAACATCGCCGGATCGGGGATTTTCTGCGCCGACCGGGCGGTGGAAGAATACGCCCAGCGTATCTGGCACCTGACCAAATAAGGGAGGAAGTCTATGACCGTCCTGTTTCAAAAGCTTTGCCCGGCGGCCCAGCTGCCGCGGCGCGCCACGGCTTCCAGCGCCGGCTATGATTTGTGCGCCTGCCTGTCCGGGCCGGTGACCATCGCCCCCGGTCAAACAGCAACCATTCCCACCGGCCTTGCCATGGCGCTGCCGGAAGGGTACGGCGGCTTTGTCTTTGCCCGCAGCGGGCTGGGGATCCGCCACGGCATTGTGCCGGGCAACTGCGTCGGGGTCATTGATGCGGACTACCGCGGGGAACTGCTGGTGGGGCTGCATAACCATTCCGCCGATCCTTATACCGTCCAGCCAGGGGACCGGATCGCCCAGCTGGTGGTGTTGGCTACCCCCTGCTGGGACGCTGTGGAAACCGACCGGCTGGACGATACTTGCCGGGGGGACGGCGGATTTGGTTCCACCGGGAACCAATAAGGGAGGAACGCGGCTGTGCGGATGAAAAAAAATTTGATTTTGTTGTTTTTGCTGTTGGCCGGCGTGATGTTCGGCTCCTTGCTGGCGGCCGCCACCCGGAACATCTCGTGGCTGAACTGGCTTTCCTACGGGCAGACCATTGGGATTGCCGTAGATCAGCCGATGCTGCTGGATCTTTCGGTGATCCGGCTGGCATTTGGGTTTGAGCTGGGGATCAACATCGCTCAGGTCATCTGCCTGCTGGTAGCCATTTTCGCCTACAAAGGGCTGGCGTCGCGGTTGTAAGGGGGATTTGCCATGGGATTGATTTTAGCATCGCATTCCCCGCGCCGGAAAGAGCTGCTGGAGCGGATTACCCCTTGCTTTTCTGTGGTGGATTCCCAGGTGGAAGAACGGCGCGACCCGGCTTGGGCAGTCGACGAACTGCCCCGTCAGCTGGCGCTGCAAAAGGCGCTGGCAGTCTCCTGCCGGTTCCCGAAGGACTGGGTCATCGGGGCCGATACCATCGTCGCCTTGGGGGACACGGTCCTGGGCAAGCCCCGGGACGCGGCTGACGCGGCTGCCATGCTCCGGCAGCTGTCCGGCAGGACCCACCTGGTCTATACCGGCGTGGTTTTTTGCCGCGGCGGCAAAGCGGCCCTTTCGTTTGTCCAGCGTACCGAAGTGGAATTTTATCCGTTGAGTGAAACCCAGATCCGGCAATATCTGGCCACCGGCGAGCCGTTTGACAAAGCGGGGGCCTATGGGATCCAGGGCGCTGGCGGGCTGTTCGTCAAAGGGATTCACGGGGATTACTGCAACGTGGTGGGATTCCCGCTGGCCCGAGTCTCCCGCGCCTTGGACCGCCTGCTGGGGGAAGGATGGCAGCGGCGGCAAACGCTATAATCGGAAAAAAGAACAAAAACGCACCTGGCCTGGGGGCCAGGTGCGTTTTTTCTGTTTTGTTGGACGGGCTGTCGGCGTTTCGCAAGGCCTACCGGTCCCATTTTTCCGCCAGGGCTTTGATCTGGTCGGCAAATTTGGCCAAATCCTTGTTGGCGCCGCCCCGGTTGTGCCGGATGACCTCCAACAGCTGCTGGCCTGCGTTCCATAGCCGCTGGTAGACCGAAGAATCCTTGCCTGCGGCTTTTTTCTTGTCCAAAAACGGCACGCCGGCCTGCACCAGCGCGTTGGCCGCCAGGTCATATACCTCCGTATAATCGGCCGCATGGGCGGAAAATCCCGCTTGCCGCAGGGTTTCGCCGAATGCCACCGCCACCTGTTCTTCCCCATGGACCAAAAACACATGCTGGGGGCGGGGGGAATAGGTGTTGATCCAGCGCAGCAGCGCCGTGCGGTCCGCATGGGAGGACAGGCCGTGCAGCTGGACGATCTTGGCCCGGACGGCGATTTCCTCGCCGAACAGCTTCACCCGGTCCGCGCCGTCGGTCAAAATCCGGCCCAGGCTGCCCACCGCCTGGAACCCCACAAAGACCACCGTGCATTCCGGCCGCCAAAGGTTATGCTTGAGGTGATGGCGGATTCTGCCGGCATCGCACATCCCGCTGGCGGAAAGGATCACCTTCGGCGTGGGGTCCTGGTTTAAAAGTTTGGACTCCTCGGTGGTCTGGGTCAGACGCAGCCCGTCGAACGCCAGAATATTGACCCCCTGTTCCACCAGGGCGGTGGTCTCCTCATCGGTGTAGCCGCGCAGGTCGCCGCTGAAAATATGGGTTGCTTCCCGGGCCAGGGGGCTGTCCACATAAACGGGGAAATCCGGCACCCGCGGGACCATCTTTTTCTGTTTCATTTCCCGGATATAATACAAAAGCTCCTGGGTCCGCCCCACCGCAAACGCGGGGATCACCACATTGCCGCCTTTGCTGAGGGTCTCGTCGATGATCTGGGCCAACTCTTCCGTATAGGCGTGTTCCGGCTGGTGGTCCCGGTCGCCGTAGGTGGTTTCCATGACCACATAGTCCGCCGTCTTCAAATAGGTGGGGTCCCGGATAATGGGATGGGCCACATTGCCGATATCGCCGGAAAAGACAATCTTTTTCTCCACGCCGTTTTCCCGCAGCGTCATGGAAATCATCGCCGAACCCAGCAGATGGCCGGCGTCGTAAAAACAGGCGCGCACGCCCGGGCACACGTCGAATTCCTGCTCATAGTCATAGGTGACGATCTGTTCCATGGCCGCCTGCGCATCCGCCAGGGTGTACAGCGGCTCCACCAGATCCCGCCCCGCCCGGCGGCCTTTTTGGTTCTCCCAGGCGGCGTCGCTTTCCTGGATGTGGGCGCTGTCCCGCAGCATGATGGACAGCAGCTGCGCCGTCAGCCGGGTGGTGATGATCGGCCCGGTATATCCTTGTTTGACCAGGAGAGGAAGCCGGCCCGAATGGTCGATATGGGCGTGGGTCACCAACACAAAATCAATCGACCCCGGCGCAAAAGGCAGGGTGCTGTTGTCCTTGTCTCCCGCTCCCTGCTGCAGCCCGCAGTCCACCAAAATCCGTTTGCCTGCCACCTCCAGACAATGGCAGCTGCCGGTAACGGTTTTGTCCGCACCGTAAAAATACAATTTCATAGATTTCCCCCTGTTCTGATCCAACCGTTTTCTTTTTTGCCGTGCGTCTGCCTTCCTCTCACCCATCTGTTTCTAGTATAGTACAAAACCAGCGGATTGAAAACCGGTTCGCCGGTTTCTTTTCCCGTTTGGGAAAGATCGTTTTTTTCTTGACAAATAAGAGGCGGTGTAGTACAATAAACCCGCTGAAAACTGTATCATTTGAGACAAAAATGAGGGATTTTGTGAAAACGGATCCAACGCTTGGCAAATTCGAACCCACTTTGCTTTCCTGTTTTCTGTTCCACGGGTTTGACGCCGCCCGCCTGCGGCGGGTCCTGGCCGGACGGGGGGAGCTGGCGCTTTTTTCCGCAGGGGAGGCGATCTTTTCCCCCCACCGGTTCAAACGGGCGGTGGGGATTTTCCTGCTGGGGAAAGCGCAGGCCGAAAAAAACGCCGAAGGCCGGACGGTGATCCTCAACCGGTTTGAGCCGCCGATGATGTTCGGCGCCGCGGCGGTATTCCGCCAAGCGCAGGAATATGTGACCCAGATTACCGCCAAAACAAAATGCCTGGTCCTTTTTCTTAGCGATACGGAATTAGACGGCATTTTCCAGGAGGATTTTGGCGCGGCGCGCAATTACATTCGGTTTTTGTCCGAGCGCATCGCCTTTTTGAACCGGAAAATCGACAGCTTTACCCAGAATTCCGCAGAAGAAAAGATGGCGCTGTACCTGCAAGACCAATGCGTGGGGCGGTCCGGGGAATTTTCCATCCGCTGTTCGCCCACGGCGCTGGCCCGGGAGCTGGGGATCAGCCGCGCAACGGTATACCGGGCGCTGGAGCGGTTCAGCGCGCTGGGATATATCCGGCGCTGCGGCGCCCGGCTGGAGATTCTGGACCCCGGCGGCCTTCTGGAATGGCGGGAATCGTCCGCCCATCCACAGTAAAAAAGGGGGATTCCCCTTTTCAATGGTAAAAAAAGGAGAAGAAACGTATGAAAAGAATGACAAAAACACTGTCTTTGCTCCTCGCAGTCGTGATGATGCTCCTGCCTTTGGCCGGATGCGCGGGGACGGCGCCTTCCGAAGCGGATTCCTCCCAAGCGTTGGAATCCTCCAGCCTGCCGACGGATTCTGTCGCGGAAGAATCTTCCGTGCCGGAAGCGGAGAAGGCGGATATCAACATCATGGCGCTGAAAGGCCCCACCGCGTTGGGGATGCTGCGGATCATGGAAAACAACGAAGCCGGTTCTGCCAACAACAATTACAACTTTTCGCTGGTTGGCGCGCCGGATGAAATCACCGGCAAATTGATCAACGGCGAAGTGGATATCGCGGCTGTTCCGACCAACCTGGCTTCCGTGCTGTATAACAAAACGGAAGGCGGCGTCAAGCTGCTGGCGCTCAACACCCTGGGCGTGCTGTACCTGGTGACCAAAAATGAGGAAATCACTTCCATCGACGACCTGAAAGGCAAAACCATTTACGCCACCGGCGAAGCTTCCACCCCCCAATACGCGCTGGAATACATCCTGGAGCAAAACGGGCTGGATCCCGCTACGGACGTCAACATCATCTACAAATCTGAACACGCGGAAATCCTCCCGCTGATGATCAGCGGCGAAGCGACCATCGCGCTGCTGCCCCAGCCTTTCGTGACCCAGGCGCTGGCAAAAGACGAGCAGATCAAAGTGGCGCTGGACATGACCGATGAGTGGAACAAATGCGTGACCGACGGCAGCCAGCTGACCATGGGATGCGTGGTCGTCCGCACGGAATTTTTGGAAGAACACAAAGAGGCCGTGGACCGCTTTTTGGAAGAGTATGCCGCTTCGGTGGATTATGTCAACAACAATGTGGAAGAAGCCGCCGCACTGTCCGGCAAATTTGACGTGATTGCCGAAGAGGTAGCAGCCAAAGCCATCCCCGAATGCAACATTGTCTTCTGGGAAGGCGAGCAGATGAAACAAGCAACCGAAGGCTTTTTGAACGTATTGTATGCTGCGAACCCCCAGTCTGTTGGAGGAACCGTACCGGATGAAGGATTCTACTACGAAAAATAGAATCGGGCAAACCCTTGGGCGCGGCGTGCTGGTGGCGGTGCTGTGGCTTGTGATCTGGCAAGCCGCCGCCTCCTGGGTGGGGCAAGAGCTGTTGCTCGTGTCCCCGCCGGTGATGCTGCGCCGGCTGTGGGAACTGGTAAGACAGCCTGTTTTTTGGCAGGCTGTCTTTTCTTCCTGCGGGCGGATCATGGCGGGGGTGCTGCTGGCCCTGGCTGTGGGGACCTGCCTGGCGGCCTTGATGAGCCGGTTTTCGTTCCTCTACACCTTTTTCCGCCCTGCATTGCAGGTGATCAAGGCCACGCCCGTCGCGTCATTTATTATCCTAGCCCTGATTTGGATCAAATCCACCGGCCTTGCGACCTTCGCCTCTTTTTTGATGGTGCTGCCCATGGTCTGGGCCAACCTGTACGAGGGGATCGGCGCGGTGGATCAAAGCCTGCTGGAGATGGTCCGGGCATACCGCTTTTCGCCGGGACGGAAACTGCGGTACCTGTACCTGCCCAGCCTTCTGCCATATTTTGCCGCCGCCTGCAGCACGGGGATCGGCATCGGATGGAAAGCAGGCATTGCGGCAGAGGTGCTGGGCTTGCCGAAAAACTCCATCGGCAAAGCGCTGTATAACGCAAAAATTTACCTGGAAACCCCGGATTTGTTCTGTTGGACCGCAGTGATCATCCTATTGAGCCTCTTATTCGAAAAACTGGCGGCGTGGCTGCTGCGGGTCGTCACCGCCCGGCTTTCCATCGCGCAGGAGGAGGAAACACCATGATCCAGATCCGCAACCTGCAAAAGGCATATGGGGAAAACCAGGTATTGCATCACTTTTCCGCGACCATTCCAGATCACGGCATCGTATGTATCACCGGGGTATCCGGCCGGGGCAAGACCACCTTGCTTCGCATTCTTTCCGGCCTGGAACCCGCGGACGGCGGGCAGATCGAAGGCCTGTCCGGCCGGAAAATCGCCTTCGTCTTCCAGGAAGACCGGCTGCTGCCGTGGATTTCCGCAGCCCAGAATATCCATCTAGCCCAGCCGGACCAGCCCGACTCGTATGTGCAAGGGCTGCTGGCCGCCGCCGGCCTGGCGCAAGAGGGGGCCAAGCGGCCGGGTCAGTTGTCCGGCGGGCAGCGCCGGCGGGTCGCCTTTTTGCGTGGCATCGCCTTTTTGGCCGGCGTGCCCGACGGGGTGCTGATGCTGGACGAGCCGTTCAACGGCCTGGACGCTGCGGCAGCCCAACAGCTGTGTGACATCCTTCGTTCCCTTCCGCCGCAAACGCTGGTGTTGCTGGTCAGCCACCAGCTTTCCGCGCTGGACGGAATGGACGTTTCCTTTCTGCCGATGGAAGATTCTCTTTGATATTCTTCTTATGTTTGCCCCTAATAGAAAGCGGCGTCCGGAAAATGTTATTTCCCGGACGCCGCTTTTTTGCCGGATGCGTTTCGCCGCCCCGGTTTTTGGAAAAAACAAGCGGCAGCTGAAAAACCAGCTACCGCTCTTTTCATGCAATATGGGGTTCCTCCGTCTCCCGTTCTTCGAAGGATCCGTCTTCTTGTACGGTGAAGAAATGGGAACTGGTGAACTTCCGCCACAATTCCGGCAATGGGGAATTCTGCTGCGCCGCCATACCGGTAACGATATTCACAGCTTTGACCTCTTTGATAAATTTGGTGAGCTGACGCATGGGTTCGTCGGAATAAAGCACCGTCATTTCCGCACCGTTTTCTTTCGACACCTGGAACAGGTATTCCAACGCTTTTGCATCGGTTTCGCTCAAATCCGGGTTGGAAACGTTGATGACCAGCAGCCCGGTCTTAGACAGCTGTGCAATCAACCGCCCTGCGCGGATCAACCGCTCGCAGTGGAACTGGTTGGTGACGCAGACGACAGTATGCCGCCTGGTGGGGTGCTGATTCGCTTGGGATAACGTCAGACGGTTCATATGCAGATACCTCCGTTTCTAACGCCGCTGGAAATGCCGTAGCGTTTCCATGGCAATCTCCCCTCCCGGCACTCCCGCCGGGACCTGTGACAGGCCCCTCCCGCAAAGGATCCGGCCTGTTTTTTTCTCTGTATTCTTAGCATAGCAGATAAATATGAACAAATTATGCTAAAACCGACGGACAGATTTAAACTTTTTTGTGAAAAAGTTCTTCAAAAATTTGCGATGTCAGCCGGCAGAAATCCTCCAGCGTCAATTGCTCCGCCCGCGCCGTTGCCGGGACGCCTGCCCGCTCCAGCGCAGCGGCGGCTTGGGCTTTGTCGATCCCCAGCCCGGCGGACAGCGCGTTGGGCAGGGTTTTGCGCCGCTGGGAAAAACCCGCCCGGATCACCCGGAAAAACAGCGCCTCGTCCCGGGGCGAAACCGCAGGCTGCTGCCGCACATCCAGCCGGATCACCGCCGAGTCCACTTCCGGCGCCGGCAAAAAGCTGCCCCGGGAGACCTGGAACAAAATCTGCGGCTGCGCATAATAGCGCACCGCGGCGCTCAGCGCGCCGGCCTGCCTGCTGCCCGGCTGGGCGCAAATGCGGACGGCCGCTTCTTTTTGTACCATCACCGTGATGGACCGCACCGGCAGTTTGGATTCCAGCAGCCGCATCAGAATCGGAGAGGTGATGTAATACGGCAAGTTGGCGCAGATGACGACCTCCATCCCCGCAAATTCCCGCTGGATCAGGTCGGCTAGGTCGATTTGCAGCACATCGCCCTGGATGACGCAAACATTGTGGAATTCTTCCAGCGTCTGGGCCAAAACCGGCAGCAGCCGCTGGTCCAGCTCGATGGCGACCACCTTTTTGGCGCGGGAAGCCAATTCCCAGGTTAGGACCCCTACCCCGGGCCCGATCTCCAGCACGCCGGTATCCGGCCCCACGCCGCCCAACTCGGCAATCCGCGGGCAAACCGATGGATTGACGATAAAGTTCTGCCCCAATTTTTTCGAAAAGGAAAACCCATGGCGGGACAGGATCTCCCGCACGGTTTTGATATTGGACAGTTGGGACATAGCCGGCCTCCTTTTGGCATCCTCTCAGGCGGACGCCTCCCTATTTTCCCATTTTTATTGTACCACAGCATTTGCAAAATGTACATTGCAAAACACGAGAAAATCTTTTATGATAAGGGTATAAAAAACACAAGCGGAGAAGGGGATCATCATGATCAGAAGAGATAAAATCAATTATTATCTGGATATTGCCGAAGCGGTGCTGACCCGGGGCACCTGCCTGCGCCGGCTGTACGGCGCGATTATCGTAAAAAACGACCAGATCATCTCCACCGGCTATGTCGGCGCGCCGCGGGGGCGGGCAAACTGTTCGGACCTGGGTTTTTGTACCCGGGACAAACTGCAAATCCCGCGGGGGGAACGCTATGAGATGTGCCGTTCCGTCCACGCGGAAGCCAACGCGATTATCCACGCGTCCCGGGCGGACATGCTGGGCGCGACCTTGTATCTGGTGGGGCGGGAATGCGCCAGCGGGGAATACGTCAAAAACGCCAATTCCTGCGCCATGTGCAAGCGGATGATCATCAACGCCGGGATTGACACGGTCATCGTCCGGGAGGACAAAGAGCAGTTCCGGGTGATTTGCGTCCAGGAGGAATGGATCGAAAAAGATGAATCGCTGGAGGGATCCTTCGGGTATTAAGCCTTGAGCTTCCCGGCAAAACATGGTATACTGATGAGGTTGGCCGAGCCGGCCGGTGGAAAAGATTAGAACAAAGGAGAATGCGTCTTGCCGAATTGGAATTTGTCAAATGAGATGATGCTGGTGATAGCGCTGGCGGCAATCGCTCTGGCTTTTTTGTTGATTTTATGGCTGATCAAGCGCAGTACCAATCCCAAAGTGTGCCGGCGGAAGGTCACCGGGATCTTAAAGCGCTTTGCCGGGATCCGGCAGTTCCGGGTGCTGAGCGACCTGGATCTTGCGTTCGAAGGCAAAACCGCCCATTTTGACGATGTGCTCATCGGCTTTTACGGGATCTCGTTTGTGACTACCCTGGGGGAAAGCGCCGCCTATTATGGGCAGGAGCGGGATGCAAAATGGAGCCGGGTAGACGGCCAAAATCGGAAAACGTACTTTCCAAACCCGCTGATTCTGGGGGAAAAGGGGATCGACGTGGTGCGGCAGATCTTTGCCAAAAACCATGTGTACAACATCCAGATGGAACATTTGGTGGTGTTTGCCGGCGCGCGCAAAAAAACGGAAGTCTATGTCAAAGCCTCTGCGCCGGTGCTCAAACGCCGGGAATTGCGCAAGCTGCTGGATAAGGTCCGCTACCAAAAAGACAACAGCGTAGAAGTGGAAAAGCTGGTTTCCCTGCTGGAACAATACACAAAAAAATCCTGACGTTCCCGGATCGGAACTTGACATTTATCCGTAATTTTTTTATAATGCAAGAAGTAAAAGGGAGTAGCAAGCAGCTGCACGGCTGTGGTATCCTGCGACAATCCGAAAATTTTTCCGCAGATACATGAAATTGCAAGACTTTTATTGAACCCATGGGAGTGGGGGCAATAAAAGTCTTTTTTCTTGCTGTTTTCCGGCTTTGCAAGCGAACGGGGCCCGTTCCCCGCCGAATTCCCTTTTTGCGGCGCCCTGGCTGGTCGGGATCCGGCTGCCGGCGGGAAATTTGCTGCCGATTGGCAGAAAGGAGTTTTTTGACAATGGCGGAACTTTTTAGCAACGTGACCGAGATCCAATGGCAAATGGTCGTCATGTGGATCATCGGCGGCCTTTTGATCTGGCTGGCAATCAAGAAGGAAATGGAACCGACCCTGCTGCTTCCCATGGGGTTTGGCGCGATTTTGGTCAACCTGCCCTGGTCCGGCGCGGTAACACAGGAATATCCCACCGGCGTAGAACACGGCCCAATCGACGTGCTGTTCAACGCGGGGATCGCCAACGAGCTGTTTCCGCTGCTATTGTTCATCGGCATCGGAGCGATGATCGATTTCGGTCCCCTGCTGGCGAACCCGAAAATGATGCTGTTCGGCGCGGCGGCCCAGTTCGGGATTTTCTTCACCCTGAGCCTGGCGCGTTTCCTCGGGTTTTCGCTGGAAGACGCCGCTTCCGTGGCCATCATCGGCGCGGCAGACGGCCCTACCTCCATTTTCGTATCTCAATATTTTAACTCCAACTACATCGGCGCAATCATCGTCGCCGCCTACTCCTACATGGCCCTGGTGCCCATTGTACAGCCGGCAGTGATCAAGCTGATCACCACCAAGAAAGAGCGGCAGATCCGGATGGATTACGCGGCGTCCGCCGTTTCCAAACCGGTGCGGATCCTGTTCCCCATCCTGATCACTGTGATCGCCGGGATCATCGCCCCCCGTTCCGTATCCCTGGTGGGCTTTTTGATGTTCGGCAACCTGATCCGGGAATGCGGCGTGCTGGGCAGCTTGTCCCAGTCGGCGCAGAAAGAACTGGCCAACCTGATCACCCTGCTGCTGGGCCTGACCGTTTCCACCAAAATGCAGTGGCAGGCCTTTTTGAATCCGCAGACGCTGATGATTATGGGGCTGGGCCTGATCGCGTTTATCTTTGACACGGCAGGCGGCGTTATGTTTGCCAAGTTCCTGAACCTATTCTCCAAAAAGAAGATCAACCCCATGATTGGTGCGGCCGGGATCTCCGCGTTCCCCATGTCTTCCCGCGTGGTTCATAAAATGGGCCTGGCGGAAGACCCCAGCAATTTCCTGCTGATGCATGCGGCGGCGGCCAATGTATCTGGGCAGATTGCTTCGGTAATCGCCGGCGGTTTGATTATCACCTTAGTCTCCAACGCGCTGTAAAAGGAGGATTTTGCAATGTTTGACGTACAAGCTTTGTTAGATAGCCTGCCCATGATGGGATATGGCATGCTGGGCATCTTTATCGCCGTGGCGGCGATCATTCTCACCGTCGTGGTGTTGGGCAAGATGTTCCCGGTGAAAAAATAACCGGGGGCATCCCCCGGCAAAGACAATCAGGCGGCCTATTTGCAAAAAAGAGGGCCCGGGAATCCCCGGGCTCTCTCTTTTTTTGCAAATACCGCGGCGGGCTTCCTTTTCACCAGCCGCCCTGCGCTTCCTGCTGCAGCAGGTATTGGATGACGCCGTCCTGGGTATTGGCCGGGATCACCTGATCCGCTTTCGCCAGCACGTCCGCCGTGGCGTTGGCTACAGCGCAAAACACGTCCGCCGCATCCGCCATGGCCAGATCGTTGTGGTTATCCCCAAACGCCACCACCCGCTGGGCGCCGGACATCTGCCGTAGCAATTCCACCGAAAGCCGCTTGTCCGCCCCTTCCGCCTGGATTTCCAAGTACCAGACCGGTTCGTAGGTGTCCAGATAATAAGAAAAGCTCAGTCCCGGGATAGCCCGCATGGCTTCATACAGCCGGTCCATCACCGGCTTTTCCCCATGCATGGAAAAGAACACCACCCGCTGCTGCCCGGCGGTTTGCGCCAGGGATTCCACCTGCACCCATTTTTTCAATGGAGAATGGGACCGTTCCTCCGCAAACCGCCGGTCCCAGGGCGTGGCAAGCCGCGTGTAGCAGGCGAACAGCTGCTGCTCGCGGAAAACATACATGGTATTGTCCACCCCGTGGGCTTCCATGGTTTGGGCTACCTGCATCGCAGCCTCCGGCGGGATATCCAGCACGCGGACAAACCGCGCTGCCGCATAGTCGTAATAGAGCACCCCGTTGAATAAGGCGATGGGTACGTTCAGGCGCAATCCCGCCAGGATGCCGGTTACCGTCCCAGTGCTTCTGGCGCTGGAAATGGAAAAGCACAGGCCGTTTTCCATCATCCGGTTCAACTGTTCCCGCGCATAGGGGGAAAGGGTCGCGTCGTTTTGCAGCAGCGTCCCGTCCAAATCGGACAG
>CALWNU010000012.1 GCA_944382905.1 uncultured Clostridia bacterium | reverse complement strand
CGCTTTATGTGAGGGTGCAGAATGGGGAAAATTGTAAGGCATAAGCGGGACGGGTGCAAATCGCAAACTATCACCGGCGCGGGTGCATCGGGTGCAAAACGGGATATTCCGTGTAGAGGCAAGGCGTAAAGCTATATACAGGAACCGGCTCACATGCGCTCCCAGCGCCGGAAAATGGGCATAAAAAAGGGGAAAACCCCTGTAAACAGGGATTTTCCCCTCGCCACTTTTTTATCAAAAGTGACGTCTTAATATGGTGGAGACGGTGAGATTCGAACTCATGACCTCTCGGATGCGAACCGAACGCTCTACCAACTGAGCTACGCCCCCAGATCCGTTCTTTTGTTTTGTGTGACAACGGATGTTATTATAAATGATTTCCCGCAAAAAATCAAGGGGGTTTTGTAAAAAAATCTGTTCTGCCGGCGCAAAGAGGATTCAGTTGTCCGATGCGCCGATCTGCTCAAATTTGAAAACTCTAAAAAGGTTTTTGTCGTCAAAATACCGGTTTTTCCGGCGGGGAATTGACAAACCGGTTTCAAATACGATAATAAAACTTGCGAAAAATGCAACCTGTGGGTTTGCAGCCCAGAAAAGAAAAGAGAAGGGTACGATATGAAAGAAAAACAGACTGTGATCCAGCCGTCTTATCTGCTCAAGCTGACCTGGCCGGTATTTGTGGAGCTGATCCTGCAGATGCTGGTGGGCAACATCGACCAATTTATGGTTGGTCAATACTCTCAGCTTTCTGTCGGCGCCATCGGCAACGCCAACCAGATTTTGAACGTGCTGATTATTACGTTCAGCGTGGTCAGTACGGCTGCCATGATTTTGATTTCCCAGTACCTGGGGGCCAACGACCAGGAAAAAGTCCATCAGCTGTATACGGTGTCGTTTCTGGCCAATACGGTGCTGAGCTTGCTCATCGGGGCGGTGCTTTTGTTCTGCAACCGTCCGATTTTCCAATGGATGCGCGTGCCGGAAGAGCTGATGGCGGAATCCCAACAGTATATCAGCATCATCGGTGGATGCCTGTTTTTGCAGGCCATGCAGCTGACCTTGTCGGCCTTTTTCCGCAGCCATGCCATGATGCGGGAATCGATGGTCGTGTCGGTGGTGGTGAATTTGGTGAATGTAGGCGGCAACGCGGTGCTGATCAACGGCATGTTCGGGCTGCCGGCGCTGGGCGTTGTGGGCGCGGCGATTTCCAGCAACCTCAGCCGGGTCGCCGGGCTGGCGATCATGTTCTGGCTGTTTTCCCACAAGCTGGGCGCCCGGTTTTCCCTGCGCCATCTGCGCCCGTTCCCAACCGGCCTGCTGCGCCAGCTGTTGCATATTGGCCTGCCGTCCGGCGGAGAATCCCTGTCGTATAACATGACACAGGTATTTATCATGACCTTTGTCAACCTCTTTGGCGCCGTATCCATCAATACCAAGGTATACGCCAGCATGTTTGCCATGTGCTCGTATTTGTTCTCCTCCGCGATCGGGCAGGCCAGCCAGGTGATCGTGGGGTACCTGGTGGGCGCGGGGGATTTGCACCATGCCAACCGGCAGGTGTGGTATACCTGCCGGTTGGCTATGCTGGCGTCCACCGCGGTGGCAATCCTGCTGGCGGTTTTCAGCGGGCCGATTTTCCGGCTCTTTACGGATGATCCGGCGGTCATCCAGCTGGGCAGGACGGTGATGTTCATTGAAATTTTCCTGGAATGGGGCAGAAGCGTCAACATCGTGATGGTGCGGTGTTTGCAGGCGGCGGGGGATATCCGCTTCCCGGTGACGCTTGGGATCCTGTCCGCCTGGACGGTTGCCGTATTGGGCGGGTATCTGATCGGCGTGGTGGCCGGGATGGGCCTGGCCGGGATTTGGATTGCCATGGCCTGCGACGAATGCATCCGGGCGCTGGTATTTCTGGTGCGGTGGAAAAGCGGCGCCTGGAAAAACAAAAGCTTTGTCGCCCCCGCCCAAACACCCCCAGCCGCGCAAGAGTAGCAAACCAAGACAAAAACGGTTCCCCGCATGGTTTGACTTTCCCGGCGGGGAATTTTATAATGAAGGCAGAAACGGCGGTGAGCCGCAGCTTGTAAGGAGGAACGTTTGCCATGTACCAAAAACAGCTGGAAGAATATTTTGCCGCCCACCAGGCCCAAATGGTGGAAGACATCTGCACCTTGATCCGGATCCCCAGCGACCGGCAGGAGCCCAAAGAGGGGATGCCTTTTGGAGAAGGGCCGGCCAAAGCGCTGGAAGCGGCTATGGAAATCGGCCGCCGGATGGGGCTGCAGGTGACTGACTACGACCATTATGTAGCGACGTTTGATGTAAACCAGCAGGAACGGGGACTGGATATCCTGGCTCACCTGGACGTGGTCCCGGTGGGGGACGACTGGACGGTGACCGCGCCCTTTTCTCCCAAGGTGACGCAGGGCAGGATTTACGGCCGCGGAGCGGCGGACGACAAAGGGCCTGCCATGGCTGCCCTTTGGGCAGCCAAAGCGGTAAAGGATCTGGGAATCCCGCTTTCCAAAAACTGCCGGGTGATTCTGGGGACGGATGAGGAAAGCGGAAGCAGCGATATCCGGCATTACTATGCAAAGGAACCGGAAGCGCCGGCGACTTTCTCTCCGGATGCGGATTTCCCGGTGATCAACGTGGAAAAGGGGAGCTACAGCAGCGATTTTACCGCCAGCTGGGAAGAGGACAAACAGCTGCCGCGGATCCTGTCCGTCAAAGGCGGGTTTCGCCGCAACGTGATTCCGGACCGGGCCGACGCCGTGCTGGAAGGGATCCGTCTGGAAACGGTAAACGACGCCTGCCGGGCGTTTGAGGCGCAAAGCGGGGTCCGTTTTTACGCAGAGGAAAAGGACGGGAAGATCTTCCTGTCCGCCCAGGGGACGGCGGCCCACGCTTCTACGCCGGAAATGGGCGCCAATGCGGTGACGGCGATGGTGGAGCTGCTGACGCGGCTGCCCATGGCGGATTCGGAAGGGTTCCGCAAATTGTGCGCCGTGCAGCGGATTTTCCCCCATGGCGACTGGGCAGGGAAGGCGGCGGGCGTCCAGATGGAAGACGAAGTTTCCGGCGCGCTGACCTGCGCGTTTTCCGTGTTTGAATACAGCCTGACGGGGCTGCGCGGGATGTTTGACAGCCGGGTACCCCTGTGCGCCAACGAGCAGAATATGCGCGACGTGCTGGAAAAAGCCATGAACGAACAGGGAATGCAGTTGGGCAACCGGAAGATGAATCCGGGCCATCATGTCCCGGCGGACAGCCCGTTTATCCAGACGCTGCTGCGCTGCTATGAGCAGTATACCGGCAAAAAAGGCAAATGCGTCGCCATCGGCGGCGGGACCTATACCCATCATTTGAAAAACGGGGTGGCGTTCGGCTGCGCGGATCCGGAAGTGGATAACCACATGCACGGCGCGGACGAATTTGCCGTCATCGACCAGCTGGTCATGAGCGCGAAGATTTTTGCCGAAGTGATCCTCTCTCTGTGCCGATAAGAAAACAAAAAAGCCATCCGAAAATCGGATGGCTTTTTGTTTGCAACCCGCTAGCAGCAGGAGTTCTTGACGCGGAAGGATTCACAATCCGTGCACTCGCTCATCGTCGGGTTGGCTTCATGGGTGCCGATTTTGATGGTGTCGAGCGAACAGTAGTTTTCTTTTCCGCAATGATGCACACACTGCTGTACGGTACAACCGATAGATTTGTTGGCTTTGCATTCAGACATAACAAAAAACCTCCTTTGCAGATTGCAATAGTAGTATGGCCGAAATGCAGGCGTTTAACACGGCTAAAATTTTGAAATTTTGACGGCGGGCCGCCGGCAGAACTGGAAGAAGATTGAAAAGATCAAAAACATATAGTACAATAAAATCAAATGTGATGAAACATCAATGGAACCTCGCCTGCGTTTTTGCCGGCAGGCGGGGCAAAACAGACCCGGCGCAGGCGCTGGGGAGAAAGGGAGCGTGTGTTTATGACCAAAAAAGAGCGGGTAATTGCAGCCATTCAGGGGCAGCCTGTCGACCGCGTCCCGTCCGGATTCTGGTTGCATTTTCCGCCGGATTGCTTTTCCGGAGAAGCGGCGGTAAAAGCGCACCTGGATTTTTTCCGGGAAACGGGGACCGATATCCAGAAAATCATGAATGAAAACCTGGTTCCTTGTGATATTCCCATCCAGACGGCTGCGGATTGGAAGCGGCTCAAGCCGTTCCACCGGGATTCCCCTTTCATCGTCAATCAGGTAGAGCTGATCCAACGGATTTTGGACAAGACCGGCGGAGAAGGGCTGACCCTGGCTACAGTCCATGGGATTGTGGCCTCCGCCTGGCATGCCAGAGGCGGGTCCGCAGGATATGAAACCGGCAGCGGACTGCTGGCGGCGCACCTGCGGGAGAACCCGCAGGCGGTGGCCGAAGGCTGGAAGGTGATCGCCGACGGGCTTGCCATCCTGGCAGACGCTTGCTTAGAAGCCGGCGCCGACGGGATTTACTACGCCGCGCTGGGCGGGGAACGCTACCTGTTTACCGAAGAAGAATTCCAAACCTATGTCAAACCCTATGACCTGCAAATCTTACAGGCGGCGGATCGTTCCGCCTACAATGTGCTGCACCTGTGCAAGGACCAGCTGAACCTGTCCCGGTATCAGGATTATCCTGGCGCGGTTATCAACTGGGGGGTCTATGAACAGAACCCGTCTTTGCAGGAAGGGGAGAAATGGTTTGCAGACCGGGTGCTTCTGGGCGGCCTGGACGACCGGGCGGGAGTTTTAGTCGACGGTTCCGAGCAGCAGATCCAGGCGGAAGTCCAGCGGGTATTGGACCAGATGCAGGGGCGGCGCTTTATCCTGGGGGCCGACTGCACGCTGCCGACAGAAATCGATTACCGCAGAATCCGCACGGCGGTAGAAGCGACAAAAAAGGGGGAGCACTAACATGGAAACCAATTCGTACAACAAGACGGCAGGGCTGCTGATCAAGCTGTCCGCTTTGATTCAGATTTTGTATGGGCTGGCGCAAGCGGGGATTTTGCTGTTGCAGCAGCCTTTGAAGGTCCTGATTAACGGGAACAACGAGATCTTCCAGCAAAATTTATACCCCATTGTGGACATTGTGCAGATCCTTGTGGTGGTTCTGGTGCAGGTCCTTTTGTGCGCTTTGCTCTGGAGCCAGGAAAAAAATCCATTTTCCAAAGCGCCGGAGATCGCCGCCATCCTGGTGGGCGGGGCGTTTTTGGTTGGGATCCCGGTTTCGCTGAATACCATCAGCACGGTGGGCTATTCGGTGCAGGGGGTGCAGGCGGTGGCCAACTATTCGGTGTTGGCCAGCATTATGGCCATGGCGCAGCCCCTGTCCCGGTTGGGACTGGTATTATTGGTGGTCGGCGCCACTGCGTCTTTGTTTGATAAAAAGGCCCGGCAGCCGGTTGTCCGGTAAGATAGGAAAAACAGAAAAAAGGCCTGCGGCGCTCACCGCAGGTCTTTTTTAAAACCGAAGGGAAAGGCAGCTGAGGCCGCCGTCAATCTTGCGGTATTCGGAAGTGTCCACGACCAGCACTTCGTATCCCAGCTGTTCGATTGCTTTTTGCGTATGGGGGAATCCGGCCGGCACCAGGACTTTTCCATTGATCCACAGGCAGTTGGCGGCATATGCTTCTTCCGGCTCGACAGGGATCTGATGGAAATGTGAGAAGGTTGGATTTTGCAAAAATTCCCCGCTGATCAAAAGGTTGTTGTTTTCCTGATAGGAAACCCCGGTTTTGAGATGCAAAATGGTATGCAGCGGAACCATTTCGCCGCTCATGCCGTATTTTTGCAAAATGCGGATGAATTGCTGCGCGCCTTCCTGGTTGGTGCGGTGGGACAGGCCGATGTAAAAATGATCGCCGACCATCATGACGTCGCCGCCTTCCAATGTGCCGGGCGCCTGGATGTATTCGATTTTATCCGCGGAATAGAACGTTTGGAGCACCGGGATCATCGACTGAATTTCCCCTTTGCGGGAAGGGGCACCGGGATTGGTAATCAGCGCAAATTTTTTGGTCACAACGGCAGTATCCTCCACAAAACAGGAATCGGGGAACGCCTCGTCCGCTTCCAGTTGCGTTACTGCGACGCCGCATGCTTGTAAGGCGGCGACATAATCTTGATGCTGCTGAAGCGCCAGGGCATAATCGGGTTTGCCCAGATTGGCGGTGGTAATGCCGTCGATCATGGCCGGGCACGGCTTTTTGACAATGGCATGGGAAAACATAAAATCACTCCTGTTCATTTTGAATAATCATACAATAAATTTCATTTAATTTCAATAATTATTCAAAAATATTTTTCCCTCCCTTGCCCGGATGCCAGCGGCCGGTTGACACCGGCCATTGGGAATGGTAGGCTAAAGGCAACACCTTTTCAAACAGCAATGCCCTGCCTGCCAGCCGGGCGCCAGGGGAAAGGAAGGGGAAAAATGAAACTGATTTCATGGAATGTCAATGGCCTGCGCGCTTGCGTGGGGAAAGGATTTTTGGATTTTTTCCACCAGGCGGACGCGGATGTTTTCTGCTTACAGGAGACCAAAATGCAGCCGGGACAACTGGATTTGCCCACAGAAGGGTATTATCAGTATTGGTGCAGCGCCCAGAAGAAAGGGTATTCCGGCACGGCGATGTTTACCAAACAGGAGCCGATTTCGGTCGCGTATGAATTGCCGCAGCCGGCCCATGCAGGGGAAGGACGGGTCATCGCGGCGGAATTCGAGCGGTTTTATTTGGTGAACGTTTATACGCCCAATTCCCAGCGGGGGCTGACGCGCCTGTCCTACCGGATGGAATGGGAGGATGCGTTTTTGGAATATGTCCGGCAGCTGGAAGAAAAAAAGCCGGTGATTATCTGCGGGGATATGAATGTGGCGCACCAGCCGATTGATTTGAAAAACCCCAAAACCAATGAGAACAACGCGGGATTTACTCCCCAGGAGCGGGAGAAAATGACCGCGCTGCAGCAGGCGGGATATCTGGACAGCTTCCGCTATTTTTATCCGGAAGTCACCGGGGCGTATTCCTGGTGGAGCTATCTGTACCACGCGCGGGAAAACAATGCGGGGTGGCGGATCGATTATTTTTTGGTATCCCAAAAACTGGAATCGTTTTTGGAAGACGCGAAAATTCACAGCGAGGTCATGGGAAGCGATCACTGCCCGGTAGAACTGCTGCTTCGGGATTAAAAAACGGGGCCGCCGGATCCGGGCTTGCCAACCGCCGGCGCCGTCTGGTATACTCATCCTCAGGATCAAATTCCGCAGTGTGATGCAAAGAAAGGAAAAGCGTATGGGTAAAAATGCAGAATATATCCAACGGGTGTTGGGCTATGTGGAAGAAAACGTGCCGGTGACCCGGTCGATTTTGGCGGAGCGCAAAGCGCTTTGCGAGGCGTTTTTGAAAGGCGTGAAAGGGAAAACCTTCGACCGGATTTTGCTGTTCGGCATCGGCAGCTCCTACAATGCGGGGCTGATGGTCAAACCGCTGCTGGAATCCGCCTTGCAGACCGAGGTGCTGGTGGCGTCTCCCGCCATGTACGAGCAGATGTGCCGCAGCCGCCGGTTTGACCGGGCGCTGCTGATTGCCGCGAGCCAATCGGGCAAAAGCGCCGCCACCATCGACGTGGTCAAGCAGCTAAAAGCCAAAGGCGCGTTTGTGGTAGGGCTGACCGGGAACCTGGATTCCCCCTTGGCGCAGGAATCTTCAGCTGCGGTAGATATCCACTGTGGCGCGGAAAACGCAAGCGTGATGACCAAAGGGGTCCTGGCCACAGCGATGATGATGGCCATGATCGGTCTGGAATACGGGGTGGACAACGGTTTGCTGGCTCCAAAAGACTATGAGGCTATCATGGCAGATTTTGACAAGATCGCCGGCCACATGCCGGAAAACCTGGCCCTGGCCCACAAGTGGTGCGACGCCAATGTGGAAGACTGGAGCCGGTTCCGGTCATTCTCCCTCATCAGCAATATCGATTCCACCGGGACGACGCTGGAGATTGCGCTGAAGGTGATGGAAAGCATCTTCCTGCCGGCGGATTCGTTCGAAGTGGAAGAATACTTACACGGGCCACATCTGCTTTTGTCCCGCAAAGAAGCGGCGTTGCTGCAGCTGGACAGCGCTGGCATGGATCACGCCAAACTCGCGCGGATCCACCAGTTTTTGCAGGAAAAGCAGGCGCCTTCCTATCAAATTACCCAGGTGGGGGATCCTGGCTGTACCAAAGACTGCCTGACCATCCACAGCGTGAAAAACGGCCTGCTGGATTTTGCAGAATTTCTGCCGGTGCTGCAGGTCTGGAGTATCCGTCTCTGGCAGTATTTTGACCAGCATGGACTGGATGCGTTTGCCATGCCGGGGGACCTTTCCGGCGCTTTGGCGACGAAGGTCAAATAATTGGATTTACAATTGGCGGCGAATATGCTATGATGTGATATGACATTATAGCATTTTCTGCTTTTTGGCTGAAAAATAGAAAGATGGTGAATGATCATGGAACTGCTGCAAGACCACAATGAGCCTTTATACCTCCAACTGAAGAAGATCCTGCGGGCCGCGGTGGTGAACGGTGAATACGCTCCTGGGCAGCAGATTCCCACCGAGCAGGAGCTGATGAAGCAATATAATGTCAGCCGGATTACCGTCCGCCGCGCCATCCAGGAATTGATTCTGGAAAAATATCTGGTGAAAAGCCAGGGGAAGGGCACCTTTGTCAACCAGACCAGGCCCAGGCGGGAGCTGGTGAACCTGAAAAGCTTTACCGAAGCCTGCGAGGACAACCATCAGGTAGCAAAATCCCAGGTGCTTTCCGTGATGGTGGAGAAGGCGAATAAGCATGACGTCCGCCGGTTGGGCGTGAGCGAAGCGGACAAGGTGATTCACATTACGCGGCTGCGTTTTCGGGACGATGTGCCGTTTTTGATTGAGCATTCCTATTACCCATATCCCCAATACGAATTTTTGCTGCACCACAACCTGAGCGGGTCGGTGTATGCGATTCTGAAAGAGGAGCTGGGATTGGTGCCTGTTCGGTCGGAGCGAAGCGTGGAAATTGTGTATGCCACGGCAGAGCAGGCGCAGCTTTTGGGGGTTCCGAAAGGGGCCGCGCTGTTTTTGATGCGGATGGTGGTATACGACGATCAGGACCGCCCGGTACACCACAATATTGTGTATCTGGACGGGGGTACGTACCGATTCAGTTGGTAAGGACAAAAGCGTCGTGAAAAAATACACACATCTGTCTATGAAATTTTGACCATATTCACGATTTTTGCGTTTTGTGTTTACAAATGGAGATGGTTATGATAATATGACGTTATAGGATAACCATGGGATCACTATGTAGTTTTCCTGGTTCCTATGAATAAGCGCATTTGTCATGCGCTACGAAATTGCCTATTATTTTTAAGGAGGAATTTCCAATGGCTTGTTGTCCGAAATCCGTTATTGCCGAAATCCTGAAAGCTAAAGGCACCATCAAGAGCGTATACTTTGTTGCTTGCGGCGGTTCTTACGCCGGCCTGCATCCGGGTAAATATTTCCTGGAGAGCGAGAGCAAAGAGCTGAAAGTAGACCACTACAGCTCCAACGAATTCTGCCATGCTACTCCGAAATCCCTGGGCGCGAACTCTATCGTAATCACCCAGTCCGCTTCTGGTAATACCCCTGAAACGGTAAAAGCTGCTGAGATCGCTCAGAAAGCTGGTGCTGCTTCTATCGTCATCACCAATAAACCGGAATCTCCTCTGGCTCAGAACGGCGACTATGTTCTGGTTCCTGAAAAAGGTTCTACTGCGAACAGCGGACAGGGCTACTCCCTGCAGCTGGCGGTTGAGATCCTGAATCAGACCGAAGGCTACGAGAACTACGACGAGATGTACAATGGTTTTGACAGAATTGACAAAATCGTTGGCAATGCCACCAAGTTCATCGCTCCCAGAGCGGAAAAATGGGCGAAACAGTACAAAGACGAGAAACTCATCTACACCATGGGTTCCGGCTCTGCACACAGCGTTGCTTATTCCTTCGCGATCTGCCTGCTGATGGAGATGCAGTGGATCAACTCTTCTGCGATCCATTCCGGCGAATACTTCCATGGCCCGTTTGAGATCACCGATCGTGAGACTCCTTTCATCGTGTTCATGAGCGAAGGCCGTACCCGTCCGCTGGATCAGAGAGCGCTGGACTTCCTGAAACAGTATGCGGAGAAACTGATGATCGTTGACGTAAAAGAGCTGGGCATCAACACCATCGACGACAAAGTCGTTGAGTTCTTCAACCCGCTGCTGCTCGTTCATGCGATCCGCGTATTCGCGCAGAAACTGTCTGAGGAGAGAAAACATCCGCTGACTGTTAGAAGATATATGTGGAAACTGGAGTACTAATTTCGGCTAGTGCAAAAGGGTTTTTACATAGCTTTCTACAAAAGAGGGGCCTTGCCGCCCCTCTTTTGCTTTTGGAAAAATGGGGCAAGAGCCAAACAGGAGGGAATCCCATGGAAAAAACGATTGGATTTCTCGGCGCCGGGAATATGGCGGGAGCGATCATCCGCGGTATTTTGCAGGCGAACGTATGCCGGCCAGATCAGGTCTGGGCCGCCGCGCCTACCATGACCCATCTGTCTTCCTTGCAGCAGGAATACGGAATCCACGTTACCGAGGACAATTTACAAGTGGCCCAGCAATCGGATATTCTCATTCTGGCGGTGAAACCGCATCTGATCCAAGGGGTCATCAGCCAGGTAAAAGACGGGATCCGGGACGACGCGGTAGTGGTTTCGGTGGCCGCCGGGGTGAGCCTGGCGCAGATGGACGAATGGTTTGACCGCCCGGTCCATCTGGCGCGGGTCATGCCGAATACGCCGTGCATGGTGAGAGAGGGGATGTCTGCGGTATTCCCCGGCAGGTGGATCACGCCGGAGCAGACGCAGGAAGTCCGGGAGCTTTTCGCCGCTTTGGGGCAGTCGGAAGTCCTAGAGGAGCATCTCATCGATGCGGTTGGCGCAGTGAGCGGGTCTTCGCCGGCATTTGTCTATGTGTTTATCGAAGCGATGGCGGACGCGGCGGTCAAAGGGGGAATGCCCCGCGCGCAGGCGTACCGGTTTGCTTCCCAGGCGGTATTGGGCGCCGCAAAAATGGTGCGGGAAACGGGGATTCACCCCGGCACACTCAAGGACATGGTTTGTTCTCCTGGTGGGACCACCATCGAGGGGATCGAACAGCTGGAACAAAAAGGGCTGCGCGGCGCCGTGTTTGCGGCAATGGACGCCTGTATGGAAAAATCCCGGCAGATGGGGAAAAAGAAGTAGCGCCGCAGAATCCGCAGGCACTTGACAATCTGTTGGAATTGTGGTAAAATTATTTTGTATTCTACAGCACGATTGAACTCACATGTTTGTGTAAGTCATTTGTTCGCCGGATGGTTTACACAAACATGTGGGTTTTTCTTTTGCCCGGAATATAATCTTTTTTGGAGGTACGAAGAATGCATCACGGTACGGTAAAATGGTTTAACGCAGACAAAGGGTTTGGATTTATTTCCAACGACGAAGGCGGAGAGGACGTATTCGTTCATTTTTCCGCTATTATGACCGAAGGGTTTAAAACCCTTAACGAGGGACAGAAGGTTACTTTTGATATCGAGGCCGACCCGAAAAATACCGGGAAGACCAGAGCGGTGAACGTCTGCCCGCAGTAAAGAGCCAAAGAGAAAAAAGCGCGCCTTACAGGCGCGCTTTTTTTGTTGGTACGGGATCCTCGGGATCCGGTTCGGGCCCCTGGCGTTTTTTAAAGCGGAACACCAGCGGGGCGGTGATATATTCCCTTGTTGCGCGGAATACAAGCCCGCTCAGAGGCAGGATAGCCAGCAAATTGGGGATGGCCATCAGGCCGTTGAGAATATCCGCGATCCCCCAGATTAGCTCGAGCCGGGCGACAGACCCGATAAAGCAGCAAACAAGGAAAACTGCCCGGTACACTCCAATGGCGTTGGGCCGCCGGGGCAGCAGGTAGTTTAAGCTCTGTTCCCCGTAATAGGACCAGCCGAGGATAGAGGCGACTGCGAAAAAAATCAAGGAAAGGCAGATGATCTTGCCTCCCCAGCTGCCCAACACCGACGAAAAGGCACAGGCGGTCATTTCCGCGCCGAAAAACCCGTCGTCCGCCACGCCGGAGGTCAGGATCACCAGCGCGGTCAGGGTGCAGACGACCAAGGTGTCGGCAAAGACTTCGAAAATCCCCCACATGCCCTGTTCCACCGGATGGGCCGCGTCCGAAGCGGCATGGGCGATCGGCGCCGAACCAAGCCCGGCCTCGTTGGAAAAAATCCCCCGTGCAAACCCATACCGAATCGCCTGGGAGACATGGTATCCGGCGATTCCACCAGCGGCGGAAGGCAGGTTCAACGCGGATGTGACAATGGAAAGCAGCGCGCCTGGCAACCGCTCAGCGCGCAAAATCAAAACCAGGATGGCGCACAGCAGGTAGGCCAGGGATAAAAACGGGATCATCCGTTCGGTGACAGCGGCAATCCGCCGGATCCCGCCGAAAATGACCAGGCCGATGCATAAGGTTGTGATCAGGCCGGTGACCCAGGCGGGAACCGGGAAAAGCCCGGAAACCGCCAGGGAAATGGCGTTGGACTGGGTCATGTTGCCCACTCCCAGGGAGGAGGCGACGCACAACAGGCAAAATACAACGGCAAGGGTTCTGCATCCCAGCCCCTGTTCCATATAATACATGGGGCCGCCGTAATAGCCGGAAGGGCCCTTTTGCCGGAACCGGACGGCCAAAAACACTTCGGCGTATTTGGTCATCATGCCGAAAAAGGCGCTGACCCACATCCAAAAGATCGCCCCGGCGCCGCCTAAGGTCATGGCGATGGCGATTCCGGTGATGTTTCCCACGCCCATGGTCCCGGCCAGCGCCGTGGACATGGCCTGGAACGGGGAAATGCCGTCGCGGTTTCGGTCCCGGTTTTTGCGCAGGCTGCCCAAGGTCCGCCGCAGGATCAGCCGGATCCTGGCAATCTGGAACCATCCGGTCCCGACAGTGAACCAGACGCCGGCGCCCAAAAACAAAAGAAGGGTGGCCGGACCCCATACAATCCTGCCGATTGTTTCGTTTACGGTTTCCAACCATCTCAGCATACAATCCCCCCCGTTTGTTAAAGGTATGCCGCTGGCAGACAGGATATGAAGCCCATCCATGAAAAAACCCCGGCATTGCCGGGGTTTTGGGGGGAAATACCATGATACAATGGAAGAATATGTTGGAAAACAATCGTTTTAATCAGTAACGAACATGTCGCTGGAGAGAACCGACCAAAACGAGAAATCTTGTTCTGTTTTTATTATATGCAAAAAAACAGGGCAAAACAACGCTGTTTCAGTTACGGTTCGTTACAATTTGGTTAAAACGAGGGTTTTTCTGATATCAACTGATGAAATCCTCGATCCGGGCGACCAGCTCCTCGTAATCCCGGACGCCGATGCCGTCTTGCAACGCTTGCTGGTCGTAGGCGGGCAGATTCCGGGTAAAAACCTGGAAGATCATTTCCGGTTCCGCCTCTCCGGACTGGAAGACGGCAAGGTACCCGTTGTAATCCCGCAGCCAATATTCGTATACGCCGGATGCCTCTGGATGGGAAACATCGCTAACCGGACTTTGCGCGGAAAAATCCTTGCCCGTCAAAGACAGCAAGATCCCGGAAATGAGGATTGCGCCGGCGACCGACATGGTAGTAAACCCGAAAAATTTTTTCATAAACGCCCCGCCTTTAAACGAAGTAGTTGGAATTATCTTGGGCAAAATAGGGAAAAGTATTCATTTCCCATGAAAACGGGCGAATTTCTTTTCGTAATTTATTAACATTTTCTGTTCAGAGTATGGTATAATAATTCCATGTGTTTCGAGCGCGCCGCCTAAAGCTGGCCGCTCATTGGACGCAGAAGGTCTGCGGTAGAGTTTGCACAGCGGCATACCGCTCTGATTTTCGGCTTAGCCGAACGCGCAACAAGGAGGGACTGCAAGATGGGCAATGCCCGCAACCATATGCCTGAAAACCAGAAAAAGCCGGGAATCCGGAAATCTGGCGGACCGAAATCGGCCGGCGCCGTGGCAAAAGAGCTGGGCGCCGTATTCTTCAAAACGCTGGCGACAATGTTTTTTATTATGGTCATTACCGGCTGTATTGTGGCGTGTATCATGACCGTATATATTGTGGGCTTTTTGGATGACGAATCGGATCTGGACCTCAATAGTCTGGAAATGAACTATACCAGCATATTGTATGTCCAGGACAAGTCCACGGGTGAATATGTAGAGCTGAACCGGCTGCACGGAGAAGAAAACCGGATTTGGGTCGATTATGAGGATATTCCGGAACATTTGATCCAGGCGGCCATCGCCGGGGAAGACAAACGGTTTTTGGAACATCAAGGCGTGGACTGGAAACGGACGATCTACGCGACGGTGACCCATTTTTTGAAGGGCGGAACCCAGGGCGGGTCCACCATTACCCAACAGCTGATCAAAAACATTACCGGGGAAAATGATTTCAGCGTAGAGCGGAAAATCAAAGAGATTTTCCGGGCGCTGAGCCTGGAAAAATCCTGTTCCAAAGAGCAGATCATGGAAGCGTACCTCAATTCCATCCACTTGGGCTGGAATACCGACGGGGTGCAGGCGGCGGCCAACCTGTATTTTGGCAAGGACGTCAGCCAGCTGAGCATTGCGGAAAGCGCGGCGCTGATCGCCATTACCCAGAACCCGTCCAAGCGGGAACTGTTTAACCACGAAGAAAACAACCGGGAACGCCGGGAATGGATCTTAGGCCAGATGCTGGAGGAAGGCTATATCACCCAGGCCGAATACGAGCAGGCGATGGCGGAGCAGATCCAGGTGGTGACCTACGATAATTCCACCGACACGACCCAAAAGGCGACCCTGAGCTACTTTGAAGATTACGTCCTGGAAGAAGTCATCCAGGACCTGATGAGCAAATACGGCTATACCTATGAGACGGCAGAGGACAAGGTCCTCAAAGGCGGATACCGGATTTACACCACCATGGACAAGGATATCCAGGATTATCTGGACGTGGTGTTTGCCGACCAGGATCCGGAAAATTCCATTTTCCCAACGGTCCGGGGCTATAACCTGAAGACGGGGACCTTTGTGGAAGAGCAGCCTGACGCGGCCATGGTAATCATGGAGCCCAACGGGAAATTGGTCGGGATTGCCGGCGGCAGGGGAGAAAAGGAAGGGGACCGCATCCTCAACCTGGCAACCAGCGGCGTCCGGCAGCCGGGATCTGCCATCAAGCCGCTTTCGGTCTATGGGCCGGCAATGGATTTTGATATGATCTACTGGTCCAAGATTTTCGACGACAGCCCGGTGGAAAAAGCGGATGCCAACAGCGAATTCACCTCCGACTGGCCCATCAACCATTACGGTACCTATATGGGCGATGTCACGGTGGATTATGCCATCCGCCGGTCGACCAATACCGTTGCGGTTCGGGTTTTGGAACTGCTGACCCCGCAGGTATCGTATGATTTCATGGTTAACCAGCTGCATTTTACCACGCTGGTAGGCTCCGGCGCCAACAACGATGTTGCCCGCGCGCCGTTGGGACTGGGCGCCTTGACCCAAGGCGTGACCGTGATGGAAATGACGGCGGCTTATCAGATTTTTGACAACGGCGGCCTGTATTATGAACCGTACAGCTATTCGGTGGTTTATGACAGCGAAGGAAATGTCGTCCTGGAACAGAATCCCACGCCGCAGCGCGTCCTGTCGGAAGATACGGCGGAAGTGATGAACAAGCTGTTGCAGCGCGTCGTCACCGGTGCGCTGGGGACCGGCAGCACCGCGAAATTCGGTTCTATGCCGGTAGCGGGCAAAACCGGTACCACCAGCAACGACGTGGACCAATGGTTCATGGGGATGACGCCGTATTATGTCGGCGGCGTATGGTTTGGTTATGCCAACGATTCGAATATCCAGATCCGCTACAGCAGCTATCCGCCACCCATTATCTGGCGGCAAGTGATGCAGCATATCCACGAAGGGCTGGAGGTCAAGCAATTCCCCACCAGCGGGAAAGTGGTGCAAATGACCTATTGTACGGATTCCGGCGAAATTGCTACCGCTGCTTGCCCCAACACGGAGACCGGCTGGTATAAGGAATCGAATATACCGGGAACCTGCGTGCAGCATTTGGGGTCGGTGGAATCGGAAGAAGGAGAAGTCGGCGGTTCCGGCGGCGACCATGGGCTGGAGGAGGACGAAGAGGATATAGAAGACGAAGAAGTGATCGACAGCCATTAGCTCGGCTGTCCCAAAACGTCATTTCGACGGCGCACAAGGCAAAAAAGCCAGCGGGAAAAATCCCGCTGGCTTTTTCTTTCTGCGGCAAGCAAGTTTCTCGTGATCGGGGGAACAGATAGTGTTTTGTTGGTCCTCTCCCCGAATGGCCTAATCATCCTGTTCAATGGTCGTTTCAGCCGCCAATAGAAGAAGACGTTTGAATTCCGCCTGTTCGGTATCTGTCATATGCTGGGTCATCCTCCGAAAACAGATTTCGATTTGTTCTTTGACAAATGGATATACTTTCCAGGCTTTTTCCGTTGGCTGAATCGTATAAGTCCGTTTATCTTTTGGGTTGGTCGTTCGAATCAGAAATCCTCTTTCTACCAGTTTTGTGACGGTTTTTGCAATTACGCTCTTATCCAGCCCAAGCCGTTTTGTAATATCGTCTTGCGTCAAGATAACAAAATCACAAACCATCAAAATGACAACGGCCTGTGCCGCCGTCAGGTCATATGGCGTGCAGCTGTCATTCAGCCAGATATGGGATTTCCTGTATAAGATGGAAATCGATTTAAACGGACTGTCCATCATATTTGCCATGCGGTACCCCTCCTTTGTGTCATAGACCATTATAACTTTATTTGGTGGCATTTGCAACGAAATATTGACGGAAATCGCTTTCTGTGGTATATTTAGATGGTGGCAAATGCCACTATATACGAAAGAGTAAACAGTAAGGGGTTCTATGAGTATGGAAAAAACGGAAAAAATTTGGAATAGGAGATTTATTCTTCTGTTCATTACCAACCTGTTGGTATTGGCTGCATTTTACGCGTCTATTCCTATTATTCCTGTTTATTGTCAGGAGATTGGGATTACCGGTTCCAAAGTGGGAATCGTATTGACGGCAATGTCAATTGCCACCGTCCTGTTCCGCCCGGTGGCGGGGTATTTGTTGGACAATTTCAATCGCTATCGTGTATATTTGCTGTTTTTAGCCTTATTTTGCTTATCATTTCCCGCGTTTATTGCATTTCCTGTCTTCAGCTTGCTCATCGGCATTCGCTCGTACATGGGGGTTGTGTATTCCGTATGTGGTTCTGCGACGATGACGCTGGCTGGCGATGTCCTGCCTGTGGCGAAGATTACCGAGGGAATAAGCCGGTTCGCCTTCACTGTGTCCATTGGGATGACGCTTGGCCCCTATGTGGGGCTTCAGGTACAGAGCAATATGAGCAGCAAGGCGTCTTTCCTTACCGTTTTTGGGATTACGGTAGCCGCCCTGATTTGCGTGTCTTGCTGTAGAATCCGCTATCCAAAGGTGGAGCGAAAAAAGTTTTCTGTCAAAGAATCCATATATGGACCCGCCCTCCCGTTCATGTTCAATATGATGTTCCTCATGATTCCATATGGCGCGGTGATTTCCTATTCTTCCATTTTGGCGCAGGAAAAAAATATAACGTCGTTTCTTCCCTATTTTTATATTTGCCTGGTGGTTGGCATGCTGGCTTCCAAACCGTCGACCCAAAAGGCAATCGACGCCGGCACACACCGCCTTTTGGTCTATTCCAGCTTAGTTGTCCTGATTGTTACAATGCTTAGTTTCCTTTTCTGGAAACAGGGGCGCATTTGCTGATTGCAGGATTCTTTTTCGGGCTGGGATATGGTATTCTGCAACCACTGTTCCAATCTTTTGTAACCGGAACAACCCCTGGCCCCCAGCGTGGTGTAGCCAATTTGACTTATATGCTGTCCTATGATATCGGAATCGGGATCGGTTCCCTGCTCATGGGCTTTATGCAGGAATCCATTGGCTTGACAACCGGATTTGCTTTCACTGCTCTTGCATATCTCATCGGAGGAGTGGTTTATCTTTTTTATGCGGATGGGTACTATCGCAGGTTAAAAGGCAATACCGACACGGCTTCCCAACGCTCCTGAAAGGCCGCGATAGCCCAGAAAAAGGGCGATTTTACACCGTTTTCTATTCTCGCAGTGACCGATCTTGTTACAGGCGGCACAGGAAGAAACATCGCAGAAGTCCTGCATAAACGCTGGGCATCTGGAAAAATGGATGGAAACCACAAAGAGGCACTGGAATTTCCAGCGCCTCTTTGTTTGTTTTTATGCCAGTGCGATTGTTTGATATTTTTTTGTCCGTGGCCATCATTCGTTTTCTATGTTGCCGTTTCTGGGTATAGACCGCCTGATTATAAAATCAGCATGGCGTCGCCGAAGCTGTAAAACCGGTATTTTTCCTGCACAGCGGTCTGATAGGCGTGCATGGTATTTTCATATCCGGCAAAGGCGCTGACCAGCATGATCAAGGTGCTTTCCGGCAGATGGAAATTGGTAATCAGGCCGTCCAGCACCCGGAAAGAATAACCGGGATAGATGAAGATATCCGTATACCCTTCGTCTGCCACCACACTGCCGTATTTGGTCGCCACCGATTCCAGCGTCCTGGTGCTGGTGGTACCCACGGCGATCACCCGCCCGCCGGACTCCTTGGTCTGGCGAATCAGCTGGGCGGTTTCTTCCGGCAGGCGGTAATGTTCCGAATGCATTTTATGTTCGGTAATTTCATCCACCTTCACCGGGCGAAAGGTGCCAAGGCCTACATGCAGGGTCACATAGCCGATCCGGACGCCCTTTTCCTCCAGCCGTTTCATCATATCCCGTGTAAAATGCAGCCCGGCAGTGGGCGCGGCGGCAGATCCCAGCTCGTGGGAATACACCGTCTGATACCGCTCCTTGTCTTCCAGTTTTGCCGTGATATAGTGGGGCAGGGGCATCTGGCCGATCTGTTCCAGGATCTCATAGAAATTTCCCTGGTAAGAAAAGCGGACCAGCCGGTTCCCGCCGTCCAGCACGGTGAGAATCTGGGCCTGCAGCAGCCCGTCGCCAAAATGGACCGTGGTACCGGGCAGCGCTTTCTTGCCGGGCTTGACCAGTACTTCCCAGGTATCGGGCCCTTTTTGCTCCAACAAAAGCATTTCAATGCGCGCGCCGGTGGACTTATACCCGTACAACCGTGCAGGAAGCACCCTGGAATCGTTGACAATTAAGCAGTCGCCGGGCTGGAGCAGATCCAGCAGATCGTAGAAATGCAGATGCGCAATGCTGCCGTCCTGTCTGGACAGGTGCATCAGGCGGGAATGGTCCCGCGGTTCCACCGGCGTTTGCGCAATGAGCGATTCGGGCAAATCGTACCAAAAATCACTTTTTTTCATATTCTTCTTCCCCTATGCGATAAAAGATTGGAAAATCATTGACAAAGATTGATTCGGGATGTTACGATAACTAAAACTGACGGAAAAGGATTCTTTTCCTGCAAACACAAAGGCCTTCTGCCATTATAATGCAATTGCCCCCGCAATACAACCGGTTTTTGCATTCTGCCGCCGGCACCAAAGGAAAGATCCGGTTAGGAGATGGAAGAAGAGGATGGAAAGCCCGTCTTATTTGTCACCTTTTGGGCGGTTGACAAATAGGATAGCAATATGGAAGCAGAGGAGTAGGAGTATGAAAAATTATAAGGTCGGCATCATTGGCGCCACAGGTATGGTCGGACAGCGGTTTATCAGCCTTTTGGATCAGCACCCCTGGTTCCATCCGGTGGTATTGGCCGCGTCTTCCCGTTCTGCCGGCAAAACCTATGAAGAGGCGGTGGGATCCCGCTGGGCTATGGCTGGCCCCATCCCGGAATGGGCGAAGTCCATGGTTATGCTGGACGCAACGGCGGACATGGAACGGATCGCCGGGATGGTAGACTTTGTTTTCTGCGCCGTGAACATGGAAAAAGCGGCGACCCGTGCGTTGGAAGAAGCGTACGCCAAGCTGGAATGCCCGGTGATTTCCAACAACAGCGCCCACCGCGGCACGCCGGACGTTCCCATGATCATCCCGGAAATCAACGACGGGCATGCTTCGCTCATCGACATTCAGCGCAAACGGCTGGGGACCAAGCGCGGCTTTATCGCAGTGAAATCCAACTGTTCGCTGCAAAGCTATGTACCGGCTTTGCATCCGCTGATGGAGGAGTTTGGCGTGACCAAGGTGCTTGCCTGCACCTATCAGGCGATTTCCGGCGCGGGAAAAACCTTCTCCACCTGGCCGGAGATGGACGACAATGTGATTCCTTTTATTTCTGGCGAGGAAGAAAAAAGCGAGCAGGAACCTTTGAAAATCTGGGGAACGGTAGGGCCGGACGGGATCATCCCGGCAAAGGCGCCGTCGATTACCACCCAGTGCCTGCGGGTCAATGTGTCTGACGGACATATGGCGGCAGTGTTCGCCAGCTTTGCGAAAAAGCCCACGCTGGAACAGATCAAAGAAAAATGGGCGGCTTTCCAAGGCGCCCCGCAAATCCTCGGGCTGCCCAGCGCGCCGAAGCAGTTTTTGCATTACTTTGCGCAGGACGACCGGCCGCAGCCGAAGCTGGACCGGATGGTGGAAAACGGGATGGCCGTTTGCGTAGGACGTTTAAGAGAAGATACGCAGTATGATGTGAAGTTTGTCTGCCTTTCTCATAACACCCTGCGCGGTGCGGCTGGCGGCGCTGTTTTGATGGCGGAACTGCTGGCGGCAAAAGGCTACCTGGATTCGCGTACATAAGAGCTTTTGCACTCTACAGCTTGTTTTGGCAGAGAACCCACATCTGACTTTGGTTGGAAAGGCGGTTGATCTGAATGAAACAAGCTGTTTTTTTGGGCGCGGCAACGGCGCTGATTACGCCGATGCACGCAGATGGATCGGTGAACCTGCCGGAGATGAAGCGGCTGGTAGAATGGCAGATCGGGCAGGGGATCCATGCCCTGGTTGCCTGCGGGACCACGGGGGAATGCGCCACACTCAGCCGGGAAGAGCATTTGCGGGTACTGGCCTGCGTGGTGGAGCAGGCGGCGGGGCGGGTGCCGGTGATTGCGGGAAGCGGCAGCAACGACACGGCGTTTTCGGTGATTACCTCCAAAGAGGCCGCCGCCATTGGCGCGGACGCGCTGATGTCCGTCACCCCTTACTACAACAAAACCACCCAGGAGGGGCTGGTGCGCCATTTTACCACCATTGCGGAAGCGGCGGGACTGCCGCTGATCGTCTACAATGTGCCGTCCCGGACAGGGATGGATATTTCCCTGGATACCTGCCGCACGCTGGCAAAGCATCCGCTGATTGCCGGGATCAAGGAAGCCAGCGGCGATATGGGGAAAGCGATCCGGATTATGGAGGCCTGTGGGGAGGACCTGCCGGTCTACAGCGGCAACGATGATATTGCCGCGCCGATCCTTGCCATGGGCGGCAAAGGGGTGGTATCGGTGATTTCCAATCTGCTGCCGGGGCCGATGGCGGATCTGTGCCGGCAGGGGCTCAAACAAGATGCGGCAGGGTGCCGGGAAATGCAGCTTTGGCTGCTGGGCTTGATGGACGCCCTGTTTGCGCAGGTCAATCCCATCCCGGTGAAAGCGGCCATGAATTTGGCCGGGTGGAAGGCAGGGCCTTGCCGCCTGCCGCTGGTGGGGCCGTCCGAGGCGGTGGCGCAGCGGCTGAAAGAGGAAATGACCCGCCTGGGGATCCCGCTTGCCGAGCCGGGAGGTGATGCCTGATGGGAAAAAAGACGTTGCGGCAGACCGAAGGCCTTTTGCTGGCCCGGATTGCCTGGGATCCGACGGAAAACCGGATTTTCCCTTCGTTAATCAGCAGCCTTGCCGGCAGTACGCTGCAGGTTGTCGCCTTCTTCTCGCCTCCAGGGTCCAACCCAGATGAAGCCTGCTTTTTTGTCCCGGAAGCACAGATCGATTTGCTGCTGGGGTTTTGCCGGGACTTGCGCCGGCAGACCGGGGCGGCCATCCAGACGCAGGTTACGGGGAAGACACTTCTGGAAGGAAATGGATGGCCAGCGGATCTGGTACAAAAGGTTTTTTTGAGTGGGGATCCTGGCAGGCAACTGCTGTATTTGGGAAAAGATACCTTTGCCGCCTGCTGCGACGAATGGGAATGGGACGCCGTGCAGGAAGCGTTCGCTGCGCCGACCCAAGAATAAAGCGGGGGAGGGGAATCCTTCCCCGCTTTTTGGCGCGCGAAAAAGAAAATCGCTTTGCGCCGACAGAGCAGGTTGTCCTGCAAAAGAAAATTAGATATAATAAAAAAGAATTTGCATCAAAGCCTCCCTTTTTGCGGGAAAGGGGGCGCAGGAGGAAGCATATGTATCAGTTGATCAAAAAGGAAGGACACGCCCGCCGGGGCGTATTCCATACCGTGCATGGCGATATCCAGATGCCGGCCTTTATGAATGTGGGGACCGCGGGGGCGATCAAAGGCGGAATTTCTTCTTACGACCTGGCGCAGTTAAAATGCCAGGTGGAGCTTTGCAATACCTACCATCTGCATCTGCGGCCGGGCGACCAGTTGATCCACGACCTGGGCGGGCTGCACCGGTTTATGGGCTGGAACGGCCCCATTTTGACCGATAGCGGCGGGTTCCAGGTATTTTCTTTGGCAAAATTGCGCAAAATCAAGGAAGAAGGGGTTTATTTTTCCTCCCACATCGACGGGAAAAAGATTTTCATGGGCCCGGAGGAAAGTATGCGGATCCAGTCCAATCTGGGATCCACCATCGCCATGGCCTTTGACGAATGCGTGGAAAATCCGGCCCCGCGCGCTTATGCGGAAGCTTCGGTGGATCGGACCATCCGCTGGCTGTACCGCTGCCGGGCGGAACTGGATCGGTTAAACCGGCAGGAGGGGACCATCAATCCGCACCAGATGTTATTCGGCATTAACCAAGGCTGCGTATTTGACGATTTGCGGATCCGGCATATGAGGGAACTGGCGGGGATGGATCTGGACGGCGTGGCCATCGGCGGTTTGGCAGTCGGGGAACCTACGGAAGAGATGTACCGCATAATCGAGGCGGTAGAACCCTTTGCCCCGGCGGATAAGCCCCGGTACCTCATGGGGGTCGGCACGCCGGTCAATATCTTAGAGGCGGTTTGGCGCGGCGTGGATTTATTCGACTGCGTCATGCCTTCGCGCAACGCGCGGCATGGGCATCTTTTCACCTGGCAGGGCATCCGCAATATCATGAACGCCAAATATGAGCGGGATCTGCTTCCGGTGGACGAGCAGTGCGACTGCCCCACCTGCCAGCGGCATTCCCGCGCTTACCTGCGGCATCTGTTCAAAGCCAACGAGATGCTGGCCATGCGTTTGGCAGTCCAGCATAACCTGTACTTTTACAATACCCTGATGGAAAAAATCCGGGAGGCACTGGATCAGGGCAGGTACCAGTCCTTTTACGAGGAACAGCGCCTTGTACTGGGGCGGCGAATTTAACAGCGGGGCTGCAGGCAAAACAGCAGCGGGAAAATTTCGCCGCAGCTGGAGGAATTTCCCTTGCGGAAAGCGTTTATCCATGCTATGATAGGAACACACAACTACAAGAAAAATTGGAGGAGTCATCACGATGTTCAATCTTTTTCTCACTACGGAGTCTACTGCAAGTGGCGCGGGGATGCTGGCGTCTTTTCTGCCCTTGGTATTGATTCTGGTTGTCTTTTATTTTATGCTGATCCGCCCGCAGAACAAAAAAACCAAACAGGAAGCCGCGATGCGCTCGAATTTGCAGATTGGCGATGAAGTGGTAACCTATGGCGGAATCATCGGGATTATCGTCAGCATCAAAGACGATACGCTGGTGATTGAAACCGGGAATGAAAGAAGCAAAATCCGCATTCTCCGCAAAGCAGTGGAGACCTGCCTGACGGAGCATGACACCGAGGAAAAGAAATAATCTAGGAACGGTATGGCCGATGGAGCGGGAACGTACGCATAAATCGATCCCGAACAGAATATGCTGAAACAAAGCAAGCTTGGTCGGGAGTGATGAATATGCGCAACCATTCGCCGAAAGGGGAGTCCTCTCCGGTGGGGAAATGGATTATGCCGGTGCTGCTGGGCACCGTTGTCAGCCTATTGGGGACCGCCGTCGTGTTGATGTTGTTTGCCCTGCTGCTCACCTTGCAGGATATTCCCCAGGGCGCCATTGTGCCGTTGGCGATCGGCGCGATGGGGATTGGAGGGTTTCTGGGCGGCTATATCAGCGCCCGGATTTGCGGCCAACGGGGGCTGCTGTGCGGCTTTCTGACCGGTTTTGTGGATTATATAATCCTCACCGGGATCTCGCTTTTGGCGCTGCATTTTTCCTTGGACGCTTCCCACGCGGTCAGGCTGGTCGTTGTGCTGGCGGCGTGCTGTACCGGCGGGGTGCTGGGCGTCAACCGCCGGGGGCGGCGAAAAGCCTGAACAAAAGTGCCGTCAGGAAAGGGGATAAAGGGGATTGGGGTTTTCCCACCTGCGGCCGATTAGAATTTGTTGGATTCGATGCCAAAAAGCCTTCGTATTTTGCGAAGGCTTTTTGGCGTTTTGCGGTCTTTTTCCAACTTGCCGGGCATATATTGCTTTGGAACAAGCGATGTTGTTTTTGAACAAGCAGGCCTGACAGGAATCGGAAAAGGGAGGAGAATCCATTGGTAAAACGGGCGGGAAGGGCACAGCGGCTGCAAAGGAGTATCCGGAAGCTGCTGTATCGAAATGAAATTTTTGTATTGCTGACCATTTTGTTCTTTATTGGGATTCTGCTGGGCGCCTGCCTCATCCGCGCAAACCGCGACAGCTGGCAGGGTTTCATCGGCCAGATTGTCCATGGATTTGCTACTGGACGGGGTACGCAAGCGTTTTCCCAGACACTGATTCAATCCTTTTTGGGGGCGTCGGCATTTCTTTTGGCGATTTTTCTCAGTGGGTTCTGCGCGGTGGGGCAGCCGTTTATCTGCCTGATTTTGCTGTTCCGTGGATTGGGGTACGGGCTGACCGCCGGCGGGGTCTACAGTCTGTACGGCATGGACGGGATGGGGTATGTGGTGTTGATGCTGCTGCCCAACTGCATTTTGACCGTACTGGTGCTGTTGCGGGCAGGGCAAAGCGCATTCCGGTTTTCCGCCGGGCTGTACGGCGCCATGAAAGGGTCCGCGCAGATGACGGCGCGGCCGTACTGCCTGGAATTTTTGGTGCTGTCGGCGCTTTTATTCGGCGCCGCTTTGATAGACGGCGTCTGCAGCTTCTTTTGCAGCGGGCTGTTCCCGGCGATGGGATGAGCGCTCCTGTTCACAAAAAAGAGATGACTTTTTTAAAATTTGTGGTATCATAAAAAAAGCGGAGATTCCGCAATGTGAAAAAATCAGGAGAGATTCATCCAATGGGACTTATTTCAAACATGTTTAACTATTCCAAACCGGGCCCAGGCGTAGAAAAAGATCAGCAGAAAAAGCGCCGCTTTTTCTTGTTTTTCGAGCTGTTTTTCCGCAAGTTCTGGAAGCTGATCCAGTTGAATTTGCTGTATTTGCTGTTTTGGATTCCGCCGCTGGTGGCGGGAACCCTGCTGACCGAGCGCAATGCAGTGCTGGCCTATCTGGCGTTCTTTTTTGTCGGGACGTTTACGGCAGGTCCGGCCACCGCGGGGGCGGTGTATGTGCTGCGTAATTTCGCCACTGAGACCCCGGTATTTTTGGTGTCGGATTTCTTCGACCAGTTTAAACGCAATTACAAACAGGCTGCCGCCGCGTTTTTGATCAATGCATTGGCGCTGTTCGCCTGTTATTCGGCCTATCAGTTCTACGGCGGGCAGGTGGATCTTGGCATTTTTAATTTCGTCTTCCGGGTCCTGGTGCTGATTATGACTTTGCTGGTCTTGTTTGAGACCTTCCACGTTTTCGTCATGATCGTCACGGTGGATTTGAAGTTGAAGGATATTTTCAAAAACTGCTTTTTGTTTGCCTTCCTCAACCTGGTCCGCAATTTTTGCAGCTTGCTGTTCGGCGTCGGGTTTTTGTGGCTGGAGTTTCTGTTTTACCCGCTGTCCATGTTCATTTTCCCCTTTATCGGCATGACGCTGCCGCTGTTTATCATTACCTTTAACGCTTATCCGGTCATCAAGCAGTATGTCATCGACCCGTATTACGCCATGCAGGACCAGGGGAAAGAAGAATCCGATGCAGACGATGTGATTTTTGAAGACTGAGCCTTTTGCAGGAAAGGAAAAGCCATAGGGATTCGATCCCTATGGCTTTTTTGGATGAGATGCCTTTTGGTGGGACGGAAAGGACCAGAAGATCCGGTTGATCCGGCTGCTGAAAAAAAGCAGGGGAAGGGTCAGCGCCAGCCAGAAAAAAGAAAAAAGCGGGCAGACCTGACCGAAAAAATTGAGCCATTGTCCACTGTAATCCCATACCTGCCAGTGAAGCCACAGGTTCACCACAATGCCGGTAAACAATTCCACCACGGTAATGAGGGCGGCGCCTACCAGGCATTTGCGCCAAAGCGACAGGCCGCTGGCGTAGATGTTGGTCAGATGGATCCCGGCAAAGCAAATCCCGCCGGCAAGCGCCATGGTCCAGTGGGTCGTCCCCCGCCAAAGCACCTCCAGAAGGCAATACCCTACCGCGCCTACGCAAAAAACAAAAAGCAGTTCCTTTTTATGCACCATTTCGATTCCCCTTTTTCAAAGTGAATATAGTTTTTGGCGCAACGGGCTGTTTATGCAAGAAAATTTCCGGCAGCGGTTTGTTGACAAAAAAAGGGGAATCTTCTATCATAAAACAAAATGACGACAGAGGGTGGCGCGGGATGCGGCAGATTGAAATACTGGATTCTTCGTTGCGGGACGGCGCGCAGGCGGAAGGGATTTTTTATTCTTTGGAGGATAAGCTGCGGATCGCTTATGCGCTGGACCGGGTGGGGATCGGCTATATTGAGGCGGGCAATCCCGCGTCGAACCCCAAGGACATGGAGCTGTTCCGCCGCATCGCCCAAACCCCGTTTCAGCACGCCAAGCTGGTGGCGTTCGGCGCTACCCGGCGGCCTGGGATTGCGGCGGAACAGGATGCGGGCTGTGCGGCGCTGGCCGAGGCCGGGACCGAATTTGTCTCCGTTTTCGGCAAGAGCTGGGATCTGCATGTGACCGAGGTGCTGAAGACCTCCTTGGCGGAAAATCTGGAGATGATCCGGGATACCATATCGTATTTTACCCGGATGGGCAAACACGTCTTTTTCGACGCGGAACATTTTTTCGACGGGTACCGCCATCACCCCGCCTATGCGATGCAGACGATTTTGGCCGCGGTGGAAGCGGGGGCGGAGCGGGTCGTGCTGTGCGATACCAACGGAGGCAGCTTCCCGCAAGAGATTGCGTCAGTGGTGGAGCAGGTAGCGCGGGACTGCGCTGCGCCGCTGGGGATCCACTGCCACAATGACATGGACTGCGCGGTGGCGGCCAGCCTGATGGCGGTGGAGGCCGGCTGCGTGCAGGTGCAGGGGACTTTTTTGGGCTATGGGGAACGCTGCGGCAACGCCAATCTTTCTGCCATTATCCCCACGCTGCAACTGAAAAGGAAATACCAGTGCATTCCGGCGGGTTGCCTGCCGGAACTGACCCATACGGCGCGGTATATCGCGGAAATTGCCAATTATCTGATCCCGCCGTCGCTGCCTTATGTGGGCAAGAGCGCCTTTTCCCACAAAGGCGGAATGCATGTGGATGGTGTCCAGAAGCTGCGGCAGTCTTTTGAGCATGTTGACCCGGAGACGGTAGGAAACCGGCGGAACCTGCTGGTATCGGAGATGGCGGGGCGGACGGCGGTATTAAACCGAATTATGCGTATTGACCCGTCGGTGACCAAATTTTCCCCGGTGACGGAACGGATCATGGAGAAGATCAAAGCGCTGGAGTACCAAGGGTACCAGTTCGAAACGGCGCTGGCCAGCGTAGATGTGCTGATCTACAAAGAGCTAGGGAAAATGAAAGAATATTTTACCTTGCGGCATTTTAAGATTATCGGGGAGCAAAACACCGAGGAGACCGGGCAGCTGGCGTCGGCTTTGATCAAAATCCGGGTCGGAGATCGGGAAGAAATCACGGCGGCGGAAGGGACCGGCCCGGTCCATGCGCTGGACTGCGCGCTGCGCAAGGCGCTGGAGGTATTCTACCCGTCGCTGGCCCAGGTGCGGCTGATCGACTATAAGGTGCGCGTAATGGCGCCGGAAGATGCCACGGCGGCGCCGGTGCGGGTGCTGATTGAAAGTACGGACGGAAAGCATATCTGGACGACGGTGGGCGCTTCCCCGGATATCATCGAGGCCAGCTGGAAAGCGCTGGTGGATTCTATGGAGTACAAGCTGATCAAGGACGACCAACAACCTTAGGGTGCAGAAATCCTCTAAAAAAGAACAGCCGCTTTCCTTGCGGCTGTTCTTTTTTTCCGGGAAAGATGGGAAAAGAAAAATTTTAGGGTGCCTAACTAGATTGACAGAAAGTGGGGATGGGTGTAAAATATACGTAAATGATTAGGTGCCTAATAAAGGGGGGACTCCAGTGGCAGAAATCTCCACCGAAGAGTTGATGCATTTATTTCGCTATTGTTTCAATCTCATGCGACGCTATCATCAAACCGTACATGACAAGGTGGGTACTCGCCATGGGCAGGGAAAGATCCTGTCCATCCTGCGTCAGGAGGACGGCATAGGGCAAAAGGATTTGGCGGAAAAACTCCGGATTCGCCCGGCGTCGCTGAGCGAATTGCTGGATAAAATGCAGAAAAGCGGCTGGATACAACGGCAGGTCAATGAAGCGGACCGGCGGAAAATCAATATCCGGTTGACGAAAGAAGGGGAAAAGGTTTCTCAGCAGATGGTGAAAGCGCGCCGGGAAATGGCGGATCAGATGTTCGGCGTGCTGACCCAGCAAGAGCAGGGAGAGTTGGAACGAATTTTGCAAAAGCTGGTCAATGGGCTGGAATCGTGCTGTGAAGAAGATCCGGCGGGCCAGGCCCATGCGCCGCGCTAAAACCGGGCGGAATCATTTGCCGGAACATGCAATTTGGTTTGTGTTGGATGCAGGAAAGGAGAAGGTATGCTAAAACGGTTTTTAAAAAAGCACGGGTGGCGGTATATCCCCGGCTTTTTGTTTTTGCTGATCAGTTCTTATATTACGACGCTGGCCCCCATCGCGCTGGGGCATGCCATCGACTATATGGACATGGACGCTTCGTTGATTGACAAAAATCTGGTATATCGCCAGGCCGGCTATATTATCCTCATCGCCGCAGGCGTATTCGTGACCCGCTATATTTGGCGGTATTTTATCATTGGCAACTCCCGTTTTCTGGAAAACTTTTTGCGAGAAGAGCTGTTTGTGAAATTAGAAAACCTGCCGGTTTCTTACCTGTCCAAGCAGCGTTCCGGGGATTTGATGGCCTATGCTGTCAACGACGTGGGCGCGGTGCGCATGACCTTCGGGCAGGTGGTTTCCATGTCGGTCAGCGGCCTTTCCACCGCAGTCATGGCGGTATACAGCATGGTCACGGAGGTGGACCCCAAGCTGACCTTTTTGGCGATGTTGCCGGTGCCTGTCGCCATTTTCATCATCGTCAAGCTCGGCGGGATCGTCCGGCGCAAGTTCCGGCGGGTGCAGGCGCTGTTTTCCGAGCTGTCCGGCGAGGTGAACGAGACCATTATGGGCGTGCAGGTGGTCAAAAGTTTCGCCAAGGAAAAAGAGCGGCTGGAGGAATTTTCGGGCATCAGCAAAACCATGTTTGACGCCAATGTCAATCTGGCGGATACTTCCTCGCTGATTTGGCCGTCGATTTCGGTGGTCTTTGGCCTGTGCTATGCCATCGGCCTGGTGGTCGGCGGACATATGGTCTTAGACGGCAGCCTTACGGTAGGGGCGCTGGTTACTTTTAACGGTTCGCTATTGCTGGTGCAGCAGCCGGTTATGTCGTTGGGGCGGATTATCAATATGCTGCAAAGAGGCCTTGCCTCCTATAAGCGGCTGCAACTCATCCTGGAACAGCCGGGGATCCCGGAAGAAGAGCTGGAAGATGCAAAAGAGCCGGTGGACGGGGACGTAGAGATCCGGAATTTGACCTTCCGGTACCCGGGAACGGAAAACGACGCGCTGAAAGGCATTTCCATCCATCTGCCCAAGGGGGGAACCCTGGGGGTGGTGGGCCCGACGGGAAGCGGCAAAACGACCTTGATGCACCTGCTGTTAAAAATGTACGACGTACCGCCGCAAAGCATTTATATCGGGGGAACCGATATTACGCAAATTCCGGCAAAGGCTGTCCGGGAGCGGGCGGGATTTGTCCCGCAGGACGGGTTTTTGTTCTCGGCCTCGATTCGAGACAACATCAAGTTTTATCAGCCGGGCGCTACCGACGAACAGATGATCCGGGCGGCGACCATTGCCAGCGTACATACGGATATCGCCGGGTTCCCGGATGGTTATGATACGCAGGTGGGCGAACGTGGGACCCATTTGTCCGGCGGGCAGAAGCAGCGCATCGCGCTGGCCCGCGCGCTGATCCGCAATCCCCAGCTTTTGATTTTGGACGATACGCTCAGCGCGGTGGATAACCACACCGAACAGCAGATTTTGGGCCGGCTGGCGGATTACTATGACGGAAGAACCACGGTCATTGTTTCCCACCGTTTGAGCGTGGTGCGCCACGCACAGGAGATCGTCTTTATCAAAGACGGGCAGATTGCGGAGCGGGGGACCCACGATCAGCTGATGGCGCAAGACGGCTTGTACGCGCACATGTACCGGCAGCAGGAGGAAGGGGGAGACTGCGATGCGTAAACACAATCCTTCCAGCATTTTGCGGTTGGCAAAAATGATGAAGCCGTATCGGAAGTATTTGTATTTCGTTTTCTTTTGCGTTTTGGTATCCAATTTAGGCGTACTGGTAAAGCCCTACTTAGTCAAGATCATTATCGACGATTTCCTGACCAGCGGCCTGCCGCAGCATGGGCTTTATTCGATTACCGGGCTGGGGATTTCCTATTTCCTGGTGGTTTTGCTCAGTGCCGGGTTTACCATGGCGCAGCGGCGCACCCTGGCCCGGTTTGGGCAGTCGATTTTGCATAAACTGCGCACCGACGTCATGGACCACATACTGCACATGCCCATCACCACCCTGGACAAATACGGGAGCGGCCGCCTGATTACCCGGGCGACCAACGATGTGGAAACGCTGGACGAATTTTACTCGGATATCCTGGTAACCCTGTTCCAGGACGTTCTGCTGCTGATTAGCCTGATTTTTATGATGGTGCAGATGGACTGGCAGCTGGCGTTGGTGGCGTTTACCGGTATCCCGGCGATCGCGCTGATCACCATCCTGATCCGCAAGGTGCTCAAACGAAATTTTGAGCTGATGAAAGCGATCATTGGGCGGATCAACGGATTTTTTGCAGAAAATATTGCAGGTATGCGCATCATCCAGGCGTTTAACCGGCAGAAAAACAAGCTGGAGGAATTCCGGCAGCTGAATGAATCGTATCTGAAGACCACCATCATCCAGCTGAAGCTGCACAGCATGCTACGTCCGGCGATGGAGGTGGTCAACTCCATGATCATCGCGCTGTTGATCTGGTTTGGTTACCATCGGATTGTCGGCGATTTTGGTGGCACCGCAGTGCTGGAACTGGGCGTTTTATACGCGTTTACTGACTATGTCAAACAGTTCTTTGAACCCATCAATGAGCTGGCGGAAACCTATACGACCATCCAGTCTGCGCTGGTCTCGGCGGACCGTATTTTCTCGCTGCTGGATGAAAAAAACCAGGAAGACCCGCTGGCCGGCGACTGGGATCAGCCCATTGTCGGCAAGGTGGAGTTTCGGGACGTTTGGTTTGCGTATGACGCAGACAACTGGATTTTAAAAGGGGTTAACTTTACGGTGCAGCCCGGGGAGAAAGTCGCCTTTGTCGGGAGCACCGGCGCTGGGAAGACGACGATCATCAATTTGATTGGCCGGTACTACATTCCCCAAAAAGGGACGATCCTGATTGACGACGTGCCGCTGGAACGGTGGAAATTAAAAGCCCTGCGCGGCGGGATTTCGGTGGTTTTGCAGGATGTGTTCCTCTTTGTGGGTACGATTGCGGACAATATCAGCATCCACAGCGATCTGAGTGAGGCGCAGATCCATCAGGCGCTGGAGGTTTCCTGTGCCGACGAATTTGTAGAAGAGTGCGGCGGGCTCAAAGGCGAGGTGACCGAGGCGGGGATGAATTTCTCCACCGGCCAAAGGCAGCTGTTGTCGTTTGCCAGAGCCATCGCCAGAAATCCGGCGATCTTGGTGTTGGACGAGGCCACTGCGCACATCGATACGGAAACGGAGCAGATGATCCAGACCTCTATTGCAAAAATCTCTAAAGACCGGACGTCCATTTTTATTGCGCACCGCTTGTCCACCATCCAAACATGCGACTGTATTTTCTTCTTGGAAAAAGGGAAAATCATTGAGCAGGGAAATCATGAACAGCTGATGCGCCAAAACGGGAAATATGCGGATCTGGTTCGGTCCGGACAACAGGAATAGGAAAGGCTGGTTCGGTTTTGGCCGGCCAAACACGCAACCTGGGAAAGGAACTTTTGCCGCTCCCGGGCGCCAAATCTGTTTTGTGTTTTGCCCCGGAAGAAACCGGGATGAAAAAAGGCATAGCCAGTGCTATGCCTTTTTTTCATCCGGATTTGCCGGGGGGAAGCCCTTTGCGGGCTTGGGGTTACTGACACATGGTATAGCGGTAGAAATACAGCGCGGCAAGAATCAGCACAATCCAGATCATCCACTGCTTCGCCGTGTTTTCCATGCAAGAACAGCTATTGCATTCCGAGCAGCATGCCATAACGAAACCCTCCTTCCGATTCAGCATTGGTTCATTTTATGCAATTACGCGGCAGAAAGCGCCTGTCCGTACTGATTGAAGGGGAGAGCAGTTTTTAGGGGTTTGGATTGACATTCCATCGTCGAGATGGTATAATACCACTCGTGGCAAAAGCATATGGTTGCCATTTCCCCTCTGGAATCACTTTTGCGGCAGTGCTGGAATCGGCAGACAGGCACGTTTGAGGGGCGTGTGCGCGAGCGTGTGGGTTCAAGTCCCATCTGCCGCACCATGGCGAGTGTTCTTATAGCATTTGAAACGCTGTAAGAACACTCGTTTTTTTATTGTTTTCATCCGGCGATGGTGGATGGGGCGTAGTTGACGACTACGCCCTTTCTTGTATTTACGGATACCTCCGGGGCGGGTAGCGGGATCAGCTCCGGGATCTCAATGACCCCTACGCAGTTATAGTGGATGCGGAGCCGCTGCTCCCACATCCCGTCTACCTTCTCGGCGTTGAACACTTCGATTTTCTCGATGAGCTCGTTCAGCATCCGGGGTGTCAGCTTGCGGGCGCGGGTGTATTTGCGGACCAGGGAGATGAACATATCCGTGGTCATGGACTGGCTGTTCTGCTTGTCGATCTCGGCGCGGAGCGCCTTGATTTTCTCCGCCAATTCCTTCTGCTCCTCCTCATAACGCCTCGACATTCTGGCGAAACGGTCATCGGAGAGTTTGCCGGAAACATTGTCCTCATAGATCCTCTCG
>CALWNU010000011.1 GCA_944382905.1 uncultured Clostridia bacterium | reverse complement strand
GAGGTCGTGGGTTCGAACCCCATCCAGGTCGCCAAAAAAAGGGATGTGGCCCTGTAGCTCAGTTGGTAGAGCAGAGGACTGAAAATCCTCGTGTCGTTGGTTCGATTCCGACCGGGGCCACCACTTTTATGCGGGTTTAGCTCATCTGGTAGAGCGCCACCTTGCCAAGGTGGAGGTAGCGAGTTCGAGCCTCGTAACCCGCTCCAATTTTTTATTTTATAGCTGGCGCCATAGCCAAGAGGTAAGGCAGAGGTCTGCAAAACCTTTATTCACCAGTTCAAATCTGGTTGGCGCCTCCAAAACAGAACCCCGAAAAATCGCATTCTGATGCGGTTTTTCGGGATTCTTCTTTTTTCGGGATAGAATTAGCGCAAATAGGCGTTTATGCGCTTTTTGACCTCTTTTATCCTATGTTTTCCTGCAAACTTAGGTCAAAACTTAGGTCAAAGTGTGGTCAAGAGTGTGGTCAAAAAATAAAATCTAAATGTAAATATTTAGGAGAAAAGTTGGGTAAAAATATCATAAAGTTGGGTCAAAAAAGTTAGGTCAAAACATTTGTAATTATCCCTAGATAAAATACACTTCCTTTTCCGTTTCCATTTTTCGCTTGTATAGTTAAACTCTTGTATCTGTTGATCTGTCAAATGCTTTGCCACGACCACCACCTCTTTTGGCAATAAAAAAGCGCCTTGCAATGCGGTTTTCCGAACTACAAAACGCTAAAAAATTTTTGACTTTTTTCGTGAATTCTATTGACATTATCACTTTATCGTGATATAATATAGACAGTGAAAGGAGGTGAACAACATGGGGAAGAAAAAAGATAGCAGTGACAAGCAAATCGCTAAACTTGCTCTTGTCACCGCTATCGTTACCCTAGCCACATCAATCATCACGCTTCTTACAACGCTAGTATCGTGGCTGACTGGCAAATAGAGATTGGGGCGCAAGCCCCTTTCTCTAATATAATTATAGCATAAAAGCTTCCCTGTGTCCAAAATGTTTTTCCCTATTATTCAAATTGTATTATCCATAATATCCATTATTCTTTCTTTTTGCACCATTGTTTTATGCATTAAAGTATTAAGGGGGAACCATCATGGAAAATAATCAAAATCCATTTAATGGGCTGCTGTCTTTTCGTGAGGCAACGGATCTATGGGGATTGAACGAAAGCACTTTGCGCAAAGCGATTGTTTATGGGAAATTGAAACCTGATATTGACTGTAAAAAGTTTGGCAAGCAGTGGGTTGTTACAAAAGCTGCTATGATTCGGGAATATGGCGAACCGAAAGCCGGGGAATAATCCTCGGCTTTCTTTTTTACCCACTTACCCACCTCGCCAGCTTATCCTATGCCAGCGCACCAAAAAAAGAAAAAGCCCATGCAACGCATAGGCTGGAATATCTAGGCCGGGAGGATCGTCCGGCCTTTATGAGAAGGGAGTTATGAGATTCGCGGTTCCTGGGCTCATGCACCCGCTCGCCGCATATTGCCGGGATATCCCGCCCGGCTCGGTATACTATTGGAGGTTGTGGAGGTCACTCCTTGGCTTTTTGCCTGATTACATCATAGCATACTCTAACAGTAACATTCTATAACATGATTTTCTGCAATGCATATATTAAACAACGGTCTGACGGAAGATGGGAAGCAACTTTTCAAGACCCCAGATATAATGATGGGAAACGAAAACGCCACCCTTTCCCGATTGGTGCATTTTTCGCTTGAGACCCATAAACCCGGGTCAATATTTTTTATCAAAGAAGGTCTTGTTACTTGTACTTCTTGGTAATTTTATACAATTCTCGGGAAGGAATAATATGGTTTGCGCCAATAGAGTGCTTGAAAAAAAGTAGGGTATAATATAGGTAATCTTATATGAAAGGAGCATCCCTTTATGAAAATGAAAAAGCTATGCGTATCCTCCTTGCTCTTGTGCTTACTATCAGCTGCGGGGTATCCGTTGTATCTGCAGAAAGCCTCCCTACTGGTATGGGTGGAAATACTGTTATAGATGCTGTTCCAGAAGCACAAATTCAAGATGCACAAAATCTCACAGCCGCGCAAAAAGCACAACTTATGGAAAAGCTTTCGCAAGGTTCGCTAATCCCAGCACAACTGCCTGCAAGCAGAAGTACAACATGGTATTATTTAAACAGTCGTTTTAATACATATGCGCAAGAAGCTGAAAATTTTTGCGGTATTGCGTGTGCTCAGTCTGCTATTGAGTATTTGCGTCAAGATACCATTTTTGACCAAGATATCATTTCAGATGCGGTTCATGTGGAAAGTTAGGGAACTACACTAGCAAATCTCAAAACCTTTTTAAACAATTATCAGACGCAAAATACATACACCCTAAAGAGTTATCAAACGACCCTTGGGAATATGCAGTCAACTTTGTATCTTGGTGTTACACATTATGATGCTCCTCCGATTGCGTGTGTTGTCATTCTTACCACAACAGGCACTAGTTGGCCGGAACCTACAAATGGACATGCTGTTATTGTTAGAGGAGTAAGGTCTGACTATTCGCACTTTGCAATTAGCGACCCCGGATTTGTTTATTTTGGGAATGATGTAGATGCTTCGTATATGGATGGCAGATATAATGTATCAGCGACGGATTTGCACAACGCTATCTCTGGTATGACAAAATGCGGTTTTATTTACTAGCAAAAATCTAGTATGGCAATAATAGTTGCCATACCAGATTTTTTAGGAGAAAGATATGAAACGTTTTTTTTATTTTGGGGTCGGAATATTATTTATGTTACTTTTAGGGTGTTCCTCGACCTATCATAGTGCACAAGAGGAGATTTTTCAATCCGCCTGTAAAAGCGAAGCAGATAGTAAGTCTTCAGGAACAAATGTGGTGACATCAAATATTGTTTTGCCAGATACAATTAACAATATTTTGACTTTATACGATGATTCTATTATTACTGTATCTCTAACGGGAGATGAAAAAATAGCTGCCACGATGTACTATCCAATGTCGGGTAAACGTACAAGCATTGGAGCAATTGGGTCTTTTATCACATATAGCTCACCGGTTTTAATAAATGATAATCTGTTTATCAATTTAACTGTTAATAAAACAGATGAAGGATTTTTCAATTCTTTGTATAGGGTTAATTTGCAAGAAAAAACGGTTAGTTTGATAGATTCAGTTGTGACATACCAAACGCAAGTTTTGACAAAACGACGAGACAACGGCATAATAACTCTTGCCGGGTAATAAGTCTTTGTTTTTGTACGAATATGATTGGAAAGAATATTTCTTAAACAACATACTTGCCAGCGAGGGGTATTTACTTCTATTTCTTCAGGATGACTTTGGTGTTAACAAAAGAGTTTTTTGTGATATTGATAGTTTCTTGATAAATCCAATTCCGCTGACCGATTCGAAATATGATATTTCGAATAAGGGTGTCATTTTTAACCAATAACTTTTACAATAATAAGGGGCACTGCATTATTTACAGTGCCCCTTATCGATGTTGCAATAAATGGGGTGCGTAGAGTATAACAGTAGCAGAATGTATTTCAACAGATTAGTTCTAATACTTATAAGAGCGTTATTGTGAGGGGAAGGAACAGAGAATCCTCCATAGCCAATTGGCTCTGAATTATTCCTGCGTTTTTTAAATGAATTAACTATGGGTTAAACTTCTCATCCGAAGCTGGACCTGCAAAACCTTTATTCACCAGTTCAAATCTGGTTGGCGCCTCCAAAGAAAAGCCCTGACAAACGGTTTGTTGAAGCCATTTGCCGGGGCTTTTTGTTTCTTTAACCGCTGTTTTTCCGCAGACGCGTTCGGACAGGCGATCTAGGCGCGGGGTTTGCTTGTGCAAAATAGGGCGCTTCCAGGGACAAGGCATTTTGTTTCGGCGAAATCTATGGTATAATGGCTTTACTGATTTTGAAATGGTAGGGGTGTGGACAAATGAAATATCAAAAGCTTGGGAAAACGGATCTGGAAGCTTCTGTCGTCTCCTTCGGCGGCTGGGGAATTGGTGGAGGGTCCGTGTGGTCGGATAAATCTGTTGGCGTTTCTGATTTGGAACGGTTATTGGATTTGGCAAGCGATCTGGGGATCAATTATATTGATACGGCGCCGGTCTATGGGACGGGCGTGAGCGAACAGCTTTTAGGGGAGGCGCTGAAAAAAGGGCGCCGCGCCAAATTCCTGTTACAGACAAAATGTTCGCTGAATTGGCGTGGCGACGGGGGCAACTTTCATTATGAACGGGATGGCTACACCGTCAACAATGATACCAGCGCATCCGCCATCCGCAAAGATGTGGAAGACTCCCTCATCCGCCTACAGACGGATTATCTGGATTTGTTGGTGGTCCATTACGTGTGCAAAAGCTGGCCGGTAGAAGAGACAATGGGCGCGTTGCTGGACCTGGTCAAAGAAGGGAAAATCAGAGCAATCGGCATTTCCAATTCCAAACCGGAGGATTTGGACGAATACGAACAGTACGGAACGGTTGCGTTGGTGCAAGAGCAATTCAGCCTACTGGCGCCATATCATGGCATGGATTATTTCCCAACGGCAAACAAGCACCACACGACCTTCCAAGTATATGGCGCCCTGGAAGAAGGATTCCTGACCGCTCCCGATTATGTGGACCGCACTTTCCCGCAAGGAGATGTGCGCGGAAAGCTTCCCTGGATCCATGAACCAATCAAAGGGGCCATCCATCAGCTTTTTGACGTAATGAAACCGCTTACCGAGAAATATCACTGTTCCTATTCCAATCTTGTGCAGGCTTGGACGCTGCAGCAAAACCCCGGCATCAACCTTTTAACAGGTTTTACCCGCCCGGAAACCATGATCAATACTTGCCAATCGCTGGAAATCCAGCTTTCTCAGGAGGATGCGGCGCTGATTGGTAACGCCGCAAAACCGGCGCAGGTGACAGAGCTGGACAAGTAGGAAAACCGAAATCATTTGGATTCGATCCAATCAACCATCAAAAAAACAGGGTAGGATTTTCCTACCCTGTTTTTGATATCATTACGATTGCGCTATTTTCGGACGCGGAGGATCCTGGTTGCATTCAAAACGGCCAGGATAGAAACCCCGACATCGGCGAAAACTGCCATCCACATGGCGGCCATCCCGCAAGCGCCCAAAATCAGTACGGCGGCTTTGATACTCAAGGCAAACCAGATGTTGAATTTGGCGATGGAAAGGGTGCGTTTGGCCAGTTTGACCGCCTGGGGCAGGTCACTCAAACGATCGGATACCAGCACCACGTCCGCCGCTTCGATGGCCGCGTCGGTGCCAAGCCCCATGGCAACTCCCACGTCGGCCATGGCCAGTACCGGCGCATCGTTCATCCCGTCGCCGACAAACAGCGTGGAGCCACTTTGCTTGATTTGTTCCAAATGATCCACCTTGTCTGCCGGCATCAGTTCCGCCCAGACCTGGTCGGCGCCGCTTTCCTCGCGGATTTTCTGCGCTGTCTGGGTGTTGTCGCCGGTGAGGATCACCGTTTGGCGGACGCCAAGCGCCTTTAATTGCTCCAGCGTTTTCTGTGCGTCAGGCCGCAGGGTATCAGCAACGGTAAGATATCCCAAAATCGTTCCATTTTTCGCCAAATAGACGTTGGCGGCCGGCAGGGAGGAGACGTCCACTCCTTGTTTTTTCATGAGCCGTTCGCTGCCGCACCAGTATTCCTCCGAACCCAACTGGTAGAAAACGCCCATGCCAGGAAGTTCCTGGGATCTGGTTACGCCGGAAGTATCCACAGGACCATGGCAGGCAACAATGGCCTGGGCCATCGGGTGGGCGGAAAAGCTTTCCCCTACCGCGCACAGCCGCAGCAATTCCTGCGGCGAGATGCTCTCATCTACTGGGAATACGCCCGTGACCGATAATTTCCCGGTGGTCAGCGTACCGGTTTTGTCAAATACGGCGTTGCGGGTTTTTGCCAATGCTTCCAGGGCTTTGGATCCTTTGACCAGTACGCCGCTGCGGCTGCCGGCGCCGATTCCAGCAAAAAAGGACAGCGGAATGGAAATGACCAGCGCGCAGGGGCAGGACGCGACAAGAAAGACCAAAGAGCGGCTCAGCCACATGGAGACCGGTCCTAAGCCAAGCAGGGGAGGAACGACGGTTAACAGGATTGCGGCAAGAATAATAAAAGGGGTGTAAACAATCGAAAACTTGGAAATAAGCTTTTCTGTATTCCCCTTTTTGGCGGAAGATTCCTGCACGAGCTGGATAATGCGGGAAGCTGCAGAATCGGAAAAAGTATTGGTGGTACGGCAGTGCAATGCGCCATCCTGGTTTACCATGCCGGATAAAAGCTCGTCGCCAGGGCCAACTTGGCGGGGAAGGCTTTCCCCGGTCAGCACAGAGGTGTCTACCATGCTTTCGCCGGATTCTACTACCGCATCCAGCGGGACGCGTTCGCCGGGTTTTACCAGGATGCTGGAACCTACGCCGATGCTAGCTGCCTGGACCGGGGTGTAACTGCCGTCGGGCTGGAGCAGGTTGGCGGTTTCCGGGCGGATTTTGGTCAGGGAAGCGATGCTTTTTTTCGACCGGGCTACCGCAATGGCTTCTAGTTGGTTGCCAAGCCGGAACAGAATGGTGACCAACGCGCCTTCCCAAAATTCACCCAAGGCCATGGCCGCTCCTACGGCGATCAGCAGCAAGGCGGTTTCATCCAAACGCAAGCGCAGAATACTTTTGATCCCGGCCCAAAACAGGGGAAACCCGGCGATCAAAGCCGCCGCTGCCAACAGGATCTGGGCCGCCAGTTCCGGAACGGGAAGGAAGCTGCATCCGGTGAAAAGCGCCGCTACCAGGATGGCAGCCCAGGCGCCTTTACCACCGCCATGTTCATGGTCATGGCCGCAGGCACAGCCATCTTCGGCACAATGGGCAAAATCGATTTCATGATCCAGTCCGCAGGCGCAGGTTGCACCATGGTGAGAATGGTCGTGGCCACAGGCGCAGTCCCCGTGGTGGGAATGATCGTGGCCACAGGTGCAGTCCTCATGGTGGGAATGGTCGTGGGAATCGTGATGGCACCCGCACTGACACGCAGATGGAGAATCCGCGTGGGTATGCTTGATAGAGGCTCCGGTCTGCGCGCAGCAGGCGTTTGCATGATTAGGATTGGCCATTGTCGTTTTCTCCCTTCGTATGCCGGATATGCTCCAGCCCTTTTAAGATGATTGCGTCCACATGATCGTCGTCCAATGCGTAAAAGATATTTTTTCCATCCCGCCGGGTGCGGACAAGGCGGCTCGCTCGCAGCAGGCGCAGCTGATGGCTGACGGCCGATTGGCTGGCCCCCAACAGCTCGGCGATATCGTATACGCACATTTCGGTTTCCGACAGTGCACACATAATCCGGATTCTAGTGCTGTCGGAAAACACCTTGAACAGCTCGGCCAGATCAAATAGATCGTCCTCGCTGGGAAGCCGGGACCGGGCAAATTGAACGGTCTGCTCGTGGTTGTGTTCTGCAGAGGGCGGAAGATTCGTTTCCATAACCGGTACTCCTTTCCCAATAAATGAATATATGAATACTTGTTCATTTGTTAATTTTACTATACTCTTTTTTTCTCTCTATGTCAACAAAAAAGAAAAATTTCTCTTCGCATCAAGCGCGCCCTTTTCTTTTGAGCTGATTTGTGCTATAGTATGGATATCTTTGTGCAACAGGGGAAAAACTCCCTTTATCTAAACAACAGGAGGCATCATCCATGAGTAGAAAAAAATTCTACATTACCACCCCGATTTACTATCCGTCGGACAAGCTGCATATCGGCCACACCTATTGCACGGTAGCCACTGACGCGATGGCACGGTATAAGCGAATGCAGGGGTGCGACGTGATGTTCCTCACTGGGACCGATGAACACGGCCAAAAGATCCAGCAGAAGGCCCAAGCGGCCGGCGTGACCCCCCAGCAGTATGTGGATCATATTGTGGACGGCATTCAGGACCTTTGGAAGCTGATGAATATTTCCAACGACCGGTTTATCCGCACCACCGACGATTATCATGTGCAGTCCATCCAGAAGATCTTCCGCAAGCTCTACGAGCAGGGCGATATTTATAAAGGCACTTACAAGGGGAAATACTGCACGCCTTGTGAGTCGTTTTGGACGGAAAGCCAGCTGGTGGACGGCAAATGCCCGGACTGCGGCAGAGAGGTGATCGACGCGGAGGAAGAGGCCTATTTCTTCCGTCTTTCCAAATATGCTGATCGGCTGGTGGAATATTACGAGGCGCATCCGGATTTTCTTGAGCCGCCGTCCCGCTTGAATGAAATGGTCAATAACTTCATCAAGCCCGGATTAGAAGATTTGTGTGTCTCCCGCACCTCGTTTGACTGGGGCGTACCGGTGGATTTTGACCCCAAGCATGTGGTCTATGTGTGGATTGATGCGCTGTCCAACTATATCACCGCTTTGGGATACGGCAACGACAAGTATCATGATTTTGAGACATACTGGCCGGCGGACGTCCATTTTGTAGGGAAAGAAATCGTCCGGTTCCATTCCATTATCTGGCCGGCTATGCTGATGGCGCTGGATTTGCCGCTGCCGGGAAAGGTATACGGCCACGGATGGCTTAAATTCGGCGGAGATAAAATGAGCAAATCCAAGGGGAATGTGGTGGACCCAGTCGTACTGGTAGGCCGCTATGGGGTAGACGCGCTGCGCTATTTCCTGCTGCGGGAATTCCCCTTCGGGTCGGACGGGAACTTTACCAATGAATCGCTGATCAGCCGGATCAACGCGGATTTAGCCAATGACCTGGGCAACCTTTTGTCCCGGACGGTGGCCATGGTCGGGAAATATTTCGGCGGGACCCTGTCGGCGGACCGGGCGGCGGATCCCATTGACGACGAGCTGTTGGCTATGGCGAAAAGCCTGCGGGACCGGTATGAGAAACAGATGGAAAAATACGCGTTCCAAAACGCATTGATCGACGTGTTCCAGCTGATTTCCCGCGCGAACAAATACATCGACGAGACGGCCCCGTGGGTTTTGGCCAAAGAGGAAGCCAACCGTCCCCGCCTGGCCACGGTATTGTATCATCTGCTGGAATGCTTGCGGATTTCCGCTACCTTGCTTGCGCCTTTCATGCCGGACACCGCCGAAAAGGTACGGGTCCAGATCGGGGCTGACAAAGAAGCGTTTTCCTGGGAAAACGCGGCGGTAATCGGCGTGCTGCCGGCGCAGGTGACCGTGGAGAAAGGCGAGGCGCTGTTCCCCCGCATCGATATGGAAAAAGAGCTGGCTGCATTGGCGCAGGCACAGTCCGCGCCCAAGGAAAACGCCCAGTCCCAGCCGGAACAGGCACCTGTGGCAGAGCCCATTGATATTGATACCTTCGCCAAAGTGGAGATGACGGTGTGCAAGGTGTTGGCCTGCGAGTGCGTTCCCAAGAGCGAAAAGCTGCTTAAATTCCAGCTGGATGATGGATCGGGCCAGGTACGGCAGATTCTGTCCGGGATTGCCAAATACTACCGGCCGGAAGAATTAGTAGGGAAGACGGTAGTGGCCTGTACCAATCTGCCGCCCCGCAAGATGATGGGGCAGATGTCCAACGGGATGCTGCTGTCCGCGGAAAAAGGCGGCGAACTGCATTTGCTGATGCTGGACGATCAGGTGCCGGCCGGCGCGAAATTGTGCTAAACTGGCGCAGAACCAAAAACCGGATGGGGACCCCATCCGGTTTTCTTGAGAAAGAAGGGAAATTTACTTGTACCAGAATATTTTTGATTCCCATGCCCATTACAACGGCAAGGATTTTGAAGATCGAGATGAATTGCTGCCCCGGCTGTTCGATTCCGGCGTTTGTGGGATCATTGATGTGGCGGCTTCAATGCGGTCTACCCGCCGGACGGTAGAACTTTCTGCCCGGTACCCAAAGGTGTACAGCGCCATTGGCGTCCATCCGGATTCGACCAAGGAGATGACCGACGCCGATTACGATACGCTGCGGGAATTGGCAAAACGGCCGAAAGTGGTCGCCATTGGAGAAATCGGATTTGATTTTCACTGGGACGCCAGCGACCGCGATACCCAGCGGGAACATTTTGAGCGGCAGCTGTGCTTGGCCCGGGAATTGGATTTGCCGGTGATTATCCATAGCCGGGATGCGGCGCAGGAAACCTATGACCTGCTGGAAAAATACCGGCCGCGCGGGGTGGTTCATTGCTATTCCGGCAGCGCGGAAATGGCGGAAGAAATTGTAAAGCTGGGAATGTATATTGGGTTTACGGGAGTGGTTACGTTTAAAAATGCCAAAAAAGCGGTCAAAGCCGCAGCGGCGGTGCCCATGGACCGCTTGTTGATCGAGACGGACTGCCCTTACATGGCGCCGGAACCGACTCGCGGGGTTCGCTGCGATTCGTCCATGCTGGTACATACGGGAGGAAAACTGGCGCAAATCAAAGGGGTAGAGCCGCAAGAGTTGTTTGACCAGACCTGCCGAAACGCCTGCGAGTTGTTTGGCATTTCCCTGTAAAAACATTTATGCAAAGAACAAGAAAAAACCCGGCAGAAGATTTCTCTGCCGGGTTTTCCAATGGCGGGTAAGCCGCTTTTGCTACCTGGAAAAAAGGGAATCTGTTGCTTGGCGCAACAGGTTCCCTTTTGCATTTTTATTGCTTTTTACAATGGGATGTCTTCATAAAGAAAGGAAGCGACGCCCCATGTGCGGCCCTTTTAAAGTGCAGAAACGACAAAAATCAAAGCCAGCACGCCAAAGACCAGCAGAATCGGCCACAGTTTTTCCCAAAGAGTCATTTGTCATACCTCCTGTGCGGTAATAAATTCATCATTTTGTAATTAGATTATAACCCCTGCCTTTCAAAATGTCTAGATTCCAAAAGCAGGATCAGGAAACATTCTACATAATCACCAAAAAGAAGAAGAATTTTTAGTGATAAAGAAAAAGAAAAGAAATATAGGTTGCCAGGGAAGAAAAGGGGGAGAAATGTATGATCGTTCCTCCCCCTTTTTTCTGTATTGCTATGTACGGAAAACCTTATTTTTTGTTGAATACGTATTTGTCCAGACGTTCCATCATCTGTTCCACGTTCAGACGCGGGCAAGCGAAGTTGATCCGGACATGATGCTCTGCATGGAATGCGCGCCCATCGCTGACCAAAACGCCGCACCAGGCCATATCGTCCAGCATTTCATCCATGGTTTTTCCGGTTTCTTCCAGCCAATCGGTGCAATCCATCAATGCAACGTAAGCGCCTTCGTTGACGGTGAATTTCACGCCGTGGAAATGCCGTTTGCAGTAGTCTTCGCAATACTGCATGTTCCCGCGGATATATGCGCACAGCTCGTCAACCCATTCCGCGCCGCCTTCATAACCACCGATGAGGGCGTAGGTAGACATGATGTTATGGCTGTTGTAATGGGACAGGCTTTCTTCGTGCAGGACTTTCTCCCGCATGTCGTCGCGGTAAATAATATGGTACGATCCTACCAGACCCGCCAGGTTGAAGGTCTTGGAAGGCGCATAGAACGCACAGGTGATGCGTTTGGCCAGGTCAGACACAGACTGGGTAGGCGTATGCTTTTTGCCCTCGCCAATCATAAAGTCCGCCCAAATTTCATCCGAAATGACCGTGACGCCGTATTTCGCCATCAGGTCGATATAATCGCTGATTTCTTCCTTGGTCCAAACACGGCCGGTGGGGTTGTGCGGATTGCAGAAGATCGCGATGCGGATCCCTTTCTCTTGGATCTTTTTCTCCATATCCTCAAAATCCATGCGGTAAACGCCGTTTTCATCCTGTTTGAGGGGAGAAGAAACGATATCCATATTGTTGTTTTTCAAAACGCCGGTAAATCCAACATAGGTCGGAGAATGTACCAGAACGGGATCGCCCGGTTTTGTATAGGCGTGCAGTACCGCGGCAACACCGCCCAGAACCCCGTTTTCATAGCCGATATATTCTTTTTTCAACCCGGTGACCCCAAACCGTTCTTTCTGCCATTTGAAAATCGCATTGAAATAGCGGTCCGGATCTGCATAGTAGCCGAACAGCGGATGGTTCAGCCGTTCCTGCATCGCTTCGATTACCGAAGGAGCGGTGGCAAAGTCCATGTCGGCAACCCACATCGGCAAGGGCGTGAAGTTGGGATCCGTCTTACGCGGCGCCATGGGGTTTGCGTCCCATTTGATGGCGTTGTGACCGGCCCGTTCCCAGACCTTGTCGAAATTGTACTTACCCATTCTACTGACACAACCTTTCTTTTTTTGGGATTCTTTTGTTTACTTTACCCTAATATTATAGCACTTTCCCTTTTTTTGTAAATAAAAGACTGTTGGAATTGACAAAAACATGCATTGACCTACTTTGTATCAGTGCAATTTGCCGATAAACCGGACAAGGCGGAGAAAACCAGCCAAACGCCGGCAGCTCTGCGCGCCAGGGAAAACGGGATAACAAAAAGCGGCATGGCCGATGGCCATGCCGCTGGGGTCCAACGAGAAATCAAATAGATGGGAAAGCTCAGTCCCGGCCGTCCATGCTGCTAATTGCGTTTTGGGCCTCGGCGACGTCCGCAAGGTTTTCCAGCGCAAAATAGGTCCGGTGGCGCCGGCCTCTGCGGGTGTAGACTTCTTCGCAGAATAAAATCGTCCCGTTGCCGTTGCGGTGGATTTCCACATCCATGGGAGGCAGGTCCTTGCCGTCGTACAAACGGATGCTGCGCCCGCGTTTGATCAGGATTTTTTTGTTGGTGACCACATAAAAGATTTTGCCCTGCAGGTACAGCTTTTGCAAAAACCTGCCAAACACCAAGTAAACGCCGATGGCGATAAACGGCAGACCCCAGAGAAGAAAAATCCAGGATCCTCCGCTTTGAAAGGCGAGAAATTCCCAGAGCAGCGAAAACGACAGCCAGATTAGGCCAAAGGGGAGCAAAAGCAGATCCTGACGGAAAAAGAACCCGCCCTTTTCCGGTTTGCCCGTCCATAAAATCGATTCGCCGTTTACCAAATAAGGCTGACAAAAATCATAGTCTTCCATATCGTACAAGCCAGTTCGCCTCCTAATTAGGCGGCCCCAGCCGATCCAACGGAAAGGGCCTTTCGACAAAACGCCATAACGCAGCTTTGTCTAGCGCAAGAAACTTTTGCCAATACTGCACAAGAGAAAGAAAAGGCAAAAGCCAAAAAAAAAGCCCGAAAAAATCCGGACAGCCTCGTGAAAAGTTATTGACAAGCCTTGCAAAGTATCATATAATTATTAAATGTATCACAATGGATAGTTATGCCATTTGACATAGCTATTATAGCAGACAAAAAGGGAAAAAGCAATAGGATTTTGCAAAAACTACGGGCGGTCCGGTTTTTGTAGCGTATGCAACATCGCATTGGCAATAGATGAATGGAGTGAGTAAGCCTATGGTGAAAGTCAAGCCTGTACATCTGGGGAAAAATGTCCGTATGAGCTTCAGCCACATCAATGAGGTTTTGGAGATGCCCAACCTGATTGAAGTGCAGAAAAACTCGTACCAGTGGTTTTGGGACGAGGGGCTCAAAGAAGTGTTCCAGGATGTATCTGCGATCACGGACTACACGGGAAACCTGGTGCTGGATTTCATCGATTATCATTTGGATGACAAGCCCAAATATACGGTGGAAGAGTGCAAGGAACGGGATGTCACCTATGCGGCGCCGCTGCGGGTTCGCGCTAGTCTATTGAACAAGGAAACCGGCGAGGTAAAAGAGCAGGATATTTTCATGGGCGATTTCCCGCTGATGACCGAAAGCGGTACCTTTGTCGTCAACGGCGCGGAACGCGTGATTGTATCGCAGCTGGTTCGTTCTCCCGGCGTCTACTACGGGATGAGCTACGATAAGACCGGCAAAAAGCTGTTCACCTCCACCGTGATCCCCAACCGGGGCGCCTGGCTGGAATATGAGACGGACGCCAACGATATTTTTTATGTCCGCATTGATAAAAACCGGAAAATTCCGATTACCACCTTTATCCGTGCCTTGCTGAAAATGCAGGATGACAAGGCGACCATGACTGGCGACGGGCTGACGGATCAGTACGGTACCGACCAGGAGATTTACGAAATCTTCGGCGAGGATGAGCGGCTGGTCAAGACCATTCAGGATAAGGACAATACCAAAAACGGGGAAGAAGGGCTGCTGGAAGTCTACCGGAAGTTGCGTCCGGGCGAGCCGCCGACGGTAGAAAGCGCCGTGACCCATTTGCAAAACCTGTTTTTCGATTCCAGGCGGTATGATCTGTCCCGGGTAGGCCGCTATAAATACAACAAAAAGCTGGGGATTGCGTTCCGTATCGCCGGAAAAACCATTGCGGAGCCGGTGGTCAACCCGATGACCGGCGAACTGCTGGCCAATGTCGGCGACGTTCTGACGGTGGACCAGGCTTTGGAGGTAGAGCGGGCAGGCGTTTCCAAGGTCAAGCTTTCGGTGGAAGGAAAGGAATTTTATGTCATTTCCAACGGAATGGTTGACATCAAGGATTTTGTGGATTTTGACTGCACGGAATATGGAATCAACGAAAAGGTCCGTTTTGTTGTGCTCAAGGAAATTCTGGAGCAGAACGAAGACGAGGACTCTCTGCGGGAAGCCATTCGGGCGAATGTGGATAACCTGATCCCGAAACATATCATCAAGGACGATATTTTTGCGTCTATCAACTATATCAACAATCTTTGCTACGACGTGGGCAATACCGACGACATCGACCATCTGGGCAACCGGCGGATCCGGTCTGTAGGCGAACTGCTGCAAAACCAGTTCAGAATTGGCTTTTCCAGAATGGAACGGGTGATTCGGGAACGGATGACCATCCAGTCGCAGGATACGGATGTGATTACCCCGCAGGCCCTGGTGAATATTCGGCCGGTGGTAGCGGCGATCAAAGAATTCTTTGGTTCCTCCCCGCTGTCCCAGTTCATGGATCAGACCAACCCTCTGGCGGAACTGACTCACAAGCGGCGCTTGTCCGCATTGGGGCCTGGCGGTTTGTCCCGTGACCGGGCTGGATTTGAAGTGCGCGACGTGCATTACAGCCATTATGGGCGGATGTGCCCGATTGAAACGCCGGAAGGACCGAACATCGGCTTGATTTCCTATTTGGCGACCTTTGCCCGGATCAATGAGTACGGGTTTATCGAAGCGCCCTACCGGCGGGTGGATAAAGCGACCCATAAGGTGCTGGACGAAGTGGTCTATATGACCGCCGATATGGAAGACAATTATGTAGTGGCGCAGGCAAACGAACCGTTGGATGAAGAGGGCCGGCTGGCGCGGCCGCGGGTCAATGCGCGGTTCCGGGATGAGATCCTGGAAGTGGAGCGCGACCGGGCGGACTTTATGGACGTTTCGCCGAAAATGGTCGTTTCCGTTGCCACGGCTATGATTCCCTTTTTGGAGAACGACGACGCCAACCGTGCGCTGATGGGCTCCAACATGCAGCGGCAAGCGGTTCCGCTGTTAAAGACTGAATCCCCGATTGTGGGTACCGGCATGGAATACAAAGCCGCGGTGGATTCCGGGGTGACGGTGGTTTCCAAGCACAACGGCGTGGTGGAAAAGGTTTCCGCCAACGAGATTGTGATTCGCACGGACGAAGGGTCGCTGGAAACCTATAAGATCATCAAATTCATGCGTTCCAACCAGGGAACCTGTATCAACCAGCGCCCGATCGTGGAAAAAGGCGAACGGGTGACCAAGGGGATGGTCATTGCAGACGGCCCGGCTACCTGCAATGGCGAAATCAGCTTGGGCAAAAACGCGCTGGTCGGCTTTATGACCTGGGAAGGCTACAACTACGAGGATGCGGTCCTGATCAATGAAAAAATTGTGCGGGACGATGTCTATACCTCCATCCATATTGAAGAGTATGAAATCGAAGCGCGCGATACCAAGCTGGGAGCGGAAGAGATTACCCGCGATATCCCCAATGTAGGTGAAGATGCGCTCAAAGAGCTGGATGAGCGGGGCATCATCCGTGTAGGCGCCGAGGTGCGGGCCGGCGATATCCTGGTGGGCAAGGTAACGCCTAAGGGCGAGACTGAGCTGACGGCGGAGGAACGCCTGCTGCGCGCGATCTTCGGCGAAAAGGCCCGGGAAGTGCGTGACACTTCTTTGCGCGTGCCCCACGGCGAATACGGGATTATCGTGGATGTGAAAGTGTTCACAAGGGAAAACTGCGATGAGCTCAATCCCGGCGTGAATATGGTTGTCCGCTGCTACATCGCGCAGAAGAGAAAGATTTCCGTCGGCGATAAGATGGCTGGACGGCACGGCAATAAAGGCGTTGTTTCCCGCATTTTGCCGCAGGAAGATATGCCGTTCTTGCCGGATGGCACGCCTTTGGATATTGTGCTCAACCCGTTGGGCGTTCCGTCCCGTATGAATATCGGGCAGGTGCTGGAGGTCCATCTGGGCCGGGCCGCTGCCGCGCTGGGATGGAAGATTATGACCCCGGTTTTCGACGGCGCCCATGAAGACGACATCCGCGAGTGCCTCAAAGAGGCCGACATGCGGGAAGACGGAAAGACCATTTTGTACGATGGCCGGACCGGCGAGCAGTTTGACAACCCGGTTACCGTCGGCTATATGTACTATTTGAAATTGCACCATCTGGTTGATGATAAGATCCATGCCCGTTCTACCGGTCCATATTCGCTGGTTACCCAGCAGCCTTTGGGCGGCAAGGCCCAATTCGGCGGCCAGCGGTTCGGTGAAATGGAGGTCTGGGCGCTGGAAGCCTACGGCGCCGCGTATACCCTGCAGGAAATCTTAACGGTGAAATCCGACGATACGGTTGGCCGTGTGAAGACGTTCGAAGCCATTGTCAAAGGCAACAACATCCCCAAACCCGGCGTGCCGGAATCCTTCAAAGTTCTGATTAAGGAGCTGCAGAGCCTGGCGCTGGATGTGAAGGTGCTGGATAAGGACAATCAGGAGATCGATCTGAAACAGACTTTTGACGATGATGAGGATGTCGGCTTGGGCCATATGGATGACGATCTGATGGGGATGGAGCATGTCAAGAGCGAGGATGAACTGGCAGATTCTTACACCATCGACGAGCCGGAAAACGACGAGTCCGACAACGTTTTGGACACGGACGACCTGTTGGGCCTGGACGATGGAGACGATTTGTTCGAGGATGAGAATTATTAACCGGTGATAAGGCCGGGCGGTGGGCGTTTTGATCCGTCCTGCCCGGCAAAACCTGTTTTGGATTTAGGACCACGAGTTTATACAGGAAGAAGGATCGCACTTGGAATTTAATGTATTTGAATCGATCAAAATCGGATTGGCTTCTCCCGATCAGATCCGCCAGTGGTCGCACGGCGTAGTGGAAAAGCCGGAAACCATCAATTACCGCACGCTGAAACCGGAACGCGACGGCCTGTTTTGCGAACGCATTTTTGGGCCGACCAAAGACTGGGAATGCTATTGCGGAAAATACAAACGACTGCGTTACAAGGGGAAAGTCTGCGAGCGCTGCGGCGTAGAAGTCACCCGGGCGAAGGTGCGCCGGGAACGGATGGGCCATATCGAGCTGGCCGCGCCGGTTTCCCATATTTGGTATTTTAAGGGGATTCCTTCCCGGATGGGGCTGATTTTGGATTTGTCCCCCCGTCTGCTGGAAAAGGTGCTGTATTTTGCCTCTTATATCGTCATTGATCCCGGCCAGACGCCGCTGGAACCCAAGCAGCTGCTGAATGAAAAAGAGTACCGGGAAATGCGGGAAAAATACGAGGATGACTTCAAAGCCGGCATGGGGGCGGAAGCCATCAAGGAATTGCTGGCGCAGATTGATCTGGATCAGCTGTACCACGAATTGATGGAAGAACTGGAAAACGCTTCCGGCCAAAAACGGATCCGCCTGCTCAAACGGCTTGAGGTGGTGGAAGCGTTTAAAAAGTCCGGGAATGATCCTACCTGGATGATCCTGGACGTGGTGCCGGTTATCCCGCCGGATATCCGGCCTATGGTACAGCTGGACGGCGGCCGTTTTGCCACCAGCGATTTGAATGATCTGTACCGCCGGGTGATCAACCGGAACAACCGGCTGAAACGGCTGCTGGAATTGGGGGCACCGGACATTATCGTCCGCAACGAAAAGCGGATGCTGCAGGAAGCGGTGGACGCTTTGATCGACAACGGCCGCCGCGGCCGCCCGGTCACAGGACCGAACAACCGTCCGCTGAAATCCTTGTCCGACATGCTCAAAGGAAAACAGGGGCGGTTCCGCCAGAACCTGCTGGGCAAGCGTGTCGACTATTCGGGCCGTTCGGTTATCGTGGTCGGCCCGGAACTGAAGATGTACCAGTGCGGGCTGCCGAAAGAAATGGCGCTGGAGCTGTTCAAACCGTTTGTGATGAAACGGCTGGTAGATACCGGCGCGGCGACCAACATCAAAAACGCGCGGAAAATGGTAGAGCGCGCCCGGACCGAGGTATGGGATGCTTTGGATATTGTGATCAAAGACCATCCGGTACTGCTCAACCGCGCGCCGACGCTGCACCGTTTGGGCATTCAGGCGTTTGAACCGGTATTGGTCGAAGGGCGCGCATTGAAATTGCATCCGCTGGTTTGTACCGCTTATAACGCCGACTTTGACGGCGACCAGATGGCGGTGCATGTGCCGCTGTCCGCAGAGGCGCAGGCGGAAGCGCGGTTCTTGATGCTGGCTGCCAACAACCTGTTAAAACCCTCGGACGGCCGTCCGGTGACGGTGCCGACCCAGGACATGGTGCTGGGGTCTTATTACCTGACCTTGGAAAAAGACGGGGAACCCGGCGAAGGCAAGGCGTTTACCAGCGTAGAGGAAGCGATGATGGCCTACAACGAGGGCGTCATCGGCCTGCACGCGAAAATCAAGGTCCGCCGCACCAAAGTGATCGACGGGGAAACCTATTCCCAGATTATTGAGACGACCATGGGCCGGATCATCTTTAATGACCCGATCCCGCAGGATTTGGGATATGTAGACCGCAGCAAACCGGAAAATATGTTTAAGTTGGAAGTAGAGTTCCTGGTGGGCAAAAAACAGTTAGGGCAGATCATTGAAAAGTGCATCCGGATCCATGGGACGACCACAACTGCGGAAGTGCTGGATAAGATCAAGGCGCAGGGCTTTAAATACTCCACCCGTAGCGCCATTACGGTGGCGGTCTGCGATGCGGTGATCCCGCCGCAGAAGAAGGAATTGATGGAGGAAGCCGACCAGAAGATCGAAAAGATCACCAAGCAATACCGCCGCGGCTTGATTTCCAACGAAGAGCGGTATCAGATGGTCATCAAGACCTGGAATGAAACCACGGATAAAGTGGCCGACGCGCTGAAAAACAACCTGGATAAATACAATCCGATTTTCATGATGGCAGATTCCGGCGCCCGCGGCAGCATGAACCAGATCCGTCAGCTGGCCGGAATGCGCGGACTGATTGCCAATACCTCCGGTAAGGCGATTGAGATCCCGATTCGTGCCAACTACCGGGAAGGGCTGAACATCCTGGAATACTTCATCTCCTCCAGAGGCGCGCGCAAAGGCTTGGCCGACACGGCGCTGCGTACGGCGGACTCGGGTTACCTGACCCGCCGCCTGGTGGACGTTTCCCAGGAAGTCATCATCCGCCAGCACGACTGCGGTACCCACGAAGGCATTGAGGTCTGCGATATCCGCGATGGCAACGAGATGATCGAGCCGTTCTCCGAGAGGTTGATCGGACGCTATCCGGTGGATGATGTTTTGCATCCGCAGACCGGCGAGCTGCTGGTATCCAAGGATAAGATGATGAACGAGAGCGATGCGAAGAAGATCATCGCCGCCGGCATCAACAAGTTGAAAATTCGCTCCATCCTCAACTGCGAATCCAAATACGGCGTGTGCGCCAAGTGCTATGGGGATAACCTGGCCAATGGAAAACCGGTGGCGGTGGGCGAAGCGGTCGGCATTATCGCGGCCCAGTCCATCGGCGAGCCCGGTACCCAGCTGACGATGCGTACCTTCCACACCGGCGGTATTGCGTCGGCAGACGATATCACCCAAGGTCTTCCCCGCGTAGAGGAGCTGTTTGAGGCAAGAAAGCCGAAACATCAGGCGATCATCAGCAAAACAGCCGGCGAAGTGCGGATGGAAGAGATCAAGAAAAACCGGCATATCGTTGTGTTTAATAAAGAAACGCTGGAAGAGGAAAGCTATTTGATTCCTTACGGGTCCCGGTTGAAAGTTGCGGAAGGCGATTATGTAGAAGCTGGAGATATGCTGACCGAAGGTGCGGTCAATCCCCATGATGTGTTGGCGATCAAAGGGCCGCTGGCAGTCCAGGATTACCTGATCCAGGAGGTACAGCGCGTATACCGGATGCAAGGTGTTGACATCAACGACAAGCACATTGAGGTCATTGTCCGTCAGATGATGCGCAAATGCAGGGTAGAAGATGCGGGAAGCACCGACTTGATCACCGGTTCGCTGATCGACAAATCGGAACTGGCGGAGAAAAACCGCGAGATCCGCGCGCGGATTGCCGCCGGGGAAGAAGGCTTGCAGGAGGCAACGGCTTCGACCTTGCTGCTGGGAATTACCAAGGCGTCGCTTGCAACCGACAGTTTCCTGTCCGCGGCGTCCTTCCAGGAGACAACCCGGGTGCTGACAGAAGCAGCGATCAAAGGAAAGGTGGATCCGCTGCTCGGTTTGAAAGAAAACGTCATCATCGGCAAGCTGGTACCGGCGGGAACCGGAATGAGTTGCTATTCGGACGTAGAGTTCCAAAGCGTAAATGCCAACCCCTACTTCAACGACATTGCGGTGGACGTGGAATAGCGGGAAAAATCGGTACGGCGAACAATACAGGGGGACGGAGTTTCCCCCTGTATTTTTGCGTATGCCGGCGCCGGTTTTGCTGTTTGGAAAAAGGCTTTTTGGCTGCTAACGTATAAAACATGAGATTTATACAATAATTTTCCTGGGAAACAGGACAGGTTGGATAAATCCACTATTGACAAGATTTGACCGGCGATGATAAAATAATTAAGCTGTGTTCAATAGGTGAAGTTTGCCCGTTGGACAAATTGTTGTGTAATCGGGGAAAATTCCCCATTACAATAAATCATTTTTAGTAAGGAGGTGCAATATGCCTACTTTTAACCAGCTCGTTCGCAAAGGCAGAGAGGTCGTTGAAAAGAAATCGACCGCTCCCGCACTGCTGAGAGGATGGAACTCCAAAAAGCGTGTCGCTATTGATCAGAACTCTCCTCAAAAACGTGGTGTGTGTACTGCGATCAGAACCGCGACCCCAAAAAAACCGAACTCTGCATTGAGAAAAATCGCCAGAGTCAAGCTGACCAACGGAATCGAGGCGACTGCCTACATCCCCGGTATCGGCCACAACCTGCAGGAGCATAGCGTTGTACTGATTCGTGGTGGACGTGTAAGGGACCTTCCTGGTGTTCGTTACCACATTATCCGTGGTACGTTGGATGCGCAGGGTGTTGCAAAGAGAATGCAGGCCCGCTCCAAATACGGCGCCAAACGTCCGAAGGCTGGTGCTTCGAAGTAAGAAATTTCCGATTCAGCTGATTCATGCTGCTAATGCAGCGGTTAACATAAATGCTATGTTGCCGTCGTATTGGCACAGCGGGAGTTTCGTCACTTTCGAGTACCGATGAATTCATATCATGTGAAGGAGGGAAGCAAAGTGCCAAGAAGAGGTAATATTGCAAAACGTGATGTTTTGCCCGATCCGCTTTACAATTCCAAACTGGTAACCCGTTTGATCAACAGCGTCATGTACGATGGGAAAAAAGGGGTTGCGCAGAAAATTGTTTATGATGCATTCGAGATCGTAAAAGAGAAAACCGGCAAGGATCCTCTGGAGGCGTTTGAAGCCGCAATGGAGAATATCATGCCTGTTCTGGAGGTCAAAGCCCGTCGTGTCGGCGGTGCTACCTATCAGGTTCCGATGGAAGTCCGTCCGGAAAGACGGGAGACTTTGGGTCTGCGCTGGGTGACCTTGTATGCCAGAAACCGTTCGGAAAGAACGATGAAGGAAAGACTGGCCGGCGAAATCATGGATGCCATCAACGAGCAGGGCGGCGCGTTCAAAAAACGTGAAGATACCCATAAGATGGCGGAAGCCAACAAGGCTTTTGCCCATTACAGATGGTAGTTTGTTATCCGATTTGGGTAATACCGCAGGCCAAAGGTCTGTGAAAACAAGAGGAAGAAAGGCTTGGCAGGGGAGCAGGACGGTTCCCTGCCCGGCTCATTTGAGTGATTATCTTGAAGGAGGACACTATGCCAAGAGACGTTTCGCTTGAGCAAACTCGTAATATCGGCATAATGGCCCACATTGATGCTGGTAAAACTACCACAACCGAACGTATTTTGTATT
>CALWNU010000010.1 GCA_944382905.1 uncultured Clostridia bacterium | reverse complement strand
GCAGGATAGACGCGCACATCGCCGTGGTGGAACCCTTGCCGTTGGTGCCGGCGATATGGACAAACCGCAGGGATTTCTGCGGATCGCCCAAAAGCCCCAGCAAGGTCCGGATGCCCGTCAACGCCGGCGCTTTGGTAAAGCGGTGAAAGGAATGGACAAATGCCTCGCTCTGTTGATAATTCACGAATTTCCCTCCTATGCAAAGCAGGCGGACCCTTGAAAATCCGCCTGCTTTTGTTTGGTTATTTTGAGAAAGCGGCGATGCTTTCCACAATTTTTTCCATCCGTTCTTTGTGTTTTTCCAGCTTCACGCGCTCGGCTTCCACCACATTCTGCGGCGCTTTTTCCAAAAATCCCTGGCTGGACAGCTTCTGTTCCACCATGGCGATATCCCGCTCGCAGGCTTTGCGCTCTTTCTCCAGCCGCGCCAATTCTTTCTGCTTATCCACCAGCTCATCCAGCGGGATGAAAATCCGCGCGCTGTCAGTAATCACCTGGACGGCGTCGGAGAAATCCTCGCCTTCCTGGGGCGCCACGCCGGAAACCTCCACTTCCGACGCGGAAGCCAGCCTCTCAATAAACATAGCTCCAGACCGGAAAATCTCGCTGTACGGAGTTTTCACGAATACCCGCGCCTTTTTGGACGGTGGCACGTTCATTTCTGCCCGGCGGTTGCGGATGGCCTTGATCGCTCCCATGATCTTCTCGAAATCCGCTTCTTCCTGCTGGAAGCAAAGATCTTCCCGGTACTGCGGCCAAGACGCCACCATAATGCTTTCGCAATCGTTGGGGATGGCCTGCCAAATCTCCTCGGTGATAAACGGCATAATGGGGTGCAGCAGCTTCAGGCACTGGTTCATCACATAAATCAGCACCTGCTGCGCGCCTTTGGCCGACTCCCCGCCCGCCTGGATCCGGGATTTGGTCAGTTCAATATACCAGTCGCACAGCACGTCCCAAATAAAATCATATAGCTTCTGCACAGCAATGCCCAGCTCGAATTTTTCCAGGTTGTCGGTTACTTCCTGCACCAGCGTGTTGAGCTTGCTCAAAATCCACTTGTCTTCCATCTGAAGCGACTGGGGCAGCTGCGGCTTTTCGATTTCATCGGACAGGTTCATCAGGATAAACCGGGTCGCATTCCAAATCTTATTGGCAAAATTCCGGCTGGCCTTTACCTTTTCCTCGACAAACCGCATATCATTGCCCGGGCTGTTGTTGGTCGCCAGGGTAAACCGGAGCGCGTCCGCGCCGTATTCGTCGATCACCTTGAGCGGATCAATGCCGTTGCCTAGGGATTTGGACATTTTCCTGCCTTGCGCGTCGCGCACAATCCCATGGATAAACACCGTGTGGAAGGGGGACTGCCCCATATTCTCCACCCCGGAGAAAATCATCCGGGCCACCCAGAAGAAAATAATATCATACCCGGTGACCAAGGTGTCGGTGGGATAAAAATACTTCAACTCTTCCGTCTGGTGGGGCCATCCCAGGGTCGAGAAGGGCCACAGCGCCGACGAGAACCAGGTATCCAGCGTGTCCGGATCCTGCTCCAGCTTGCTGCTGCCGCATTTGGGGCAGCAATGGGGTTCCTCTTTGGCCACAATCACCTCTCCGCAATCCTGGCAGTACCAGGCGGGAATCCGGTGCCCCCACCACAGCTGGCGGGAAATACACCAGTCCTTGATATTCTCCATCCAGTGATAGTAGATCTTGCTGAACCGCTCCGGGACAAACTTGGTTTCCCCGCTGCGCACCGCTTCAATGGCGGGTCCTGCCAGCGGCTCCATTTTGACGAACCACTGCTTGGAAACCCGGGGTTCCACCACCGTCGAGCACCGGTAGCAGGAGCCCACATTGTGCTTGTGGTCTTCCACCTTGACCAAAAAGCCCTGCTGTTCCAGATCCGCAACAATCTGCTTGCGGCATTCATAGCGGTCCATCCCCGCATATTTTCCGCCGTTTTCGTTGATGGTCGCGTCGTCGTTCATCACATTGATCACCGGCAGATTATGCCGCAAACCCACTTCAAAGTCGTTGGGGTCGTGGGCCGGGGTGATCTTCACCACGCCGGTGCCAAAATCCATTTCCACATAGCTGTCCGCCACAATGGGAATTTCCCGGCCAACCAGCGGCAGGATGACTGTTTTGCCGACCAAATCCTTGTACCGCGCATCGTCTGGATGCACCGCCAGCGCCGTATCGCCCAACAGCGTCTCCGGCCGGGTGGTGGCAATCTCCAAGGATCCGCTGCCATCCGCCAGCGGATAGCGGATATGCCAGAAATGCCCGTCATGCTCCTCGTATTCCACCTCCGCGTCAGAAATGGAGGTCAGGCAGTGGGGGCACCAGTTGATAATGCGTTCCCCGCGGTAAATCAGCCCTTTTTCATATAAACGGACAAACACTTCCCGCACGGCTTCGCTGCACCCTTCGTCCAGGGTGAACCGCTCCCGCTCCCAATCGCAGGAAGAGCCCATCTTCTTTAATTGTTCCACGATCTTGCCGCCGTAGGTCTTTTTCCATTCCCAGGCCCGCTGCAAAAACCCTTCCCGGCCCAGATCCTCTTTGGTGACGCCTTCTTTGCGCATGGCTTCTACAATTTTCGCTTCTGTCGCAATGGAGGCATGGTCGGTACCCGGCAGCCAAAGCGCTTCATACCCCTGCATCCGTTTAAACCGGATGATGCTGTCCTGCAGCGTGCAGTCCAGCGCGTGTCCCAAATGCAGCTGCCCAGTGATATTGGGCGGCGGGATCACAATCGTATAGGGCTTTTTGTCCGGGTTGGGTTTGGCATGGAAATAATTCTTTTCCAGCCAGAACCGGTACGTTTTGTCTTCGACCTGCTTGGGATCGTAGACTTTTTCCAGTTGTCGTTTCATTTTTTCCTCCTTCTGCACCGTTTCAGCCATGTAACGGCTTAATCCGCTGCGTCTCATTTCCCATGTATTGGGCTTACTCGTTATTATAATGGAATTTTCTCCAAAATGCAACGGAAATCCCACCGTCAAAAAAAGGCTTGACATCTGTGCATATCTGTATATAATTTATATATACAGTATATACTTATTACCACACTTGCAAAAGGAGGCGGCTCATTGGAGGTTATTCTCAGCAATTCCAGCGGGAAACCGATTTACGAACAGATCATGCTCCAGATCAAAGGCCAAATCCTGTCCGGGAAGCTCAAAAAAGGCGACGCGCTGCCTTCCATCCGGGTACTGGCGCGGGAACTGCGGATCAGCGTCATTACCACCAAGCGGGCGTACGATGAGCTGGAGCGGGAAGGGCTGCTTTGCTCCGTCGCGGGGAAAGGCACCTTTGTCGCCGCCGACAACCTGACCCGTTTGCAGGAAGAACGGCTGAAAGAAATCGAAGCCATGCTTCGGCAGGCGGTGGGTCTGGCAAAAGAATACGGGATCTCCCTGGAAGAAATCCAGCAAATTCTCACACTTTTCGATCAGGAGGAACAATAAATGGATGCGACGTTACAAATTAAGGATCTGTGCAAATCCTACAGCGACTTTGCCTTGGACCACGTTTCCTTTACGCTGCCCCAGGGCTGTATCATGGGGTTTATCGGAGAAAATGGCGCCGGGAAATCCACCACGATCAAGGCGATTCTCAACCTGATCCGCCGCGACCAGGGGGAAATCCTGGTCTTTGGGAAAGACAATATCCAGGATGAGTTGGAAATCAAAGAACGCATCGGCGTGGTATTCGATTCCATGAATCTGCCGGACCTGCTGCGGATTCAGGAAATCAAAAAGATGATGCCCTCTTTGTACCGCAACTGGGACGCGGCGGAATTTGCCCAGTATGTGGACCGGTTCGAGCTGCCGGGCAAAAAAATCGTCAAGGATTTTTCCCGCGGCATGAAAATGAAGCTGGCGATTGCCGTGGCATTGTCCCATCACGCCCAGCTGCTTTTGCTGGACGAAGCCACCAGCGGGCTGGATCCCATTGTCCGGGACGAACTGTTGGACCTGCTGCTGGAATATATCCAAGATCCGGCCAACAGCATCCTGTTTTCTTCCCACATCACCGGCGACCTGGAAAAAATCGCCGATTACATCACCTTTATTCACAAAGGAACGATCCGCTTTTCCGAGCGCAAGGACCTGTTGCTGGAAAAATATGACGTCCTCAAAGGGTCCGACAGTCAGCTTCGGCAGCTGGACCCGACTGCGGTCAAAGGCGTCCGCCATAACCAGTTCGGCATAGAGGCGCTGGTGGAACGGGACAAGGTGCCCGCTTCCTGGATCACCGATCCGGCCAGCATTGAAGATCTGATGGTATTGATCGCCAAGGGGGAACAACAATGAAAGGACTTCTGATCAAAGATTTCTGCAACCTGAAAAAACAAATCAAATTAACGGGGATTTTCGTCATCCTTTATACCGGGTGGGCAGTGGCGATGAAAATGCCTTCCTTCATCGGGGTGATGCTCATCTTCTTAAGCATGACGCTGCCCATCTCCTCCATCTCCTACGACGAAGCCAGCCAATGGTACCGGTACGCCTTTTCGCTGCCCATTTCCCGGCGGACGTTTGTTTTGAGCAAATATGTGCTGGGATTTCTGGTCATGCTGGCCTGTCTGGTGGTTTCCGCCATTGGGAACTGGGTCATCCTGATGCTGGACGGCACCGCAGACGCTGTGTCCTCCTGGATCGTTTTGGGAGTCTGCCTGGAATTCAGCATTATCATCCTCTCTTTGTGCATTCCGCTGCTGTTTCAGTTCGGCGCGGAAAAGGCCCGGATCTGGCTGGTGATCCTCACCGTGGCCCCTTCCTCCGCCTTAATTAGCCTTGCCAACTTCGGCGTCCTGTCGGAGTTTCCCCTATTCCAGGAGGAAGGGATCAAAGCCCTGCTGTTTTCTTCTCCGCTTTTCACCCTAGCGATCTTTTTGATTTCGTTTCGCATCTCCGTGGGGATCTGCCGCCGGAAGGAATACTGATCGCGCCGGCAACCCGTCAAGGAAAAAACAAAAAAGAGGGCTTTTGCAAAAGCCCTCTTTTTTCGTCCGAAAAACTTCCGGCGCCCTCTTCGTCCGTTTACGAATTTGCGGATTCGCCGCTGGGTTTCCCGGCGGAGCGGAGCGTTTTCGTCCGGCCCGCTGCTTTGCGTTTCGTCTCCCGCTGCTTCGCCAGCCTTTGCCGCACGCTCTGGCGCAACAGCGCATAAAGCACCGAACAGGTGGGCACGCTGAGCAAAATCCCAGCCACGCCCCAAAGACTGCCGCCGATGGTGACCGCTACCAGCACCCAGATGCCAGGCAATCCCACAGACTTTCCTACCACCCGCGGGTAGATCAGATTCCCCTCCAGCTGCTGGAGGACAATGATAAAAAGGAGAAACCAAAACGCGCTCATTGGGTTGACCATCAAAATCAAAAACGCACCGATCCCCGCTCCGATAAATGCGCCGAACATGGGGATTAACGCCGTTACCCCCACGACCACCGACACCATCAAAGCATAGGGCATGGAAAACAAGGACATGCCAAAAAAGCACAGCCCGCCCAGGATGATCGCTTCGGTGCACTGCCCGGACACAAATTTGGAAAAAATCCGGTTGGACAAGCGGCCGACGGACAAAATCTGTTCGACCCTTTTTTCCGGCAGGAACGCCTGCATCAAATGGGTCAGCTGGACCGCAAGCCGTTCTTTTTGCAGCAGAAGATAAATCGAAAACACGGCCGCCAGCACCAGGTTGGTAATGCCCCCGACAATCGATGAGGTAATCCCCACTGTGGTATTAAACACAGCCAGCCCGCCGTTTTTCAGCGAGTCGGTGGCCACGCTGACCAGCTTATCCCAATCGATCCGGATGTTTTGAAACGCTTCCGCCGAAAGGTCCAATTCCTGGAGTTTGTTTTGCACCCAGGCGAAAAACTGCTCCAGCTGTCCTGGCATCTGGGCGGCGATCATCTGGCCTGTACGGGTGATCTCTGGGATAATCATAAACAAAAGCACAAAAATCAGCCCGATGACCAGCCCGATGGTGACTACCACGCATACCCCGCGCCGGCAGCGGTTCCACCAGGCATAGTTTTTCCGGTTCAGCGGCGCAAACAGCCTGCCCTCCACCAGACGCAACAGCACATTCATAATAAACGCCATCGCGCATCCGAGGATCAGCGGAGCCAGCAGCGCCACCCCCCGCTGCAGCGTATTGGCCACCACATCAAGATGCTGCACGCCTACCAGCAAAAGGACGGTAAAGGTGATCAGTCCTAAAATGGTTTTGATATTTTTCTTATTTTGTTCCATCCTATCCCCCAACAAATTGCAAAAAAGCCATAAGGGGAAAGAAATTCCTCCCTTTCCCCTTGTCTTTTTCCCTAAATCTTGGTCATATCGACCACTTCGATATCTTCCACCTGTTCTCCCAGGCTCAGGCAGTCCGCCAATACCCTGGCCGTATCGATGGCCGTAATACAGGGAATCGACCGTTCCACCACCTTGCGGCGGATCTTCACGCTGTCCCGGTGAGGATCCCGCCCCTTTTGGGAAATGGAAATCACATAATCCACCTTTCCGCTTTCGATCAAATCTTCGATATTGGGATGGGGCTCATGCATCTTCCGCACCGCATTGGTGGAAATCATGTTTTTGTTGAGCCGCAGCGCCGTCCCGCCGGTGGCGTACAGCGTAAAGCCCATGGATGCAAATTTGTCCGCAATGGGCACGATATCATGTTTGTCCGCATCGCGCACCGTCAGCAGCACGCCGCCTTCCCGCTTCATTTTGTACCCGGCGGCTACCAGGCCTTTGTAAATCGCCTCCGGCAGCGTCTTGGCCACGCCAAGCACCTCGCCGGTGGATTTCATTTCCGGGCCCAGCTGGGTATCCACGTCCCGCAGCTTCTGGAAGCTGAAGACCGGCACTTTCACGCAGATATAGTCGCCAACCGGGTACAACCCCGTGCCATAGCCCATATCCCGCAGCCGCTCGCCCAGCATACACCGCGTCGCCAAATCCACCATCGGCACGCCGGTGACCTTGCTGATATAAGGCACCGTCCGGGAAGAACGCGGGTTGACCTCGATGATATACACCTCATCGTTGTAGATGACATACTGGATGTTCATCAGCCCGACGATCTTCAATTCTTTTGCCAGCCGGGCGGTGTAATCCACAATGGTATCCTGGATGCGTTTGGACAGGTTCTGCGCCGGATAAACGGAAATCGAGTCCCCGGAATGGATGCCAGCCCGCTCAATATGCTCCATGATGCCGGGAATCAGATAATCTTCCCCGTCGCAGATGGCGTCGACCTCCGCCTCAATGCCCATCATGTATTTGTCGATCAGCACCGGGTTTTCCAGTTCATGCGCGGTAATAATCGCCATATATTCCCGCACGTCCTTTTCCCCGTGGGCGATGATCATGTTCTGTCCGCCCAGCACATACGAAGGCCGCAGCAATACCGGATAGCCGATCCGCTCCGCCGCTTCCAGCGCCTGCTGGGTGGTGAATACGGTTTCCCCGACCGGACGCGGAATCCGGCAGCGTTCCAGCAGCTCGTCAAACCGTTCCCGGTCCTCCGCCTCGTCAATGGCGTCCGCCGAGGTGCCCAGGATCCGCACATCCATATCCTTTAGGAATTTAGTCAGCTTGATGGCGGTCTGCCCGCCGAACTGGACCACAACCCCCCAGGGCTTTTCCGTCTCGATCAGCGCTTTGACATACTCGGGATTGAGCGGGTCAAAATACAGCCGGTCGCCGGTATCGAAATCGGTGGAAACCGTCTCCGGGTTGTTGTTGGCAATGACTGCTTCCATGCCTTTTTCTTTCAGTGCCCAGGCGCAGTGGACACAGCAGTAATCGAATTCAATCCCCTGCCCGATGCGGATCGGCCCGGAACCAAAGACCACTACTTTTTTCTTCCCGCTGTCCCGATGGGCGATGTATTCCGCCGCCTCGTTGTCCCCGCCGAAATTGGAGTAGAAATAGGGGGTTTCCGCCGTAAATTCCGCGGCGCAGGTATCCACCATGGAATAGCCCGCCAGCATGGGCTTTTTGATTTCTTTGCCGGTCAGGCGGCGGATGGTCTTGTCCAAAAATCCCATCTTTTTCGCCTGCACATAGGTCTGTTCGCTGTCGTCGCCGCCCGCCAGCCGCAGCTCCATATCCGCCAGTTTCTGGAATTTGGCCAAAAACCATTTGTCGATCTTGGTGATTTCAAAAATGACGTCCCAGCTCACATGCCGTTTCAGCGCCTCATATACCACAAAGATGCGGTGGTCGTCTGCATGATGCAGCAGCTGGATCACTTCTTCCTCCGTCTTAGCTGCCAGCTCCGGCAACGTCAGGGTTTCCATCCCAAGCTCAATGGAGATGGCCGCCTTCATCATGGCCAGCTCAAAACTCTGCCCGATGGCCATCACCTCGCCGGTGGCCTTCATCTGGGTGCCCAGTTCCTTGTCCGCATAGACGAACTTGTCAAAGGGCCAGCGCGGGAATTTCACCACGCAGTAATCCAGCGCAGGTTCAAAACACGCGCAGGTTTTCCCGGTGACCGCGTTGGGGATTTCATCCAGGCAATAGCCAATGGCAATTTTGGCCGCCACTTTGGCAATGGGGTAGCCGGTGGCTTTGGAAGCCAGCGCCGAAGAACGGGATACCCGGGGATTGACCTCAATGACCGCATACTCAAAGCTGTTGGGATACAAAGCAAACTGCACGTTGCAGCCGCCTTCAATTTTCAGCTCGGTGATGATGTTGAGCGCCGCCGAACGCAGCATCTGGTATTCCTTGTCGGTCAAGGTCTGGGACGGGGCAACCACCACCGAGTCGCCGGTATGAATGCCAACCGGGTCGATGTTCTCCATATTGCAGACGGTGATCACATTCCCTTTTCTGTCCCGCACCACCTCATATTCGATCTCTTTCCATCCCGCAATGCATTTTTCAATCAGCACCTGGGTGATGGGGCTGAGCCGCAGTCCATTGGATCCGATTTCACGCAGCTGCTCCGGATCATAGGCAATGCCGCCGCCGGTGCCCCCCAGCGTAAAGGCAGGGCGGACGATCACCGGGTAGCCGATTTCCTGGGCGAACGCCAGCGCGTCGTCAATTTCCTCCACCACTTTGGAAGGAATACACGGTTCGCCGATGGCCAGCATGGTATCCTTAAACGCCTGGCGGTCTTCCGCCTTCTGAATGGTTTCGGGGTTCGCCCCTAACAGCTTGACCCCCTGTTCCTCCAAAAATCCCTCTTCTGCCAGTTCCATGGCCAAATTCAGCCCCGTCTGGCCGCCCAGCGTGGGCAGGATGGAATCCGGCTTTTCCAGCCGGATGATCTTTTTCACCACTTCCGGCACCAGCGGTTCGATATAGATCTTGTCCGCCATGGCTTTGTCGGTCATAATGGTCGCCGGGTTGGAGTTGATGAGCACCACCTCCAGCCCTTCTTCTTTCAGGGCCCGGCACGCCTGGGTGCCCGCGTAGTCAAACTCCGCCGCCTGCCCGATCACGATAGGGCCAGAGCCGATGACCAGAACTTTTTTGATGTCGCTGCGTTTTGGCATCTTACTCCGCCTCCTTTTCCATCATGGCAATAAACTCATCGAACAAATAGGACGTATCCCGCGGGCCGGCGCTGGCTTCCGGATGGAACTGCACCGTAAAACAGGGTTTGCGCAGATAGCGCACCCCTTCCACCGTGTTGTCGTTGGCGTTGACATGGCTAACCTGCCCGATGGCCGGGTCTACAGTCTCCCCCTCCACGGCGTACCCATGGTTTTGCGAAGTGATATACGTCCGGTCCCGCGCCAGATCCCGCACCGGCTGGTTGGCGCCGCGATGCCCGTATTTTAATTTTGTCGTGCGGGCGCCGGTGGCCAGCGCCGTCAGCTGGTGGCCCAGACAAATCCCAAACATGGGAACCCCGTGGTCAAACAGCTTTTTGATTTCCCCGATAGGGCCCACGTTTTCCTCCGGGTCTCCAGGCCCATTGGACAGCATGACGCCGTCGGGATGCATCGAAAGAATCTCTTGAGCCGTGGTGCTGGCCGGGACAATGGTCACGTCGCAGCCGCGGCTGTTGAGCGAGCGCACGATGTTGCGTTTGTACCCAAAATCCATCAGCACCACCCGGTAAAGGCCTTTTTCGCTTTTTTCTTCCCGCGCCGACTGGCAGGTCACCGCCTGCACCGCGCCGGTAATGGAAAACGCCCGGATTTGCTCTTGCAGCTTGGCCTGGTCCAGCCGGTCATATTCGGTGGTGACCGCGCCGTTCATCACGCCGTACTCCCGGATCTTTTTGGTCAGGTGCCTGGTATCGATGCCGCAGATCGCGACGACGTTCTGCTGCTTTAAGAACTGGTCGATATCCATCGCCACCCGAAAGTTCGACGGCTGGTCGCACCATTCCCGGACAACATAGCCCCGCACATGGGATGCGGACGACTCCATATCGTCCAGGTTGATGCCGTAATTGCCGATGAGCGGGTAAGTTTGTGTGACAATCTGCCCGTAATAGGACGGGTCAGTCAATACTTCCTGATAGCCGGTCATGCCGGTTGTAAATACGATTTCTCCGATGCTGGTCCCCTGGGCGCCGAAGGATTCCCCTTCCAGCACGGTACCGTCGGCCAGGACCAGCCACGCCTTTCTTTTTTGTTCCATTGCAAACTCCATTCCGCCGCTGCGCGCCGGCACACCAGAAATGAACCGCCCTGATACTGCGCAGCATAAAATAAGGGCTTTTTGCTGTTTTCGTTGCTCATTGGCCAACAAACAAACCCGTCTGTTTTGCCCGTATGCTTACCGGTCGAATTTCCGGCTGCCGGGTTTTACCAGCGGGATTCCCGCTTTGCACAGCGGGCATTCCGAAGGCTCATAGGTCGCGATTTCCATCTGGACAGCGGAATAGACCGGGCAGAAAATGTCATTGACCCGCCGGTCTACAATGCAAGCGATGCCGACCACTTCGCCGCCCAGCGCCTCGATGACTTTCGCCGTTTCCATGGAGGATTTTCCCGTGGTGACAACATCTTCGGTAATGAGAACCTTTTCCCCTTTTTTGATTTCAAAACCTCGGCGCAAGGTCATCTCATTGTTTTCCCGTTCGGTGAAAATGGCCCGTTTGCCCAGCTGACGCCCCAGCTCATACGCTACGATGATGCCCCCCATGGCAGGACCGCAAACCACGTCAATATCCAAATCTTTGACCTTCTCCGCCACAACCGACAGCACCTCGGCCGCTTTGTCCGGATACTGAAGCAATTTCGCGTTCTGCGCATAGCGGTCGGAATGCCGGCCGGAAGACAACAGGAAATGCCCTTCCAACAAAGCGCCGGTTTCTTTTAGAATTTCGATAGACATAAGCCATTCTCCTTTTGATCCATAGAATTTTCTGTTCTCATTTTTTACTGCCGCGCAGCGCCGATGATCTCCGAGACCGACCGGCATCCCTGGCTGCGCAGGAACTGTTCCAACCCATCAATAATATCCAGGCAGATATCCGGCTTGATAAAATTCGCCGTTCCCACCTGCACCGCAGTGGCGCCGGCCATCAAAAAGGCCGCGGCGTCCCGCCAGCTGGCGATGCCGCCCAAGCCCATCACCGGGATTGTTACCGCACCGCATACCTGGTACACCATCCGCAATGCGATGGGGAGAATCGCCGGGCCGGAAAGCCCTGCAAAAAGATTGTCAAACACCGGGCGGCGTTTGTCCACGTCAATGGCCATAGCCTGGAAGGTATTGACCAGCGACAGCGAATCCGCGCCCGCTTCTTCGCACCGCAGGGCCATTTCCACAATATTTTCCGCGTTGGGCGAAAGTTTGACCATCAGCGGCTTTTTGCAAATCTGGCGCACCTGGCGCACCGCCTCATAAGCGATATCGCACTTGATGCCCAGCGCCATCCCGCCGTGCTTGACATTGGGACAGGAAATGTTCAGCTCAATCAGATCCACGTCGGTTTCGTTGAGCTTCTCCACCCCTTCCAGGTAGGATTCGATGGTGCTCCCGCCCAGATTGGCAATCACCGCCGTATCCTTGGACCGCAAAAACGGCAGATCCTCGCGAAGGAATGCGTCCACGCCGGGATTTTGCAGCCCGATGCTGTTGATCAGCCCGCTGGGCGTCTCATACACCCGTTCTCCCTCATTGCCGAACCGTTCCTCCATGGTCAGCCCTTTGGAGCAGATGCCACCCAGGCGGGAAATATCAAAAAATTCGTCATATTCCCGGCCAAATCCAAAAGTCCCCGACGCCGCGACCACAGGGTTTTTCATCGCAATCCCGTTAAAAACCGTCTCAAGCATACAGTTCCTCCCCCCGGAATACCGGGCCGTCCTTGCAGACGCATTTCGCGCCATGGGCGGTATGATGGGTGCATCCCAAACAGGCGCCGACCCCGCAGGCCATATGCCGCTCCATGGAAACATAGCATACAACCTGCTTGGCAATGCAGTCTCTGGCCAGTTTTTCCATCATCACTTCCGGCCCGCAGGTGATCACCGCGTCAAAATCCGCCGGATCCAGCAAATCGGTCACAAAGCCCTTGTGCCCTTCTTTTCCGCTGTCGGTGGCAACGCGAATCTCCTGGACATAAGGACGAAAGGCGTCCAGCCCATAGCTTTTGTCCCGGAACCCGCAGCACAAGGTGACGGCGCAGCCGGAAAGCGCTTTCACCGTCAGCAAAAGCGGCGCAATCCCGATCCCGCCGGAAACCACCGCGACCTTGCCCCGGATCTGCCCGGTGGGAAAGCCGTTGCCCGCCGGGCCGGACAGCAGTACGGTCTCTCCCGGTTTTTTCTCGCTGAGCAGGCGGGTTCCTTCCCCCCGCACTTCATACAAAAAGACCACCCGCTCCCCGTCGGCGTCGTGCACCGAAATCGGGCGGGACAGCAGCGGGAACCGGTCCCAGCCCCGCACCATGAAAAACTGGCCGGCCTGGACCGGGTACGGCCACCAGGCCACCATCCGGAAAATGCCGTCCGCCACCGGTTGATTCTCAATGACTACGGCTGACTCGCAATGCTTCGCAGGCATTCTGGATCTCCTCTCTCATCCGCAACACTTCGTTTCTCGCTTCCTGGTCAAACTGGGTTTCCGGCGCCGCCGCCTTGCGGTAAGCCAGCAAAACCGCCCGGGAAGAATTCACCACACCGCCGTTGCCGTTCACCAGATATTTGGCGATATCCTCCGCTTTTCCGCCCTGGGCGCCGTAGCCCGGGATCAAAAAGAAGGTGGTATCCAACAGCGACCGGATGCTCTCCGCCTCTTCGCCGGTGGTGCCGCCGATCACCGCGCCCACCGAGCTAAACCCGCATTGGCCCAGGAACTCTTTGCCCACCTGCTGCACGGCAGATCCCACCACGTCGTACAGCGGCATCTGTTTTTCCGTTTCCAGGTACTGGAAATCCCGCGAACCCGGGTTGGAAGTCCGCACCAGAATAAACAATCCTTTTTCCCGATCTTTGACATACGGCAGATAAGGCGTTACGCTGTCCATGCCCATATACGGGGCCAGCGTGACAAAGTCCGCCTCAAAATCCCCTTCAAAATGCCCTTTGGCATACATTTCCGCTGTTTTGGCGATATCGCCGCGTTTGATGTCCGCAATGCAGACCAGCCCTTTTTCCCGCAGATAGGCCAGCGTCTTCTGATACGCGCGCATCCCTTCCATGCCCAGGGACTCATAATAGGCAATCTGCACTTTATAGCAGCCCGCCACGTCCGCCGTCGCGTCAACAATGGCGCGGTTAAACAAAAACACCGCTTCCCCATCGCTGGCAGCCTGTTTGCGCACACATTCCGGCACATAGGAAATGTCCGTGTCCAGCCCGACGCAGACCACCCCTTTTTTGGCCACCGATTCATACAGCTTGTCTACAACCATTTTCTCACCCTCCGTTGCTTGATTGATCGCACGGCGTGCCGCCGTTTTATTCCTGATAGGTCGTTTTTCCCCCTTTGATGGTCCGTACTACCTTTCCTTGCAGGTGCACGCCTTCAAACGGGGTATTTCTTCCTTTTGACGCAAATTCCGCCGCGCGGACCGTCCATTCTCTGGATTCGTCTACCAGCACCAGGTCCGCGTCATACCCGGGCTGCAGCCGGCCCTTTTTTAATCCCAGGATCCTTGCCGGGCCCGCCGACAGCAGCCGGGACAGAGCCGCCAGCGAAAGGCCATGCTCCCTTACTAATATAGTGTAACATACCCCGAAGGCAGTTTCCAGTCCTACCAGGCCGGGCGCGCCATTTTTCTTATCTTCCGGCGTATGTGGGGCATGGTCGGTGGCAATGGCGTCCACATACCCGTTTTCGATGGCCCAAATCAGATAATCCCGGTCTTTTTTGGTGCGGATCGGCGGGTTGACGCGGTAATCCGTATCGTAAAACCACAAATGGTGCGGGGTTACCTCGCAGGTCACCGGCGCCTTGCAGATTTTGGCGCGGATGACCTCCTGCATGGCTTCGACCGTGGACACATGGCAAAGATGCAGCCGCGCCCCCAAGGACTGGGCCAGATGCACATGCTGGATTGTGGCAATGTTTTCCGCCAAACGATAATCATAAGGGGAAATTTCCATGTCCTCCGCATGGGAAAGCACCGTCAGCCCCTTTTCTTTGGCGATCTTCATCGCCTGGGCCATGACGTGGTTGGACATCACGCCTTTTCCATCTTCGGAAATGAGCTTAACCGTCTCGTCCAGCGCCTGCAGGTGGGAAACTGTTTTCCCATCAAACCCTTCGGTCACTGACACGCACTGGTGCACCTCTACCAAGCCCAGTTTTTGCGCCTTTTCCCGCACATAGCGCACCGTTTCCATGCTGCTGCAAACCGGGTTGGTGTTGGCCATGAGGTTGACGGCGGTATACCCACCCTTTGCCGCCGCACGGCAGCCGGTTTCGATGTCTTCTTTCTGCAAATACCCCGGGTCGCGGAAATGGCAGTGCAGATCCACAAACGCGGGCATCACCGTCAAGCCGGCAGCGTCCAGCGCTTCCCCGCCGGCGGCAAGCCCCTGGCCCACCGCAGCGATTTTCCCATCCCGGATCAGCAGGTCGGCAAACCATTCTCCCGTTTCATCCACCAGTTTGGCGTTTTGAATCCATAGTTCCATGGGCTTGTCCCATCCTTTCCTCAGCAAGATTGCGGCATCGCCGCGTCGCAATATTCGCAGGTTTTCCCTCCGTTTTTCACCCGGATGGGCAGCGTGAGGTCCAGGTTGCTCACGCATTTGGGGTTGCTGCAATGCACCGTCCCGTTGGGGCGGGGGTTCACGCAGGTTTTTTCAAACATTCTCGCGCCGCAGACGGTGGGATATCCGTTCTCTCCCCCCAGCAGGCTTAAAATCAACGCCATACGCACATACATGCCGTACTGCGCCTGCACAAAATAGCACGCCCGCGGATCTTCGTCCACCGCGCCGGTGATTTCGTTGACAATGGGCATGGGGTGCAGGACAATCATATCTTTCCCGGCATGGGCCATCTTTTCCGGGTCCAGGATGTAGCTGTCCTTTAGCCGCAGGTATTCCTCCTGGCTGGCAAACCGCTCCCGCTGAATCCGGGTCATGTACAGGATATCCAGCCCACGGATGGCGTCGTCCAAATCCGGGTTCACGGTATACGTACAGCCCGGCGCCGCGTCGATCTCCCGGATGACATAATCCGGCACCCGCAATTCTTCCGGTGAAATCAGGACAAAATGGATGTTTTCATACCGGCACATGGCATGGATCAGCGAATGGACGGTCCTGCCATATTTCAAGTCACCGCACAGCCCGATGGTCAAATCGTGGAACCGGCCCTTTTTCGCCCGGATCGTATACAAGTCGGTGAGCGTCTGGGTGGGGTGCTGATGGCCGCCGTCGCCGGCGTTGATCACCGGGATAAAGGAATGCAGCGCCGCCACATGGGCCGCCCCTTCCGCCGGGTGGCGGATCACCGCGATGTCCGCGTAACAGCTGATCATCCGGATCGTATCGGCAATGCTTTCGCCTTTCGCCGCCGAGCTGGACGCGGGATCCGCAAATCCCAGCACCTTCCCGCCCAGCCGTTCCATAGCGGCTTCAAAGCTTAAACGGGTTCTTGTCGAAGGCTCAAAAAACATAGTGGCTAAAATTTTTCCCACGCAGCTGCGAGCGTATTTTTCCGGGTTGGCGATCATGTCGTCGGCAAGCCGGAACAGCCCTTCCATCTGTTCCACCGTCAGATCCGTCGGATAGATCAAATTTTTTCCTGTCAACATCATAGCGCTTCCTTTCCTGTTTGTTCTGTTCCCTGTGCCACCGGCCAGGTCGCAGATTTTCTGGTTCGCATGGATTTGCCTATAAAAAAAGCTTTCCTATCAAAGGAAAGCGAAAAGAAAAGGGAGCGGGAAACCCTCAGCGCTGCTGCCAAAAGCGGGGGAAAACAAAAACGCCGTCAACGCCAGATTCCGTTTTTCCACCTGCGCCCGCATCATCCGGAGGACCTCCATCCCTTGCCTAGATTCCAAAATTTTTTCAATTATATCATTCTCCCCCCTAGAAGTCAATGCCTATTTTTACAAATTTTTTCCTCGATTTAAGCGGGATTCCGTTCCCTTTTTCCCAGGTCCTGTCCTACGACAACAAAAAAACGCGCAGAGCGATTCTGCGCGTTTTTTTCCAAATTAACGAATGACTTCCATGCCGCCCATATACATCCGCAGCGCTTCGGGGATGTTCACCGACCCGTCCGCGTTGAGGTTGTTTTCCAAAAACGCAATCAGCATGCGAGGCGGCGCCACCACCGTATTGTTGAGGGTGTGGGCAAAATAGTTGCCCTTCTCGCCCTTGATGCGGATACCCAGCCGGCGCGCCTGCGCATCGCCCAGGTTGGAACAGCTGCCCACCTCGAAATACTTTTTCTGGCGGGGGCTCCACGCCTCCACGTCGATGCTCTTGACCTTCAAATCCGCCAGGTCGCCGGAACAGCATTCCAGCGTCCGGACCGGCACATCCAGCGTGCGGAAAAATTCCACCGTATAGGTATACAACTTCCGGAACCACTCCATGCTGTCTTCCGGCTCGCAGATGACGATCATTTCCTGCTTTTCAAACTGATGCACCCGGTATACCCCGCGCTCCTCAATGCCGTGGGCCCCCACTTCCTTGCGGAAGCAGGCGGAATAGCTGGTCAGGGTTTGCGGCAGCTGCTCTTTTTTCAAGGTGGTATCGATAAACTTTCCGATCATGGAGTGCTCGCTGGTGCCGATGAGGTACAGGTCTTCCCCTTCGATCTTGTACATCATGTTCTCCATTTCCGCAAAGCTCATCACCCCGGTCACCACATTCCCGCGGATCATAAACGGAGGCACGCAATAAGTAAACCCTTTGTTGATCATAAAGTCTCTGGCATAGGAGAGAATGGCGGAATGCAGCCGAGCGATGTTGCCCATCAAATAATAAAACCCGTTCCCGCTGGTTTTTCTGGCGCTGTCCAGATCCAGCCCGCTGAGGCGCTCCATGATATCCACATGATACGGCACCTCGAAATCCGGCACCACCGGCTCGCCAAACCGCTCTACCTCTACGTTTTCGCTGTCATCTTTCCCGATAGGCACCGACGGGTCGATGATGTTGGGGATCACCAGCATTCTTTCCCGGATCTGGGCCTGCAGCTGCGTTTCCTGGGCCTGCAGCTGCTCCAGCTTCGGGCCGATGCTGGCCACCAGGCGTTTTTCTTCTTCCGCCTCTTCTTTTTTGCCCTGCGCCATCAGCGCGCCGATCCGCTTGCTGGATACATTGCGCTGGTTGCGCAGCGCGTCCGCTTCTGCCGCCGCTTCCCGCAGCTGGGCGTCCAGGGCCGCCACTTCATCCACCAGCACCAGTTTTTCTTCCTGGAATTTTTTTCTGATGTTTTCCTTGACCAGTTCCGGGTTGGTCCGGATCAGTCGAATGTCGATCATGCAAAAACCTCCTTCAAAACAAAAAAGGAATTTCCCGCCCACCTATGGGACGAAAAATTCCGCGTTGCCACCCAAATTGCCGGGGCAAATCCCCCGACCGCTTACTGGTACGATACCGGGTACCAACCGCCGGTTCCTCGCCGGCTGCTTGGGAAATGGACCGGCCCGCTGCGCTGCCGGTCTCGCACCAACCGCCGGCTCTCTTTTGCGCTTTGCTCGCCTTCGTTTCCCTCAAACGCATCCACCTTTTTGCAATTGGTTGGATTATATCATATTCTTTCCCGAAATGCAAGGAAAATCCATGATTTTACCACCGGCTTCCTTTTTGTTTCGCAGACGCCAATCTCGAAAAATATTCATATTCTTTTTACAAAATATTAGCACTCTCCTATTGACAGTGCTAATATTTTGACTATAATAGAGTTGTACCAAAGGAAAGGAGCCAAAAGAGGCCCCAATCCCATAGGCATTCAAAAGGTAAAATACGAAATGGAGGAATGACTTATGATGCCTAGTATCTTTGGTGAAAATTTGTTTGACGATTGGTTTGACTTTCCCTTTGACCGCAGTTTGCGCAACAGCCGCAACGCATTATATGGCAAGCATGAAAAGAACCTGATGAAAACGGATATCCGCGATACCGGTTCTACCTATGAGCTGGATATCGACCTGCCGGGCTTCCACAAGGATGAAATCAAAGCCAAGGTGGAAAACGGGTATCTGACCATTTCCGCGGAAAAAGGCTTGAACAAAGAGGAAAAAGATCACGAAGGGGAATACATCCGCCGGGAGCGGTATGTGGGCCAGTGTGCAAGAAGCTTTTACATCGGCGAGGGTGTTTCGCAAAACGACATCCAGGCCAAATTTGAAGACGGCATTCTCAAACTGTCCATCCCGAAACAGGATCCGAAAAAACTAGAAGAAACCAAATATATCGCCATCGAGGGTTAACTCCCTCTAAAGGCCCGCTGCCCGCCAGCGGGCCTTTTTCTTTTTGTCCGGGCGGGCGTTGTCAAGCTGCAGCAAAAAAGGTATACTGTCAGGGAAGGAGCTGTCTCGCATGAAAGAATCTGACGCGCTGAAAGTCATCGCCCATATCCGCAGCGATTTCCCCACAAAGTTCGGGATCCCGCGCCAAAGCGGGCTGGTTGATTCATTAAAAGCAACCATCCAGTTTGAGCCGGCGTTCCGCAACCCGGACGCTTTGCGGGGGCTGGAGGGGTATTCCCACATCTGGCTGATCTGGCAGTTTTCCCAGGCGGTGCGCGAGAACTGGTCGCCCACGGTGCGGCCGCCGCGGCTGGGCGGCAACACCCGGATGGGAGTTTTCGCCACCCGTTCCCCCTTCCGCCCCAACTCGCTGGGGCTGTCCTGCGTCAAATTGGAGCGGATCGATTGGGAGGGCAAACAGGGCCCGACGCTGCTGGTAGCAGGCGCCGACTTGATGGACGGGACACCGATTTACGATATCAAGCCCTATCTGCCCTATGCGGATTCCCACCCGGAAGCCACCGGCGGCTTTGCGTTCCAGTCTAAAGAAGGAGTGCTGCAAGTGGACTTTCCCGCGCACCTGCTGCAGCAGGTACCGCCTGCCCTGCGTCAGGGGCTTTTGGACGTGCTGGCGCAAGATCCCCGCCCGGCGTATCAAAAGCAGCCTGGCCGCGTGTACGGGTTCGCGTTTGCCGATTTTGAAGTGCGTTTCCAGGTGGACGGCGGCCTGCTGTTGGTCTGCGATCTGCAAAAAAACCAGCAGGACGGCCGCAAGTAGCCGGCCGGCCCGTTTGCTGTTTCAAAAAACACCTTTGCATGGTACCATGCAAAGGTGTTTTTCTTGTGGTGCTTCTGCTAAGGCCGCGGTTTTCCCTCTGCCCGGCGCAATGCGGCGCCGCTTCTGCGCCGGACGATCATGCCGACCGCCGCCGCTGCCAGCGTCCCCACAGCCAAGCTCCCCGCCGCCGGCCAACGCACCGGGCGCTCAGAAGCGGTGTCGACCCGCTGGCCTCGGATCAAAAGCCGGTGGGAATTGACGCCATAATGCGTGCAGGTCACCAACGTGCAGAGATCTTTCCCCTTTTCGATTTCCAGCAGCTCTAGCTGCTGCGGTTCCACGATCCGGATCTGGTCCACTTGGTACACCAGCACCTCATCCAGCACCCGCAGTGAAAAGGTGTCGCCCACTTGAAGCTGATCCAGATCGGTAAACAGCTTGGCAGAAGGCAACCCCCGGTGCCCGGACACCACACAGTGGGTGCTCTCGCCGCCCACCGGCAAGGAACTGCCTTGGATATGCCCAATCGCCGTTTGCAAAACCGCCTCCTCCACGCCATGGTAAAGCGGCAAGGACGCTTGGATCGAGGGAATTTCCAAATACCCCATCACGCCGTTGCCCGACACATCCAAGGCCCTTTCATACCAGGCGTTTTCCTCCTCGGTGGGATGGTAGCGGTTCGGGCTGCGCAGCAAAGCGGCGTTGTAGGCCCTGGCGTCTTCCAGCATCTGCTGATACCGGTGAGACGGCATCGCCGTAACCGCCTGCGTATAATCCGCGATAACCCGGGACTGGTGCAGAGCATTCCAAGAATCGCTGATCAGAGGGTACAAAAGCAGCGCCAGCCCCGCAGCCAGCATCAAGACCAGCCCATCGGTGATTCGTCTGTCTTTTCTTCTCGCCTTTGCCCTGGCCCCGCCGCGGGAAAACCGGCGCATTTGTCTTGTGTTGCGGTCTGTCAAAGCTCAGCGCTCCCGTCCGTTAGCGGCCTTTGGCCGAACGCCGCTTATGCACAATCAGCAGCCCGCCGGCTACCGCCGCCAAGGTGCCGCCTGCGGCATAAAACAAGGTCGTACCCATGCCGCCGGTTTCCGGCAACGGGGTTCCTTTCTTGTTTTCCACCGTAATGGAGACGGTTCCGTCGCTTATGTTGCCCTCCGCTGCCGGGCTGTCGCCCACCTGGACCTGCAGTTTCGTCAATGCGTTGGCCGCCACCAAATCATCCCAAGCCTGCCCATTGGCAGTGGTGGCCGTCAAAGTGACCGCCACGTCTTGTGTCAACAGGTTGTAGGTAGCCGGCGCTTTGATCTCTCGCAGGGAATAGGTGCTGTCATCCAGGCCAGATACGGAAAATTGGCCGGTGGTCTGTGCGGACCGCAGGATAATGGCGCTGTCCGGCCCAGTGGAATACCCCGCCAGCTGCTCATAGGTAATGGTGCTTTCGTTGGCGCCTGGAGCGATTTCCGTCAGCGCCACCCAGCCCTGGAGCGTACCGGTGGACGCTTCCACCTTAGCCACATGGGTTTTCGCCTCGTTAAACAGTACAAATTCCGCGCCTTCCAGCTTGGTCTGCGCTTGGTCCGCGTCTACCTTGGACGCGTCCAGCGCATAGGTAAAGACCACCGCCGCGTCTTTTGGGGTTTTGCCGGTTTCCTCCGCATAGGGGTTGTTAGAAAACGACAGATATGCCTCGTTGCTGTTCCCGTCCAGGCCAATTACCGCGTCGCTGGTAAGGGTAGCGTTAAACGTTACGACCACATAGCTGGCTTCTCCAATTCCGGCAACCTGCTTCAGGTCGGAAAAGGACAGCTCAAAGGTGCATCCATCGTCCAGGCTCTGTGTGGACACGCTGTAGCTGCCAGCGTCCAGCGGAGCATCCAACTCCTGGTTTTTCGCGGTGGTCAAGTATACCTGGATGCTCTCCTCGTCCAGCGCAAGGCCGGCGGACATGGTATCGTGAAAAGCGTAAGCATAGCTGTCGTATGCGCTCATATCCGGAACGCTTCCGATCAGCTTAAACGACACCGTGTCGCCGATGTCATAATCCGCCACGTCATTGTACCCCTGGCCATAGCCGCCATCCTGGCTGTATTTCTCCGCTTCATAGACCTTCTTTTCCACCGTGGGCACATCGGTGGCTTTGGGCGTTACCTCGATGGATTTCACAATCTGCAGCATGTATTTGGTGTGTGTGCCCATCTCGGGGACCTGGGTGCTCTGAATCAAATAATAGCCGCTGTCCAGCCCCGAAATGGTGTACTTCGCCGGGCCTCCGCCGGTTTCATACGAACTGGTCCCGGCCGGCGTACCTAGGTTTTTCCCTACCAACTTGGCAAAAGCGTCCAGGTTTTCGCTGTCGTCCCCAAAGCCTTCCAGCGCCTGGGCCGCCTGGGCCGCAGTGTTGCAATCGACAAAATACGACCCGATGGTATCGTCCGCCTGCAGCGCCGGCAGCAGCGTTTCGCCGTTTACCCCGTCGCCCCAGGTGATGTCGGTCAAAATGTCGTCGCCGCTATCCGATGTCAATCCGCCGGCAAATACCTGATACGCCTGGTAGGTATAGCCTGCGGCGCTGTTGTGAATCGTAATGGTATAATCCGCCGCCTGCGCCGGCGCCGCCATGACGGCGACCCCTGCGATGGCCAGCAAAACAGCCAATACTTTTTTTGATTCGGTTCATCCAACCTTGCTCCTTTCCTGTCCGGCAGGATTGCGTATGCCGTTTGCCGGACCGCCGTCAAAGCAATTGTTGTCCGTTTGAATGCAGAAAAAGTATACCATATCGGAGGACATTTGGCATCGGCTATTTTCAGGAAAAAAAGGCGGCGGAATCTCCCAGCGGCAAAGCACCTGCTGGGCGTTATCCTCCGCCGATAAAACAAAAAAAGAGTAAGTTCCAAGGAACTTACTCTTTTTTGGAGCTGCTAACCAGATTTGAACTGGTGACCTCGTCCTTACCAAGGACGCGCTCTACCGACTGAGCCATAGCAGCATTTTGGCGACCTGGATGGGGTTCGAACCCACGACCTCTAGCGTGACAGGCTAGCGTTCTAACCAACTGAACTACCAGGCCATCTGATTCGATGAAAACACCCTGTCCACAACGTGGTTTATTATAACAGTTGTTTGCAGGATTGTCAATACCAAACCCCAAAACTTCCTCAGGTTATTTCTGCGCAGGCAGGACAGATTGACTTTCCCCACCGCCAATTTTATAATGGACTCAAACAAAACCGGAATCCCTTTGCCGGAAACCCGCAAAAAAGGAGCATTACAATGGATCCCTTGCAATTGAAGAAGGATTTGCAGGCACGCGGCGCCGATCTAGGGGCCAACCTGGTGGGCGTTGCCGATTTGACCCGCGACCAAGCCTGGATCCAGGAATATTACGGGGAATTCTGCGCGTCCTTTCCCCGCGCCGTCTCGGTGGCGATCTTTTTCCCGAAACAGATCATTCAAGAACAGGCCGATGGTCCGACCCGTTCCTACAGTTATTTTTATGCTGCCATCAACCGGCAGCTGGACACCATCGGATTTTCCCTGTCCAACCTGCTGCAGCAGCAGGGATTTCGTTCCTACCCGGTCCCCACGTCGGATTACCGGCAAACACAGCCGGCGACAGGCCTGCAGGACCGGATCGCGCGCAGCGGCACGGCGGGGCTGCCCAAAACCGAAACCGAGCTGATGGGGATGTTCAGCCACCGGTTTGCCGCCAGCCACGCCGGGCTTGGTTGGATTGGAAAAAGCTGCCACCTGATCAACCCCTCTGTCGGGCCCCGGCTGCGGCTCACCACTGTTTTAACCGACGCGCCGCTCCCGCCTGATTCTCCCATCGCCAACCGGTGCGGCAACTGTACCCGCTGTGCAGACGCTTGCCCGGTCCATGCAATCCGCGGGGTGAATTTTTCCCCGGCAGACCCGCCGGAAAAACGGATCGACAAAGTGCTTTGCAACCGTTTCCTGGACGAAATCGCCTCGGTATTCGGGCAGCATACCTGCGCCAAGTGCCTGGCCGCATGTCCGTGGGGACAAAAATAAACATCTCCGTTCCGTCAAAAAAAACCCTGTGCAATTTGCACAGGGCTCTTTCTGTTTTGGTTTGATTCGCAGAACCAAAGACGATTAGGCGTTGGCAGCCAGGAATTCGTCTCTTTGTTTGTTCCACTCTTCCATGTATTTGTCCAGACCGCCTTCTTTCAGCCTCTGAACAAAGCTTTCCCACTCAGCCTCGGTGTTCGCGCCAAACGAACCCAGGTTGAACGATGCCTGATTCTCAGTAACCAGAGCAGAGATAACTGCCCACTCAGCACTTACAGGCGCATAGTCGAAGGTGAAGCCCCAGTAAGGCCACTCTTCATCTTTGATCTGAGTTTCGCTCAGATGCTCGTTCGCCGCATTGATTCTCGCGTCGTCGGTAGCCGGCCACGGGAAGTCTTTATGACGGATACCCCAAGCCCATCCATCAAACGTATAGTCGCCGGCTTCCGGACCATTGGTGATGGTGTTGGTCGCTTCGTCATAGATATAATGTCTGCCTTCGAAACCGCCAGCCAGCAGCATGTAGGTCTCGTAGTCGCTCTTAATGAAGTCCAGCGCAACAGCCGCTCTCTCCGGAATCTTGGAGAAGGTCGGGATTGCCATACCGTCGCCTACATAGGAGTCACGCAGTGCGCGGTAGCCTTCGGGATAAATGTCGAACAGTTCGCACTCGATGCCCTGCTCACGCCAAGCTTCGATCTGGGTGATACCATTGTAGTAGTTCTGATAAGCAGTCGCAGACTGTTTGTTGCCAAACAGGGTGGTAACGGAGTTGGTGTTGGCGATCGCGTCAGTCGGCCATACGCCAGCAGCCGCATACTCTGCCATTTTCAGCGCATAGTCTTTGTACATGTCAGAAGTGTACAGGAAGAAAGGATTCTCGAAAGTCGGGTCAGACAGCTGGCTGTAGTATACATAGTCAGAAGCCTGGTTGTTGATCAGGTTGTTCGGGTAGATCAACGCCAACTGCTGCAGGTTGTAGGACTGAGAAGCATAGTAGCCGTACATACCATTGGAAGCTTCGTTGGTACCGATGGCCAGCAGCAGCTCTTCGAAATCTTCATAAGAAGTGATATCGTCCGCAGTAAAGCCGTATTTCTCAGCAATTTCCATGTTCACAACCGGTCCACGATCCGGGAAGATCGCCGCGGTGTTACGGGGAACCATGTAGATCTTGCCGCCGATCAGGGTCTCTTTCCAGGCCGCTTCCGGCAGAACTTCCATGGTCTGAGGCATGTAGGTGTTCAGGAAGTCTTCCGTCAGTTCCAGGAAGCCGCCCTTCTCTACCTGCTCTTTGTAGTAGCACCAGTTCGCGGTGTAGATCAGGTCAACGGTATCGCCGCCTGCCATAACCAGCGGATACTTGGTCGCACGCTCAGAAGACGGAATGAAATACAACTCGATGGTCGTATTGATCGCCGCTTTGATTTTCTCATTCGCAGCTTCCATGACTTCTTTCATCGCGTTGGGCTCAGTCGCCGTTACGTACATGACGACGTTCTGTTCCTCGCTCAGGTCAATGTTCGCGTAAGGATTGTCGCTGTCTACCGGGGTGCTCTCGCCGCCGCCGCTGGTGGGAGTGCTCTCCGGCGCGCTGGAGTTCGTGGTGCCGTTGCAGCCAGCCAACAGCAGGCTGAACATCATCATAACCGCCAGCAGAAATGCCAGTTTTTTCATATGTATCCTCCTTCAAACTTTTTCCCGGATGCCCGGGGCTGTCCCGCATTGGAATTTGCGAAACAGTATCATAAAGTATCAATGTCCTTGCCCGGCGTAGCAAGTCTGTACGGCAATCCAACTTTGCCATTTTATGCGTCCCTGTCTGCCGCAGGGAACAACCAAATCATTCGAAGTCTGCCGGTTCGGCCACTGATACTTCTATGCGCAAATGTAAAAAATGTGAAGAAATATTTTGTTTTTCACAATAATCTTATTATAGTAATAGTTTTTCTCGTTGTTATCTTAATTTTTTTGCGATTCATTTCAAAATCTTGATATTTTCTCTTTTTTTTGGAAATTCTTAGGCGACGGCCTTTCTCCCTTATGGAAATCCTACACAACAAAAAGGCCCCGGATTCCCGGAGCCTTTTTCGATTGCTTCTTTTTTACGCCTGTGCCAAGAACTCATCCCGCTGACGGTTCCACTCTTCGATGTATTTGTCCAAACCGCCATTTTTGAGTTTTGCAATAAATTCTTCATAGTTCTGCTCGGTAGCATCGCCGAACATACCCAGGTTGAAGGAAGCGCTGTATTCCGTGACCAACGCAGAAATGACGGCCCATTCCGCAGAAACCGGATTGTAATCGAAGTTGAAGCCCCAGTAAGGCCACTCTTCGTCCTTGATCTGGTTCGCAGACAGCTCCGCATTGGTGTTGTTGATGCTCTCATCATCCGTTTTGGGCCACGGGAAGTCTTTGTGACGGATGCCCCAAGCCCAACCATCGAACTGGTAATCCGCAGATTCCGGGCCGGACTCGATGGTGTTGGTCGCCTCGTCGTAGATGTAATGTCTGCCTTCAATACCGCCAGCCAGCAGCATATAGGTATCGAAATCATTTTTGATGAAGTCCAGCAGAACCGCAGCGCGTTCCGGTTTGGTGCAGAAGGTCGGAATCGCCATGCCGTCGCCGATGTAGGAATCACGCAGCGCGCGGTAGCCATCCGGGAAGATGTTAACCATCTCCGCATTGATGCCCTGCGCCTGGAAGCCCTGGATGCTGGTGATGCCGTTGTAGTAGTTGTTGTACGCCGTCACGGTCTGTCCGTTCTGGAACATGGCGGTAATGCCGTTGGTATTGGAGATGGCATCGGACGGCCAGATCTCCGCCTGCGCGTATTTCGCCATATCCATAATGTAGGTCTTGTACTGCTCCGAAGTGTGCAGGAAGAACGGATTCTCAAAGGTCGGATCGTCCAGCTGCGAATAGTACATATAGTCGGAAGCCTGGTTGTTGATCAGGTTGAACCGGTACAGCAGGCCGATATCGTACATGTTGGCCACGGAAGAAGCCTTGAATGCATGTTTGCCGTTGGGGACTTCTTTGTTGCCCACTGCCATCAGGAACGCGTCGAAATCTTCCCAGCTATTGAAGTCCTCCAGGGAATAGCCGTATTTCTCCGCCACGTCCATATCAATGATGGGACCGCGGTCCGGGAAAATCGAAGCGGTATTCCGGGGAACCATGTAAATCTGGCCGCCGATCAGGGTCTCTTTCCAAGCGGATTCCGGAAGCACTTCATAGGTCTGGGGCAGATAAGTCTGGATGAAATCCATATCCAGCGCCATGAAACCGCCTTTGTCTACCTGCTCGCGGTAGTAGGAATGGTTCGCCGTGTACACCAGATCGATTTCATCGCCGCCGGCCATGACCAACGGATATTTGGTCGTCAGTTCCGAAGTCGGAATAAAGTACAGCTCCATCGTCGTGTTGATAGCCGCTTTGGTCTTTTCGTTGACCAGCTCCATCACCTCGGCAATGGCGTTGGGTTCCGAGCCTACCACATAGGTCACAATGTTTTCCGTCTTGGACAAATCCAGGTTTGCATACGGGCTATCCTGGTCTACCGACGCAGAATCCCCGGTTGTGGTGCTGCCGCTGGATGTCGACGAGCTGCCAGTGGTTTCGCCGCAACCGCTGATCAGCAAGGTCATCAACATCATCGCAGCCAGAACCAGCGCGATCGTTTTCTTCATGTCATCCTCTCCTAAACAGATAAAAATTGCCCCCACATCACCAGCCCAATCAAGACGTTGATTCCCGCGCAAGAAACATTGCCGCATCGATTGCATAAGAGATCCAAAAACCGGGGAATCTGTTGCGAAAACAGAAGCTGGAAACCATAGGGGTTCGTCTTGGTACGCCGTCCACCCTTTGCCCTTTTGCCTTTGATTTTTGCTCTTGTTCTGATCAAATTCAACAGACAAACGGCTTGGATTTTGTACGTATATCATTGTATCAGTGCTTTTCGACAGCAAAAGATATAAAATTTTGCGATTCGATACAATTTTCTGTTTCTTCCTTATTTGGAAAATTATTCTTTTTCTGGAAATAAAAAGAGGGCCTCGAAAGGCCCTCTTTTTCAGCAAGGTAAAAAATCAGATTACGCCGCTTTATTGGCCAGGAACTCATCTCTCTGACGGTTCCATTCCTCCATGTATTTGTCCAATCCGGCGCCTTTGAGCTGCTGGACAAACTCATCGTAGGTAGCCATAGTTTGATCGCCGAACATGCCCAGGTCAAAGGACGGCTGATATTCGGTAACCAGTGCGGAAATAACCGCCCATTCAGCAGAAACAGGGGTCGGGCTAAACTGGAAGCCCCAGTAAGGCCACTCTTCGTCCTGTACTTCCGCCTCTTTCAGGTGGGCATTCGCCGCATTGATTCTCTCGTCGTCGCTCTTCGGCCACGGGAAGTCTTTGTGGCGGATCCCCCAAGCCCAGCCGTCAAACTCGTAATCGGCAACTTCCGGGCCAGGAGCTACGGTGTTGGTGGCTTCGTCATAAATGTAGTGACGGCCTTCTACGCCGCCAGCCAGCAGCATGTTGGTATCGTAGTCGCATTTGATGTAATCCAGCACCATGGCGGCACGTTCCGGCTGCTCACAGAAAATCGGGATCGCATAGCCGTCGCCCAGGTAAGAGTCACGCAGCGGACGGTACCCTTCCGGGAAGATGTCGAACAGCTCTACATTCATGCCCTTATCGCGGTAGCCCTGGATCATGGTAATCCCATTATAGTAGTTGCCGCGGGAAGTTGCGGACTGGCCGTTTTCAAACAAGGTGGTGATGGCGTTGGTGTTGGAAATCGCATCCTTCGGCCAGCAGCCTGCTGCCGCGAATTCCGCCATTTCCTGGATGTAGGTCTTCCAGTACTCGGAAGTGAACAGGAAAAACGGCTTCTCAAAGGTCGGATCGTCCAGCTGGCAATAGTACACATAATCGGAAGCCTGGTTGTTGATCAGGTTGAACCGGTATCTCCAGCCCAGCTCTTGGAAGTTGGAGGTCTGAGACTGATAATAAGCGTACATACCGTTGGAAGACTCGTTGTCGCCGATGGCCAACAGCAGCGCTTTCAGATCGTCATAGGTCTTGATGTCGTCCGCCGTGAAACCATATTTTTCCGCAATGTCCATGTTGACGAACGGGCCGCGGTCCGGGAAAATCTCCGCGGTGTTACGCGGAACCATGTAGATTTTGCCGTCTACATAAGTCTCTTCCCAAGCCGCCTCCGGCAGGGTCGCCCAGGTCTGCGGCATGTAGGTCTGCAAAAACTCCGGGGTCAGCTCCATGAAAGAAGCTTTTTCCACATAGTTGCGGTAGTCTCTGTAGTTGCCGGTATAGACCAGGTCCAGCTGATCGCCGCCGGCCAGCACGAGCGGATATTTGACGGAGAATTCAGACGAAGGGATGAAATAAAGTTCCAACGTCGCATTCAGTACATTTTTGATCCGCTCATTCGCCAACGCCAGCACTTCGTCCTTATCCTGCGGCTCGTCGGCAACAGAGTACATAATCAGGTTGACTTCTTTCGAAGTGTCCTGCCCCGCGTAGGGGTTGTTGGGATCCACGCCGGCCACATCTCCCGTCGTGGCGTTGTTGCCGGAAGCAGTGGAGCTTTCCGTCCCGCCACAGCCGCTGAGCAATAATGTCATCAGCATCATTGCAGCCAGCACCAGAGCAATGGTTCTTTTCATGTTGTTCCTCCTAATCGATAATTCTAACCGAGGCAGCCATGCAGGATGGCTGCCAGATTCGCCGCCGCCTTGCCATCAGCAGCGAAAAAAGAGAAAGGACAAACACAGTGCGAAAAAAAAACGGAGAAAAAAGAGGAGAAAAAGTTGCGAAGACTGCCCTGTCTTGCAGGACGTGCGAAAAAATGCCTCGAGTATTCATCGTTGTGCAGCCATCCGCGCTGGTTTACCTCTTCCAGCAAAGCGACATTCAAATTGGTAGTTTTGAAGAATTTAAATGTCACAGTTTGTTGGATAACCCCATTATACTGTTTCTATTTGGGATTTCATCTATAATATTTTGCTTTTATATTTGTATTTTTGTGTCCAATCTGTGAAAAACATCCCCTCGCTACATGCTAACCCGCCTACGGCTCAGCCGCAGGATTGCTGCGCACTTTTCTGCTTCTGCCAGGCGCGGACCTGCCGTTTCACCGCCGGATCCACCTGGCGGGAATCACAAATTTTCTGAACGGCTTTTTGGTAAGTAACGGCGTCCAGGCGGCTGTGCTGCAAAAAGGGGGCCGTCTGGTCCGGATACGCGATAAAATACGCAGATACCGCCCAGGCCACCGCCATCTGCACATAGTATGCACCGCTTCGCACCTGCTGCAGGCGCTCCATCGCCGGGGCCAGGTGGGACAGGTCCTTGAAATGGCAAATCAGCATCACCACGCCGAACCGCACCACATACTCCATCGGGCTGTCCAGGCACGCCAGGCTCAATTCCCAAAATGGTTCGGGGTACCGTTTCGCCGCTTGTAACCCGGCGCAGAAGCTGTCGCAGACCGACCAGTTGTCGATGCGGGGTAAAAAGCCCCGCACCCGCTCCAGCACCTCCTCCAGCGGCATGGGTGCGGCGCCGATGACCATCCCCTGCAGCATCACTTCTTCCAGGCTGTCGCCAGAAGGGCCATCGCAAAAAGCCCGCCAGTCCGCCTGGGCGATTTCCTTGGCAAGGCGCCGCAGCTTTGGCAGCCGCACCCCCAAAATGCGCTGGACTGGGATCCCCGGCAGCAGCCTGGCGGCAAAATTCCGGTACGCCGGCTCTGCCATGGATTGCAACTGTTCTCGAATCTGCATCATCGGTTCGCCTCCTCCAGCGCCAGCAGCGCCTGTTTCACCGCCAGCCCGCCGGCATATCCGGTCAGCCCGCCGTTTTTGCCGATCACCCGGTGGCACGGGACAATCACCCCCACCGGGTTGCGATGGTTGGCCATCCCCACCGCGCGGCAGGCCTTGGGGTTGCCGATCTGCGCTGCAATCTGCTGATAGGACCGCGTCTGCCCGTAGGGGATCGCCTGCAGCGCCGCCCAGACCGCTTGCTGAAACGGCGTACCATGCAAAGACAGCGGCAGGCAAAAAGCCCGGCGCTGGCCTCGGCAGTATTCTTCCATTTGCAGCGACGTTTGCCGCAGCAGCGGCGTTTGCCGGCGCACCCAATCCTCGGGGACTGGCCGCTGCCCGAAAAACAGCGCGCAGACCCCTTCCCCGTCCTCCGCCGCCGTATACGGGCCAAACGGACTTTCATAGCACCAAAAACAGATCATAGCGCTCCCTCCCATCCTGTTTTGCATTGTACCACAAAAGCGGCGTTTCGTCGATCCTCGGGCCCTGCCGGCAGGCTTTTTATCTCCGGTGCGGCGGCATAGGCTACCTCTTTCATAGCGTCTTCGTCCAGCGTTAAGGGATAACGCCAGGTATCATTCTCCGTATCCACACACTGAAATTCCCCATTTCAGCAAACCTGATACAGGACTTCCACAAGTTGCACGCGGTCTGTCAGTTCGTTTTCCTGCGCGTTCATTCAAAAGCATGCCGTTTTGGTCACAGAAACTGCCGCCGGAAAAACAAACAGCAAGATCATTGTTGCAGATGCAGCCGATTTTCCTCCCTCTACCATGGACCGCTCATACTTCACGCTTTCATGCAGTGAAACCGGGCTGCATTCCACACCCAGCGCAACCTCTGCTGTGAAGGCTTCTTCCCGGCTCATGTCCGTCCACGCGGCGAGCAGCCGGAACAGGTCTTCCGAAATCTCCATCCCGGTTTCTTTTTTGCCGCGCCATTTCATCACATTTCGTTTATTTTGCAACGTTCCAGTAATTATGCCACAAGAGGGTCCTTTGACCGATTAATTTTCAAATAAAAAACGATATACTTTATCTTAATGACTTAGACTCCTTTGTAGACGTGGAAATGCTGACCCATTTCTACGTGGTAGCACCGGCCGGCATGATGGAAAGCTGGCTTTTGGGAGAAATCGACCGGACGCCGACAGCTGATCCAATTTGCCGACGTGATTTTGAATGACCAGGTCAACAGCGCCGCTGCCCGGCATCACGTAACCCTGAAATAAAACAATTCCGTTGTTACCGGACAGCAAACGGACATCCGAGGGATGTGGAAGGAGGCAAAACATATGCAGGCTGAGATGAAAGATGCTATCGCCCAGGCAGCAAAGGATCTGGTAATAAACAAAGGGGTAAAAAAACTGACCGTCAAAGATATCGTGGAGGAATGCCATATTACCAGGCAGGCATTCTATTACCACTTTGAGGATATTCCCGCCTTGCTTCGCTGGATGCTGGAACGTGATTCAGAGAAGACCATCCTGGAAGCCAAATCCATAAAAAGCGGAGAAGAAAAACTCCGGTATTTTTTCCTGCTTGCCGTCCATGCCCTTCCCTATATGAAAAAGGGGATGGGAACCAATTACCGCTATGAATTGGAGAAAATTCTTACGCAGCATATCACACATCTCTTTGAACAGATATGTGATGAAGAGGGATTGTATCAAAATTGTTCCCGCATGGAAGCGAACCTGATCCTGCGCTATCATTGTCAGGCCATTATGGGGCTTTTGCGCAGCTGGACAGAAGCGGACACCGCAAATTTGGATCAGATCGTCCATGTGACCTACCGGCTGATCACCGAAGGGATTCCTCCTCTCCAATCACATGAAAACGCTGGAGTGTAACATCTTTACACTTCAGCGTTTTTGTCTATACACCAATAGATTTGTGACAATTGATGCCAGGGCCGACACAGCCTACAATAAGAACAGGAGGTGTTCCCATGGCACATGAAATTCTATCCGTAAAGCTATGCCAGTTGGACGACCGGCTGGGAAAGATGCACACCCGCATCCATAAGTGTTCCCGATGTCAGAATCGTTGGCGTTTCCTTCGACCAGAGTGCGTGGCGCAGCTGTTCCGGCATTTCCCGGCTGGCGGCGCACAGGCTGGGACTTCCGTCCCTGTCATACTGAATATAAAGAATGTATTTACGGTCGCCGGTAAAAAACAGGTTGAGAGTTTGCTCTGTTGTTCCCAGCCGGTAAAGTATCCACCGTGGGAGGTGAGGCGCAAGCTGTTTTTGGAGCTGCCGAAGAAAGGAGAGACAATCCCGAAGGGCAGCTTCCCGATCCGGTGTTAATACGAATGCGGTACGTTGCGCTTCTTCCAGCAGTTTGCCCCGGCACATAGCACCCATAAGAGCAGTAAACTTTTCTTTCAGCCGCTGGGCTGCGAGAACATATTTTTCTTTTGCCAGCAGAGTGCAGAGCTCACTGAAATCTTCTGCCGACAGGCTTCGCCCATACATTTGCCGAGCTGCGTCCGGCAGTTTGTGAGCTTCATCGATTACCAAAGCCCGATAGTCATTTAAAAGGGGACGAAGTTCCTGCAAACGATGGGCGGCGTCTGCCAACAAGTAATTGTGATTACAGATCTGGACGAAAATCTCCGCACTTCTGGCTTCCTTCAGATATTGATGATACCGGCAGGCGCTTCGCAAAGGGCAAGTTTTCTCGCAAACTTTGGGGACGCACACCTGCCGCCGGTCAAATCCACTGAGACCGGTTACGGAGTCCAAATCGTAATAAGTGCGAAGGGAAAGCAATGCTTTGAGCTGTTCCGCATTCTTATTCTTATCTTTGACCGCTTCCAACCTTTGAGATAGTCGGGCGTCGCAGACAAAACGCTCTTTTCCTTTTCGCACAATGGCTCGGATGGGTTTGGAAATAACACGATTCTCCAGAAAAATCCGGGATAAAAATGGAATGTATTCTCCGATGACAGCGTCCTGTAAGGCAACGCTGGAGGTAGAAGTCACCACCGGCTGAGAACCTGCGGGTCCATGCGGGGCAAATTTTTTCAGTAAAATGCAGGCGGTCAGGTAAGCATAGGTTTTGCCGATCCCAACGCCTGCGTCGCACAGAGCGATATTGTTTTTGAGCAGGGTATCCAGCATGGCGTGACAGAGGGTGATTTGTTCTTCCCGAACCGCCAAACCATTTTGAGGCAAAAGAATTC
>CALWNU010000009.1 GCA_944382905.1 uncultured Clostridia bacterium | reverse complement strand
GCGCTGACCCACACGTTGTTCAATATCGTCACAACGATGGTATTGCTTCCTTTTGGCAATTGGATGGTGAAAGCGGCGATCAAGATCCTGCCGGATGGCAAAAAAGAAAAAGAATCGCAGCAGCATTTGCAGTATATTACCGCGCCGGAATCGGCCTCGGAGCGGCGGATCGGCGCTTCGGCCATCCATCTGGCGCAGCTGGAACGGGAGCTGGGGCGGATGCTGTCTATGGCCAAAGAAAACGTGTCTGCCGCCTTTGACGCAGTGCTGCGCCGGGATTCTTCCGCCCAAAAACAGGTGATGGAGCGGGAAGATTACCTGGATTATTTGAACAAAGAAATTTCCCAGTTTATTTCGCGCATTATTGTGACGGAAACCAATGCGGAAGATTCCGCCGCCATCAGCGCTTATTTTAAAATTACCGGCGATATTGAGCGCATTGGCGACCATGCGCTGAATATTTTTGGATATACGCCGCTGCTGCAGGAAAAAGAGATCCATTTTTCCGCGGAGGCGATGGAGGAAATCGGGAAAATGCGGCAGCTTTGTTTTGACGCGCTGGATTCGTTGCAGGATGCCGCGGAAAACAAACTCAAAGCGGTGGAGCAGCTGGAGCGGAAAAACGACGATATGACCGCCAGCTTCCGGCAAAAACAGCTGGAACGGATGCGCAAAGGCCTCTGTTCCGAGGAAGGGTGTGTCATTTACTCCGAGATGCTGACCGATTTTGAGCGAATCGGCGACCATGCGCTGAATATTTCCCAGTCGCTGCGGCAAATCGCCCAGCTTTCCGGCGCCGCCAAAGGATAACGCCAATTTCACAATACGCTTTTCCTTTTTCATGCACGGCCTGCCTTTTGCACAACAGGGCAGGGCCGTGCTTTTTTGCGCGCAAAAAAACAGGCCGCAATGGAATGTTCCATTGCGGCCTGTTTGCCGTTATGCTAGAAGCATGCGGGGAGAAAATTACTCTACATCATAGAGTTTGGACATCTTCAGCAGATGCTCGTATTTCGCCTTCGCATTTTCCGCAGCTTTGTCGAACAGGTCTTCCGCACGATCCGGGAACGCACGGGTCAGGCTGCTGTAACGAACTTCGCCGCTGATGAACTGTTTGTAATCCGCGGTAGGAGCCTTGGAATCCAGCTGGAAGGGATTCTTGCCTTCCGCAGCCAGTCTCGGGTCAAACCGCAGGTTGTTCCAGTAACCGGCCGCAACCGCGTTCTTGATCTCGGTCTGAGCCTGGCTCATACCAGCGCGAATGCCGTGGTTGATGCAGGGCGCGTAAGCGATTACGATGGACGGACCATGGTAGCTCTCCGCCTCGGTGAAGGCCTTGATGCACTGGTTGTAGTCCGCGCCCATGGCAACCTGCGCCACATAAACGTAGCCGTAGCTCATGGCGATGGCCGCCAGGTCTTTCTTCTTGGTTTCCTTGCCGGCAGCTGCGAACTGGGCAACCGCACCGGTAGGAGTGGATTTGGAGGACTGACCGCCGGTGTTGGAGTAAACCTCGGTGTCGAACACCAGGATGTTCACATCTTCGCCGGATGCGATGACATGATCCAAACCGCCAAAGCCGATATCATAAGCCCAACCGTCGCCGCCGAAGATCCAGACGGATTTCTTGTTGAGGAAATCTTTGTACTGGAGGATATCCTGGCAGTACGGGCAATCCGGGGTGGATTCCAGTGCTTTGATCAGCTCGTCGGTGGCAACCTTGTTGGCAGCGCCGTCGTTGACCGTCTCCAGATATTTCTCGCAGGCAGCTCTCTTCTCGTCGGATTTGGTGATCTTCGCCAGTTCCGCTACCTTTTCAATCGCAGCCTTGCGCATATGATCCTGAGCCAGATACATGCCGTATCCGTATTCCGCGTTGTCTTCAAACAGGGAGTTCGCCCAAGCCGGACCTTTGCCCTCTTTGTTCACGGTGTACGGGGTGGACGGTGCAGAACCGCCCCAGATCGAAGAACAACCGGTGGCGTTGGCAATGTACATTCTGTCGCCGAACAGCTGGGTAACCAGTTTGGCGTACGGAGTCTCGCCGCAGCCCGCGCAAGCGCCGGAGAATTCAAGCAGCGGCTGTTTGAACTGGCTGCCTTTGACGGTGTTCTCTTTGAATTTCTCTGCCACTTCCGGTTTCGCGTCGATCTGCTGGCCATAGGCAAAGACTTCCTGCTGCGCTCTTTGAGAGTCCAGGCTCTCCATAACCAGCGCTTTGTTGCCTTTCTTGCCGGGGCATACGTTTGCGCAGGAGCCGCAGCCGGTGCAGTCGAGCACGGAAACGGTCATGGCAAATTTCATGCCGGGCATACCGGTCATATCTGCAACCTTGGTGCCGGCCGGCGCCTTGGCAGCCTCTTCTTCCGTCATAACGATCGGACGAATGACTGCGTGCGGGCAGACATAAGAGCAGAAGTTACACTGGATACAATTCTCCGGATTCCAAACCGGTACGTCCACAGCAATGCCGCGTTTTTCGTATGCAGCGGAACCCTGCGGGAAGGTGCCGTCCTCAGCGCCCTGGAAGGCGGAAACCGGCAGCTCGTTGCCATGCTGATGGGTAGACGGAATGAGGATCTTGTTGACAAAATCCACAACCTCTTTGCGGCCGCCCTCGGCAACCGGCAGCTTGTGTTCGCCGGTGGCGTTCTTCCAGGAGGCGGGCACTTCGATTTTCACAAGGCCCGTGGCGCCGCGGTCAATGGCGTCGTAGTTCATCTGAACCACTTTGTCGCCCTTCTTGCCGTAGGAAGCTTTCGCAGCGGCTTTCATGTAATCCGCAGCCTGATCGGCGGGAATGATGTTGGCCAGTTTGAAGAACGCGGATTGCAAAACGGTGTTGATTCTGCCGCCCAGACCAATCTCACGGCCAATCTGAATGCCGTCGATGGTGTAGAACTGGATGTTGTGATCCGCCATGTATTTCTTGTCTTTATCCGGCAGTCTCTTCTCGATCTCGGCCATATCCCAGCCGCAGTTGAGCAGGAACGTACCGCCGTCTACCAGGTCTTCTACCATGTCGTACTTGCCGACATAGGCCGGATTGTGGCAGGCTACGAAGTTCGCCTTGTTGATCAGGTAGGTGGATTTGATCGGATGATCGCCGAACCGCAGATGCGAACAGGTCAAACCACCGGACTTCTTGGAGTCGTAGTCAAAGTAAGCCTGTACGTATTTGTCGGTGTGGTCGCCGATGATCTTGATGGAGTTTTTGTTCGCGCCAACGGTACCGTCGGAACCCAGACCCCAGAACTTGCAGGCGGTGGTGCCGACAGCCTGCGTGTCAGGCGCTTCTTCTCTTTCCAAAGACAGGCCGGTCACATCGTCGTGGATAGCGATGGTGAACCGCTCTTTCGCGCCGGTCTGCGCATTTTTGTAAACGGCAAAGATGTCGGCGGGAACCGTATCTTTGGAGCCCAGGCCGTAACGTCCGGAATAGATCGGCAGCGCGCCGTAGGGGGTGCCTTTCAGCGCCATGACCACATCCAGGAACAAAGGCTCGCCGATGGAACCGGGCTCTTTGGTCCGATCCAGAACGGTCAGGGTCTTGGCAGAGGCCGGGATCGCTTTGATCAGGTGCTCTTTGGAGAACGGACGGTACAGACGGACTTTGATCAGGCCGACTTTGCCGCCGTGGGCGTTGATGTAGTCGATGGTCTCTTCGATGGTGTCGCAGACGGAACCCATGGCGATGATGACATGTTCCGCGTCCGCAGCGCCGTAGTAGTTAAACAGCTGGTAGTTGGTGCCGATTTTGGCGTTGACTTTGCCCATGTACTCTTCCACAATCGCGGGCAGCGCATCGTAGTAGGGGTTGCAAGCCTCGCGCGCCTGGAAGAAGATGTCCGGGTTCTGAGCGGTGCCGCGCAGGACCGGATGGTTCGGGTTCAGCGCACGGTTTTTGAACGCTTTGACCGCATCCATATCCAGCATGTCGCGCAGATCCTCGTCGTCCCAAACCTGGATCTTCTGGATTTCATGAGAGGTACGGAACCCGTCGAAGAAATGCAGGAACGGTACGCGCCCTTTGATGGCGGACAGATGCGCTACAGCGCCCAGGTCCATGACTTCCTGCGGGTTCTGCGAGCACAGCATTGCAAAACCGGTCTGACGGCAGGCGTAAACGTCGGAATGGTCGCCGTAGATGTTCAGCGCGTGGGAAGCGACGCAGCGAGCGGATACATTGATCACGCAGGGCAGCAGCTCACCAGCGATTTTGTACATGTTGGGGATCATCAGCAAAAGGCCCTGGGAAGCGGTAAAGGTGGTGGTCAGCGCACCGCCCTGCAAGGAGCCATGCACCGTACCGGCAGCACCGGCTTCGGACTGCATTTCCACTACTTTTACCTGCTGGCCAAACAGGTTTTTCTTGCCCTCGGCAGACCATTTGTCCGTTACTTCCGCCATGACGGAAGAAGGCGTAATGGGATAAATCGCAGCAACGTCGGTAAACGGGTACGATACATACGCCGCAGCGTTGTTCCCATCCATGGTCTTCATTTTTCTTGCCATAGTTGTTATTCCTCCCTTAAATTCTGCATCTTAGCAGGAGCCGTCTTTGGTTTGATCTGCTTGCAAACCAGATCAAACGCAGAAAAGACTTCACCGTCTCGATTCTATCACGTTCCACCGCCGGTGTAAATAAGAAAACCGGGAAATTTTGCGGATTGTTTACAGTTTTCCGGACAACGGCGTTCTTTTCCTGCCGGATTCCCCTTCCGGCGGAGAAAATGCCCGCTTTCTGCGGCTACCCCTTGAGCCCGCGAGCCTGGCGGTCCATGTCCTCGATGACGATATCGTGGATTTCCCCCAGGGAAGCGCAGTATTCCAATACCTTCCAGGGTTCGTTGGTGTGGTAGTGGATTTTGATCAGGTCCTCGTCCCCCACCGCCAGCAGGCAGTCCCCGCGAAAATGCTGGACAAAATACTCGTTGATGGCGTCTTCATCCAAGTTTTCCCCTTCGATTAACAGCTGGGTGTCGTACCGGAATGTAATCATGGGTGTTCCTCCTTTCCGGGATTTGCCGTCGCAAATCCGCCTTTTCTTTATTTTATCGGAAACCGGGGATTTTTGCAATGCGCCTGGAAGGTTTGACGGATGCGGAATATCGTAGTATACTAATAAATAATTATGTATGGGGATAAAGCCGTTTTCCAAACGGCAATCTTTTTCCAAAAAAGAAGGAGGAACTTTTTCATCATGGACCCGGACGGTAATTTATGGACCCACAGTATGTTGGCGGTGCAAGCCGCCAGTACCACTTCCTTTGCAGTGGGAATCGGCTTATTTGTGCTGTTCTTGCTGCTGTGCGCGTTTTTCTCTTTGTGCGAGACCGCCATGGCGGAATATTCGGAGAGTAAACTGGAAAAGCAGGCGGAAGAAGGGGAACGCCGCGCCGCGCTGTTTTTGCGGCTGGCGGAGCGATACTCTTCGGTCGTCACCAAAATCCGCGCGGGATTTGTGTTGTCGGTGATGGCCTGCGAAGGGCTGCTTTTGTTTGTACTTGCATCGCGGCTGGCGGCAGCGATGGGGCGGCTGGCTCCTGGGCTGGCAACCGCGCTGGCGCTGCTGGTCACCATTGTGGTCGGCACGGTGCTGGTTTTGATTGCGGGGTACCTGATCCCGCGGCACCTGGCCTGGCGCGATCCCAACCGCACGGCCTGCAAGGTAGCAGGATTGCTGCAATTCTTCGCGCGGCTGATCACCCCGCTCAGCGGCTTGTGCAGCCTGGTTTCCAACGGGATTTTGCGGCTGATGGGCATTGACCCCAACGCCGACCCGCAGGAGGGCACGGAAGAGGATATCCGCGAAATGGTGGATGTGGGCAACGAAAAGGGCCTGATCCCCCAAAGCGAGCGGGAAATGATCTACAACGTTTTCGAGTTTGACGACCGGACCGCAGAGGATGTGATGACCCACCGGACGGAAATCGAGGCGGTTGAGGTGAACGAGGATATTGACCAAGCGCTGAAAACCGCCATTGAAAAGGGATTCTCCCGGATCCCGGTTTATGAGGATACGCTGGACAATGTGGTTGGGGTTTTGTACGCCAAGGACCTTTTGATGCTCATCGGGCAAGGGGAAAGCAAGCCCCATACCATCCGGGCGCTGATGCGGCCGGCTTTGTATGTGCCGGAGAGCACCCGCTGCCGGGATCTGTTCCGGCAGTTCCAGCAGAAAAAGGTGCAGATCGCCATTGTCGTGGATGAATACGGCGGCACGTCGGGGATGGTCACCATGGAAGATTTGCTGGAATCTATCGTCGGGGAAATCCAGGACGAGTACGACGAAGAGGAAGAGGAAATCACCCAGGTATCCGATACGGTCTACACCATTGACGGGGCGGCGGATTTGGAGGAAGTCCAGCGCTTTTTGCCGATGGAGATCCCGGACGAGGCGGATTATGATACCTTAAGCGGGCTGCTGACCGACGCGCTGGGCCGGATCCCCGCGCCGGGGGAACACCCGCAGATCACCCTGTCCGGCATCCGGTTTACCGTGCTGGAGATGGATGAGCGCAGGATCGGCCGGGTGAAGGCGGAAGTGCTGCCGGAACCAGTGGCGGCTGACCCCGAAGAATAGTCGACAAAAAACCGCGCCACTTGTGGCGCGGTTTTTTTTACTGTTGCAGCCCGGCCGGCCCGGGCGCCTGCTGCGCTTCGTATTCCTCCCGCAGCAGGGAATAGCAGACGTTATCCAAGACCACCCCGTCAAACCGAGTGCTCCCCCGCCGGAGGGTCCCTTCGTAACAAAACCCGCATTTTTCGATCACCCGGCGGGAGCGGAGGTTGAAAGGATAATGATAGACGGTCACCATTTCCAGCATCAGCGTCCGGAACGCGTACCGCAGCACCGCCTGTACCGCTTCGGTCATCAGCCCTTTCCCCCAGTACGCCTCGTTGAGCGCGTAGCCGACCATCCGGCTGTTGGCGTTGTCCCGCCGCGGGTCCTCGTGCAGGCCGATGGACCCGATGACCCGTTTGGTCTGCCGCTCTTCCATCGCCCATACATTCCCTTCTTCCATGAAATGGCGCAGGGTGTTCAGGGAGACGGACCGGTCCGTATGGACGGGCCACCCGGCGGCGGGCCCGACCCGCTCGCTTTTGCAATAGGCGAAAAAATCATCCAGATCCGATTCCCGCCACTCGCGCAGGATCAGACGGGGCGTTTCCAGTTGGCTGTACTTCATTGCAGAGCACTCCTTTTTGCCGGGATCCTTCAGTCGCCCTCTTTTTGCGGCGGGCACAGGTGGACGTTGAGGTGGTTGTAGGTCATTTCCACGCCGTTTTCTTCAAACGATTGCCGGACCTGTTCTAGCAGCGCGTAATACACGTCCCAATAATCCGCGGTTTTGGTCCAGGCCCGGATGGTATACTGAATGCTGCTGTCCAGGTACCCGGTGATGCCGATAAAAGGGGCGGGATCCGCCAGCGGGCCGGGTACCGCTTCCAGCGCCTGGCGCAGGGCGCGTTTGACCTGCTGGGTGCTGTTCTCATAAGAAGCACACACCACGATATCCACCCGGCGGACGTCCTGAGAGGAATAGTTGACGATCCGTTCGCTGGACAGGTCGTTGTTGGGCAGGCAGATGGTTTTGTTGTCCGGGGTGGACAGGCGAGTATAAATCAGGCCGATTTCCCGCACGGTCCCGCTGGTGGACCCGGCTTCGATGTAGTCCCCGACGACAAACGGCTTGTTGACCAGGATCATAATCCCCCCTGCCAGCTTGGCCAGCGAATCCTGGACGGCCAGCGAAACCGCCAGCCCTGCCACGCCGAGCATGGTCACCAGCGACGTGACCGGGATGCCGATGCTGTCGGCCACGATCAGTACGGTTAAAAATAAAAGTCCGAATTTTGCGGCGGAGCGGATGAACAGGTGGAGACTTTTTTCCACCCGCATTTTTAAGATCATCCGGTCTACCAGTTTCATCAAAAGTTTGGTCACTGCCAGGCAGATTGCCAACAGCAGCAGGGCGGACAAGATTCTCCCCATGGTCAAGTTTCCAATTTGGAAACCCAGCAGACGTTGCAGCATGATGATCCCTCGCATTCTACGCCGGACGGCGCCGGATTTTCAAAAATCATAGCACAATCCCGCCGGATGCGCAACCAAAAAAATGCCGCCGGGCCCGGCGCAGGACAAAAAACAGGGAAATTGCCATGAATTTAACATTCTCCTCTTGCAAAAGATTGAAAACATCGGTATAATGATATACGTGGGAAATTTGGTTTTTGTGAACACCAAATCGCTGCACCTGTATTTACAAAGGCCGGCCCAGACGCTGGCTTGAAAGGAGAGCAAAAGTATGGCACTGACAAAGAATCCGAATGTGTTGAAGTGGCTGGATGAAATGGTAGCGCTGACGACGCCGGACAAGATCGTATGGATTGACGGCAGCGAAGAGCAGCTCAACCAGTTGAAAGCGGAAGCGATTTCGACCGGGGAAATGGAAGCGTTGAACCCGGAAAAGTTGCCCGGCTGTTTGCTGCATAGAACCCATCCTAGCGACGTGGCGCGCGTGGAGAATAGAACCTTTATCTGCTCCCGCAAACAGGAAGACGCGGGTCCGACCAACAACTGGGAAGATCCCAAGGTCATGTATGAAAAATTGAGAAAGCTCTTTAACGGCGTGATGAAAGGGCGCACCATGTATGTGATCCCGTACTCCATGGGACCGATTGGCTCTCCCTTCTCCAAAGTCGGCGTGGAACTGACCGACTCCATCTATGTTGTGCTGAACATGGACATCATGACCCGTATGGGCGTGCAGGCCTTCCAGCATCTGGGCGATACCTCCAACGACTTTGTCCGCGGGCTGCATTCCAAAGCGGACCTGGACGAGAACGAGAGATACATTGTCCACTTCCCGGAAGACAACGCGATCTGGTCGGTGAACTCCGGGTACGGCGGCAACGTGCTGCTGGGCAAAAAATGCTTTGCGCTGCGCATCGCCTCCTACCAGGGCAAGAACGAGGGCTGGATGGCGGAACATATGCTGATCCTCGGCATTGAGAATCCCCAGGGCGAAGTCAAATACATCACGGCGGCGTTCCCGTCTGCTTGCGGCAAGACCAACCTGGCCATGCTGATCCCGCCGGAAATCTACAAGAAGAAAGGCTACAAGGTCTGGACGGTAGGCGACGATATCGCTTGGATGCGGATCGGCCCGGACGGCAGACTGTGGGCCATCAACCCGGAGAACGGGTTCTTTGGCGTTGCGCCCGGCACCAACGAAAAATCCAACCCCAACGCGCTGGCTACCACCCGCAAAGGGACAATCTTTACCAACGTGGCGCATAACCTGGATGACAATACCGTTTGGTGGGAAGGTCTGGACAAGAACCCGCCCAAACACGCGGTAGACTGGATGGGCCGGCCTTGGGACGGCACCACCTCCAAGGAGAAAGGCGCGCATCCCAACTCCCGCTTCACGGCTCCGGCAATCAACTGCCCGTGCATCAGCGACAAGTTTAACGATCCGCAGGGCGTTCCGATCTCCGCGATCATCTTCGGCGGACGCCGCGCGAAAACCGCTCCGCTGGTTTACCAGGCAAGAGACTGGGAGCATGGCGTGTTCGTAGGCTCCATCATGGCTTCGGAAACCACCGCTGCCGCTGCCGGCGCGGTCGGCGTTGTCAGACGCGATCCCATGGCGATGCTGCCGTTCTGCGGATACCATATGGGCGATTACTTCCAGCACTGGCTTGACATGGGCAAGAAATTGGGCGACAAAGCGCCGAAGATCTTCAACGTCAACTGGTTCCGGACCGATGACGAAGGTCACTTTATCTGGCCGGGATTTGGCGACAACATGCGCGTGCTGATGTGGATCCTGGATCGCTGCGAAGGAAAAGCCGACGCGGTAGAGACCCCCATCGGGTTCGAGCCGAAGCCGGAAGACATCAACATCGAAGGCCTGGATATCTCCATCGAGACCCTGAAAGGCCTGCTGGATGTAGATAAGGCGCTGTGGAAAGAAGACGCCGACGCCATCGAGGAATTCTACAAGAAATTTGGCGACAAGCTGCCGAAAGAACTGAAAAACGAACTGGAAACCCTGAAAAAGAATCTGGATTAGTTTTCGGGATTTGGCGAAAGCCCTGGTTGACCAGGGCTTTTTCGCTATCTGCCCAACGGTTTGCAAAGGAGGAAAGACTATGCTGCAACATCCTGCGACACCGGCGGTGCCGAAAAAAACGCGGTGGAATGGAATCGTTGCCCTGGCAATGGCGGCGTCAGGGACGGCCGCGTTTGTCATTGCGATGCTGGCCAGCGCTTTCGTCATGGCGAGAAAATCAGAGTAAGCCCCTTTGGCAACGGACAAAAAAACCGGTATGGCGGCCGCCATACCGGTTTTTTTCTTGGGTTGTCCAAATAGGTCCCCGGCGGGGACGCCAAACCGGGCGTTACTGCCCGATGGGGGCCAGAACAGCCTTACCCTGGGCCAGGGATTGGGGCAGGTCCAGGATGCGCTGGTTTTGGCTGCCCCGGAACAGCAGCGTCAGATCCCGCTGCGCCAGAATAAACGGCCCGTCTACCAAAAAATCCCCTTCCCGCAGCAGCGCCATGATGTCCGGATCCTGTTCTTTTAACAGGGTTTCAAATATACTGCCTGTATAAATAAACAGGTTTAATCCCATTTTTTTAATTTCCTGCGCCAACGGCAGCAGCGCCGCCGCCTGACATAGCGGTTCCCCGCCGGAAAAGGTCACGCCGTCCAGCAGCGGGTTCTTTTTGATTTCCGCCAAAATCCGTTCCGGATCGCAGTCATACCCGCCGGAAAAATCATGGGATTCCGGGTTGTGGCAACCCTCGCAGTGATGAGGGCAGCCTTGGACGAATACCACAAAGCGGATTCCGGGCCCGTCTACGATGGATTCCCGGATAATACCGGCCAGCCGAATGGGCTTTGCCATTTTATCATATCCTTTCGGGTTCAATTTGAGGCGGCGCAGGGATTGCGCTGCCTGCTTCCTATTCGCGGCAGAAAAAGGCGGGCCGGTCCAGGCCCGCCTTTTTCTCATGGAGGGATTAAATCTGTTCCATTTTGCTGGAAACGTCGTGTTTAACCCGGTCGTGCTCTTCCGCACGCTTGGCATTGTTCCAATGGTCCATGGTGCCAACCAGGTAGCCGGTGATCCGGCGGATGCGCTCAAACGCTTCGTTGCCGTCGTCCTCGCGGCGTCCGCAGCCGGGGCATTCGTTGTCAATGATGCCGGTATAGCCGCAGCAGGGATCCCGGTCCACCGGGTGGTTGATGGAACCGTACCCAATGCCCGCTTCTTTCATGCAGCGCACCACTTTTTCAAAGGCGTCCAGATTCTTTAACGGATCGCCGTCCATTTCAATGTAGGAGATATGCCCGCCGTTGGTCAGGCTGTGATACGGCGCTTCCAGCCGGACCTTGTCAAAGGCGGAGATATCATAGTAAACCGGGATATGGAACGAGTTGGTGTAGTAATCCCGATCGGTCACGCCGGGGATAATGCCGTATTTCTGCTTGTCAATCCGCACAAAACGGCCGGAAAGCCCTTCCGCCGGGGTGGCAATCAAAGAGTAGTTAAAGCCGGTCTGCTCGCTTTTTTCATCCACCCGCTTGCGCATATAGCCGATGATATCCAGCCCCAGGTTCTGCGCTTCCTGGGATTCGCCGTGGTGTTTGCCGATCAGCGCTTTTAAACATTCCGCCAACCCGATAAAGCCCACGGTCAGAGTGCCGTGTTTGAGCACCTCTCCGACTTCGTCGTCCGGGCCCAGCTTGTCGGAATCCAGCCATACGCCCTGCCCCATGAGGAAGGGGTAATTGCGGACCTTTTTCGCCGCCTGGATCTTATACCGGGCCATCAGTTGATCGCAGACCAGATCCAGCATCCGGTCCAGCTGTTCAAAGAAGAAGTCCACGTTCCCGTTGGATTTGATCGCCAGCCGCGGCAGGTTGATGGAAGTAAAGCTCAGGTTGCCCCGGCCGCAGGTCACTTCCCGGGTCTTGTCGTAATTGTTTGCCATGACGCGGGTCCGGCAGCCCATATAAGCGACCTCGGAATTGTAGTCGCCTTCTTTATAATACTGCAGGTTGAACGGCGCGTCCAAAAACGAGAAGTTGGGGAACAGCCGCTTTGCCGATACCCGGCAGGCGAGTTTAAACAGGTCGTAGTTGGGATCGCCGGGATTGTAGTTGATCCCCTCTTTGACTTTGAAGATGTGGATGGGGAAAATCGGCGTTTCGCCGTTGCCCAGGCCCGCGTCTTCTGCTTTTAAGATGCATTCAATGACCAAGCGTCCTTCTGGGGAAGTATCCGTCCCGTAGTTGATGGAGGAAAACGGCACCTGCGCGCCGGCGCGGGAATGCATGGTGTTCAGGTTATGGACCAGCGCCTCCATGGCCTGATAGGTAGAACGATGGGTTTCCTTTTTGGCATTTTTCACCGCGAAGCGCTGCACCTTTTCCACCAGATCTTCGGGGATGTACTTGGCCAGTTCCACCGATTCCAGTTCATGGTATCCGTTGTCGTCGGCCAGTACCGGCTCCAGGCCGCTTTGCTCTTTTACCGCTTCGGCAATCTGCTTGGCAACGGCTTCGCCGTCCTCCAGGCCGCCCAGCAGCTCCAGGGCGCGCCCCACATTGCGGGAATACACCCGCCGGTAGGTCTTGCGCACGCCGGGCGCCATGCCGTAGTCAAAGTTCGGGATGCTCTGCCCGCCATGCTGGTCATTCTGGTTGGACTGGATGGCGATGCACGCCAGCGCCGAATAGCTGGCAATGTCGTTGGGCTCCCGCAAGAACCCGTGCCCGGTGCAGAATCCGCCCTGGAACAGTTTGACAATATCGATTTGGCAGCAGGTGGTCGTCAGGGTATAAAAATCCAGGTCATGGATGTGGATATCCCCTTCCGCGTGGGCTTTGGAAAAGACCGGATCCAGCACATACATCTCGCAGAACTGTTTGGACCCTTCGGAACCGTATTTCAGCATGGTACCCATGGGGGTGTCGCCGTCGATGTTGGCGTTTTCCCGCTTGACGTCGTTGTCTGCCGCCGGCTTAAAGGTCAAGTCCTCGTAGATGCGCATGAGCTTGGTGTTCATGTCGCGCACCCGGGTGCGTTCGGCGCGGTAAAGGATGAATTCCTTTGCCGTACGGGCGTGTCCGTTTTCAATCAGGATTTTTTCCACCGCGTCCTGGACCTGCTCTACCGCAGGGCAGGTCTCATGCAGGGTATCGGTCAAATAGGCGATGACCTGCTGGGTCAGATCTTCCGCGGTTTCCCGGTCGTTGCCGCCCAAAACCTGGGCTGCTTTGTAAATGGCGTCGGTGATTTTGCTCGGGTCGAAGGGGACCTGCCGTCCGTCTCGTTTGATGATGGATTCAATCATGTTTTTGCTTCCTCTCTTCGTGTAATTCCAGGGTGGCGGGGCTGCATCAAAAGGGAATCTCCTAGAATCTGTCTTGGTGAGATATCCTTGTTGTATACTATTCATGTGGTTATACAAGAAAACACACCACAACATATTGTGGTTTGCGAACAGGTTCTATTGTATCCCGCAGGGAAGGAAAAGTCAATACCACAGCAAGATTTTAGCCATTGGAAAACGAAATGATTTTGCCAGTTTTGTTTTGCCCCGCCGGCGGGAAAAACCGCCAATGTCTAGTACAGGGCGGCTAGACCCATGCACAGCAAAATCCCGCCGCTGAGCCAGGAAAGGTCAAACCGGATGCGGTTGGCGGCTTTTTGTCCGGCCAGACCGCCTGCCAGGATGCACAGCAGGTTCATAACAGAACAGCACAAAAAGACGCCCAGCGCGTTGAGCCCGGAAAAGCCGCCTCCGAATCCCGCGGCCATCCCGTCACTGGAAAGGGCAAGCCCCAGGGCAATGGATTCGCTGGCGGACAGCACCCGGGAATGATCCGTGTCGGCAGTAGCCGGATCCGCCCAGACCCGCAGCAGAAAACGCATCCGCAAAAAGGAAAACGAAAGTTCCTTTCCCGGCTTTGTCAGACGGCGGATCCATTTTTTGAAAGCGCTTCCAAACAGCTGAAAAAAGCCCAGCCCGCACAACAGCAGGCAGGAAAGCCAGCGGACTAGCGATGCGGGCAGGTAAGGCGACATCCAGCCCGCCGCAAAAATGGTCAGCGCCAGGGTTCCGGCAGAAACGATGGATAAAACCAACGCCGAACCCATGGGGATACGGATTCGGTCGATGCCGAATCCGAAGCAGGTGACAAAGGTATCGATACATACGGCGACGCAGAGCAAAAAAGTATGCGCGATCATAATCAAAACCGGTTGCACAGCGGTTCCCTCTCTTTCACAACGATCTGGCTTCTTTGCCCATCCTATGCCGAAACGGAGCAAAAGGTCCCCAACGCTTGCAAAGAGAAGGCAAATGGAGTACGCTTGAATCAAGCAGAGCCGGCCCGGGGAAACGCAAGGCCGGCGGGAAGGAGAATAGATGGATACTTTTCGGATTGGCATCATGGGCGCGGCCAAAATCGGCGCCAAATTCTGCGACGCCGTTCGCCGGATCCCAGGCGCGCAGGTCGTTGCGGTAGCCAGCAAAAGCCAGGAGCGGGCGGATGCGTTTGCCAAGGCAAACCAGGTGCCGGCGGCGTATGGGGATTACCGGGACATGCTCAAGCGCCCGGACATCGACGGGGTGTATATCGATACCACCAACAACTTTCATTATGAGAATATGATGCTGTGCCTGGACTACGACAAGCCCTTTTTGTGCGAAAAGGCGTTTACTATCACCCGGGCGCAGGCAGAGGAGGTGTTCCGGCGGGCGGAGGAAAAAGGCTTGTTCTCCATGGAAGCCATGTGGAGCCGGTTTACCCCGGCGGTGCAAAAGGCCAAAGGATGGATCGACAGCGGGCGGATTGGGCAGGTGGCTTTGGCCAACTACAATTTCTGCTTTGTGTCGGGCAGCGACCCGGCCCACCGGCTGAACGCGCCGGCGTTAGGCGGCGGCGCCAACCGGGATATCGGCGTGTATGCGTTTGAAATTCTGTCCTATTTGGTGGGGCAGCCTCTGCGGGAGGCCAAAACCATCACCCAGCGGTTCCCGTATGGGTCGGACTGTACCGACGGCATGCTGCTGCGGTTTGAACATGCCGTGGCCGCCACCCAGGTCAGCTTTTTGGCCATCGCCCCGGAAACCGCGTGGTTCTGCGGGGACAAGGGCAGCATCCAGCTGCTCGGCGGCCACAAAGGCGGCGGGGCGGTGTTGTATGGGCCGGACCGGCAGGAAGTGGAGCGGTTTGTGCCGCCGGAAGAAAACGGGTTCGTGTATGAAATTGAGGAGTTGATCCGCGGCGTGCGGGAAGGCCGGCTGGAAAGCGAGATCGTCCCCCATCGGGATACGCTTTTGTGCATGGAGCTGTTCGACCAGTGCGACCGGGAAAACCCGTGGGAGAAGTGACATGAAGCAATTGGAATTGACCCAAGGGGAATATGGGCTGGAAGGGCGCATTTCGCTTGACGCGTGGGAAGACGGTGATGCGGAAGAAGAAAGCGGCCAGATCCGGCTGGATTTTGGCGGAGACCAGGCCGATGCGGGCGAGGAGCTGACGGACAGCTATCAGACGGCGCTTTCGTACCTGTTTGCCCGGCAGCACGAGGTGCGAAGCGCCATTTTGCAGGCGGTAGCCTCCCATCTGCAGCAGCAGCGGGACGATTGGATGAGCGGAGAGCTGGAAGAGGCGCAACCGGCCCCTGCACAAGAAGCGGAACCGGCGGACCTGCTGGGCCAACTGCGGCTGGAAGAAGTACACATCCTCCCGGTGGAAAAGGACGGCCTTTGCTACATCGGCTATGGCTTTGGCTGCCGGTGGGACGAGGACGGGATCGGGGTGATGACCCACGGATGCCGGGTGGTGGAAGTGGGAAGCCGGGACACGGCGCTGTTGTGCTGGCTGGCGGAGGACGACAGCCGGCGCGTCGATTGACTTTTTCGGCCTCAGATTTTATAATGAAGAAAACAGAATTTCCCAGCGGACCACGCAGGGATTTTGGAAAAGGAGAAAAGCAATGAGCCAGTTGAATCGCGGGAGAATCCAACGAGTGTTGGAGCATATGACGCAGGCGGGCGTGGAGCAGATGATCGTGACCTCCCCGGTGTCCATTTTCTATCTGACAGGGGAAATGGTCCATCCGGGCGAGCGGTGCTTGGCCTTGTATTTGAACACGGACGGCAATGTGACGCTGGTGGTCAACCAGCTGCACAATTACATCCGGCTGGACGGCGCAAAGGTGGTCTTTTTCCACGATACAGAGGACCCGGTGGCCATTTTGGCCAAAGAGGTCAAACCGGGCAAACTGGGCATCGATAAGGAATGGCCGGCCCGGTTTTTGATCCGCATGATGGAACTGCGGCCGGACGCGCCGGTGATCAACGGGTCGGTCTTTGTGGACATGACCCGCATGGTCAAGGACGCGGAGGAACAGGAAAAATTGCGCCGCTCTTCGGCGATGAACGACCGGGTGGTGGCCAAATCCATCGAGGCGATTCAGGAAGGGCTGTCGGAGGTGGATCTGGCGGAAAAAGTCAATGCGTTTTTCGCTGCGGAAGGCGCGGCGGTCAAAAACCTGTGCATTGTTGCCTATGGCAAATACTGCGCGATCCCCCATCACGGCCCGTCAAAAGAAGTATTCCTCCAGCCGGGGGACAACGTCCTGTTTGACATCGGAAAAAGCCTGGATGGCTATTATTGCGACATGACCCGCACCGTTTGCTACCAGTCGGCCACGGCGCTGCAAAAAGAGGTGTACCAAATCGTGCTGGAAGCCAACCTGGCGGCCATCGAAGCGGTGAAACCTGGGGTGCGCGCCTGCGATGTGGACGCGGCGGCCCGCAAGATCATCGAAAAGGCGGGGTACGGCGAGTATTTCACCCATCGGACCGGGCACAACATCGGCATCGAGGTGCACGAATGGCCGGATATCAGCTCCACCAACGACATGCCGCTGGTACCGGGGATGTGCTTCTCCATCGAGCCGGGCGTTTACCTGCCGGATTCGGTTGGCGTGCGGATCGAGGATCTGGTCATTGTGACGCAAACGGGTTGCGAGGTGCTCAACCACTATCCCAAACAGCTGCAGATTGTCGGCGCGTAACACACGAGCCGGTTACGGCAAAAGCCGCCTGCCAGAGCCCTTGGCAGGCGGCTTTTTTTGCTGGGCAGACTGCTTTACATCCGCCGGACGGTATATTATACTGAACATAGAAAGACAGCGGGAGGGCGGACGCAAATGGAGCAGGATACCGTAAAAATTGTCAAGAGAACGGTGGGATTGGTGCTGCTGTTCCTGGTTGTAGCGGGGATTGCCGGGGCGCTGCTGTGGTTTTTTGGCAGCCCATGGGATGCGTCCGGCGCGGAAAAGCAGATCACGGCCTACCTCCAGCAGCAGTATCCCGGCCAGTCCTGGGAGGTGGAAAAGCCGCGGTACGACCTTTCCACCCACGGGTATCGAGCGCAGATCCGGGACCCTTTGCAAGAGGACGTGTTTTTTACGGTTTTGGTGCGCAAGGGGCAGGTTTTGTCAGACAGCTATGAGGCAGACGTCACCGAAAAAGGCAATACCGTCCGCCGGCTGGAACAGGAGTATACCGCCCTGGTGCAGGAACGCCTGGAACAGGTGGAACTGCCGGCGCAGGTGAAAGCGTCGGTGCGTATCGACAGCGCGTCGGCCGCGCAGGTGCAGCTGGGAATGCCCTTTTCCCGGGAAAACGGACTGAGCTACAGCCTGATGCTGGAAGGGACGGGCAGCCCTACCGTGGATACGGTGGCGGCGCTGTTGGGGGTGGTCTATACGGAGATGGAAGCCGCCCAATATTCTTTTTCATCGTATGGCGTGCAGCTGGAAGAAGACGGCGGCATGATCGCGGTGGCCCAGGTATCCTCGGCGCAGATCAAAGGCGGCAACCTGGCGCGGATTCTGCAGCTGGCCCAGCAAGGCGAAGAGGACAGCGAGATTTACATTTCGGTTCGGCAACCCCAGCAGCCGGCGCAAACAAACGAGGATTCCCTGGCAGAATAAAACATAAGCGATGGCGAAAAAGCAGGAGATTTCTCCTGCTTTTTTTGTTGCGGCAGCATCCAAACGGCCTTTTTTCTTGCACAATATGTAAAATTCATGTAAAATAGCAGGGAAGACGCACGAAAAATAAGAAATCGGGAGTGATTGGGCTTGACCGTCATCTCTGTCATTTCCCTCTGCGGGGGGATCGGCCTGTTTTTGTACGGCATGAAGCTGCTCAGCGCATCCTTGGAACGGATTGCCGGGGCTGGGCTGGAAAAGACGCTGGAAAAACTGACCAGCAATCGCCTGAAGGGGGTTGCGCTGGGCGCTGTGGTCACCGCGGCGATCCAAAGTTCCGCTGCCACCGCCGTGATGGCGGTGGGGTTTGTCAATGCCGGGATTATGAAGCTGGTGCAGGCGGTTCCGGTGATTTTGGGCGCCAATATCGGCACCACGGTAACCGGACAGATCCTGCGGTTGGGGGATATCTCGGACGACAACCTTTTTTTCATTCTGCTCAAGCCGTCCTCCTTTGCCCCGCTGTGTATTGCGGTGGGCGCGGCGGTCCTGCTGGTCACCAAGAAAAAGCGGACCAAAGATGTGGCGTCGATCCTCATCGGGTTCGGCATCTTATTCGTGGGGATGACCACCATGGAAAGCACGCTGGCCCCGCTGAAAGATTCCCAGGCGTTCCAGCGGATTTTCTTCCTGTTTAAAAATCCGCTGCTGGGCGTGGCGGTGGGCGCTTTGATTACGGCGATTTTACAAAGCTCTTCGGCTTCGGTGGGCGTGCTGCAAGCCATTTCCTCTACCGGGACTGTCACCTTTTCCATGGCGGCGCCGATTATTATGGGGCAGAACATCGGCAAGTGTGTCACTGTGCTGATTGCCAGCATCGGCACCAGCAAAAAGGCAAAACGGGCGGTCTATATTGACCTGATTGTCAACATGCTGGGCGCGGCGTTCTTTTTGGTGGTGGTATACGGCTACCAGATGCTCATTGGATTCCCGTTTTGGGACGATGTGGTCAACCGCGGCAACATCGCGGATTTCCACTCCTTGTTTAATATCGTCACCTGCATTCTGGTCCTCCCGTTTACCGACCAGCTGATCCGTTTCTCCCGCAAGCTGGTGAAGGAAGGGGAGGCTTCCAAAATTGAAGAGGGGCTGGCCTCTTTAAACGACATTTTCCTGAATACGCCTTCGGTGGCGCTGGAACAGTGCAAAAAGGCGATTTTGAGCATGGGGGAAACCGTGCAGGAAAACTTTGAGATCGCGGTGGGGCTGTTTGAACAGTACGAGGAAAAAAAGGTGCAGAAGCTGGAGGAAAACGAAAAGTTTTTAGACCGCACCGAATCGGTGATGGTGGATTACCTGCTCAAAATCACGGCGAAGGATATCAGCATTCCGGACAGCCGCCTGGCCACCGAAATCATGCATTCGGTCAGCGATTTTGAAAAAATCGGCGACTACTGCGGGAGCCTGGCGCAGGAAGCGGAATTCCATCATGAGCAGAACGTCGCCTTCTCCGCCGACGGGAAACGGGAGCTGGACTGCGTGGCAGAAGCGGTCCGGGCGATTATTGATATGACGGTACAGGCCTACGGCAAGGAAGACGCGGTCATCGCCGCCCGGGTGGAACCGCTGGAAGAAACTGTGGACCTGATGGAAGAGACCCTGAAGAACAAACACATCGAGCGGCTGCAAAATGGGCTTTGCAGCACCAAAAGCAGCATCTCTTTCGTGGAGGTGCTCACCGATATGGACCGGATTGCCAGCCACTGTGCCAACATTGCGCTGCATTTGACCCAGCGGTTGAACAGCACCGGCAGTTTTGACGCCCATGCCCATCTGCGCAATGCCCATGAAGACGTGCCGGAAGAGTATAAGGCGCTGTGCCATTATTATGAATCCAAATACTTAGAGCCCATCAAATAGGCGGCCCTGTTTGTGGGAATGCGGCCTTCCCTTTTCTGCTGGAAAAGGGAAGGCTTTTTTCTTTTCCTTTCCCAAAGGACGGAAAGGCTTGACAAATAATGACGACAGGTGTAGACTAAAATCAAACTACCGATGTAGTCATAATGGAGGGGTGACATGAAACAGATCAAAATATCCGACGCGGAACTGGTGCTGATGGAGTATATCTGGAAAGAAGAGGGAATCCGGGCCTCCCAGCTGGTCCAGATGGGGAAAGAACAGATGGGATGGAGCCGGAACACCACCTACACGCTATTGACCCGTATGGTGGAAAAAGGGATTCTCCGGCGGCAGGACCCGGGGTTTCGCTGCACGGCACTGGTGAGCAAAGAACAGGTGCGGGCGGGGCAGACGCGCACGCTGATCGATAAGCTGTATGAAGGGTCCCGGCAGATGTTTTTGGCGTCCTTTCTAAAAAGTGAAAAAATCACCCCGGAAGAACTGGAGGAAATCCGCCGGATGATCGAGGAGGAAGGAAAATGACCAGCCTGTTTTTTACGGTTTTGAACCTAAGTTTGGTGGGTTCTGTGACGGCGGCGGTTATCCTTGCCATCCGCTGGGTGCTGAAAGGAAGGGCGCCGCGCTGGATTTGCTATGCCTTGTGGGCGGTGGTGCTGGTCCGCCTGTTGGTACCGGTATCCTTTTCCGCCCCGGTGAGCTTGTTTTCCCTGCTGCCTTCGCACAGTGCGGATACGGTAGGGGAAAGCGGGCGGTTTTCCCGGCTGGACGTGACCGGAACTCTTTCCTGGGAAACGGCGCCGGCGTTAGATCCGGCGACGGATGGGGTAGATCGGAACCAGGAGCAGCAAACCCCGGCCGGCGAGGGCGACGAAGATCCAACCGCCCACGGCGCGGGCTCGTCCCAGACGGCCCAGCAGGCACGCAAGGGGATCGGCTGGCGGACGGTGGCCGCGGCGGTGTGGGCCTGCGGCGCCGCCGGATTGGGAGGCTTTTTGATTTTGCATTACCTGCTGTCCGCGATCCGGTTGCGCCGGCTGCGGATCTTGCCGGAAAACGATAAGATCCGCCGGGCCGGGCAGCTGCTGCCGCTGCGGCGGACGGTGCGGGTTTGCGCCAGCCGGATGTTTGCCACCCCGGTGGTATTCGGCCTGCTGCGGCCGCGCATCGTGCTGCCCCGCGGATTCGACTGGGAGGATGCGGCGGCCCAGCATATCCTGCTGCACGAGCGGGTGCATATCCGCCGGTGGGACAACCTGGTCAAAATCGCGGCGGCGGCGGTGGTCTGTATCCATTGGTTCAACCCGCTGGTCTGGCTGTGTTTCCGCCTGAGCGTGGACGACATGGAAGCCTCCTGCGACGAAAGGGTGCTGAAAATCCTGGGGGAGGATAGCCGCAAAGACTATGCGCGCAGCTTGTTGTCTATGGCGCAGACGCAGAACCGGCGGCTGGGCGCAGCGCCGTTTTTGGCGTTTGGCGAGAGCAGCTTAAAACAGAGGGTGGCAAATATTTTACACTACCACAAGAAAACCTTGATATCCGTCCTGGCGGCGCTGATGGCCGCTTTGCTGGTGGGCTGTTCGCTGCTGGCCAACCCGTCGTCGGAGCCGGGGCAGCAGACGTCCGGCACAAAGGAGCAACCACAGAACAGTTCCAGTCAAACCGAATCCCTCCCCGAAGAGCCGCAGGAGCCGGGCATTGCGGTAAAAGATCCGAACAATATGACCTTGTACGTGTTTTACCAGAATATGCCGGGCTGGGGATCCGATGAGGGGACAGAGCCGTTTTATTTCCCGCTGCCGCGGCAGGGCGTGGACCAGATTACCCCGTCCTGGCTGCAGCAGCAGCTGCTGGACCAATTGCAGCAATCGCTTCCCATCCGCGAAATCACAGTGGAAGACGGGACGGCCGTCGTATCCCTGCAAGACAACTCGGAAGTGCAGTTCGCCAGGGAGAACGGCAATGGGGAACGATATCTTTCCTCCGTGGCCATGACGCTGCTGCAAAACTGCGCCGTGGACGCCGTGCGGTTTGAGGTGGAGGGGGAACCCTACCCGTCGCAGGAACAGGCGCAGGCCTATACGCCCGCCCCGTTGGCGCTGCCCCCTGTCAGCCAGGAAGAAATCCTGGCGCTGTACGACACGGTGACGCTGGAGCAGCTGCAGGAAAATCTGGCGGCGGCAGGCGAGGACGTCGGCGCCGCGGAGCAAAATCCCATCGACCGGTGGGACCTGCAGGGGGACCAAACGGCAAAAGGGATTTTGGATACCATTTGGGAAGCTACCATCTGGAACAATCTCCCG
>CALWNU010000008.1 GCA_944382905.1 uncultured Clostridia bacterium | reverse complement strand
GTGACAGGCTAGCGTTCTAACCAACTGAACTACCAGGCCATTCTTTGGTGGGAACAACAGGGCTCGAACCTGTGACCCTCTGCTTGTAAGGCAGATGCTCTCCCAGCTGAGCTATGCTCCCACTCCTTGCCGCTTTTCAGCGACGTGTTTTATTATACTGGATTTTCACCCATTTGTCAACCGCTTTTCTGAAAATATCTACCGGCGTTTTTCCGCTTGTTCCAGCAGTCCCTGCAAATCCTCTTTGGTGAAATGATATTTTTTGCCGCAAAAATGGCAATTGACCTCAATGCGTTCTTCCTCTTCCATCATCTGGCGCAGGTCGTCCCGACCAATGCTGATCAGCGTCCGCTCTACCCGCTGCCGGGAACAGGTGCACCGGTACTCGGGATGTGCCGTTTCCAAAATCTGCGGCGCAAACCCATCCAGCGCCTGGCGGCAAATTTGTTCGGCCGAAGCGCCCGCTTCCAGCATCCGCGTCACCGCCGGAATGTTTGCAACATTGTGCTCCAACCGGCTGATCTCTTCTTCCAAAGCGCCTGGCAGCAATTGGATGAGGAAACCTCCTGCCGCCTTCACCGACAGGTCCGGATTGACCAGCACCCCCAGTGCGCAAACGGTGGGGATCTGCTCGCTGACCGCAAAATACTGAGTAATATCCTCTGCAATTTCGCCGGAAACAATGGGCACCTGCCCCACATAAGGGTCCTTTAGCCCCAAATCTTTGACGACCGAAAGCGTTCCCTGCCGTCCGACTGCGCCGGCTACATCCAGCTTGCCCATTTTGTTCAGCGGGATCTCGACCACCGGATTCTCCACATCGGCACGGACGTTGCCCAGCCCATCCGTGACCGACAGCAGCAACCCGGCTGGCCCATCCCCCTGCAGGCGCAGGGTAATAGAATTTTCCGCCGTTTTCAGCCCCACGCTCATCAAAGAAGCCGCCGTCAGCAGCCGGCCCAGCGCAGCGGTCACCGTGGCCGAGGTCTGGTGGATCCGTTCCGCTTCGGATACCATATCGGTCGAGTCGATGGCGTGGCAAAGAATGCTGCCGCTTTGGGAAATGCATTTCACTAAGGTCGCCATGTTACAATCCTCTCTTCATCGTTTTCTCGCTGCAAAAACCCACCGCTGGCAGTCGGGCTCCGGCGGCGTAAACCGGTCTGCCCCATACACCGCCAACACCGAAAAGCCCGCCTGCTCCAGCCACTGGGACAGCTGTTCTTGAGAATAGGCCCGCTCGGTGATCAGTTCCTGCTGCCGCACATAATGGCCTTTTTCCTCGAGGAAGAAATCCAGCTGCATGGTAACGGTACCGGTGTCCTCGTCTAAAAAATTCTGCCAGGCACAGAACAGATCGTCGTATTCATAGACATAGCAGTTATTCCCAAGGATATTTTGATGCTTATACGGGGTATTCACGTCAAACAAAAAAAGTCCGCCCGGCGCCGTGAACAGGCTTACCTTTTCAAAGGTACGCCGAACCAGCTCCGGATCGGTCAGATGGTTGATACTGTCCAGCGCGCAGATGGTGGTATCCACAGTACCGAACAAATCCAGGTCCGTCATGGACTGGCACAGGTACAAAATATCCCATTCCGGATGCTGGGCTGCTTTTTCCTGCGCCACGGACAGCATCTCTTCAGACGCGTCCACCCCAATCACATCGCAGCCTTGTTTCGCCAGTTCTTCTGACAGGCTCCCTGTCCCACAGGCCAAATCCAGCACAATCGGCCCGCTGGTACCAAACCGCTGCGCAATCTGCAAAAAATACGCTGCGCGGTCCGCATAGGAGATATTTTCCGTCAACTCGTCATAATACCAGGCAAAAGCGCCGTATCCGCTCATTCGCTTTTCACCCGGTCAAAGACCACCTGGTATCCGTCGCACCCGTAGCTCAGCGAACGGTTTACCCGGCTGATGGTTGCCGTGCTGGCACCGGTCGCCTGTACGATTTCACTGTAGACCTTGTGTTCGTGCAGCATTTTCGCCACCTGCAGCCGCTGGGAAAGCGCTTTCAGTTCCGGAACAGTACACAAGTCCTCAAAAAAATTATAACACTCTTCCATCGTCTCCAGGCACAAAACCGCCTGGAACAGGTATTCTACATTCAACCCCTTCAGTTTTTCGTTCATGGATATGCCCTCCTGATTTTGCACTTTACGATTTTAGAGTATAAAACTAACCAATAGTTTACCACAAGAAAGTCAAAAAGTAAACCGGTATTCGCCCTCTTTTGGGAAAAAGCGGTCCGTATTCCTGTCATTTCCAAATACAATGCAATCTGGTCTCTCCCCGGCCTTACCAAAATATACATGTATCAATTTCCCGCCCATGCGTTTATACTGGAACCCAGGAAAAGAATTGGAAAGGGGTTGCGCATTGTGGAAATTTGGGTGTTACATAATCGTTGGGAATCTGAGGACAGAAACTGGATACAATACCGTTATGCGCTGGTGGAGTATGCGGAAAATGGAAAATCGGAATATGCCATCCGCTGCTCGGTGGAAGGGAAACATGCTTCGGAAGACGTTTTGTGCTGGCTGCACCCCCGTCTGGCCGAAAATGAGACGGACGCTTATGAGGTGCTGTACCGCCTAGCCTGCCGTCAAATCTCCCCGGTGCATCTAGAGGACGTCCTGGCAGACCTGGCCGGGTAGGCAATCTTGAATTCAGGCGAATCATGCGGTATAATAAAAAATATCCATTCATTAAATTTCGGGAGGCGTACAAAGAAAAATGCCCCCGCTGACAACAGGAGGGGAAGTCATCATGAAACGGTATCAGGCTAAAATGGAAAAAATCTCCACCGAACAGATGACAGAATCCCTGATTCGGGATCCGAGGTCTGTTTTCGCAGTGGAAGAAGCCGCATTTGACAGCAAGATTGAAGAAGTTTGCAATGCGGTCATCCAGCAGCAGACGACCATGATATTATTGGCGGGCCCGTCTGCCTCGGGGAAAACGACGACGGCCAAAAAGCTGATGGCGCATTTAAACGCCAAAGGCAAATCGGCGGAGCGCATTTCCTTGGATAATTTTTACAAGCCGCGCAACCAGCTTCCGGCCTGGAAAGACGGGAGCATCAATTTTGAAAGCATCGACGGGCTGGATCTGGACTATTTCCACCAATTGATGCGGCAGCTTTGGGAAAAACGGGAAGCAGACTTCCCGCTGTTTGATTTTCAGGAAAGCAAGCGCCGGGAAAAGACCTTTCACGTCGCTTATTCCCCGGATACCTTTTTGATTTTTGAGGGTATCCATGCGCTGAACCCGCAGTTTTTCGCCGCGATGGACGGACACCCGTGCATGGGGATCTATGTCAGCGTACATAGCGATTTTGTCGCACAGGACGGACGGGTGTTGCTCCCGGCGCGCCAACTGCGGCTGACACGCCGGATTATTCGGGATTTGGCGTCCCGCGGCTCTACGGCGGCCAACACCCTTTCCATGTGGGATAAAGTGCTCAAAGGCGAACGGCTGTATATCCACCCTTACCGTCCCACCGCCAACATCCATATCAATACGGTACACGGGTTCGAACCGTTTTTGTACCGGGAAAAAATCGAAGCTGCTCTGGCGGACTACCCTGCTGACACCCCGGATTATGACACGGCGATGAGCCTGCTGAAAATGTTCCGGCATTTCCCCGCCTGCAATGGGGAGTTTCTCAGCGACCGTTCCCTGATCCGCGAATTTTACGTCAAATAGGACACCCGAACCCTAGGCTGCGCCCTTCCAAAAGTGGCGCCAAATCGAAACTGCTCAAAAAAAGCTGTGCCTTCCGGCACAGCTTTTTTTACGATTTTCCCTGGAGCGCTTCCCGTCGCCCCGCCAAATAAATCCCCGCATCTGCCAAAAGGTCCGGCAGATCAAAAATGCTCTCCTCCTCCACTTCCACATGGAGAAGCTGGCAGGGATTTTCCTCGGAGACCACATCCCATAATGTTTTGCAGCCTGGCTCTTCCGAAATCTGATAAGAGTGCAGCAATTGCTCCACCGGGGATGGGCACTGGGTATAAATCTGGACGGTTTTCAAATCGCTGACATACAACTGCTCCGCCGCCTCATGCGCGGCAAATCCGAAATGGACGTCCCCATCTTCCACCAACAAACTCCCATAACGGCGGACAATGGCCTGGAGAACCGGGATACTGCATCCATCCACATAATAAACGTCATAATCCTCCTGCCCTTCCACCGGCAGTTCCAGCGTGAAATAACCCGGCGCAGGCAACAGCGCGCAATACGAAAGCAGAAATTGCTGCATCTGGCGCGCGTCCATCACCACGGTAAAACACCAGCCATCCCCGTCCTGCGCGCGCTCATAGGCAGGGTGCACCCCGGACAACACGGGAATACAGATCCCCTGCGCCGTTTGGAACTTCTCTTGCGCCATCCTCATTCACCTCGTTTTGCTTGTGATATGCCGCCTTATCCTGCGCTTTTTCTAAAAGAACATCTGCAGCAGCAGATAATATCCTGTCAAAATCACATAGAAAATCCCAATCACCGGCAGCGTCCGTTTCACCAGCGCGCCAAAATCCGTCTTGAAATGCTCGCAGGCCAGCGTCAGGCACAGATGGGTAGGGGAAATCTGCATCGCCGTATAAGTACAGCTCATCAAAAATACCATCAGCGGCATCCCGGCGCCAGGGATAGCTGCAAAAGCCATTGGCAGGCATAAGGTAATGATAGCCGTCGAACCCGCCACAATAGATCCCACGAAAAAGATCAAGCCGAACACCAGGAAAGAAGGAATCGGCAGGGATTCGAACAGTGTGGGGAGATTGGTAATAACATTCGTGTGGGTCAGCAGATCCTTGAAAATCATAACCACAAACGTATTGATCACAATACGTGCTTCCAGCGCGGAAAGGAAAAAGGGCTTGATTTCCTTCCAGGTAAACCGGCTGGTAAAGAAATAGATGATGATCACGCCAATGGTCGCCGCGTAAACCGGCACGTTAAATACAATGATCAGGAAAATAATCACAGCAATGGTCCACAAGCTACGGGTCAGGCTCTGCAGATCCGCCAGCTTGTCGCTGGACGGCTTTTCCCCCGTATCCTTGGGCACCTTCCGCAAATAAAACAGATAGCCCAGCAACATCAGGCAGGCCACCATCGGCACCATGCCCAAAACAAACGCGCCCATCTGCACGCCGGTCAGCTGGCAGGCCAGAATAATGGACGAATAGGTCGGCAAAAAGCTCTCCGGAATATGGCGGAAGTAAGAGGCCACAAAGGTTTTATCCTCTTTGCTGATATAGTCCTCGCAAGCGGCGTCGACCATGGAACCCGCGATAAAAATCGCACCCGGGGAGGGCAGCAAGCCAATGAACACCGGCGCGATGGAAGCGTTGACCCGGCGACTGTTAAACAAGCGGGAAAGGGACCGCTGCGCCAAATCCAAATGGCCGCGCAGCTCCATCATCCGCTGCAAGAAGGTAATCAGATAGCAGTTCAGGATAACCATAATCGTCGATTCGCTGATCATGGATTTCCCAGTAATCATCAATGCATCCAGCAAATGGATCCGGTACAGCAACACGGTGAGAACCGCGCCAATCCCAATGGCGCCGGACAACGGGATTTTGAATTTTAGAAAAACAATGATGGCAAGAAACAAAACCGCTAATTTGATAAAATCACCATACTGCACCCAGAACAGCGCCAAGGCTGAACCATCCAAAGCAACAACCTCCAACAAATTTGATTTGTATTTACCGCCATTTTTGCCTAAAAATGACACGATACTTTTTCAGTATATCATTTTCTCCCTTTAAATCAAGACATTGGAACAAACTTCATGGAAAAAAACAAAAACCAAGCAGGTATTTTGCCGCATTTTGCATTTTCCGATCATTTTTCCTGCAAAAAAAGGGGCTGCCTTTGCAACCCCTTCCTTTTATGCCGGCTGGATATCCAATGTGCTCTCCTCCGGATTATTTACCACGTCCACGCATTCCCAACCAGGCGTTTTTTCCAAATCATAGCGGCAGCGTTCCGCCTCAAGGCGCTGAACAAACCCGGCAAACGCGCCAACCCATTTGGAAGCGACCTCGGTGGAAAGATAGGCGGATGCCGTACAATCCTCCACCGTACACTGCACGCTGAACCCAAACAAGCCGCCGATGCCGGACGGCAATTCGTCCGCCGCGCTGCTGTTTTGCATCGGCACGGCAATGACCTGCCCGGTAGCCGTGCAGTCCTGCAAATACCCGTAGGACAAGTCTCCGGCAATTCCGCCTACATTCTGGAATCCGCTGACAGTCACGTCCGCTGTACATCCCACGGCAGACCCGCCCATGGTGCCGACCATGCCGCCCACATCCAGGCCGCCGCTTACCGTCCCCTGCACCGAAATATTCTCCAAAATCCCGTCGCAGTTGCCTGCCAGCAGGCCGGCGGCTCCATATTTCCCGGTGGATTCGCAAGGAGATGTGACAACGCAATCCACCAAATTCAGGTTTTTCACGATGCCATTTTGCCCGATATTGCTAAACAGGCCTACCCCTTCTAACATGTACCCGTCCGGCAGCGGGGATTGGAACTGGGAAGCGTCTATTGTGAGCCCGGAAATCGTATGTCCCTGCCCGTCGAACACGCCCTGGAACCCTCTTTGCGCCGGTTCCCGGTAATCATCGTTGTTCCAATGGGACAAATACCGTTCATTCATCCCCATGGGAGTAAAAAAGATTCCAGCCAAATCGATATCCGCCGTCAGCAAATAGGTATTGTACTGGTTCAGCCATCCGCCTTCGTTGATCAGTTGCACCGCCTCCAGCAGCTGTTCCGGCGTAGAAATTTCAATCGTGCGAAACAGCGGCTGCTGTTCCATTTCCAAATTCTGCACGCTGACAATCTGATATACCGTGTCGCCTGGGTGGAATTCCGATTCCAGCTGTGCCGGCACCGTTTCCACCACCACCGGGCGGAACACGTACCGAACCGGGCTGAGCATCGCCTGATCGGTCACACGGCGGTATTCGATTGCAATATCGCCATTTTCCAGCTGCCGCAGATCCCGCTCTTCCAGCGTAAACAAGGTCCGCTCCGCCAGTTCCCCAAAATTCAGGCTATAAAAGCTGACGCTGGACGAATCGATCAGCTCACTGCCTCCCTGCACGATAAAGAACCGGCTCAGTTCGGCGAGCAGACTGTCCGAAAACCGGTAAGCCGTATCGTCTTCCGCCAGATATTCCTCCAATTTGCCCATGGCGCCCAGGTATCCAATGCCGATCGAGGTGTACGGGGCTGGAGGATTTCCTTCCTCAAATGCCTGCCCGGAACAGTAATTTTCATAAATGTTCGCGGTTTTTTGCAATTGCTGCTTTACCTGCTCGCTCAGCTGGACCGGCGTCCCGCTCTGCGGCTGGACGGACGACACGCTGGATTGGTACGCCTCTTGCGGACTTGCAACAGACACAACCGGCTGCTGACTGCACCCCGCCAGGCTCCCGGTAAACAGGCAAACCGTCAAAATACACGCCAGCGCCCAAGCGCCGCCGCATTTGCGCTTCGCATCAAAGATAGCGGACAGCCGATGCATCATCGCCTTTTTTTCATCGCAGAAGCTGGAGGAAAACACAAACTGCCGTCCCACGCCTTGGCGCATCACTTCCAGAATAGCTTCGCTATACTGGGTGCGGAACCCCTTGTCCTGGCCCCTGGTCACCCGTTCATCGCAGGAAATTTCCAAATCCCGGTCTGCGGTCCGGACCATCCAATGGACCACCGGGTTAAACCAATGGACAATGGAAACCGCCATCAACAGCGTTTTATACCATAAATCCCGCCGCATCACATGGATGATTTCATGCCTAAAGATCATTTCCAGCGATGCCAGGGGATAGCTTTCCCCCGGCAAGAACAGGTCGATTTTCCGAAACCCGCACACCATGGGGGAAGACACAACCGAGCAGCGCATCAGCCTCACTGGCGTTTTGCATCCCATCTGCGCCGAAATCCGGTCGAACACCTGGCGATAGGCCGTGTTTTCCACCGGTCTGGCGTACCGGCGCAACATCCGGCGCATGCAAAAGAAGGCATACGCCTGCCATATCGCGGCCACCGCCATTCCCCCGATCCAAATTGCTATCGCCCACGATTTCCAGGGAAACGCACGCAGACGCATTTGCCAGGAAGCGGCCGCCTGCCCGTTTTGTTGTTTCGTCGCCTCCTGCCGGGGTTGCTGCACCTGCACCGGCTGCACCGGCTCTGCGGTGGTGGGCATGCTGTCTTGCACGGGGATCCCTTCCGGCTGTTTCTGCTCCCGGCTGTCCGCCGCGGCATGCAAATTCTGTACGGCGCCGGCCGGCAGCACAATCTGAGCCGGCCCGGACAATGCCGGCAACGAAATCGGCGGCGCCTGCAGCGGTATGATCAACCGGGCTGCAATCACCAGCCAAGCCCAATACCGCCACCGGGCGGAATATCTTTTTTTCAAAAATGGGACGCAGATCAGCAGAAGCCCTGCCAAAACCGACATGTTCAGCGTGATCCGCAGCACAGTTTCAAACAAGCCGGTCATCTGCTATCCCTCCTTTTTCAGCTGATCCAAATACCGCTGCAGGTCCTCCAGGTCGGACTGGGTCAAATCCTGGCTTTTCACCATCGCCGCCACCAGGTTCCGAATGGAATTGCCGTGCAGCTTCTGCAAGAAATTGCGGTTTTCATACGCCAGGTATTCCTCTTCCGAAACCAGCGGCTGATACAAATTTCGGTTGCCTTGTTTCTGGCAGGACAAAAAACCTTTTTCCTGCAACCTGCTTAACAGGCTTAAAATGGTAGAATCCGCCCAATGTTTCGTCGACTGCAGTTTCTGGTCGAAATAATTTCTCGGAACCGGGCCGTCTGCCTCCCAAAGGGCAATCATGATCTCCAGTTCGGATTCCGGAAGTTTTTTCATGTCGCGTCACCTCTCCTACACTTGTCGTACAATCTGATTATATTATACTGTCCCCATGAATTTTTGTCAATCTTTTTGCAAAAAAGGCGGCTTTGTAAAGCCGCCTTTTCCATAGCCTTGTCGTTTATTCCGAAAACAACTTCCGCATATTTTCCGCCAGTACCTGTTCCAAGCGGTATTTTTGCACCTTTTGCCGTCCCGCCTCACCCATCTGCCGGCAAAGCTGCCGGTCCTGGTACAAGGTTTTTACCGCCTGGCAAAAGGCGTCCTGGTCGTTAAAATCATACAAAAATCCATTGACCCCCGGTTCCACCAGGTCTTCATGCCCTTTGACCCGGCTGGCGATGACCGGCAAACCGCAAAACATCGCCTCCATAATCTGAAACGGAAGTCCTTCAATCCGGCTGGCAGACACGCTAACGTCCGCCAAGTAAAAATAGGGCGCCAGCTCGCGGGTAAACCCAGGGAACCGAGTTTCTTTGCGTACCGTCAGCTGAACCGCCAGGGATTTGATCCGTTCAAACTGTTCCCCTTCTCCCACCAGAATCAGCCGACAGGGGATTCCCTCTTCTTTGAGATGCTGGAGCGCATGGATGAGGAAAGCTTGGTTTTTCCGTTCGGAAAACTCCGCCGCGCAGACCATGACAAAATCCTCCGGCGACAGCTGATAGGCATGGCGCAGCGCCTGTACTTGTTCTATGGTCTGAGGCGTTTGTGCAAAGCGGGAGGCGTCGATCCCCATGCCGTCCAAAAACACCAGCCGGTCGCGAAACAGCCGGTATTTTTCTGCAATCTGTTGATCCTGCTGGTTCATCACCGCCACCACATTGGTCACCGGGCGAACCAGTTTTTCCGCCGCCAGCAGGATCGTCTTCTTTTTCCAAGGCGTGTTTTCGTCAAACAAGTAGCCGTGGACGGTATTGATGACCCACGGGCGTTTTCCACTGAGCAAAATTCCCAGCCGGACAAAAAACGCCGCCAAAGAAGTATGGACGCATACCAAATCGTATGACTGCCGGCGCACCCATTTGCGGACCTGCAGCGCGCATTTCCAATTACCGAAGGAGGTCATCTTTTTTTCAAACGGCATTTCCACCGTCTCAATCCCATCCGGCAGCCCGGCAGGATCCCCCGCCCCCATGGCGTGGATCTCATGTCCCTGCGCCAGAAGCTCTTTGAGATAAGGCAGGTGAAAGCTTTTTAAATGCCCAAAAGTAGACGCTGCATACAAAATTTTTGCCATTACTGTCCCACGCTTTCTGCTCGATATTGCCGGTTCATTCCCACACCGATTCCCAATAAAATCCAAAATACCGCCGAAGTCATGACGGTCGAGTCGTTAAACAATCCTGCAAACAAATAGCCGATCACGCCCAGCGCCACCCCAATGCCGCGGAATGCGCCGGCGGTCCGGGGATTTTTGCCGTACAATCGCACACAATCCCTCAAATAAACCGCGCAGATGCCCAAAAACGCCAATAAGGCAACGCCGCCTTCATTGATAAAAATCTGCAAATACAGATTGTGCGGTTTATCCACCACGATATTGCCAGTGCCATAGGCATACAATTTGCCCAGGACGTCGTCTTGCGGGAACACAAAGAGAAAACAGTCCGGGCCGGCGCCGATCAGCAAGTGTTCTGGCATCAGGGGGATTGTCCGTCCCCAGATGTAGCCTCGCATGGAGCCGATCCGCTCCTTCCCTTTCCAAAAGTCTGCGACCGGCGGATCTTCCAGCGTCATCGGTTCTGTTGTCCCTGTTTTTACCAGGTAAAGTTTCTCCTCGTCATAGTAAAACTGAAGCAGCTGTTTGCCGTTATAAAGAAGCCTTAAATAGGTATAAGACTTTTTTCCGTCGCTTGTATTGACCGAACGGAACCCAAGAAAAGAAAACGGTTCGGTCTGTGTGACCAGCACGCCGTCCTCGTTTTTCTGAAAAGGAACTTCTTGTCCCTCTTGGTCATGGAACACCACGGTTCCATTTTCCACGCCAAGGGTCAGTTCGCCGCCCTGTACCACAATCACTGCGCCGTCGTCTGTATTTTCCACCCCCTGAATCTGCATTTCCTGGTGGAAATCAAAGTCCGACGTGTCGGAAAACAAGGTGCCCACATCGGCCAGCAGCATCGGGATCCGTTCAAAAATCGCATTGTCCAGCACAGCATTGGCGCCAACCGTCGCCACCGTCAGGCCGGCCGCTACAGCCAGCACTTGCTTTTTGTACCGAAAAAAAGAGCGGCGGAAAAAAAACACGCCGAACCCTGCCGCTGCCGCCGCCCCCATCAGCCCTGCCCGGGAGGTAGAACCCAACAGCAGGACCAGCGAGGCAACCGCCGCTGCAATAGCGGGCCCGCGGTATTTCCACCGCTTCTCCCACAGGGCAAAAACGGTACAGATGGGCAGAAGCATCGCCGCAAGGCTGCCAAGATAATTGTAGTGATTGGTCGTCCCGTACATTTTTGCTTTTTCAAACTGGAGCGTGCTGATTTTCCCGCCGATTTCTTCTGGGACCACCAGCCAGTTGACCCAGTCGCTGGTCATCAGATCATGGCCGATAAACTGCGAAATTCCCATGACAAGATTGACCGCGATCACAACGCCCAATGCCGCCATGGCCCATTTCAAATCGACGGATGTCCGGCAGGAAAGCATCGTATACAAAAATAAAACCAGGTAGGCGATCTGCGTGTACATCCCTTCCGCCCGGTCATACTGCCCCCAAAAAGCGGTGTCCGGATACTCGGAAAGGCAGGTGGATAAAATCAAAAACAGCAAAAACACGGCGCATGCGGAAAAATAAAACCATTCCAAACGGCCGATCCCCGCCAGCAAACGCCTGCCGAACACCACCAGCAACACCAACATCACCGCCGCCATGATCCATACAAAACGAGCGCGGTACTGGGAAAACAGCTCTGTTTTGCGGTTCGTCAAAAACAGCCGGTACAGTTCCCCGCTCAAAAAATGCTGTGTCGCCCGGACGACAAACGGCAGTACCGCCAACACCATCGCCACCGGCAGAAAAAGCCAGTTTTTTTTCTGTCGATCCCAAAGAAATGCGTTTCCCACTTTACTGCTCCTTTTTCTGCTCTTTGCCCCCCGGCAATACCTCTTCGTTTCGCAGCCCCTTGAATACCGTCATAAATAGAATTTTTATATCCAAAAAAAGGCTCCAATGCTCGATATAATAGACATCCCATTCAATTCGTTTGGGGATCGATGTGTCCCCCCGGTACCCTTTCACCTGCGCCAGCCCGGTAATCCCCGGCTTTACCTGATGCTTCACCATGTAAAGCGGCACGCTCTTTTGGAAATTCTCCACAAAATACGGCAATTCCGGGCGCGGACCTACCAGGCTCATATCCCCCTTCAGCACATTATACAGCTGGGGCAGCTCGTCAATGGAATATTTGCGCAAAAACGCGCCGAACCTGGTCTTTCTGGGGTCTTCGTTTGTGCTCCAAGCGGTTTCCGACTGGTCGTTGACTACCATGGAACGGAACTTATACATGGTAAAGATTTCTTTGTTGAGTCCCACCCGCTCCTGCTTGAAAATAACCGGACCAGGTGAAGTCAATTTCACGCCGATTGCCGCTACCAGCAGGATTGGCGAGGACAATATCAGCAGCACCAGCGAGCCAACAAAATCCATAGTCCGTTTGAGAAAGGCGTTCCCGTAATTGTCCAGCGGGATTTTCCGGATGTTGATCAGCGGAATACGGTCGATTTGATCAATATAAGGACGGCTGGGAATGTAGCGGTAGCAAAACGGGATAATGGAGATCTTCGTCCCAGTTTTTTCGCAGTCCGCCATGATCTGTTCTAGATATCCCGCCTCGGACAGATCCAGCGCGCAGATCAGCTCCTCCGGCTTTTTCTCGTTGAGGATATCGTACAAAGCACCATAATCCCCCAGATAATTCCCTTCCAGTTTGGCATAGTTGGACACATAGCCTACAAAGTCATAGCCATACTCTTCCCGGGACCGAATGGTCTTCAGATAATCCTTTGCCGAATCGCCGGACCCTAAAATGATCAAGGTTTTTTTGTGGTATCCCTTTTCCCGCAAATAGCGCATCAGCCATTGCAGCAGCCAATGTTTTCCAACCAGCAGCAACGTACTGATAAAGAAATACTGAACCATGACCCACCTGGAAAGGAAGTTCCACTTCATCACAAACAGCACGGCGGTAATCACCCCCGCCATGACAGTATTTGCCTGAATCAGCTTGACCACTTCTTCGCTGAACGAGCGAAAACGGAAGGCGGAGATTAAATCAAAAATACAAAATATTAAACAATAAATCGGCAACATAGCCAATACAAACAGCAGGTAATAGGGCAACCGCAAATGGGTTTCCACTACCGGGACAAAAAGATGGAACCGGATGATATAGCTGACAAAAACGGCGAAAAATAAAACTGCCAAATCCGTTATGATATTCAAGCGGTTCAGCAGCGCCTCATTTTCCCTGATCATAAACGTCCTCCCGGGATCTTTTCTTCTAAAATGCAGGTGAATGCAAGATCCCTTTCTTGAATAAAACCGTGCCGGCGCAATGGTTATTACAACCGGCGAGGGGATTTCCTTCGTAAAAAGATTCAAACATAGTTATTATACGATATTCTCCCCAAAATAGCAATTGCGGTCGCCGGTTCGTAAAAAATCTTCCGACAAAATCCGTCCTTGCATTCGCAGCGGTTTCATGATAGGATACAAAAAAACGAAGAGGAGTCTTTGCCAATGCGCAATCAGCCAAAAAACTCGTTGCTTTGGTGGATCCTGCCCGCGGGATTGCTGGCGGGGGAATACTGGATCTGCCGGTTTGTGTTTTTTTCCTGGCATGGGATGAAACAATGGCCTGCTGTTCTGGCTTTGGCAAGCCTTCTGTTTCTTGGCGTCGCGTTCTGGGCCCGGTGCCGGATTGCAGCGGTTTTTACCGTGGCCTGCTATCTCGCAGGGTTTTTCTTGGGGATCCTGTTTGGTACCGGCGGGACCGATCCCGGCGGCGGCCGTACCAACAGCGGATGGCTGATCTGGACAGCGGTTTTGCTGGTTGGCTCTTTGGCGGGATTTGCCATAGGCAGGATCCGGAAAAAGCACATGCAAAAAAACAGCGCCCAATAAGGCGCTGTTTTTTTGCATGTGTTATCCCACCATAGGGATCAATACAATCCGTTTTTCTGCAAGAACCTCTTCTTCCAGCCCGTTTTCTTCCATCACTGCCGCGATGGATGTATTGTATCGTTTGGCAATATTCCAAATATTTTCCCCGGCGTCGGCGTAATAGATGGTCATGGCGCTTTGTGCTTCCCGTTTTTTCTCCTGCGACTCATCTACCTGGATGCCGGTGAGAAATCGGACCGGGAAAACCCCCAGAATGATACCATCTACCTTCAGCCGGCAGCGGCACACTGTCTGCCCTTGTTCCCGCATTTCGTATCGGCAGTCCTCCGCCGAAATGGAAAGCTGCGGCAAATACCCTTGCGCTGGTTCCGTCACCGGGCATTCCTGGGATATTTCCTGCACCTGTTCCCAATAAACCGGCGCCCCGTCCGGGTCCGCGCCCAGCATACAATAACGCAGCTTTCCGGTTATCATCAGCGATTGTTCCTGGACGGAAACGCCTACCGCGCCGGTTTCACACCAGAAGTCCAACGGTTCTTTCATCCCCTCCGGCAGCGTAACCGTCTGCTCCAGATCGAACGATTGGGGCATCCCCCCCAGCGCCCGCATCAGGGAACTCTGCTTTTGGGAAAGCTGCAGTTCATATTGGGTGGAGTAGGCGTCGGTTGCCGGCAAGACGCTTGTTTCCTGCAGGACAAAGCATCGGATGCCCAGGGTATATTCCCCCGCCACCATTCTGGTCAGTCCGTCGGCGTCGGTCTGGGGATGGATCGCCGACCACAGCAGGTCGCACTGAATATGGCAAATACAGTCTTCCCCGGCGCCGTCCACATCCAGCATCTGGCTGACCGGCAGCTGGTAGCTGGCCGTTTGTTTGCCTTCCCCTTCCTGGGGCTGGTATTCCAAAGACCCTTCCAACTCCCCTTTGAAAATCAGCTTTCCGCCAGCCAGCTTCCATTCGGTGACGCGCACCTGCTCGCTATGCCGGATCAGGTAATCCATCGGCGGCTTTTCCTGGCCCAATTCGATGTCTTCCCGGATGGTAAATCGTTTTTCGGCAGTCCCAACCAGCTGGCTGCACTGTACCGACCGATGACTTAATTGCAGCCCGGCTCCCTGCGCCTCGCCGACCGATTCCTCTTCGCTCACGGAAAGGATCCTGACGTTCAGCGTAAATGCGCCTCGCACGTCTACCCTGCGCTGGTTCACCGCTTTGCAGTTGAGATAATCTTCTTTTGCGGTATAAAAAACCAGCGGATTCGAAGGGGCGCTTTTCAGCTCTAATGTTTTATGAAATTCCGCCTTGTGTTCGCTGGTGCGCAACCTGCCGTCCTCGCCGACATAGTAAATGGTCAGCAGGATCGCCCCTTCCAAAACGCATTGGTCCGCACTGACCTGGGTCTTGGACAACGCCGGCTTGGCCTGGCATTTGAGAATCTTGACAATATCCGGACAGTAATCCGGCAGCAGCAGGTCGCTCTCTACCGGCAATTCGGTAAAGGAATCGAATACGGTTTCGCACACCGGGATCCGGTCCTTTTTCAGCTTGTATTCCATGGTTTGCACGCTCCCCTTATTTGTTCTGCTACATGATATGACCAGCGGACAGGAAATAGTACTTTTTGGGCGCCCAAGGCATAAAATCGCGCTGGACAGGCAACACTACTGGCAAACCAAACCAAAAAGGAGAACCGTCCATGATTACCAATTTTTCGGAGAACATGAAATCCAACGCGTATTTCCAATCTCTTCCCGCATGGGTGCAGGAAACCATCCAGCAAACCTCCATCACGCTCCACTCAGAGGAGGAACTGCGCCGCTGCGCCGAGCAGCTGATGCGCAACGGCCGCGAACAGAAAAAACAGCCGCCAACCGCCTAATCGAAAACTCCCGGGCATAGCCCAGCCGCCGGCATTGCAACCGGCGGCTTTTTTTGCTATGATAACAAGCAGAAAAAAGGGGGAGACCGCCATGAAAGAAGAAGTTTGCCGCACGGCGCTTTTGCTGGGGGAAAAAGGGGTTGCCCGGCTTGCCGGCGCCACCGTGGCTGTTTTTGGCGTTGGAGGGGTCGGTTCCTATTGCGTCGAAGCGCTGGCCCGCGCCGGCGTGGGCTCTTTGGTGCTGTTTGACAGCGACCGGGTCTCCCGCTCCAACATCAACCGGCAGCTCATCGCCTTGCACAGCACGGTGGGCATGCTCAAAACCGAGGCAGCGGCCCAGCGCATCGCCGACATCAATCCGGATTGCCGCGTGGTTCAACATCCGGTCTTTTTCCTGCCGGAAAACGCAGCGCAGTTTGATCTATCCGGCTGCTCCTACCTGGTGGACGCCGTGGATACCGTGGCGGCAAAGCTGCACATCATCGAGCTGGCCGCGCGGCTGGGCATCCCGGTTATCAGCTGCATGGGCGCCGGAAACAAGCTGGATCCCACCCGGTTTGAAGTTTCTGACCTGGCGCAAACCAGCGTCTGTCCGTTGGCCCGCGTCATGCGCCGCGAACTTAAAAAACGCGGCATTTTCCATTGCAAGGTCGTTTATTCCAAGGAGCCGCCCTTGGCAGTGCCGGCGCAAGAGGCAGCCGGCGCGGCGGCACGGCGCAGCATCCCCGGCAGCGTTTCCTTTGTGCCCGCTGCCGCCGGGCTGATCCTGGCCGGAGAAGTGATCAAAGACCTGGCCGGCGTACAGTAAGCCGCACCGGATCTTTCCTGCGGCGTAGGGCTGAAAAGGCCTTCGGAGTCTACAGGGTGTGCGGTTGTTTTATGCATTAAGACAGATTCTGGCGCGGACGGATTGCAGATATCCTAGTATCTTCGGGATATTTTCGCCGGGATGCGCGGCAAAAAACAGGGCGGCATGGCTGTTTCGCCATGCCGCCCTGCAGCAATGAAAATACTTCCCGGCGAAGGCACGCTTGTGCGGCCTTCTTTTTTTGCGCGTTTACGCGTCGTGTTCTTTGCTGGTCTTCATTTCAAAATGGATCAGCAAGGCAAGCAGCGCCCGCAGGACAATCACCGAACCCAATACCAACAGCTCGTTGAGGTCATGCACCAAAACCGTTTTCAAAATCTCGGACGCCACTTTAAATTCCAGGCCAGTGGCCATACCATTGGCCAAATCCAGTTTTACATTCCGTCCCTTATACCCGAACAGGCCGCGCAAATAGAAATAAAAGCCCTGTGCCGCGGAAACCGCAACCACAAAAATCCCGATCAATTCAATGATAGAGATGATACTCGGCAGGATCCAATTGATCCATCCTTCCAGCATGGCAATTCCTCCCTCTTTTCCACCTGTTTGCCTTCGTCCAATCCCCGGCGCCGGCAAGCCGCATTGGCCATTGGGCATGAAGCGCGAAAATCGATTCGGCCGGTGCTTTACAGCGCCGCTACGATATCGTCGATTTCCAGCAAGGTATGGACATAAACCTTAATGCTGCGCATCAAATTCGGGATATCACCGTATTCGTCCGCCTGATGCGCCCCGCCTTTTTCAAACCCGAACAGTCTGACCCGATCCGGCACCGTCACCCCGTAGGATACCGCGTTGGGCAGGCTCCTGGCGTACGTTCCGCCGGCCAGCACAATCGGCGGGATATCCGGCATTCCCAGAATTTCCCGCGGCACTTCGATCAGTTTCTTCACCACCGGATGATCCAGCGAGAAATGGAACGCCGGGTTGTTGCTGAATTCCAGCACTTCCAGGCCCATTTGTTTCGCCGCTTTGGGCAGGGTCTCGGTCAAAAACGCCTGGTCCGCGGTCACCGGATAACGGATATCCGGCTGTAGGATCAACCGATCGCCTTGTTTTCTCACCCAGGTAAACACGCAGGTCAGCTTGCCCGACATCTCATCTTCACAGCTGATGCCGAAATCCTCGCCGTAAAAATGGCTGGTCAGCTTCTCCAGCAGTTCCACCGCTTCTTTGGTTTTGCCGGAAAGCACCTGGGCTTTCAGCAGCGCCTGCGCCAGCACGTGGTTGGCGTTGACCGCGCCGGCGGGACGGGAGGCATGCTGGGAATTGCCTGTAGCCAAAAAGCGAACGCCTTTGGGATCTTCCACTACACTGATACGCTCCATTTCCCCCAACTTGGCGCGGACTTCTTCTACGCTGCAGCCCGAAACAATGGCATACGCCCGATCCGGTACCGAGTTGGTCGCCTCGCCGCCGGAGATCTCAACCAATTCGTCGCCTACTCCGCCAATGGCGAATTTCGCCTTCAAGAATCCGATTTCCGCATATCCCACCGGGAATTTGGAATCCGGCACCAATGACCATTTGGGCGCTTTTTCCCGTTTTAAAAATTCGGGCATATCGGCACTGCCTTTTTCCTCGTTTAATCCAAATACCAGCATTACATTATTTTTCAGCTTGATGTTTTGTTCCTGGAGAAAACGCATGGCGTACAGTCCCACTACCCCAGGCGCCTTGTTGTCCGCCGTCCCGCGGCCAAACAGGTACTTGCCGTCTTCCGACAGCGTGGGCTCATACGGATCGTAGGTCCAGCCGTTCCCCTCCGGCACAATGTCCATATGGGCGACGATCCCAATGGAGTCCCCGTTGGGGTTCTCCCCATAGGTGGCGCTGCCGCAGTAGTTGTCGTAGTTTTTGGTGCGGAACCCGTAGGACTCCGCCAACCGCAGCGATTCCATCAACATCTGGTGGCATCCTGCGCCAAACGGCATATCCCCTTCCGGTTCCCCGGATACGCTGCGGATCCGGCACAGAGCCGTTACATCTTGGATATATTCCTCGCGGTGGCTGTCTACCCACGTATCCAGCACCGCAGTCAGTTTTTCTTTTTCCTGTTTTGTCATGCTCATCAAGATTCCTCCTATCCTTTTTCTTTTAGTATAGCAAAATATGGATGTTTCGTACAGGCCTTTCCCAAAAAAACAATGGAATCTATTTTTTGCAAAGTATACTTGACATATTTTGCAAAGTATACTATACTAAAGATGCAAAGTTAACATTGCAAGGAGGATTTCGATTGAAATCGAAGATTGCGCAGCTTCGAAAACAATACCGGATCTCCCAGGAGGAACTGGCCAGCGCCGTAGGCGTTACACGGCAGACGATTACCTCTTTGGAACGGGAAAAATATACCGCTTCCCTGGTATTGGCCTACAAAATTGCCCGGTATTTTGGCAAACACATTGAGGATGTGTTTGATTTTTCAGAAGTGGAGGATCAAAATGGAACAGTTTAGAACAAAACTCAAGCACCGCATGATTGCCGGCATCGTCTATTGCGTGCTGGTCCCCGTACTGGCGGTGACGCTGCATGTGACCGTGGGGGAAACCATGCCATCCGGATTCACGCTGGGATTTGCCTGCGGCATCGCAGCCGTCGCGTTGGTTGTTGCCATCCAATCCGCCCGGGCCCTGCGGCGGGAAGAGAAAATCCGGGCGCTTTTCATCGCGGAAACCGATGAACGCAACCAGGCAATTTCCCGAAACGCCGCTTCTTCTGGTATCCAGATCCTTTTGGCCGGCTTGTCGGTGGCCATGCTGGTCGCGGTGTATCTGAACCAGACCGTTTTTTACACGCTGTTGGGAACAACCCTGTTCCTCGCGCTGACGATGATATTGACCAAATGTTATTACCGCAAAAAGCTGTGATCTGCCCCTATTTTGGCCCAACAAAAAAGCCCGCTTTAGGGCGGCCCTCATAAAACAGCATAAGATTGTTTTCGGGAAACGGCGTAGCTTCGGCTATGCCGTTTCACCGTTTTGCAGGCTATTCAGCAAAGACGCGGGGAGTATTCCTACAAGGTCATAGGAAATGTCTATCTGCTGTTCCCTATATCCTTTTGACTTGTCCGGTGCGTGAACATATACCGCCCTTACCATGTCATTTAAGACGGCGGGCGTTAATTCGTCCAAGTCGAGATACTTCCTTACTTTGCCGATAAACCTGTCGATATTTTCTGCCTGTTCTTCCTGCTTTGTAATTTCTTCATTCAGACGCAACAGCTTTTCCCGCAGTTCTTCCTGCTCTTGTTCATAATCGTCGGAGAGCATTTGAAATCTGCTGTCAGAGAGTTTTCCATTGGCGTTGTCCTCGTAAATACGCTTGAAAAGACGGTCAAGTTCTTCTATCCGCCGTTCAGCTTGTGTCAGTTGCCGCCGCTTTGCCGCAAGTTCTTTTTTCGCTTCGGCTTTCTGTTTCGCACCTATAGCTTTGCGGAATTGTTCTTCGTGGTTTGCAACACAGGTAATCGTCATTCTCATGTGGGCAAGTACCCCTTGTTCCAACACCACAGCGCGGATAAAATGCGTCGCACAAACTTCTTTCCCTTTGAGCCTTGAAGTGGAGCAGACAAAATGGTCTTGTCTTGCTTCAAAGTTCTTGCTTGTGCAGTAATACAGTTTTTCGCCGCAATCGGCACAGCGCACAATGCCGGAAAACATATTTGTCTTGCCCGTCCTTGTCGGACGGCGTTTATTCTTCCGTAATTCCTGCACCCGCGCCCATGTGTCAGTGTCAATAATCGCCTCATGGGTATTCTTAAACACAAGCCATTTTTCTTCGGGATTGTAGCAAGTCTTTTTGCTCTTGTAGGACTGTTTGTAGGTCTTGAAGTTTACCGCAAATTATCGTTTGTTTTATTCCCCTTAATTTCTAAAAACGCTTGACAATATTCAACAAGTGGAATATAATAATTATATTCCACTTGTTGAATATAAAATTAAAGGGGAAAACTTTATCATGCTGAAACACGGAATATTGGGATTGCTAAACTACGGGGATATGAGCGGCTATGAAATCCGCGAGATTTTTAAGGATTCCTTAAATTATTTCTGGACAGCACAGACCAGCCAAATTTATCGTGAACTTGAGGCGTTAGAAAAAAACGCCTGGATTAAGAGACGGGCTGTTGAGCAAGACGGGAAGCCAAATAAGAATATCTGCTCTATCACAGATGAAGGACGGAAAGAGTTGCTGCGGTGGTTGTCGGAACCAGGTGTAGATATGGATATGCGCTCTCCCACTTTGATGAAAACCTTTTTTATGGGGGAATTGCCGATTTCAAATAGCCTAAACTTTTTCAAGGAACTTAACAAAGAATACCGCAGCCTTTTGAACAATCTTCAAGCGGCAGATCATTCTATCGATTCCTATCAAGAAATGATACCGGATAAACGGAACGCGTTGTTTTGGCAGATGACCGCAGACTTTGGAAAACGATATATGCAAATGTATCTTGATTGGTCGGAAAGCTGTATTCATATTTTGGAAAATATGGAGGGGGAACAATGAATATTCTTGTAATCAACGGAAGTCCAAAAGGGGAACGCAGCAACACACTTCGGCTCACGAACGCCTTTTTAGAAGGGGTCCGCAATTCACAGAAGGGCTGTTTGCCTACAATCGAGAGACTTCATATTGCGCAAATGGATATTAACCCCTGTCTTGGGTGTTTTTCCTGTTGGAAAACTACCCCCGGGCAATGCTGTATTCACGACGATATGCGAACAGTCCTTGAAAAGTTATTGTGGGCTGACCTGACAATTTGGAGTTTCCCTTTATACTATTTCAGTTTGCCGGGAAAGCTAAAAACCGTAATTGACCGGCAGCTTCCTTTATTGTTGCCTTTTATGGAGTCTCATGCAGAAGGCGGTGGCCACCCTGCCAGATATGATATGAACGGAAAGAAAACTGTTTTAATCTCTACTTGCGGATTTTATACAGCAAAGTCAAATTACGATAGTGTAACAGCGCAATTTGACAGGATTTGCGGAAAAGGAAACTATACCACTTTGTTTTGCGGAGAAGGCGAGCTTTTCAGAGTACCAGAATTATCAAACCGTACAGACGAATATCTTACCGTTGTTCAGCAGGCAGGGCAGGAGTATGCTTCCGGCGGTATCGAAGCAGAAACAAATGCGAAGCTGCAAGAATTGCTATTTCCGAGAGATGTTTTTGAGCGTATGGCAGACGCAAGCTGGGGTATCACGCAAACAGGCGAAAAGGAAGATGCTTCACTGACCTTTACCAAACAAATGGCTGCACTTTATAATCCGGAAGCGTATCGTGGGACGGATATCATTTTGGATATGGATTATACGGATATCAGAAAGCGTTATCGTATTATCTTGGGAAAAGCAGAGAGCCGTGTAGTAGAACAGTTTCGTGAAAAACCAACAACCGTCATTCATACGCCTTTTTCTGTATGGCAGTCGATTGCTGCCGGGGAAATAGAAGGTTCTGCCGCTTTGATGAAACATCTATATTCTGTTGAAGGCGATTTTGACCTCATGCTGAAATGGGATGAGTATTTTGGACAACACAAAAACGCAGATATAACAAAAGATAAGCCAACACCAAATGGAAAAACAGATATGCGCTATGTTTTAATCCCCTGGATTGTATTTTGGATAGCTGCCAATATCAACGCGTTTTGGGGAAGTATGATTAGCATTTTTGTTTGCTGTTTATTGCCGCTGCTGTTCTATAAAAACAAGAAAACAGTTTATGATGTAATTTCCGGAGCATTGGTAAGCATATTTTCCATATTGCTGCTTATCAACTTGCCAGCAGTTATTGTAACGCCCTTATCTTATTTCGCGTTTGGTATCATGTGGAGTCTATCTGCTTGTCTGAAAATACCTCTTTCTGCAGAATATTCTATGAATGAATATGGTGGGGAAAGTGCGTTGCAAAATCCCATGTTTATCAAGACAAATCGCATCTTAACTGCTGCATGGGGTATTCTTTACTTAATTACACCTGTTTGGACATATTTCATTATGCGTACGGGCGCAGGAAGCTATATCGGTATTATCAACTCTATACTTCCGGCAATTATGGGGATATTTACTGTATGGTTTCAAAAATGGTATCCAAGGAAAATAGCGCGGGAAAGCCATAAATAGTATTTGATTGTGAGATAACGGGGTGGTTATATAACGGATTTTCAATGGGTCTTACGCCCGATATGTGGAAATAAAACGCGAGCAAAAATTAGAGAAGATACCATACTTGAGTACTTCCCTCTGTTTTGCCCAAAGTGCAAAAAGGAAACGCTAGGGCTTGTTTGAAAATTGGCGATGTGTCCAGCAGCGAGGGATTGTGGGCCGCTGGCGAGCAATGTTTGCGCAGGAAGCCTGGCGGATTTCAAGGAAAAATTGCGCCGTCCAGGGGGGCCGTCCGGTGGAGGTCACCGGCAACGGCGACGGCACCTGGTCCTTTACCCAGCCCGGCGGCAATGTGACCGTCTCCCTCACCTTCCGGGAGGTCCCGGAGCCAGAACCGGA
>CALWNU010000007.1 GCA_944382905.1 uncultured Clostridia bacterium | reverse complement strand
TAATCCGGATGGCGCTGCCGGGCCTGCTTGCGGGAAATCCCCTGCCACAGGCGAAGGCCCAATAAGGCGAATTCTTCCGCCGTGCCGCCGGGTCCGTCGTCCTGCATCAGCGCAAGATCCGCCCCCTCGTCCAAAAAGGCGGACAGGTCCCGGAGAAAATACCGCCGCCGGCCTTCCATCAGGCTGTGGGCCGCCGGGCCCAGCCCCAGGTATTCGGCGCCCAGCCAGTATTTGCAGTTGTGCCGGCTGTGGAATCCCGGCTTGGCGAAGTTGGAAATCTCATACTGCCCATAGCCGCAGGACGCCAGCGCCTGGACCGCTTGCAGATACAGATCGGCCTGCCCGTCCATGTCAGGGCACAACCGTTCCATCTGCATCTGCGCAAAGGGCGTGCCCTCTTCGATTTTTAACAGATACGCGGAAATATGGCTCACGCCGGTCTCGGCGCAGAACCGCAGCGTCTGTTCCAACGAAGCGGCGGTCTGATAGGGGATCCCCAGCATCACGTCCAGCGAGAGGTTGGTAAATCCCACTTTCCGGGCGTGTTCCACCGCCAGCGCCGCCTCTTTTGCCGTATGCCGCCGGCCCAGGACGTGCAATTCCTGTTCCTGCGCGGATTGCAGCCCGAAAGACAGGCGGTTGACCCCGGCGGCATACAGCCCGCGCAGGGTTTCTTCTAATGTGGCGGCGGGGTTTGCTTCCAGCGTGATTTCCGCCCCGTCCAGCCCAAACCAGCGCCGGGCCGCCTGTAAAATCCGGCCGATCCGCTGTTCCCCCAGCAGGATGGGGGTCCCCCCGCCAAAATACAGGGTGTCCGCCGTTCTGGGCCACCGTTCGGCGGCTTGCGCCAGCATCCGGCAGATCTGGTCGGTATAGGCGTCCATCAGGCTATCCTGCGCCGGCAGGGAATAAAAATTGCAGTAAGGGCATTTGGCGGCGCAAAACGGCACATGCAGATAGATCCCCATCGCCTCTTCCGCAATGATCTGCGCATATCCGCTCATTTGACCGCCCTCGTGGCAAAATATTTGGCGGAATACCGGCAGATCAAATCGTCGTCCACATCTTCGTAAAAGCCGGTGATGGAAAAGCCCGCCGCCGTTTGCCCGCCGATGAGGCTTTCCAGGGTGTGGCTGTATTGGATGGTCTGTTTCTCCCGCAGCGCCTGGGAGACCTCTTCCGGGGTCATTTCATCCAGCGAGCAGAACGGCAGCTGGTTGGAGACGGTGAACCGGTTTTGATCCCAGTCGGCCCCGTTGAAAAGATACACAAAGGGGTTGGTCGCCCCAAACAGAAAGCTGCCGCCGGGCCGCAGGACCCGGAAAACCCCGTCGAAAACCGGCTGGACCTCGGGGATGTAGGTCACCGAGACCGGGCAGAACACCAGGTCGAACGCCCCGGCGGCGAAACAGGAAAGGTCCCGCATATCGCCCCGGACCGTCTTCAGCGGCAATTTCTCCCGCTGCGCCACCAGCCGGTCCTGGGCCAGCTGCGCCAGGGAATTGTCCAATACGGTCACGTCCGCGCCGGCCGCCGAAAGGATCGGCCCCTGCTGGCCGCCGCCGCTGGCCAGGCACAGAATCCGCACGCCGGACAAATCCTTGGGGAACCAGTCCCGCGGCACCGGTTTCTTGGCGGTGAGCAAAATGGAAAACAGCCCGGCCCGGGCGGCTTCCACTTCTTCGTGGCAGACAGGTACCGTCCACGGACTGTTTTTTTTCACCTGCAAATCCCACGCCTGGGCGTTGTGGGCGGCGATGTCAATGGTGGTGGTCATACAAAAATCCCTCCCTGGGGCGCGGCCCTGGCTGTTTGGGCCTGCGCATGGATTAGTCCAGCTTGAGCACCGACATAAACGCTTCCTGCGGCACTTCCACCGAGCCGAGCTGGCGCATCCGTTTTTTGCCTTCTTTTTGTTTTTCCAGCAGTTTCTTTTTGCGGGTAATATCGCCGCCATAGCATTTGGCCAACACATCCTTGCGCATGGCCTTGACCGTTTCCCGGGCGATGATTTTGCCGCCTACCGCCGCCTGGATCGGCACCTCGAACAGCTGGCGCGGGATGTGCTCCTTGAGGTTTTCCGCCATCTTCCGGGCCCGGGGATAGGCTTTGTCTGCGTGGACGATAAAGCTCAGCGCGTCCACCATTTCCCCGTTGAGCAAAATATCCAGCTTGACCAGCTTGGACGGCTGGTACCCGGACAATTCGTAGTCGTAAGAGGCGTAGCCTTTGGTCCGGGATTTGAGCGCGTCGAAAAAGTCGTAGACGATTTCGTTTAACGGCAGGTCGTAATGCAGCTCCACCCGGTCGGTGTCCAGGTACTTGGTGTCCTGGTAAACCCCCCGGCGCTCCTGGCAGAGCTCCATGATGGACCCGATGTACTGGGCCGGCGTGAAAATGCTGGCCTTGACGTGGGGTTCTTCCGCCGACGCGATCAAAGAGGGGTCGGGGTAGTTGGTGGGGTTATCAATGGTGACGGTGGTGCCGTCGGTGAGATGGATTTTGTAAATGACGCTGGGCGCGGTGGTCACCAGGTCCAGGTTGAACTCCCGTTCCAGCCGCTCCTGGATGATCTCCATATGCAAAAGCCCCAAAAATCCGCACCGGAACCCAAAGCCCAGCGCGATGGAGGTCTCCGGCTCAAAAGAGAGGGACGCGTCGTTTAACTGCAATTTTTCCAAGGCGTCGCGCAGATCCGGGTACCGGGCGCCGTCCGCCGGGTAGATCCCGCAGAAGACCATGGGCACCGCCTTGCGGTAGCCGGGCAGCGGCTCTTTGCAGGGGCGGTCCCGCAAGGTCACCGTATCGCCTACGGTGGTATCCCGCACGTTTTTGATGCTGGCAGTCAGGTACCCTACCTGGCCGGCCTTCAATTGCCCGCAGGGGTCCAGGGTGGTAGCGCCCATGGTCCCCACTTCGACGACGGAAAACTCCGCGCCGGTGGCCATCATGCGGATGGTATCGCCGGTGCGCAGCGTGCCTTCCTTGACCCGGATATAGACGATGACCCCTTTATAGCTGTCGTAGTAAGAATCGAAAATCAACGCCTGCAAAGGCGCCTCCGGGTCCCCCGAAGGGGCGGGGATGTCGGTGACCACCCGCTCCAGCACTTCTTCGATGTTGACGCCGTTTTTGGCGGAAATGCGCGGCGCGTCCAGGCAGGGGATGCCGATGACGTCCTCCACCTCATGGGCCACCCGGTCCGGGTCCGCGGCAGGCAGGTCGATCTTGTTGATCACCGGCACCACCTCCAGATCGTGCTCAATGGCCAGGTAGGTGTTGGCCAGCGTCTGCGCCTCGATGCCCTGGGAGGCGTCTACCACCAAAAGCGCCCCCTCGCAGGCGGCCAGCGAGCGGGAAACTTCATAGTTAAAGTCCACATGTCCCGGGGTATCGATCAGGTTAAAGTCATAGACCTGCCCGTCCTTGGCGGTATACTGCAGCCGGACGGCGCGGGCCTTAATGGTAATGCCCCGTTCCCGCTCGATGTCCATATTGTCCAAAAGCTGTTCTTCCATGTCCCGCTTGGCCACCGTGCTGGTCAATTCCAAAATCCGGTCGGCCAGGGTGGATTTGCCATGGTCGATGTGGGCGATGATGCAAAAATTGCGTGTATGCTCTAAAATCGGGTCGATCTGCGCCAAACTGTTCACCTCTGCGTTTTCTTTCACCAATCAACGGATAATTAAAATCAGTATACCATATTTGTGCGCGGGATACAACGAAAAATCCGCCGCGGGTTTCGCTGCCCAAACGCGGCCTGGCAGGGCGAGAATGGCGCGGTCCGCTTGCTTTTTTCGGCCAACCTGCTATAATAATTTTTCCAATGATGCGGCAAGAAAGGAGCAGCGTATGGACCCGATTTTTCAAGAAGAAGCCGCCCGGCTTTCCTGGACGAAAGAACAGTACCTGCAAGCCGCCCAGGAAGAGCGGCAGATGCTGGCCGCCCTGCCGCGGCTGTATCCGGATGACCCCAACCTGTTAAACGAGCTGCTGCTGCATACCCACAACCGCATTGTGCGGCTGGAACAAAGCCGGCTCAAGCCCTATTTCGCCCGGATTGATTTTACCGACGACGCATCCGACCAGACCGACCGCTGCTACATCGGCAAAATCGGCGTGGCGGATGCGGACGGCAAGATCATCACCGTAGACTGGCGCGCCCCGGTGGCCACACTGTATTACGACAGCAACTTGGGCCAGGCTTCCTACCAGGCGCCGGAAGGGCGGATCTGCGGCACCTTGTCGCTCAAGCGGCAGTACGAGATCCAGGACGGGACGCTGGTTTCCTACCAGGACATCGACTCGGTGTCCAATGACGAGCTGCTCAAGCCCTTTCTAAGCGCCAGTGCCGATAACCGGTTAAAAAATATCGTCGCCTCCATCCAAACCGAGCAAAACCGCATCATCCGGGAGGATTTGCACAAAAACCTGATCGTCCAGGGGGCGGCGGGCAGCGGGAAAACCACCGTGGCGCTGCACCGCATCGCGTATTTGGTATACCGCTGGCACGACCAGATCCGCCCCAGCCAATATATGGTCATCGGGCCCAACCAGTTTTTCATCAGCTACATTTCCGCCGTCCTGCCCGACCTGGATGTGGACAGCGTTCCCCAGTTTACCTATGAAACGCTGGCCGCCCAGTATATCGGCGAGGCGTTTGCGGTGCAGAACCCGGCGCTGACCTTGACCGCCGTGGTGGAGCAGGGGACGGACCCGGCGGTGCAGCGGTACAAAAGCACCCTGGCTTACCGGGATGCGCTGGACCGGTTCCTGCGCGATTTTGAAGATGCGCTGCTGCCCCAGGAGCCGTTCGCGCCCTTCGGTGTCGAGCTGTTAGGGCCTGAACAGGTGGCGGCCGAATGGCAAAGCGCCAAGCAGGTGGGCGGCAGCTGCCTGACCCGGGTGAACAAGACCGTGCTGCTATTAAGCGCGGCGCTGTCCGCCGGCCGGGACCGGGCGCTGTGGCTGACAGACCGCTTTTTTGCCCGGCAGTTAGACGGCGCGGGCAAGGAGCAGGCGGCCCGGCTGTTCCGCCAGAAGCGGCAGCTGGAGCGGGAGCTGGAATCCGGATGCAAAAAACTGCTGCGGCGCTTTTTTGGCGGTATCGACGTGAAAATCCTGTCGGTCTACCGGCGGTTTGTCGACCAGGCGGATCGGTATCTGCCGCAGGAATTGGCGGCGGAAGTAAGACGGCAGACGCTGTCTTTGCTGCGGAAAAAAACGGTGACCCAGGAAGATCTGCCGGCGCTGATCTATTTGAAAACCCGGATCTTCGGCGCCGGGGAGTATGCCCGCTACCGCCATGCGGTGGTGGACGAGGCGCAGGATTTGGGGGAATTTGCGTTTTTTGCGCTGCAAAACCTGCTTTGCGGCAGTACCTTTACCATCGTGGGAGACTTAGCGCAGTCCATTTACGGCTTTCACGGGGTTTCCAGCTGGGAATCGGTGCGGGAACACGCCTTCCCCCAGGGGGCGCAAATCTGCTATTTGGAGAAAAGTTACCGTACCACCGTGGAAATTATGCAAGCGGCCAATCTGCTCACCAGCCGCCTTGGGCTGCCTGCCGCCCAGCCGGTGATCCGCCACGGCGACCCGGTACGGCTGCACCCCATGCCGGCGGATCCGGCCGGGGCGGTGGCAGACTGCATCCGCCAATACCAGGCGCTGGGGTTTGGCTCTATTGCCGTGCTGGGCAAAACGGCGGCGCAGACCGCCAGGATGCACGCCGCTTTGGTCGACCGGGGTATCCCCATTCAGCTGGCGGAGGATACGGCGGATTCCTATACCGGGGGCATCTGCGCCATGACCGGGTATTTGGCCAAGGGGCTGGAATTCGACGGGGTCATCCTGCTGGACGCGGGGGAAAATGTTTACCGGTCGGACCGGCGGCTGGATTTGCATCTTTTGTATGTGGCCATGACCCGGCCGCTGCACCGGCTGGATCTTTTTTACCAGGGGACGCTTTGCGCGCCGCTGCAGCCGCTGCTGGCGCAGGGTAAGTCCAACGGCTGACGCACCGGGACAAAACCAAAATAAGACAGAAAAAGACGGTGCCGCAGTTTTGCGGTACCGTCTTTTTTGGATCCAAAGCAGTTGCAATCTCTTAGAAGCGATTGCGTTTTTTGTAGCTGGTATGGAGGATCTCATGGGCCTTGTGGGAGCCATAGCTGCCCAGATAGGTCTCGTAGATTTCCTTGACCACCGGGTTCTCGTGGGATTTGCGGATGGGCATATTCTTATCCGCTTCATACAGCGCAGCCGCCCGGCGCGCTTTCAGGTCGATGAAGTTGCGGACCGCTGCCGGCTGTACCGGCTGGCCGCCGCCGTTGATGCAGCCGCCCGGGCAACCCATGATCTCGATAAAGTGGTAGTTCTTTTCGCCGGATTTGACCGATTCCAGCACCTTCTTGGCATTCTTCAAGCCGGAGGCTACGCACACGTTCAGTTCCAGGTCGCCGATCTTGTAGGTGGCTTCCTTGATCCCTTCGGTGCCGCGCACTTCGGTAAATTCCACCGCTTCGCCGCCTTCGCCGGTGATCCACTCTTTGGCGGTACGCAGCGCCGCTTCCATCACGCCGCCGGTGGCGCCGAAGATGACCCCCGCGCCGGTGGAGGTGCCCAAAGGCGCGTCGAAATGGTCTTCCGGCAGTTTCGGCAGGTACATGCCGGCGCGCTCGATCATCCGGGCCAGTTCCCGGGTGGTCAGGGCAACGTCTACGTCCGGATAGCCGGATGCGGATTCGTCTTCGCGCTTGGTTTCGAATTTCTTGGCGGTGCAGGGCATGATGCCGACCACAAAGATATCCTTGGGATCAATGCCGGTCTTTTCCGCATACCAGGTCTTGGCCAATGCGCCGAACATCTGCTGCGGCGATTTGCAGGTCGACAGGTTTTCGGTGAATTCCGGATAGTAATGCTCGCAGTATTTGACCCAGCCCGGCGAGCAGGAGGTGATAATCGGCAGCTTGCCGCCGTTTTTGATCCGTTCTACCAGCTCGTTGGCCTCTTCCACGATGGTCATATCCGCCGCGAAATCGGTGTCATACACGCCGTCAAAGCCAAGCCGGCGCAGCGCTGCGACCATTTTGCCTTCCACGTTGGTGCCGATATGCATGCCGAACGCCTCGCCCAGGGTGACGCGGATGGACGGCGCAGTCTGCACGATCACATGTTTGGTCGGGTCGTTGAGGGCGCGCCATACGTCTTTGGTGTTGTCCTTTTCCGCCAAAGCGCCGGTGGGGCAGACCACGATGCACTGGCCGCAGGAAACGCAGGCCACGTCAGACAGGTTCTGGTTGAACGCCGTGCCGATATGGGTGTTGAATCCGCGCCCGTTGGGCCCGATGACCGCAACATCCTGCCATTTGGCGCAGGCGGCGGCGCAGCGGCGGCACAGCACACACTTGGAATTGTCGCGGACCATATGGACCGCGGAATCATCGTAATCGCTGGCGGGTTTTTCCCCGTCGTACAGCGTTTCGTCGTAGATCCGAAAATCCTTACACAGTTTTTGCAGCTCGCAGTTGCCGGAGCGTACGCAGGACAGGCAGGACCGGTTGTGGGTGGAAAGGATCAGTTCCAGGTTGGTTTTCCGGGAAGCGAAAACCCGTTTGGAGTTGGTGAGAATTTCCATGCCTTCCGCCACCGGGTAAACGCAGGCGGCGACCAAGTTTTTCATCCCCACGACTTCCACTACGCAGATCCGGCATGCGCCGATCTCGTTGATTTCTCTTAAGTAACACAGGGTGGGAATCTCAATCCCGTGCTGTCTGGCAGCTTCCAGAATCGTGCTGCCTGCCGGTACGGACAAGGGCATACCGTTGATTTTGATATTTACCATTTCCATTGTGGTACACTCCTTCCTTATTTCTTGTAGATGGCGCCGAATTTACATTTCTCAATGCAGGCGCCGCACTTGAGGCACTTCGCGGGATCGATGACATGGGGCTGTTTCACGGTGCCGGAAATGGCGTCCGCCGGGCAGGCCCTTGCGCACAGCGTACAACCTTTGCATTTCTCGCGGTCAATGACGTAGTTTAACAGCGCTTTGCATACGCCGGCCGGACATTTCTTGTCCACGATGTGCGCGACATATTCGTCCCGGAAATATTTCAAGGTAGAGAGTACCGGGTTGGGAGCGGATTGGCCAAGGCCGCACAGCGAGTTGGCCTTGATGTGGTAGCACAGCTCCTCCATCTTGTCCAGATCTTCCAACGTGGCTTTGCCCTTGGTGATTTTGTCCAGCATCTCCAACAGGCGCTTGGTGCCGATCCGGCAGGGGGTACATTTGCCGCAGCTTTCGTCCACGGTGAATTCCAGGAAGAATTTGGCGATATCTACCATACAGGTGTCTTCGTCCATGACGATCAGACCGCCGGACCCCATCATGGAACCGATGGAGATCAGGTTGTCGTAGTCTACCGGAACGTCAATCAGCGAAGCGGGGATGCAGCCGCCGGAAGGTCCGCCGGTCTGGGCCGCCTTGAATTTCTTGCCGTTGGGAATGCCGCCGCCGATCTCTTCCACGATTTCCCGCAGAGTGGTGCCCATGGGGACCTCTACCAGGCCGGTATTGTGGATTTTTCCGCCCAGCGCGAACACCTTGGTGCCTTTGGATTTCTCGGTGCCCATGGAGGCGAACCAGTCGGCGCCTTTGAGGATGATCTGGGGGATGTTGGCGTAGGTTTCTACGTTGTTGAGCACGGTGGGCCGCTCAAACAGGCCCTTGACCGCCGGGAACGGAGGACGGGGTCTGGGTTCGCCGCGGTGCCCTTCGATGGAGGTCATCAGCGCGGTTTCCTCGCCGCAGACGAACGCGCCGGCGCCCAAACGCAGCTCAATGTCAAAATCAAATCCAGTGCCCAGGATGTTTTTGCCCAGCAGGCCGTTTTCCCGCGCCTGCCCGATGGCGATTTCCAGCCGTTTGACCGCGATGGGGTATTCGGCACGGACATAGATATAGCCTTGGTTGGCGCCAATGGCATAACCGGCGATGGCCATGGCTTCCAGCACCACATGGGGGTCGCCTTCCAAAACAGAGCGGTCCATGAACGCGCCGGGGTCGCCTTCGTCCGCGTTGCAGCAGACGTATTTCTGCCCTTTGGGCTGCGCCGCCGCAAAGCTCCATTTCACGCCGGTGGGGAACCCGCCGCCGCCGCGTCCGCGCAGGCCGGAATCCTTGATGACCTGGATGACGTCTTCCGGCGTCATTTCCGTCAGCACCTTGCCCAATGCAAGATAGCCGTCCATGCCGATGTATTCATTGATGTTTTCCGGGTCGATGACGCCGCAGTTTTTCAGCGCCACACGTTTTTGCTTGGCGTAGAACTGGGTGTGGTTGAGGGATTTTACCGTGTCTTCCTGCACCGTCTCCTGGTACAGCAGGCGGGTGACGATACGGCCTTTGAGCAGATGCTCGGATACGATTTCCGGAATGTCTTCCGGTTTGACCATGCTGTAAAAGGCGCCTTCCGGGTAGACAATCATGATGGGGCCCAGGGCGCAAAGGCCGAAGCAGCCGGTTTTGATGACCTTGATTTCATCCGACAGGCCGTTTTCCTTGATCTCCCGCTCCAACGCGGTGATGATGCGTTCGCTGCCAGAGGAGGTACAGCCTGTACCTCCGCAGACCAGCACGTGGGAACGATACATGTTGTTTGCCTCCTTTTTTTAAAGCGTTTTGGCTCCGATGGTGTATTCCGTGACCACATTGCCGTTGACCAGATGGTCGTTGACGACTTTCACGGCCATTTCCGGCGTCATTTTGACATAGGTCACTTTTTCCTTGCCGGGTTCATAGACCTCGACCACCGGCTCGTACTGGCAGATGCCGATGCAGCCGGTCTGGGCGATGGTCACGTTTTGCAGGTTCCGTTTGGAAACCTCTTCGGTAAAGGCGGCCAGCACCGGGCGGGCGCCGGCGGCGATCCCGCAGGTTGCCATGCCCACTACCACGCGGATGTTGCCTTCCGCGTCGTCGCGGACGCCGATTTTGTCTTTCATGGAATCGCGAAGAGCCTGAAGCTCTGCTAAACTTTTCATGTTATGATGCACCTCCGCTAAGCAAATCCATATTTTCTTTGATATACCCCCGGAGAAACTCCATCACCTGGGGGGTGTTGAGCGGAACGCCGTCCAATACCTGCTGCAGCTGCTCGGTACTCACGCAGAAGGATTTTTCCCCTACTTGATAGGTAAAGGAAAAATGGATCTGTTCGTTGCAGCCCATCAGGATACACATGGTGTCCGCCATATTGCCCAGTGGCATCCGGTCGATGTGGGTCAGCCCAAAGGTGGCTTTCACCAGGGTGCCTTTGCCAACCTGAGACTGGATGGAAAAATCCCCGCCGGTCATCAACGCCGCCATCTTGAAAAACGGCACGCCCAGCCCCACCTTGCGGGTGGTGCGGGTGGTGTAAAACGGGTCCTCCACATGGGCGACCTGTTCCGGCGTCATGCCGCAGCCGTTGTCGGCGATGGTGATGACAAGCCGGTCCTGCTCCGGCAATTCCGCCACGGTGATGTCGATCTGGGTGGCGTTTGCACGGACCGAATTCTGCGCAATGTCCAGAATGTTTAACGACAGCTCTTCCATCGCTTATTCGGCATATTTGGCCAGGATCCCGGGGATGTCGTCGGCGACCAAGCGGCCGTAAACGTCATCGTTGATGGTCATGACAGGAGCCAGACCGCACGCGCCGATGCAGCGGCAGGCTTCCAAAGAGAATTTGCCGTCGGCGGTGCATTCGCCGCCGTTGATGCCCAGGCATTCGCCCAGCTTGGCAAATACGTCGCCGGACCCTTTGACATAGCAGGCGGTGCCCAGGCAAACGGAAATTTTGTATTTGCCTTTGGGGTTCAGGGTGAACTGGGAATAGAAGGTGGAAACGCCATATACCTCTTCCAACGGGACTTCCAGATGCTGGGCGACCAGCTTCTGCACCTCGATGGGCAGGTATCCATAGATTTCCTGCGCGCCTTGCAGGACAGGCATTAAGGCGCCTCTTTGCCCTTTATGGGCAGCAATCAGCGCAATGAGCTTTTCTTCTTGCTCTTTTGTCCCGTTGAAGGGGACTGCTGAAATTGTAGTAGCCATGAAAACCTCCGTTCTGCCGTAAAACGGCAAAAATTATTGTTTCCGGACTCCCCCGGAGCCCTCCTCTATCCGCATAAGAGCGCGCTTGCAACCGTTGTGGCATTGCCCCTATTCACCGAATCTTTTTCTTATGCCAAACGATTTTTGGGCGCAAAAATCCCCTATGCATCTAGACTAGTTAAAATTATAACAGCATAGGCCGGCAAAATCCACTATGTTTCCATCGATATCGCAAAGTTTGTTGATATTCGAAAAAAACATGGCGAAAATTTTGTTGGTTTTCCCAGACGCAGGCGGAGCCTTGGGCGGGGCGCTTGCTTCTTGTCCTGCCCGGCGGGATATGGTATAATACAAAAAAGAAGCGGCAGCCGGCCGTAGAGCTGCCGGGGACGCGCCGGCGGGCGTACCGAGCAAAAACAGGAGGGCTACTATGACGATTCAAGATATCAAGGAGATCCTGCAGGCAACCATTCTCTGGGCGGACGAGAAGATGCTCGGCTGCGAGGTGCACACCGCCTGCGGCAGCGACATGATGAGCGACGTGCTGGCGTTTGTGAAAGACCAGGCGGTGCTGTTGACGGGGCTGGTCAATCCCCAGGTGATCCGCACGGCGGAAATGATGGATATTGTTTGCATCGTGTTTGTCCGCGGCAAGAATCCGGACCCGGCCATGATTGATTTGGCCAGGGAACGGGGGATCGCGCTGCTTTCCTGCGATTACCGGATGTTCACCGCCTGCGGGCTTTTGTATGAAAACGGGCTGAGGGGAGGTTGCGAATCGCGATGAGTCAGACGATTTCGTTTCATTATGACGTGCCGGGCGACGACTTTACCCGCGCCGGCGAAGCCTCCAGCAGCGTGAAAAAGGCGCTCAAACAGGTGGGACTTGCCCCGGAGATCATCCGCAACGTGGCCATCGCCATGTACGAAGGGGAGATCAACATGGTCATCCACGCCGGCGGCGGGCAGATCGATGTGGAGATCGGGCCGGACGCGGTGCGCATGGTGCTCAAGGACCAGGGACCCGGAATCAAGGATATTTCCCTTGCCATGCAGGAGGGTTGGTCCACCGCGCCGGACGACGTGCGGTCGCTGGGGTTTGGCGCAGGGATGGGGCTGCCAAACATGAAAAAATATACGGATGAAATGGATGTGGAAAGCACCGTCGGGGTTGGGACGACCGTGACGATGACTGTACGGACCCACCCGCGGGAGGAGGCGGGGGCGTGAGTGAATTTTTCCATTCCGTGACGCTGGACCGGGACTTATGCCACGGATGTATCAACTGTGTCAAGCGCTGTCCCACGGAGGCGATCCGGGTACGGGACGGAAAGGCGAAGATCCTGTCCGACCGGTGCATCGACTGCGGGGAATGCATCCGGATCTGCCCGCATCACGCGAAAAAACCCATCGTGGACCCGCTTTCGGTGATGGACGACTATGAATACACCATCGCCCTGCCCGCCCCCAGTCTGTATGGGCAGTTCAACAACCTAGACAATGTGGAGATCATCCTGCGGGCGCTGGTGGACATGGGATTTGACGACGTGTTCGAAGTGTCCCGGGCGGCGGAACTGGTGAGCGATGCCACCCGCAAAATGCTCAGCGAAGGGCAGCTGCCGCGGCCGGTGATCAGCTCGGCCTGCCCGGCGGTGGTGCGGCTGATCCGGGTGCGGTTCCCGGATTTGATCCGGCATATCCTGCCGCTGCAGGCGCCGGTAGAAGTGGCCGCGCGCCTGGCCAAAAGAGAGGCGGTGGCCCGGACGGGGCTGGCGCCGGAAAAAATCGGGTGTATCTTCATCTCGCCCTGCGCGGCCAAGGTCACGGCGGTGAAGATGCCGCTGGGGACCAAGAAAAGCGCCATCGACGCGGTGGTGGCCATCCGGGACGTATACCCGAAAATGCTGGGCCTGATGAAGGAAGAAACCAGCGACGAGAAGGAGTACCTGCATTCTGGGCGCATGGGCATCGGCTGGGGGTCTTCCGGCGGGGAATCCGCCGCGCTGCTCAACGACCGGTACCTGGCGGCGGACGGGATTGAAAACGTCATCCGGGTGCTGGAAGACTTGGAGGACGAGAAGCTGGGCGCGGTGGATTTTGTGGAGCTAAACGCCTGCGCCGGCGGATGCGTGGGCGGCGTGCTGACAGTGGAAAACCCATACATCGCCAAAGCAAAGCTTAAGCGGGTGCGCAAATACCTGCCGGTTTCCTGCAACCGGGTGGGGGACGGGATCCCGCGGCAGATGAAATTCGATACGGAAATCCAGTATGAGCCAGTGCTGCAGCTGGATGAAGATATCACCGTGGCGTTAAAAAAGTTAGGGCAGATTGAAGAAATTTCCCATATGTTCAGCGGGCTGGACTGCGCCGCCTGCGGCGCGCCCAGCTGCAAGGCGCTGGCGGAGGATGTGGTGCGCGGGTACAATACGCCGGACGCCTGCGTGTTTTTGCTCAAGGATAAGATGAAATCGCTGGCCAATTCCATCGCCGAGCTGGGGGATATTATCCCGGACAGCCTAAAAGGGAAAGACAAGGCGCAGACGCCGCAGCGGGAGGAGAAAGAATGAAGAAGGTAACCATTGGCCAAATTGCGCAGGAGTGCGGCTTTTCGGTATTGGCGGGAGAGGACGCCCTGGAGCGGGAAGCGGACCGGGTGTTCTGCTGCGACCTGTTGAGTTTCGTCATGGGCCGGGCCCCGGCGGGCAGCGCCTGGGTGACGGTGATGGGCAATGTCAACGCCATCGCCGTGGCGGTGCTGGCGGATACGGCCTGCCTGGTGCTGGCGGAAAACGCGGCGCTGGACGACCAGGCAAGGATGAGGGCGGACAGCCAGGGCGTACCGGTGCTGGGGTCGGCCCTGCCGGTATTCGACGCCGGCCTTTGCATCCAGCGGCTGCTGGAGCGGGAATAGGCTGCAAAATGCCGCCGGGATTTTTACGGCGGCGTTTTCTTTTCCCGGGGAAGGAGGATAGCCGTGGAAAAAGTGACCTACGATCTGCATACCCATTCGGCGCTGTCCCCCTGCGGGGACAACGATATGACGGTCAATAATATGCTGCATATGGCGGTGTTAAATGGGCTGCAGGTGTTCGCCATTACGGATCACAACAGCTGCAAGAACTGCCCCGCGGCAATGGAGGTGGCCAAAGACCTGCCGCTGGACCTGATCCCGGGGATGGAGCTGTGTACCTCGGAGGAGGTGCATGTGGTGTGCCTGTTCCCCCAGCTGGACAACGCCATGGCGTTTGACGCCTATGTCCACGACCGGCTGCCCGCGGTGGAAAACCAGCCGGAGATTTTCGGGGAACAGCGGATTTTGAATGCGGCAGATGAAATCATCGGCTACGAGCCATATTTGCTGATCAATGCGACCACCATCTCCATTGAGGAAGTGGGAGGACTGGTCCGGCATTTCGGCGGGATCTGTTACCCGGCCCATCTGGACAAAAGCTCCACCAGCGTGTTTTCCAATTTGGGCTATTTTTCCGCGGACTGGGGCTTTGGCGCCGTCGAGTTTGCCGACCGGGCGAGGGTGGCGGAATTTGCCGGCCGGATCCCGGGGTTCGACCAGCTGCTGGTGCTGCACAGTTCGGACGCCCATTACCTGTGGGATATCGCCCAAGGGGAAAATTTTCTTTTCTGTAACAATTTCCGGCAGGCGCTGGGGTTATACTAACAAGCGAACAAGCGAAAGCGCCGCGTACAGGCGGCGCGCGGGAGGAGAAGCAGATGACCGATTCATTCGCCCAGGCGATGGTGTTTTTTTTGATTGTCCTGTTTGTATTGGGGATTACGTTCCCTTTGCTGGCTCATTACAAGGGCAAGCCGAAATTCAAAAAACTGGGGTACCTGTTTATGGTGCTGTTTTCCCTGTTGCTGGTATTCTGCCTTTTGGCCTGGTTCGCCTCGATTTGATGCGGGAACAGCATTGACAAACTCTTGACAAAATTGGCAGAAATCTCTTGATAATCCTCGTCCGATTCGTTATAATATGGACAGGTATGAGCTTTGATGCATACAGAATATAGAAAACCGAAAGGAGAACCGCAATGAACTATTCTCATGAAGTAGAGAGAATGTGCCCTGTTACCAAAGGCCCCAACCATGGTCCTGCGCCCATTCCGGAAGAAGGCAAATGGGTAAAAGCTTACCAGATTTCCGATATTTCCGGCTTGACCCACGGCGTGGGCTGGTGCGCGCCGCAGCAGGGAACCTGCAAATTGACGCTGAATGTGAAAAACGGCATTATTGAAGAGGCGCTGGTGGAGACCCTGGGCTGCTCCGGCATGACCCATTCCGCCGCCATGGCTTCCGAGATTCTGGTGGGCAAGACCCTGCTGGAAGCTCTGAATACCGACCTGGTGTGCGACGCCATCAACACCGCCATGCGGGAGCTGTTCCTGCAGATCGTCTACGGCCGTACCCAGACCGCGTTTTCTG
>CALWNU010000006.1 GCA_944382905.1 uncultured Clostridia bacterium | reverse complement strand
TGTGAACCAGAAAGCCTTCCTCGCCAGGTTTGCACGGGAAAAAGGATTTCGGAATATTGAGTATTTTGTGGATGACGGCTACTCCGGCGCGAACTTCCAAAGGCCGGATTGGCAGCGCATGATGGCGTTGGTAGATGAAGGCAAAATCGGCATCATCGTAGCCAAAGACATGAGTCGGATTGGCCGTAATTATCTGGAAGTCGGGATGTATACCGAGATTACTTTTCCGCAGAATCATGTCCGGTTTATCGCGGTCAACAGCGGCGTGGACAGCGCCAACCAGCAGGATAATGAGTTTGCGCCCTTTTTGAACATCATCAACGAGTTTTATGTCAAGGACGGCAGCAAAAAGGTACGGGCATCCATGAAGCTGAAAGGCGAATCCGGAGAATACCTGACCACCATACCGCCTTACGGTTATGTGAAAGACCCGGAGGATAAGAAGAAGTGGGTCGTGGACGCAGAGGCCGCCAGTGTGGTTAGGCGCATCTTCTCTCTTTGCATGGATGGCAACGGCCCGACACAAATCGCCCGGATTCTGCGGGAAGAGCAGGTACCCACGCCTACCGCCTATCAAAGCCGGATGGGACAGGCGGTGCGCTGCATTCCGCCGGATAATCCTTATAACTGGAACGGCAGTACGGTTTCGGCGATTCTGGAACGGATGGAATATTGCGGGCATACCGTCAATTTTAAAACCCACCGTCAGTCTTACAAAATCAAAAAGACGATTGAGAACCCGCCGGAGCAATGGAAAATCTTCCGCAACACACATGAAGCCATTGTGGATGAAGAAACATTTGAGCGGGTGCAGGAGCTTCGCCGCAACAAGCGCCGTCCGGCAAAAACGGGAAAGACCAATTTATTTTCCGGCGTTGCCTACTGTGCCGACTGCGGGGAAAAGATGTACTACTGTACCACCCTAAACTTTGAAGAGCGGCAGGATCACTTTGTCTGCTCCACATCCCGCAAGAAAGGGAAAGATGTGTGCGGTACGCACTTCATCCGTGCAGTTGTTTTGGAGAAGGGCGTGCTGAAATTCCTGCAAATCCTGCTCTGGTACATTTCTGATTGCGAGGACTTGTTCCGGGAAAAACTCGGCGCCAAACGCAAAGAGGATTTCAAAAAAGAGCTGTCCGCAAAACGCAGACAGCTCACACAGGCACAGCGCCGGATTGAAGAACTCGACCGGCTGTTCAAGCGGATTTACGAGGACAATATCTCAGGGAAAATCAATGACAGCCGCTTTCAAAAATTATCCGAGGACTACGAAAACGAGCAGGCGGAGCTGACTCAAAAGGTGCATATTTTGGAACAGGAAATCGCCAAACAGCAGGAAGAAGCGGACAGTATCGAGCAGTTTATCCGCCGGGCGAAGAAATACCCGGAGCTGACGGAATTGACTCCGGCGGTCCTGCACGACCTTGTAAACAAGGTTTATGTCTGCGCCCCGGATAAAAGCAGCGGGCATCGGGTACAGGATGTGCGGATCAGCCTCGCGTGTATCGGATTTCTACCCGAAAACATTATCTCGGAAATGGTCAACCACACGCCGGAAAACAGAACAGCGTGACCTTATGCCACGCTGTTCTTGCTAAAAGCTATAAACCTGTTTTATTGCGAGCTACCCCCAGGCAGGCTTTTTTGTTTGATTGCGCTTTTTACTGTGCCGCCCGCTCGGAATAATGGTGGGCTTGCTCCAGCATCATATCCTTGACCTTCATCAGGCGGATTTGGGTGCTGCGCTCATTTTCATCCAATTTCATGGTGATGTATTTGATGTTCGTCTGCAAATCCGGAATCATCACATGTTCCAGTGCGTTCACACGCCGCCGGGTCTTTTCAATTTCCGCTGCCATCAGCTGACAGGACTTTTCAATCTCTGCCAGCTTGAGCATATCCGGCAAGACCTGGGATAGGGAAAGAACAGCGTCGTCCAGGTCGGCGGAAGTAAAGGCAAACCCGTAAGAATAGATATCGTTTGCGTCTGCCGTACGGGTTTGGTAGGAAAAGACCGGAATGTCTACGCTCATCACATTGCGGGCTGAAGTTTCCAGAAAAACTTCCTGCTTGGGCGCCATCAGCGCCACATCCAGCACCTGCGCATCGGTAGCGGCGCGCGCAAGCATAAAGTTTTGATTGGCGGCGTGAATGCCGGCTTCGACTTTTTCCCGCAACAGCTTATTTTGCCGCACCATATCCAGAAACTGGCGCATGAGCTCATCCCGCTTGTCTTTTAACAGCTTGTGGCCGCGCATGGCGGTGGTCAGCTTTTTTTTCAGGCGGGTCAATTCCATACGAGTTGGATTTACCTGTGTCGTTGCCAAGAAAATCCCCCCTCTTATTTGCCGTAGTATTCGTCGAGGTACTCGTCCTTAATTCGTTTGAGTTCCGAACGGGGCAGGATGGACAGCAGCTTCCAGCCGATGGCCAGCGTTTCTTCAATGTCCCGGTTGGTCTCATAGCCCTGGGAGACATATTCCGCCTCGAATGCATCGGCGAACTGGGCGTAGAGCTTATCGATATCGGTCAGCGCCGCTTCGCCCAATACCACCATCAGCTCTTTGGCGTCTTTGCCGCGGGCATAGGCAGCAAACAGCTGGTTCATGGTGTTGGCGTGGTCGGCGCGGGTTTTTCCTTCGCCGATGCCTTTGTCTTTCAGACGGCTTAGGCTGGGTAGTACGTCAATGGGCGGGGTAATGCCTTTGCGGTACAGCTCACGGCTTAGGATGATCTGCCCTTCCGTAATGTAGCCGGTCAGGTCGGGGATCGGGTGGGTTTTGTCGTCTTCCGGCATGGTCAGGATCGGGATCATGGTGATGGATCCGTTTTTGCCTTTTTGACGGCCGGCCCGTTCATACAAGCTGGCCAGGTCGGTGTACATGTAACCCGGATAGCCGCGGCGGCCAGGCACCTCTTTGCGCGCGGCGGAAACCTCGCGCAGCGAGTCGGCGTAGTTGGTGATATCGGTCAGGATGACCAGCACATGCATGTTTTTCTCAAACGCCAGATACTCCGCGGCGGTCAGCGCCATGCGGGGGGTGGCGATTCTTTCTACCGCCGGGTCGTTGGCCAGATTGACAAACAACACCGTACGGTCGATGGCGCCGGTTTCCTGAAAGCTTTCAATGAAGAAGTTGGCCTCTTCAAAGGTGATGCCCATGGCGGCGAATACAACGGCGAAAGGCTCCGTGGTACCACGCACCTTTGCCTGCCGGGCGATCTGCGCCGCCAGGTTGGCATGGGGCAGGCCGGAAGCGGAGAAAATCGGCAGTTTCTGGCCGCGGACCAGGGTGTTCAGCCCGTCGATGGCCGAAACGCCGGTCTGGATAAATTCCTGCGGATAGTTCCGCGCAGCCGGGTTGATGGGCAGGCCATTGATATCCATGCGTTTTTCCGGCAGGATTTCCGGCCCTCCGTCGATGGGGCGGCCCAACCCGTCAAAGACGCGGCTGAGCATATCCTCGGACACGCCCAGTTCCATAGGCCGGCCCAAAAACCGGACCTTGCTGTTGGACAGGTTGATTCCGGTGGAGTTTTCAAACAGCTGGACCAGGGCGTTGCCGCCGTCGATTTCCAGCACCTTGCAGCGGCGGGTTTCGCCGGATGCAAGCTCAATTTCTCCCAGTTCATTATAGGTGACGTTTTCCACGCCGCGCACCAGCATCAGAGGACCTGCCACCTCTTGAATGGTTCGATATTCCTTTGGCATTAGAAGTCCTCCTTCTTCTGAGCAAGTTCTTCCAGCTCTTTGTTCAGCGCCAGGACGATGGCGTCAAATTCCTTGGCGATTTCATCTTCCGGCGTGTATTTAAACCGGCCGATCCGTTCCCGGACCGCCAATTTGACCAGATCATCGATCCCGATGCCTTGCTGCAAGGCGTTGACGGTGGACTGGTAGAACACCAGCACCAGTTTCATCATGGCGTACTGTTTCTCCAAAGAGGTGTAGGTGTCGATTTCATGGAATGCATCCTGGTGCAAAAAGTCTTCGCGGATAGACCGGGCGGCTTCCAGTTTCAGCCGGTCCGCGGGGGACAAAGCGTCCATACCGACCAGCTTGACGATCTCATCCAGCTCCGCCTCTTCCTGCAAAAGGCGCATCAGCTGCTGCTTGAGCGACGCCCAATCTTCATGGACGTTGGCGTTAAACCATTTGGCGGTGCTGTCGGCGTACAGCGAGTAGCTGGTCAGCCAGTTGATCGCCGGGAAATGACGGGCATATGCCAGCGCCGAATCCAAGCTCCAGAATACTTTTACAATCCGCAAGGTCGCTTGCGCTACCGGCTCGGAAATATCGCCGCCGGGGGGAGACACGGCCCCGATGACGCTCAACGCGCCTTCCCGGCCGTCCTGGCCCAAGGTGATCACCCGTCCGGCCCGCTCATAGAACTGGGCCAAGCGGCTGCCCAGATAGGCGGGGTAGCCTTCTTCACCGGGCATTTCTTCCAACCGGCCGGACATTTCGCGCAGCGCCTCTGCCCAGCGGGAAGTGGAATCTGCCATCAACGCGACAGAATAGCCCATGTCGCGGAAATATTCAGCAATGGTAATCCCGGTATAGATGGAAGCTTCCCGGGCCGCTACCGGCATATCGGAGGTGTTGGCGATCAAAACGGTACGCTCCATCAGGGAATAACCGGTTTTCGGGTCCTTCAGTGCAGGGAATTCGTTCAAAACGTCGGTCATCTCGTTGCCGCGCTCACCGCAGCCGATATAGACCACGATGTCCGCTTCCGCCCATTTCGCCAGCTGGTGTTGCACCACCGTCTTGCCGGAACCAAACGGTCCCGGTACCGCTGCAACGCCGCCTTTGGCGATGGGGAACAACGTATCGATGACCCGCTGGCCGGTGACCAGAGGCATATCCGGCGGCAGTTTCTTCTGATACGGGCGGCCTTTTCGCACCGGCCAGCTCTGCATCAGAGAAAGCGGGGTTTCGCCGCCGTTTTCGTTGGCGATCATCGCAACCGTCTGGGTAACGGTAAAGTCGCCTTCCGCAATGGATGTTACGGTCCCGCCGACGCCGTGGGGGACCATGATTTTATGGGAGACAATTTTGGTTTCCTGGACCGATCCGATGATATCACCGCCGCTTACCCGGTCGCCCTGCTGCACGCAGGGGACAAAATGCCAGGTTTTCTCACGGCTTAACGAAGGGACCTCGACGCCGCGCTGCAGATTGTTGCCCGAAACTTCCATAATCGTTTCCAGCGGGCGCTGGATGCCGTCAAAAATACTGCCGATCAGCCCCGGTCCGAGTTCCACGCTCAGCGGTGCTCCGGTGGATTCCACTGGCTCTCCCGGCCCCAGGCCGGACGTTTCCTCATAGACCTGCACCGAGGCCTGGTCGCCGTGGATCTCAATGATCTCGCCAATGAGGCGCTGGTCGCTGACACGGCACACGTCGTACATGTTCGCGTCGCGCATCCCCTCGGCGATGACCAGAGGCCCGGCAACCTTTTTAATGGTTCCTTTGCTCATGTATTTTCACCTGCTTTTTCCTTAATTATCGTTGCCGAATATGATGTCGGAGCCAACCGCCTGCTCCACCGAACGTTTGACACTGGCAATGCCGCGGCCTGTGTTGCCGGAGATCCCGGGAATCAAAATGATGGCTGGCAGCTGCTGGGAGCGGTAACGGTCCAGCTCCTCCTCGATTTGCGCAGCCAGTGCCTCTGTCATATAGATGACCGCATAATTGCCTTCCGCCAAACGGCGCAGGGTATGGACCGCCTCGTTGGGATCATAAACAGGGTAGGTGTCCAGCCCCAATGCGGCGAATCCGTAGATGCTGTCGCGGTCCCCCATCACTGCAATTTTATACATACATTTCCCTTAGCCTTTCCCGGATTGCATCATCCGAAAGTCCGTTGCGTTTCCCGGACAGCAGGATGCGGACGGTCTTGATCTCGTTTTCTCTTGCCAGCAGCCAGGCGGCCAGGGGGCCGATGGAGGAGGTTTCATACTTTTGCGGCTGGATCTTTTGGATCAGCCGGTTGTCGCACCACCGCTCAAATGCGGAAGCAGAGTGGCTAAGCGCTTCCACCGCGCCCTCGTAATCGGTTCGGGCCAGATAGTCGCAGATGGCGTCAAAACTTTCCACCGAAGCCTGTGCCAGCTGGGAAACATCCAGCGTGTCGCAGGGAACCAGCGCCCGCTGGACAAACGCCAGGGATTTCCCGGTCCTTTGACACCGCACCGCAATTTTGATGTCGGCGCACGCCACGGTATGCTCGGCATAAAAGGCCAGCAACTCGCTGCCAGACGCTTTCCCCGCGTCCGCAACCGCGCGCAGCGCCGCATGGTCCAAAATAATATCGCACAGCTGCCCATCTCCCGTTTCCCGCAGGGTGGACAGCGCCTCTTCCGCAGCGTCGGCCATGGCGGGCGGCAGCAGGGAAAAATCATGCGATTCTACCGCCTGCCGCAGCAAGGTGGGATCTATCGTCCCGTTGGGGTTATAGATGTCCGCGCCATGGGAAGGGGCGTAATTTTCCTTGATAGCTGCTTTCAGGTTGTGGTAGTCGTTGGCATATAAAAACACGTCAAAGATATGCATATCCTCCACCAGTTCCCGCAGCTGGTCCCAGGTTTTATTCCGCTCCTGTTCCAAAAGGGATTCCGGCGTTTGGCGCGCAGAACCATCCCCCCATCCCTTTTCGCCCAGCAGGCGAAGGCATTCCTCATCGCTTTTGCAGGCCATCAGCTGTTCCAAAGTGGAGGTGCTGAAACAGGAGAGTTCTTTGGCGCGGATGCGGGCTGCCGCATAAATATAATCGGGTTTCGCCATCATCCAACCTCCTTATTGGAACAATAATTCCTGGACTTTATCCTGCAAGGTTTCCTGGCTGGCATGAAACAGCGCGTCGAACGAACAGTTTTCCTCGATTCCCGCATAGTCCAGAATAAAACCGCCGCCGATGGGCCGGGTTTCCTCGGACAGGGACAGGGACGCGCCGGGGATGGCCTGGACCGCTTCATTTAGCATGGCCTCAAAGCCCTGTGGGATCCGGGCGCGATCGTTCGGGTCCAAAATCAGCTTCCCCGGCTGCGGCAAGGCAAACTTGCCGGCCATCCGCACAATCAGCGCAAAATACTCCTTGTCGTCTAAGGCGAGCAGGGCGGATTTGGCCGATTGGATCATCTGCGCGATGATCTGCTGCTTGGCGGCCAGCAGAACCTGGCGCTTTTTCAGCGCCGCGCCGGACTGAGCGTGCGCGGCAATCATCTGCGCCTGTGCCTGCGTTTCCGCAGCCAGGTCCGCCGCCTGTTTTTCCCGTTGTTCTTTTGCCGATGCCAGGATCTTGGACGCTTCTTCTTCCGCCTCGGCCTGGATTTTCTGCACGTTGGCTTTGGCGTCATCGATGATTTGTGTGGTAATTTTCTCTAATCCTGTCATATGCCGGCTCTCCTTATTATCGTATTGAAAATTCGCTTCATAAGGCTTAAGCCGCTTAGATGTTCAGCCCGCCGATGCCGGTGATGGCCAGAATCGAAACCAGCAAAGCCAGGATGGCGTAGGTTTCTACCATGGCGGCAAAGATAATCGCTTTACCGGACTGATCGGGGCGTTTGGCAACCAGCGAAATGCCGGAGACGGCCGATTTTGCCTGTTTGAGCGCGGACCAATAGCCTACAAATGCCATGGGCAGGCAGCCGGCCAGGTACAAAAGCCCTTTGGCAAGGCTGATATCGCCGGATCCGCCGAGAATGCCGATCTGGGACAGGGTAATGAAGGCGATCAGCAGGCCGTAAATGCCCTGGGTGCCAGGCAGCAGCTGCAGAATCAAGACTTTACCGAATTTGGAAGGGTCGTCGGTGCAGACGCCGGCAGCAGCTTCGCCGCCCATGCCAACGCCGATTGCAGAACCGATACCGGACATGAGAGCGGCGAGCACCGCGCCCAGCAAAGCAAATACAATACCCAGATTATCCATGATAAGTTTCCTCCTTGATGTTGTAATATTTCGTATGAGCGGCAAACGGTTGAAAGGCTCTTCCGCCGCCCTCATAAAACTTACCGAAAAATTCCACGAACTGCAGCCGGTTGGTATGCACATATGCCCCCAGCAGATTGATCGCCAGGTTCATGGTATGCCCGACCAAAAAGATCAGAATAAACACAATTGCGCCGACAATGCCGCCGCCCATCATGCTGCCCATGGAGTTGATGACCGTGGCGATAACGCCGGTGGCCAGACCAAGCGCCAGCAAACGGGAATAGGATAGGACGTCGGACAAATAGCTGGTGACCCCATACAGCCCGTACGCGCCTTTTAAAAGCCGCTTGACCGGGTTGCGGGATTCTCTGCCTGCGGTCAGGATGATCCCCACCGCGCCGATTGCCGCCGCCGCTATGCCCACGGTGCCCGCCGAAGCCGGCAGAATAAAGCTCAGCTGCAGGATGCTTGGCAGCATTTCCGTGGAAAGGCCGTAAACAATCAGCCCCACCAGCAGCATGTACCAGAATCCCACATCGTACAAAATGTCTAGCCATGCTTTTTGCTTGGCGTACTGGTACGCCTTCATGGCAAGGCCGGTAAACAGATGGATGATGCCAAGCAGCATGGAGAAGACCAGCATCCGCATGGGTTCTTTCACCGGTTCAAACCAAAGCGGCCCCAGAGCGATATCCGGCCGGCCAAAGAACGTGGTGGCAACAACCCCCACCAGGTCGCCGAAAAAGCTGCCGAACATAAATCCCCAGAATGTGGTGGAAATCCCGCAGTATAAGAACATCTGAAGGGTCTTGCGCATGCCGGATTCCATATTTTTGAATTTCAAAAGCGCAAACCCGCATCCGATCACCATCAAAAGCCCATAGGCCGCGTCGGACAGCATCAACCCGAACAGAAAATAGTAAAAGAACGACATGACCGAACAAGGATCCACTTCGCCCCGGCCCGGCAGGCCGAAGGATTCCAGCACGCCTTCCACCGGCGCGGAAAACTGGTTGTTTTGCAGCATGACCGGGGGATCTACCGAAGGATCACAGTCATTGAGTTCCACCGCCAGGTCAAAACGGGATTCCAGTTCCGCCTGCAAGGCGTCGGCCCGTTTGGCCGGGATGTAGCCGGTGAGGACAAACGCCCGTTTGGATTGCGCCAGCTCTCCGATGACCTCGTATTTCTCCGATCGCATGGTGAAGTAATCGATGGTAAATTCGATCTGCTCACGCTGTCCTGCCAGGGAAACGATCTGCTGCTGGGCAGTGTCGATTTCTTCCTTGGCCTGCGCGATCAGCGTCTCCAGCTCCTGTTTGCGCTGGGCGGGCGTTCCTTTGGTGGGGTTGGAGGGCTGCGCAAAACCGATGCTGCGCAAAGCCTCTTCCACCTGAGCCGCCCCGTCTTTGTGGCAGACGGCAAAAATACAGGTCTGGTTCTGGGAGGAGCTGATCAGCTCGACCTGCACCGGAGGCAGGGACGGGTTTTGCCCAGCCAATTGGGCCAGGATGGATTCCAAATCCATGCCGCCCGGCAAGGTGCCGATGAATGCGCGGGTCTGCCCGGTGCCCTGAAACCGCATGGACAAGTCTAGCCCCAACCAGGGCTGCAGCGATTCCAACTGGCTTTCCAGCTTGATGATTTCCGCTTTGTTTTCCGCGACGGAGCGATCCAGCGCCGTGATTCGATAAACGCTTTCCATCACCCCGTCGTATTTTTGGGCGAAAGCGGCGTAATCCTTGTCGGACTTCAGCTTACGCCCTTCCAGCGACGCAAAAAGGGATTTCTGTTCCGGCGCGTATTGGTCTAAAATTTCCAGCGCCGCTGCCGCAGCGGCGATATTTTTGTGGAAGACCGAGCGATTGGCGGAAGTATCCGCGTGGGAAAACACGCTGTCTTCCGGTATGGCTGCATCCACTTCCACGGCGCCGCGCCGCTGTAGCAGCTCCAGCACCGGTTTGCGGTCTTTTTTCAAAGCACAGATGCGAATTCGTTTCATCTGCAGTACCGCCATAGTAAAAAATGCCTCCTTTCTGGACAGATCGTGACGCTACTTCCATTCGGATAGGATCATCTGGATGGCGTCGCCCTGCTTGGCAGCGGCGTTTTCCTGCATCGCCCGAATTTCAGATTCCGTCTCAGATACCGCTTGCGCCATGACTTGTTCCGCCTGTTGACGCGCCTGTTGCAGGATCTGCTGATTGTCCGCGCGGACTTTGGCGAGAAGCTGGGCGGTTTCCTGTTCCGCCTGCGCTTTGGCCTGCGCCAAGCGGTCGCTTTTTTCCTGCTGCGCCTGCTGTTCCATTTGTTTGGCTTTCTCTTCCGCTTCCCGGATCGCCTGGATTGTATCCTGTCCCATGTTATCACCACCGCTCTGCAATGAAAATAAACGCTTTCATACAAAGATGTCCCCCTAAGAAACGAGGTATGCTGGAAGGGAACATCGAAATACCTCCAAATTAGCATTGTACAGGAGAAATGAAAAAAAAACAATAAAATTACCGTTAAAAATAGGCAAAGAGACGAATTTCGGAAGAGTAACGGCAATTGCCCCCTGTTTCTTGTGAAAAACGTAGAATTGTTAAAAAATGCACAAAAAAGAAACGAGAAAATCAGAACAAATTCATCATTTTTTCTATCTTCCGCAGCTTTTTGCCGCTGTAGGGCGGATACCGCAGGGAGGATTCCAGGCGGCCAAACCGCTGATACTCTCCCCGCAGATGGGAAAAGTTCAAAAACCCGTATTTGCCGTGGCTTTGCCCCACACCGCTGCTGCCGATCCCGCCAAAGGGAAGGTAAGGAGAAGCCAATTGAAAAACCGTGTCGTTGACGCAGCATCCGCCAAAGGAAAACGCGGTTTTCATACGCTTCAAATTCCGCTTGTCCTGAGTGAAAAAGTACGCCGCCAGCGGATTGGGATGCCGCTGGATGATGGAGAAGGCATCTTCCAGTGTGTCATATGGGATGATTGGCAGGATAGGGCCGAAAATTTCCTCCTGCATGACCGGCGCGTCCAGGTTGGGGACCTCTACCAGCGTTGGGGAAAGGCGAAGCGCGGCAGGATCGGTCTCCTTGCCAAATAGAATCCGGCATCCTTCCAGCAGGCCCAAAAGGCGCTGATAATGAGACGAATTGATGATACGCCCATAATCGGGACTTGCCAGTGGATTCACACCCAAATACGTCTCGACCGCCGTCCGGCATTGCAGGATGAACGCATCTTTGATATCCCGCTGGACCAGGACATAGTCGGGGGCGACGCAGGTTTGCCCGCAGTTGAGAATTTTCCCCCACATAATCCGGCGGGCGGCGGTTTGCAGGTCTGCGGACCGGTCGACAATGCAGGGGCTTTTGCCGCCCAGTTCCAGCGTAACAGGCGTCAGATTGCCGGCGGCGGCCTGCAGTACTTTGCGTCCCACCGCCGTGCTGCCGGTAAAAAAGATTTTATCAAATGCAAGCGCAGTCAGGGCGGCGGCAGTATCGGCCTCACCCAGACAGACGCAAACGTATTCCGCAGAGAAGATCTCCTCCAAAAGCGCGCAGATGACAAGCGCCGTCCGCCCGGCCAGTTCCGAGGGCTTGACCACCGCGCAGTTGCCGGCCGCCAGCGCGCTGACCAGCGGGGAAAGGCACAGCTGAAACGGGTAATTCCAAGGCGCCAGGATCAGCACGGAGCCGTACGGCACAGGAACCACCTGCTGTTTGCCCGGCCAGTGGGATACGGGGGCAGATACCTTATGCGGACGCGCCCATTGGCGGAGGTTGCGGCGAGCGTGTTTCAGTTCCCCAAGCACCATGGAGATTTCCGTCGTGTAAGCCTCTTGCTTGGATTTGCCCAGATCTTCCGCCAATGCCGCTTCAATCTGCTCGCGCCGGCTGAGAATGGCCCCTTCCAGCAGGGAAAGGACCGATTCCCGCCAGGACAGCGGCAGCGTGGCACCGGTACGGAAAAAATCCTGCTGACTTTGCAAAATAGATTGGTAATTCATTTAGCCTCCTCCCGGGTTGCCACCCGTATGCGCGCGATCCTGTTCGGATGGGCGAATCGGCAGCCGATTTTCCCGGTTATAAAATCATTTTAAATTTGTCCCCTACCACATACTGCACACAACGGCAGCTGGGAAGCCCATTTTGGTCGCTCAGCTCGCTGTTGATTAACAAAAGGGGGTATTCTTTTGGAACCGACAAATAATGGGACATTTCATAAGAAGCAAAGGTCACTTCCAGGGAAATCCGGGATTTGGTAAACCATACGCCGTATTTTTTCCGCAGCAGCGCCAGCATGGAACAGTGATTGAGATCCTCCTCCAGCAGATAATCAAAGGATTCCGGGAGATGGGAAATCTCCAGCTCCACCGGAACCCCATCGGTATAGCGGATGCGCTCGATGGCGATGATTTTTGCCCCCGGCCGCAGATCCAAAAAAGCGATATCTTCTGGCTCCGGGTCCTTGATCACGGATTTGATGACCTTGGCGTCGGCCTTGCAGCCGATTTCGCGGCACATATCGGTAAAGCTGCGCGCAGGGACAATGTGATGGTTGTACTTCTTTTTGCTGACAAAAGTCCCCTTGCCCTGCTGGCGCAGCAGCAGATTTTCCTTTTCCAGCTGCTGCAGCGCGCCGCGCACCGTGTTGCGGCTGACATGGTATAATTGACACAATTCCAATTCAGTAGGAAGTTTTTGCCCTTGTTTGTAAGTGCCGGCGTGGATCTCTTCTTTGAGCAGCTCGGCCAGTTGTTGGTACAAAGGAAGTTCTCCGCTCAACGCAATTTCCATGGTCCGTTCCCTCTTTCTGTGGCAATCAGCGGTGTCGTCCTTTCCAGCGGGCCCATTGGCGCCCGTTTGGATGGTACCTTTAGTATACCACAAAATATCCTGGAAAAAAAGAAAAAGCGCCGTTTTTCGGCGCTTTGGAAAAGATCAATGCTCGCTGAATCCTTTTCCAATGATTTCGCTGGAGTTGGTAATCATGATAAAAGCGTGGGGGTCGACCTGGCGGGCATACACCCGCAGAGCAACCGCCTGATGGCGGCGTGTAGCGGTTAGAATCACGTACCGTTTCTCCCCGCTGTAGGACCCTTCCGCCTGTTCAATGGTGGCGCCGCGGTGCAGCGTCTCGTGGATATACCGGGCGATGGGTTCCGGCTTGCTGGTAACGATGGTGAAGAACTTGGACAGGTTGATGGATTCAACCACCATATCCACCACAAGGGTTTTGAGCACCAGCCCCATGATGGAAAACAGGCCGGTCTGCATCCCGAAGACGAAACAAGCGGTGATGACGATCACGCAGTCGCTGAGGAACAGCGCCTTTCCGATATCCACGCTGCTGTATTTTTTCACGATCATGGCGATGATGTCCGTCCCGCCGGTAGAGGCGCCGATATTAAAGAGGATGGCGGATCCCACCGAGGGAAGGCCTACTGCGAAAAACAGTTCCAGCAAAGGCTCGTCGGTAAAAGGGGCGTCCATGGGTTGGACCCGCTCCAAAATCCAGACGATGCTGGACATCAAAATGCTGGAATAGGCAGTTTTCAGGCCGAAGCCTTTGCCGAACACCAAAAAACCGAGCAAAAGCAACAGCATGTTGATGATAAAGTTAATGCTTCCCGTAGACAGGCCGGGAATGAGAGCACCGAGGATGATGGAGATACCGGATACCCCTCCGGTGGAGAAGTGGTTTGGAATCTTAAAATAATACAGCCCGATGGAGACCAATACAGTACCGCCGGTCAGCAGCAGAAAATCGCGCAGTTTCTGGTTCATAGCGCCGCTCCTTTCCAAAAAACAAATCCTCTTGCTACCAGTATAAAAAAATCCGGCGGGGAACACAAGCTTTTTGTGTCTCACAAAAAAACAGGCGCCTGAAAAAGCTTCAGGCGCCTTTGCAAAGAGCGGTTTTTGGGCGATTACTGATGAATGATGTCGATGATGTGTTTTGCCCAGGCTTTGATGTCGGAAACGCTTTCATCAGTGACCTTGGAACCGAACAGGCCGGATTTTACCGGTACCAGATGGGGCTCGTCAACCACGTTGATGTTGTTAGAGCGGATGATGTTCGCCAATTCTTTCGCAGCTTCTACGCCGCCTTTGGTAGTGGCGCTGAACGCAACATTCTGGCATCTGACGTTGTCCAGGTTCCGGCAGAAATCCACCAGCGCTTTTTTCGGTTTGGCAGCGCTGTCGTCAATGCAAACCAAGATCAATTTCTCGTTTTCCACCGGATAAGCCGGGGGAATCTGATCCGCTTTTACCCGATACTCGCGAGACAACTGCTCCATCAGCTCTTCCGCGAGGCTTTCCGTTTTAAAGAAAAATACACGCATTTTAAAGTTCATCTTTGCAACCTCCAATTGTTTTCCGTGCTCGCCAAAACGTCTGTACAAAAGATCAGGCAATTGGCGTATGTTACTATAATACAACAGAAGGAAAGGAATTTGCAAGTAGGTTTTTTCAGGATAAGCGTAAACAATTTATGAACGAAAAACAGCGCGAATGTTTTTGCGTTTTGTGCATTTTTCTGTACAGAAACGGGAAAATCTGTTATAATACAAAAATAGGAGTGTTTCCAAAAAACACCAGGAATCCAGCCGACAGGAAAGCGTTGCGGCGGGGAAAGGATGGACAAGGAACATGGAGAAGGGAATGGATTTAACCGCTTTGGCGGCCCGCCTGCACATGCGCTATTACGACGAGTATCAGCTGCTGTTCGGCAAGGTGGGAGGATATGAATGCGCCGTGCGCGAACAGCCGGAGAAACGGATGATGATGGTGCATCTGGTGGCAAAACCGCAAAAGGCGGACGACAGTGGCATGGAGCAGCTGCTGGAGCAGCTGCGGGCGCAATACCCGGCGGTTTCCGCCGCGGTATATGAAAATTTTACCGCTAGTCTGCGGCTGGATACCAAGGCCGCGGAAGATCCCCAGCAGCTGGCGCAGACTCTGCTGGAGGCCATTTCCGGCTTTGCCCGTCACAACGGGTACCTGCCCTGTTGCTGCGGTTGCGGAAAGACCCGGGACGTCCGGCGCTTTTTGCTCGACGGGGACGCGAAAATGCTTTGCCCTGTCTGCCGCGCCAAAGCGGAGACGGAATTGACCGACCAATGGCAGCGAAAAAAATTTCAGCACCACAGCGTTTGGAAAGGGGCGATTGCGGTCCTGCTGATCTTAATGATCGGCGCCACCGCCTGGATTTGGCTTTATATCCAGGGGCTTTCGGCGATGCTTGCCGGCGTGGCCATGACGGTGCTGAGCTTTTTGGCATACCAATATCTGGCGGGCCGGATGAAAAAAGGGAGCGTCATCCTCCTTTTGCTGGCGATTGTGGCGACGGTGCTGCTGTGCCACAATCTATGCGTGGCGTTTGAATTGGTGGTGGCGATTGGACAGCAGCAACAGATCACGATTACTGGCGCGCTGCTGTTTATCCCCACGTTTTTAAAAGACCCGGTCAACCGGGAGGTCTATTTTTTGCAATTGGGGCTGTCCTTGCTGGCGGTGGCCTTCGCCGCGGCGCCGATGCTGTGGATGGTCTACTATTCCTGGCACCATAGGCAACGGCCGGAGTCTCTGGAGGAACCGGCTGCCTGAGCGAATAGGAAGGATTCATTTGTGAGGAGGAATTTGTCATGAAACCGATTGGAATCGACCATTTTGCAAAATTTTCCTTTTTGAACCACCTGAAGGTCAGTCCGGCGGGGAAGGTTGCTTTTTTGGTCAAAAAAGCGAATCTCGCGGAAAACGGGTATGATTCGGATTTGTACCTGTGGCGGGATGGACAGGCGATCCAGCTGACAGATACGGGCAAGGTTTCCGATTTCTATTGGGTTGGGGAAGACCTGTATTTTCCGGCGCTGCGCAAAAAAGAGGACCGGGAATATGTGAAAAAAGGCTTGCCGCTGACCGTGTTTTACCGCTTGGCGCTGACCGGCGGAGAGGCGGTGGAGGCGTTCCGCCTCAAGGCAAAGGTGAAATCCGTCAAATTCCTTTCCCCGACGGCATTTTATTTTGTGGCTGATTACAATCCTGTGGTGGAGCAGGCTGTCGCCCAGGCGGGGGGCGATGAGGAAAAAGCGGCGCAACGGCTCAAACAAGACGAAGATTACATCGTATTCGACCAGCTGCCGTTCTGGTCCAACGGCGCCGGCGTGACCAACGGGCACCGTGACCGCCTGTATTATTACGAGAATGGGGAATGGGCGGCGGTGACCGACCCGTATACCAACGTGAAAGCCTGGGAACTGCTGGAGGGCGGCGAGCAGGTGGTATTGATCACCAACCGCTTTGAAAAAGAAAAGAAAGAACCTCCTACCCAGCTGAAGCTGTATGAAAAGTCCACCGGGACGTTTACGGATATCTCCCTGGAAACGCCGTTTTGCCATACCGACGTCACGCCGCTGAGCGGGGATGGGCTGCTGGTGCTGGGATCGGATCACAAATTGTACGGGCTCAACCAGGATCCCAACTTTTACCGGTATCACTTCCGGTCTGGGGAGCGGGTGGTGCTGGACGAAAGCCATATGCACTCGCTGGGCTGCTCGGTGGGCAGCGACGTGAAAATGAGCAACCTCTCTTCCCCCTGGTATTATGACGGCAAAGACAGCGTCTATTTTACCGAAACGATTGACGACAGCTGCCAGCTGGTGGCCATCGACCTGAAAAAAGGCGGGATCCGCCACATTACGGAACAAAAGGGGATGGTGGTGGAATTTGTCCCCTATGAAAAAGGATTTTTGACACTTTCCATCCGCGGCAACGACGGGATCGAACTGTTTTTCACCGAGCTGTCCGGAAAAGAAAAGCAGCTGACCCATTTCAACAGCCATCTGACTGCGGAATACGCGATCTCCACTCCGCAGGAGCTGACCTTTGTCAACGAAGAAGGCAACGAGATCAAAGGGTGGATCATCCGGCCGGTGGGCTTTGACGACAGCCAAAAATACCCGGTAATTTTGGATATCCACGGCGGGCCTAAGACGGCATATGGGCCGAATTTCTTCCATGAAATGCAATATTGGGCGAATTTGGGGTATGCTGTGATTTTCTGCAACCCCACCGGGTCGGACGGGCGCGGCAGCAAATTCGCCGATATCCGCGGCAAATACGGTACGGTCGATTACAATGATATTATGCGGTTTGTGGACGTCTGCCTGGGAAAATGCCCCTGGATGGACAAAGAGCGCATGGGCGTTACCGGCGGCAGCTACGGCGGCTTTATGACCAACTGGATCATCGGCCATACCGACCGGTTCCGGTGCGCCGCATCCCAGCGCAGCATCTCCAACTGGGTGTCCAAATCCAATACCACGGATATCGGGTATTATTTCAACAAAGACCAGATCGGGACCGACGCATGGACCGACCATGACAAGATCTGGTGGCATTCCCCGCTGAAATATGCGAACCAGTGCAAGACGCCCACCTTGTTCCTCCACAGCGATGAGGATTACCGCTGCTGGCTGGCGGAAGGCCTGCAGATGTACTACGCATTAAAATATTTTGGCGTGGAGGCGCGCATGTGCATCTTCAAAGGGGAAAACCACGAATTGAGCCGGAGCGGAAAACCGCTGCACCGGATTCGCCGGCTGCAGGAAATCACCCAGTGGTTCGACCAGCATCTGAAAAAATAATAGACGGCAAAAAGGCCGGGCAGATTTTTCTGCCCGGCCTTTTTTGCAGGATCCTTGCAGGATTTGCGCGCCGTGCCGGCTTTTTAGCCGCCCGGCGGCAAAATCAAATATAGCCGTACAATCCACGGACAGAAGCTTCTCCCGCCCGCACGATAAACTCCACGCCTTGTTTTTCGCAGATCAGCCCGCCATCCGGGGCGATGCCCTTGGCCTGCGCAATGATAGGCTGCTGGCCTTGGAATACCCGCACTTGGCGGCCCAGTGTGACGCACCGGCTGCAATAGGCGGGCAAAATCGGCGAAAATCCTTCTCGCCGGTATTGGTCCAGGATCGGTTCCAACTCGTCCAAAAGCATTCCCGCCGCCTGTTTGGCGGTTCGGGTTTCTCCTGTCTGCGCTCGTACAGAGGTCCCATAAGGCAGGTCGTTTTCAGCAAAAAATTCCGCGGGCTGGGTCAGGTTGATCCCAATCCCGCAAATGGCGCAGACTTCGCTGCCCTGGATTTTGCTTTCGCACAGGATGCCGACAGCTTTCTTCCCGCCCAAAAGCACGTCGTTGGGCCATTTGATCTGGGCGCTTTCCCCCAGGCTCCGCGCCGCCGCCAGGCCGCACAACAAGGGCAGTAACCCCATATCGCTGATTTTCATAGAATGGAAAAGTACCGAAAGGTACATTGCCTGTCCGGCGGACGCGCCGGACCAGCTCTTCCCCTGGCGTCCTTTTCCGGCTACCTGCCTGTCGGCCAAAACAGCGGTGCCGTCCGGGAAATCGCCGCGCTTGAGATAGTCGTTGGTGGAGTCCACCTGCTCTAAGTGAATCCAGTGCTTGCCGCACCACACGGCGCGGCGGGTCGGCAGCGCGTCCATTGCTACACCTCCACGATATTGGTCATAATCCCCTGGCTGGTGATATCCAAAATACCGTAAGTTGGCCCGCCCTGCCTGGGGATCGACAGGCTACCCGGGTTCATCACATACAGCCCGCCGTCGTATTCCGTATGCGCCACATGGGTGTGGCCGTACAAAACCACGCTGGCGCGGCAGACCCGGGCTGCGGTTTTCAGTTCGGACAACGAATGCTTCACATAGTAGTTGTGGCCGTGGGTGATCAGCACGTTCTTGCCGGATAATTTCACCAGGTCGCTGCTTTTGGTGTCAGAACCAAAATCGCAGTTCCCGGCGACCCACAGATAGCGGCGGTCCGGGTACAGATTCTGGATTTCTTCAAATTCCCGCTCGCCGTCGCCCAAATGGATGTACAGGTCCGCCTCCGGGTGCTTTTCCACAACCCGCTGTACATTCCGAAAATTTCGATGACTGTCCGACATTACAATAATTCGCATCAGAATACCTCCGCCGCTGGTTCTGGTTGGCTTTCCCCACGCCGGAACCAAAGCGCGGGGAGGAATAGACAATTTAACTGTATCATACAAATGAAATAATTGGAATAGGTGGTGAGAAGAATGCATGAATTTTTCATCGAAGAAGAAAAGCTGGAAGGAATGCTCCAAATGGTGAGCGAAAAGACGGGGCTGCCCAAAGATGAACTGAAAAAACGGCTTTCCAGCGTCATGCAGGACGGGAAAATTGTCGTCAATGAGCAGATCTACAACCTGCTTTCCGATCCGAAGAAAATGGAAGTGCTGTTGAATTCCGGCATTGTGGGACGGCTTTTGAAAGAGTTTGGGAGGCAAAAAGGGCAATGAACGAACTTTCCGACCTGTTAGGCAGTCTGTTGGGTGGCAGTACGGAAGGGCCTGCGGAAGGAATGGATGGACTGCTTGACCTGCTGGGAGGATTGGTATCCACCGAGCCGGCAGAGAAAAAAGAAAAAGCCAAAGAGCATGCGTCTGGAATGCCGGATCTGGAGAAGATGATGGAAATCGTTTCCCGGCTGCAGGCGGATGACAAGAATATCCGGTTGTTGCGGGCGCTACAGCCGCATTTGACGCCGGACCGGGCGGCGCGGGTGGACGACGTGATTCAAGTGATGCGGTTACTGAACCTGATGCCGCTGCTCCAGCTGTCTGGCGGCCAGGAAAAACCGCCGGACAAGAGAGAGGAGAAGCAGCATGGACCGATGGAATAAGGAATCCTATTCGAAAGAGGAGTTTTTGCGCATGCGGGAAAGCGCCATGCAAAAGCTTGCAGAAATGGCCAAACGGCAGGGATACGACGCGTCGGCGCGCCCAGCAAAACCCGCGTCGCCGCCGGAGCAGCACGCACAGGACTTGCAGGCTCCGTCTGCACCGGTGCGGCAGAGCAAACCGACGGACGCTGCGGCGGCAGTAGAAAAGCCGGCGCAGGAAGAGGCGGCTGTGCCGGAGGAAAAACCGACCCTAAGCCGCCCCGCCGTACTGCAAGATACCGCCCAGGCGGAACAAACGGTGCAGCAAAACCTCGAAGAAAAGCGCTTTGTGCCGCCGGCGCCGGAGCAGGCGCCTTTTCCCCAGACAAAGCCGCCTGTTTCCACCTCGGCTCCAAGCAGCGCGCCGGACGCACAGGACAACGGATTTTCCCCAAGCGCGCCGCAAAGTCTGGATGAGGCTTCGGCAATACCGGCTCCAGAATTTTGGCAGGACAGCCGGCCAGTGATCGCAGCGCAACAGCCGCATGTTATGCAAAGCGAACCGGCAGACAGCTTCGCTCCCCGAACAGATCCGGCTGTCGACCCGGGATTTGCCTCAAAACAGCCTTGGCCGCCGGTTTCCCCTTATCATCCGGACGGGTACTCGGCGGCGCCGGCGAAAGAACCGGTTTACCATCCGGATGCGGGAACCCTATACCGGAGCCAGGAGGATTCTTACCTGCCGCCGCCCGCGCCTCTGCGTCCGCCCTACCGCAAGCGGGCGTTCCGGGGCGGGGAAAATCCGAAAAAAAAGTAAGCGAGGGATCTTTTCCCATGCTGGTACACCTGCCGCAGAAGGATGGGTTGCTGCTGCTATGCCTTTTGATCGCCCTGTATGTCAACCGGGCGGACAAAAAGCTGATGCTGGGCATTTTATACCTGCTGCTCTGACAACTGCCGCTTACAGCATAAGCGGCGCGCGGACGGAAGAACCATCGGATTCTCCCGTCCGCTTTTTGGCTGGCGGGGAACCGCTTGGAGGTTAGGGAGGGACTGTGGAAGATCGTATGTGCCAAATCCATGCCGGCCTGCCGTTTCCAACCGAGATTGCCCCCGAGGGGTACACGCCGGCGCAAATCCGCCGGGCCTACGGGTTTTCTGCGCGCCTGGATGGGCGGGGGCAGACCATCGGGCTGGTGGTGGCGGGGGACCATCCCCGTTTGCTGGAAGATCTGGGGCAGTTTAGTAGGTTTTTTGCCCTGCCGCCCGCCTGCGTGCGCATTTGCCGGCAGGGGGATCCTCCTGTGCTGCAGTCTTGCGCCTGGCGATTGGAAGCGGCGCTGGATGTCCAATGGGCTCACGCGCTGGCGCCGGGCGCCCGGCTGCTGGTGGTCTGCGCCGCATCCGCGCAGATGCGGGATTTGATCCCGGCGGCCTGCCAGGCGGCGCGCCTGGGCGCGGGGGTCGTAGGCATGAGCTGGGGAAATGAAGAGTTCCCGGAGCAGGCGGCCTTTGATCAGATGTTTGCCCAATGCCCGGATACGCTGTTCGTAGCGGCGGCCGGTGACTGGGCGGCGGTCCCGTTTTATCCCGCCGCTTCGCCCCAGGTGCTTTCGGTGGGAGGGACCCGCGCGATTTTGTCGCGACAAGGGGACCGCATTCGGGAAATGCCCTGGCACGGCGGGGCGGGAGCCAGCCGCTATTCGCCGGTTCCCCCGTTTCAGCAAAACCTGCCGGAAATTGCCGCGGTATCCTCGGACTACCGCGTCGTGCCGGATGTAAGCTTTTGCGGCGACCCGGATTATGGCGCAGCAGTATATGTGAGCGATCCGCAGTCCGGTCGGGGGCAGTGGCAGCAGACGGCGGGGACCAGCTTTGCTGCGGCGGCGTGGACGGCGATCCTAGCCGGGGCAAGGCAGCTGGGCGCCAAACCGGAAATTGCAGATCTATACCGGCTGGCCCGGCAGAACCCTGCCGGCGCCGCCGGATCCTGCTTTTTTGCCGTCGGGCAACCTGCGACGACGCGCGGCGGAAAACAGGTCTGGGTCCCCGGCGCCGGACTAGGCCCGCCAAAGGTGGCCGCGCTGCAGTACGCATTGGCCGAAATCTGCAAAAATAGGGATAAAGCGGAGCGCCTGCACATAGAATAGGGAGAGTTTTCGCAGTGGAAAGGAGTGGCTGCATGAGCAAAGGATATCTGATTGCGCAACTGTTTACGGCAAGACAGGCCCGTCCCATTACCAACGCGACGGTGACCATTTCCCGGCCGGGCGGGGATACCATCATCCGTACGGTAGCGGTCGACCGGGAAGGGAAGACGGAACCCATCGAGGTGGATACGCCGCCGCGGGCCCTGTCGCTGGACGAAAACTATGCAGGAATTCCATACGGGACCTATGATGTGACGATTCGGGCTTTGAATTTCGCTACTTTTCGGATCCAGAAGGTACAGGTGTTCGAGGCCGAAACCACCATCCAGCCGGTCGAGCTGGTTCCCTTTGACCGGGAGGACTACGACAGCAACGCCGGGTTTTCGGTTGACACGCCGGTGCATTTGCTGGCGCAACCGGAACCGGTGCGCCGGACGCCGCCGGTCCAGGCGATGCCTCAAGTGCTGCAGAGCGTGATTATTCCCAGTCAGCTTGTGGTGCATTTGGGACCGCCGCAGTCTTATGCGGAAAATGTCTATATCTCGTTCCCCGACTACATCAAAAACGTCTGTTCCAGCGAAATCTACCCCACCTGGCCGGAAGAGGCCATCCGGGCCAATATTTATGCCCAGATTTCTCTGGCGCTGAACCGGGTGTATACCGAATGGTATCCCAGCCAGGGGTATGATTTCCAGATTACCAACTCCACCCAATACGACCAGAAATTCATCAAGGGGCGAAATATCTTCGAAAACATCAGCCGGATCGTGGACGATGTGTTTAACGTGTATGTCAGCCGGATTGGATCCCGCGGCCCCTTTTTCACCGAATACTGTGACGGCCGCCAGGTTTCCTGCCCGGGGATGAAACAGTGGGAAACGGTAGAACTGGCGGAACAGGGCTACTCGCCGCTGGAAATCCTGCGGTATTCCTACGGCGACGACATCGAACTGGTGGAGACCAACAACATCCAGGATATCCCTCAATCGTATCCGGGCACTCCGCTGCGACGGGGGTCGACTGGCATCTACGTCCAGATTTTACAAACCAAGCTGCAGCGGATCGCGCAAAATTACCCCATGATCAGCAACATATCGGTGGACGGGGTATACGGCGCCGCTACCGAACAGGCAGTAAAAACCTTCCAAGGCATTTTTAATTTGGCACAGGACGGGGTTGTGGGCAAGGCGACCTGGTACAAAATTTCCTATATTTACGTCGCAGTCACCAAACTGGCGGAATTGGGGGCGGAAAACGAAAACCTGCCCGCCAACGCGGGGTCCTATCCCGGCAATGTGCTGCGGGAAGGTTCCACCGGCGTCGGGGTGTCGATCGTGCAGTTTTACCTGAATACGGTAAACCTGTTTTACCAGACCGTCCCAGCCGTGGACATCGACGGCTTGTACGGGCCGGCCACCGCGGATGCAGTGCGGCGGTTCCAGCGACAGTTCAACCTGCCGGCCGACGGTATCGTAGGAAAGGAAACCTGGAACAAGCTGTATAAAGTGTATCTGGAACTGGTAGCCCAGCTGCCCGGCGCGACGCTCAGCTGCCCGTCCTATCCCGGCGCGCCGTTGCAAAGCGGAGATTTTGGCCGCGACGTCAGCACTCTGCAGGCGTGGCTGAGCTATATCGCCGATTACGACGCGGCGATTCCCAAACTGGCGTCCGACGGCATTTTCGGCGCGAAGACGCGGGATGCGGTGCTGGCGTTCCAGCGCCAGTACGGACTGGAACCGGACGGCGTAGTAGGACAGGAAACCTGGAGCCGGCTTTGCCAGGTATCGACCCAAATTGCGACTGGCGGCGCTTCCAACGAATATCCGGGCAGTCCGTTACGGGTTGGGTCCTCTGGGGCGGCGGTGCAAAAAATGCAGCGGTACCTCAATTATATTGGCAATACCAACCCCACCATCCCACGGATGGTAGCAGACGGAATTTTTGGAACCAATACCCGGGATGCGGTGCTGGCGTTCCAGCGGCTGTATTCTCTTCCCGCTGACGGAATTATCGGCCGGCAGACCTGGGACAAAATCGTGCAGGTGTACAATGGCTTGCGCGTTCAGGCGACGCAGGCGGCGCAAACGCAGCCTAGAACGGCGGGCGGCCAACCGGAGATGGCTGACCTGCCTGTAAGCACCATGCAGGTGCGGCGGCAAACGCCGGATGCGCCCGCCGATTTCCCCGGCGGGGAAAAGGCGGCCCCGGTCGACCGGCCGCAGCGCCCTTCTGGGAAAATCCAGCCCGCCAGTACCGAACCGGCGGACAGCAGGAAGTTTTGGCGGGACGATCCGCTGCTGGAGGCTAGTTTATTCGATCAGGATCATCCCATGGGCTCCAAAGACTAACCGTGTAAAAAAGGCAGACAGGAATTTTCCTGTCTGCCTTTTTTGTAAGGCCGCACCAGCAAAGAAAAGGGCGCTGCGGCTAAATGGGAAACCGCAGCAGAAGCTTTGTCAGCAAAAAGCTCAGCAAGGCACACAGAGGAAAGGTCAAAAGCCAAGCGAATATCATTTGCCCTGCGATGCGCCAATCCAGCGCCGAACGGCTGGTTGCCGAAGCGCATCCGGCCATGGAGGCCGTCTTGGTATGGGTGGTGCTGGCCGGCATCCCCAGCAGGGAAAGCACCGTCAGCGCCAGGGCGCCGGCGAGGTCGGACAGGACGCTTTGCACCTTGTCGATCCGCACCATCTCCACAGCGGTTTTCTGGATGATCCGCCGCCCGCCGCACCGGGTACCAGCCCCCATAGCCGCGGCGCAGGCGACGACGACAAGCAGCGGCGGGCGGGACCATTCGGCGGCGGAAGGCGCGGACAGGCAAAGGGCAAGCCACAATACGGCGGCGAATTTCTGCCCGTCCTGCGCCCCATGGACAAACGCCCCGGCGGCGGCGCCGGCCCTTTGCCAGAAATCCAGCCTGCGCCCGGAAAGATGGGAAAAACCGCCGCCCAACAGCCGCTGCAAAACAAGGCCGCAGAAGAATCCTAGTCCCACCGACAAAAACAGCCCGGCAAAAACCGGCTGCCAATCCCGCCAGGAGAGAACGTCTGCGCGCCCTAGCGCCAGGCTGCCGCCTAAAATCCCCGCCATCAAGCCATGGCTTTCGCTGGTGGGGATCCCCCAAACCCAGGCGGCGCCGGCAAACAGAATGACGGCGAGAAAACAGCCGCACAAAGCGGCGATTCCGCCGCTGCCGGCCCGAGAGAAATCCGCCAGCTGAAACACGGTGCGGGCAACCCGTCCGCTGGCAAGGCAAAACAGCAAGGCGCCGGCCAGGTTGCAGACCGCCGCCATCCAGGCGGCGCTGCGGTAGCGCATGCCGCCGGTTGCCACGAGGCCGGCGATGGCGTTGGGCGCGTCGGTCCACCCATTGACAAAAATCAGTCCGAATACGGCAATCAAAAGCAGGATGTTCATTGCGGTCCCCCCTGCTTTTAGCATATGCCGCAGCCAACGCCAAAAGAAGAACCATTCCAGCTGATGCCAGAATGGTTTGAAAAAGGCAAGCGGGAAGGAAGGTTACTCCATTGCCCGCCGGTACAGCTCTCCTTTTTTATACCCGGTTTCTTTGGCCACCTGTTTGGCCGCGTCGGAAACCGGCATCCCGCCCTGGCGCAGCGCCTTGACCTGCGCTACCGCTTCTTCCAGGGAAAGGGCAGGTTCCTGAGCCGGTTTTGCCCCTTCGATGATCAGGACGTATTCGCCCCGGGGCGATTTGTCCGCATACCATTCCAGCGCGCCGGAAAAGGTGGTGCGGATGACCTGTTCGTGGATTTTGGTCAGTTCCCGGCACAGGGCGATCCGGCGGTCCCCCAGAATTTCCAGCATATCCCGCAGAGTGTCGAGCAGCTTGTGCGGGGCCTCATAAAAAATCAGTGTGTGCGGGTCTTGCGCGATCTGCCGCAGATGCTCCATGCGGTTTTTCCGGTTGGTACTCAAAAACCCCTCGAATGCAAACCGGGAGGTGGATAGGCCGGACACCGCCAGCGCGGAAATGGCCGCCGACGGGCCGGGAATGACGATGGTGGCGATCCCCTGTTGGGCGCACAGCTGCACCAGGTCTTCGCCCGGGTCGGAAATGCAGGGCATCCCCGCGTCGGTGACAATGGCGCAATTTTCTCCGGCGGCAATTCGGGCCAGGATTTCCTCCCCCCGCTGCCGCAGGTTGTGCTGGTAATAGCTGGTCAAGGGCTTCTTGATTTCAAAGTGATTGAGCAGCTTTTGGGTGACGCGGGTATCTTCCGCCGCAATAAAATCCACTTCCCGCAGCGTTTGCACCGCCCGCGGGGAAAGATCCGACAGGTTCCCGATGGGGGTCCCTACCACATACAAGATCCCAGCCATATGACACCTTCCTGTGTTACAGATTCTCGTTTTTGCGATAGATCTTCAGCACTTCCCGGGAAAAGCCGCCTTCCCCTTCGATCAGCAAGGGCGGCTCGATTCGCAGATGCGGCCGGGCCCCCTTTTTCCCCTCCGCCAGAAAAAGCCAAGGGGCGGTTTGGGCCCGCTGTTGGACAAAGCGCAGCCGCTTGGGTTCAATGCCGGCCTGGCGCATGGCGCACAGCGTATCGCACAGCCGTTCCGGCCGCTGGCACAGGCAGAGCCTGCCGCCGAACCGCAGCAGCCTCCCCGCCGCGGCACAGATGTCGTCGATGGTGCATAGCACCTCGTGCCTGGCGATGCGCTGGGCGTCGTGCTGGCTTAAAAAACCGCTTTGCAACGCCTGGTACGGCGGGTTGCAGGTGACCAGGTCCAACGGCCCGCAGGGCAAGCTTTGCAGTTCTTTTAAGTCTTGCAGTACGGGGATCAGTTGCTGGGCAAGGCCGTTTTTTTCCACCGTCTGCTCCAACAGATCGACAGCCTCCTTCTGAACCTCTACGCCGTAGCACAGCCGGGGCGGATCCTCCCGGAACCACAAAAGCGGGACGATGCCGCAGCCGGTCCCCAAATCACAGCAAAGGTCTTTGCGCCGCGGGCTGGCAAAATCGGACAGCAAAAAAGCGTCGGTACCAAATTTGTGCACGCTGCTGACGCGGATGGACAAAGACGGGCCCAGCGATTCCCAATGTTCCGCGGGTTGTTCCATACCCTTCCTCCTTACCGAAGTTCCAGCTGCCGGCACAATTCGTGCATGGTCTGGCTTTTGCACAAAACCACCATCCGGTCCCCGCTGAGCAGCTGGGTGTTTCCGCGGGGGATGATCAGGCTGCCGTCCCGGAAAATCGAAACGACAATGGATTCCACCGGCAGGTTCAGCTGGCTGAGCATTTTTCCGTGAAATTTGAAGTTTTTAGGAAGCTCCAATTCGCTCAGCGAAGCCTCGCCCCGGTTGAGGTTCATTAGTTGCTTGATGGCCGCCGTGTCCACTTCATGTTCCAGCAAACGGGCGATATTGTCGGTGCTGCTGATGGGGATATCCACCCCCAGTTGTTTCATCACCGACAAATTCTTGGGATTGTTGACCTTGGCGACGGTGCGGCCCACGCCAAAATAGCGCTTGGCCAGCTGGCAGGACACCAAGTTGCATTCATCCTGTCCGGAGACGCCGATAAGCGCGTCGCACTCTCGGATTCCCGCGCTTTCCAGGGTATCCAGCACCGTGCCGTCCCCCAGGATGACCGGCAGGTCCAAACTGTTGGCAATCCGGTGGCAGGTCTGAGCGTCTTTTTCAATCAACACCGGCTCATGGCCGTGTTCCAGCAGCGTCTGGGCCAGATAGAACCCGATTTTTCCGCCGCCGACCACAATTACTTTCATCCAAATTCCCCCTATTCTCCAAGCGTCCGCCTAATCGATGATCCGGACGGCGATCAGCAGGTCCCCGGGACGCAGGGTCTCCTGGTCATTCTGAATCAAGGTAAAGTCCCCATTGAGATGCAGCGTCCCCAGCAGATGGGTATCCGGCAGCTTTAAATCCTTCAAATACCGGCCGATCCATTCCTTTTGGGGATAGACCGTATAATAGGACACCGTGGCGTTGCCAATGGAAGCGTGCTGCGCTTCGTAAGAACCGGTGAGAGCGGAAAGCACCACGTCAACCGTCAGGTTGGTGGGGCTGATGGTGTGAATATTAAAGGTAGAAAAGATTTTTTCCCGCTTGGGGTCGAAAATCCGCGCCAGCACCGTGGGGGCATGGAAAATTTCCTTGGCCATCTGGCAGACCATAATATTCGTGTTGTCATCTTCGGTCATCGCCAAAATCGCGTCGCACCCCTCGATCCCCGCGCGTTTGAGCACGTCCTGGTCGATGGGGACGCCGCTGATGGTATAGCCGGTAAAATCCGAGTCCAGCAAGTCAAAATGGGTTTCATCCCGGTCGAGTACCGCGACGTCGTGCCCCATGCGGCTCAATTCCGAGGCCAGCATGGAACCGACCTTTCCGCAGCCGACAATTAAAATATTCATAGCATCCTCCAAAGAAAAAAAGCATTTCTCCACCCTGCGCCGCAGGGAAAAACAAGGGGAAACACCGGCCGGATGGAAAATTCCGGCGGGGATTCTCCCAATACCTCCTCATTATACATGCCAAGAGGACGAAAAACAATCTGGCCGGGCATTAAAAAAATGTTAAAGGCGGCGCATCCCGCGCCGCCCGAAACAGAAAGGCAAATACCTGCTGGGAACTATTCCGCAGGATTTTCCCGCAGCTGGGCCAAAATCCGGCGGAATCGAACGGAAAACATGGACACGGTTACTACGACCGCCAAAAAGTCCGCCACCGGTTCCGCCAAAAAGATGGCAAACACCTGGTCGGAGAAAAACAGCGGCAGAATGAAAATCAGCGGGATCAGCAAGATGACCTTACGCAGCAGGGCGAGAAACAGGGAAACTGCAGCCTGCCCCAACGCGATAAACGTCTGCTGGCACGCTATCTGAGCGCCAAAAAACAGGGAGGTCCCCATATAGATCCGAAGGGCCCAGACCGAAATTTCCGTCAGAGCGGGGTCGGAACTGAACAGGATAATAAAAGCGTTGGGCACCAGCATACATGCGGACCACAACACAACTGTAAAGGTCATGCTGCAGATCAAAAGCAGCTGGAAGGCTTTTTTTACCCGGTCGGCGTTGCGCGCGCCGAAATTGTAGCTGACAATGGGCTGGGATCCCTGGGTCAGGCCCATCAGCGGCAGCATGCCGAACTGCATGACGCTGCTGAGAATCGCCATTGCGCCCACCGCCAGGTCCCCGCCGTACCGCTGCAGCTGGGTATTAAAGCAGATGGACAGCAGGCTTTCGGTGGATTGCATGATAAACGGGGACACGCCCAGCGCCAGCACCGGCCCGATGATGCGGGGTTTCAGATGCAGCCGTGACCGACGGATCCGCAGAGTGGTTTTTTTGCCGGTCAAAAAACGCAGTACCCAAATAGCCGAAACCGCTTGCGAAAGGATGGTGGCCAAGGCAGCGCCCTGGACGCCCATTCCAAATGCAAAGATAAAAATCGGGTCTAAAATAATGTTGCAGACCGCGCCGATCACAGTGGTTTTCATGCCGGTTTTGGCAAATCCCTGGGAGGTAATGAACATGTTCAGCCCCATGACGATCTGCACGAAGATGGTACCCGCCGCATAGATGCGCAGATATCCCGTCGCATATCCGATGGTGTCGGCGCTAGCGCCGAAGGCCAGCAAAAGCGGCTCGCAAAACAGCAAAATCACCGAGGTGAGGACGACGGCGATGCAAACCAGCGCGACGCAGCAGTTGCCCAAAATTTCCTCCGCCGTATCGTTGTCCTTGCGCCCCATGAAAATGGCGGCCCGGGCGGCGCCGCCCATGCCGATCAAAGAACTGAACGCGGTGATCAGGGTAATCACAGGGAAGGTGACGCCCACGCCGGTAAGGGCGGTGGCGCCGATGACGGGAATGTGGCCGATGTACATCCGGTCTACAATATTATACAAAAGATTGATAATCTGAGCGGTGATCGCCGGGACGGCCATGGCAAACAACAGCTTGCCGATGCTGCCGTTGGCAAAATCAGCCTGGGTATTCTGCTTCAACAAAAGTCGCTTCCTTTCTGTTTGATGGGTCAATCGCTATTCGAAATCGCAGGATTCTTCCCCGCAGGGATCCTCATTCAGCGCGCCGACCATATCGCGGCCTTGTACCAGATTCCTTTTGCGCGCTTCCTGAATGGACTGATCCAGCAGGTCCAGCACGTCCCGGGGATTTTTGATAAAATGCAGCTCTTTGGTCGGGGTATCGCTGTCTTTGGCGTGCAGGACAATGGTCCCGCAGCCAAAAATTCTCTGCCACAGGGGGAGAGAAAGCTTCTTATCCGTAACTCGGTACAGCATCACCTCATCCTCATGGATGTTTACAAATCCTTTCCGGGTAATGCATTTCTCATCGGTCAGGATATAACGGGTAAAATTGAGAGGGAGACCGAAAAACTGATGGGGCTTATCCGTCCAGATCTGACCTTTTATTGGCTTCATGCAGATTCCTCCTTTCTATCGGAAAACCAGGGTAGCAGTAAGACAATTCAGAACAATTTTATTGTAGCAGCAATTGGCAAAAAGACAAGCCCTTTCCCGCCTGGAAAAAGCAGCTGGTTTTTAGAGCGGAAATCCAGCAAGAGACGGGGCAGGATCGGCAGCTTTGGGCGCAAGCGCTGTTGCGTGATCCGGAGGCTGTGAAAAACGACGCCCAATTTGCCTATTCCGACCATACGGGAACCCTCCGCCTTTCTTTGCTGGAAGAGTGTTTGGCGAAGATGCAAAATGGGGAGGAAGCTTGTGCAGCGGGGCTTTTGATGGGGGAGACGCTCCCGATGCTTTATGAAATAACCTATGCGCCGGAAACGGGAGCGGTGTTGACGACTTACCGCTTGGAAGGAAAAGAAGTGCAAAGCCGGGAAGAAACCATCGCCTACATTTATGATGCGGCATTGTTTTACCAGTTTGCCAATGACGGAGCGCTCTGTTTTTCGATTCCGAAAGAATCCCTGGTAGATAAAACCGTCCTGGAAGACTATCTGCCTGGCAGCGATCTGGCAGGGGCCGAGATCACCGCATTGCAGGCACAAGAGCGTGCAGCGGAAATGGATCGGCTGTTGTCCGGATATACCGCTTCCATCCGGGAAGACGGCCAGAGCAGCCGAATCAATGGCTATGGCGTTGTGATTCCGCAAAACGCCCAACCGGCGTCGGACCCTATCTGGTCCGGGAAAGCACAAACGGACGGCGCCGCGCAGATTTTGGGCGAACCGTATTATCGGGTTACGGTTTTTTATGAGGACAGCAGCCTGGCGCAAAACACCTATTACATTGCCGCCCGGCAGGAAAATTGTGTTTTTATGGTGAGTATGGTAGCCGGAGAATTGATTCCCATCTCCTGCCAGGACGCCAAGCTTGTTACAATCCCCAAATGATTGTGGTTTGCGTCTGCGCCCGTGCCCGTGGAAGAAAAGGGTCCCTTTTGATGGACAGCAGGGCGGGAGTAGAAGAAAGCCGTTGCCATATGGGAAAAGCGGCCGCACAATATGGCAGGGGCGCCAACAGGCCTACAAGCCGGTAAGCATAAAAAACAGCCCTCCGATCAGAGGGCTGTTTTTTTATGGAAGGGAACCCCTTCCGCGCATTTGTGTTATGACGTCATCTATGGATATCGTTAACCTTATTTTTTAATTATTGGTGCGTTTGATATGCTTGCACCAAACTTTATTATAGTGATATAGATAATTGGATTTGCGCCATTTCCACAATAAGACATCAAAGTGTGCTTTATATAGGGACCAGGAGGTAATAAGAG
>CALWNU010000005.1 GCA_944382905.1 uncultured Clostridia bacterium | reverse complement strand
ACGATAGGTTACAGGTTTTTCGAGGTGTGTTGCCGGACTTCGTTGCCGATGCCCTTTGTCTGGCTTTTCTGATCTATGGAGGTAGCCTATGGGAAATGAAAAGACAATGACTTGCAGTAAGAAATGTCATGCGTATTGCTTTGACCGGCAACCCGAATTCCGGCAAAACAACCATGTACAACGCCCTTACCGGGCGCAATGAAAAGGTCGGCAACTGGGCGGGCGTCACGGTAGAAAAGAAAGAGCACCCCATCAAGAGGGCCTATTTTGACGGGCCGGAAACACTGATCGCCGTGGACCTGCCCGGCGCCTATTCTATGTCGCCGTTTACCTCGGAGGAAAGCATTACCAGCTCCTATGTCCGGCATGAGCGGCCAGACGTCATCATCAACATCGTGGACGCCACCAACCTCAGCCGCAGCCTGTTTTTCACCACGCAGCTGCTGGAACTTGGCATCCCTGTGGTGGTTGCTCTGAACAAAAGCGATATCAACGCGAAAAAGCAAACCTCCATTGATGCTGCCTCCCTTTCCGCCAAATTGGGCTGCCCGGTGGTGGAGACGGTCTCCACCTCTGCCGAAGGCCTGAAGGCGGTGGTGGACGCCGCCGTAGCGCAATGCGGCAAGCGCCAAAACGCTCCTTATCGCCAGGGCGACATCGACCTGACCGACAAAAAGGTTGTGGAGGAAGCAGATCGCAGGCGCTTTGCCTTTGTCAACGCTCTGGTCGCCCAGGTGGAGCAGCGCAAGATCCTCACGAAAGACAAGGGCACCACAGACGCCATCGACGCCGTGCTGACCAACAAATTTTTAGGCATTCCCATCTTTGCCGTGGTCATGTTCCTGGTCTTCCAGATCTCGCAAACCTGGGTAGGCCCCTGGATCGCGGACACCCTGGTGGCCTGGATCGACGCCTTCAAAGGTTGGGTCGCCTCCCTGCTGGCTGACGCCAACCCCCTGCTCACGGCCCTGCTGGCCGACGGCATCATCGGCGGGGTGGGCGCCGTGGTGGGGTTCCTGCCGCTGGTGATGATCATGTATTTTCTCATCGCCCTGCTGGAGGACTGCGGTTACATGTCCCGGGTATCGGTGGTACTGGACCCCATCTTTAAAAAAGTGGGCCTCTCCGGCAAATCCGTCATCCCCTTCGTCATCGGCACCGGCTGCGCCATCCCCGGCGTCATGGCCAGCCGCACCATTCGCAACGAGCGGGAGCGCCGCGCCACTGCCATGCTCACCCCCTTTATGCCCTGCGGCGCCAAAATCCCCGTCATCGCCTTATTTGCCGGCGCCTTCTTTGACGACGCGGGCTGGGTGAGCTTTGTCATGTACTTTACCGGCATTGTCCTCATCTTCCTGGGCGCTTTGCTGGTCAATCAGATCGCCGGCTACAAAAACCGTAAGTCCTTTTTCCTCATCGAGCTGCCGGAGTACAAAGCGCCTTCCCTCTGGTTCGCCTGCAAGGCCATGTTTTCCCGGGGCTGGGCCTATATCGTGAAGGCTGCCACCATCATCCTGCTGTGCAACACCGCCGTACAAATCATGCAGACCTTTGACTGGAGCTTTTCTGTGGCGCAGAGTGCCGACCGCTCCATCCTGGCCTCTATCGCCGGCCCCTTTGCGTACCTGCTGGTACCCATTGTGGGCGTTCTCAGCTGGCAGCTGGCGGCCGCCGCCGTCACTGGCTTCATCGCGAAAGAAAACGTGGTGGGCACTTTGGCGGTGTGCTTTGTAGGGCTGGAAAACTTCATCGACACCGATGAGCTGGCCATGATCGAAGGGACCGGCGCCGAGGAGGCGCGCATCATCGCCATCACCAAAGTTGCCGCCCTGGCCTACCTGATGTTCAACCTGTATACTCCTCCCTGCTTTGCCGCCATCGGCGCCATGAACGCCAAAATGAAAAGCGCCAAATGGCTCTGGGGCGGGATCGGCCTGCAATTGGGCACCGGCTACACCGTGGGCTTTTTGGTCTACCAGTTCGGCACCCTGTTTACCACCGGCAGCTTTGGCGCGGCATTTGCGCCCGGCCTTGTGGCCGTGACGGTGTTCGCCGCGGTGCTGGTCTGGCTGTGCCTGCAGGCAAAGAAAGATCTGAAACGGGATTACGCGTTGAAAGGGGTGAGCGCCTGATGGCCGACTGGATCGTTTTGGCTGTGCTTGCAGCCATTTTAGGCGGCGCCGGGTTTTTCGTCTACCGGGCCAAGAAAAGCGGGAAACCCTGCATCGGATGCCCCGACGGATGCGCATGCCACTGTCAAAAATCCCGCGGGCAGCACCGCTGCCATTGCGACAAAGCTTGAAAAAACGCCAATGCGGCCCTTTCCATCTGCGGAAAGGGCCGCATTTTTATGCACTCCGCTCCCGGCAGTAAATCGCACAGGCGGATCCTATTTTTGCTTGCATTTTGTCCAGCCCTGTGGTAAACTCCCATTTGAGAATTAATATCAAATTGGAGGGGTCCTGTATGTCTCCCACCCGTTCTTACCACACCCGCCAGCGGGAAATGGTGCTGCAATTTTTCGCCGCCCATCCGGCGGAATGTTTCTGCGCCCGGCAGCTGATCGACCAAAAACAGATCCCGGTGGGCACCGCCACTTTGTACCGCGCCCTGGCGCTGCTGACACAAGAAGGGCATCTAAAAAAATTTGCCCAGGCGGACGGCGGGCCCGCTTTCTACCAATACAACGAATCGGATGCCTGCCGCAGCCATTTTCATCTAAAATGCCTGCGGTGCGGCCGCCTTGTCCATATGGATTGCTCGTTGATGAAAGATCTGCAGGATCATATTGCGGCGGACCATGATTTTTGGGTAGACAGCGGGAAAAGTATCCTGTATGGCATCTGCAAAACCTGCCGGGGCTGATGGGCCCTTTGATTTTCTTGTTCGGAGGCTATTATGAAACAGATTACGGCTTTTTTCTTGTCCTTTTTGCTGATGGCGCTTCTTTTTTCCGGCTGCGCCCCAGCGCAGTCCGCTACTTCTGCATCGGAACAAACCCTGCAGATTGTTTCCACAATCTTTCCTTCATATGACTTTGCCCGCTCCATCGCTGGGGAAAACGCCCAGGTGACCATGCTGCTTCCCCCGGGGGTGGAAAGCCATCCCTACGAGCCCACCCCGCAGGACATCATCCGCATTCAGGAATGCGACCTGTTCTTGTATACCGGCGGCGAATCCGACGCTTGGGTCGACGGAATTCTGGATTCTTTGGAAACGCCGGTTAAAACCGTGAAAATGATGGACTGCGTAGAAGTTGCCGAGGAGGAAACGGTAGAGGGAATGCAGGTGGAAGAAGAGGCGGATTCCCACGAAGAACACGCGTATGACGAGCATGTCTGGACTTCGCCGCAAAACGCCATCCTCATTTCCCAAGCGATCAAACAGGCCTTGTGCGAAATCGATCCGGACCATGCCCAAACCTATCAAGACAATTCCGAAAAATACGTCGCGCAGCTGGAACAGTTGGACCAAGACTTTCGGGATTTTTTTGCCGGCGTTTCCAACAAAACTCTGGTGTTTGGCGATCGGTTCCCTTTCCTCTATTTCGCGCAAACTTATGATATCCCGTATTTTGCCGCTTTTCCCGGCTGCAGCAGCGAGACGGAACCCAGCGCCGCGACCATTGCTTTTTTAATCGAAAAAGTCAAAGAAGAAAACATCCGCACCATATTCTATATTGAATTTTCCAACCATAAAGTGGCGGACAGCATCGCGGAGGCGACAGGCGCGAAAACCGCTTTGTTCCATTCCTGCCACAACGTATCTGCCCAGGAACAGCAGGAGGGCGCGACCTATTTGTCCTTAATGCGGCAGAATCTAGAAACCTTAAAGGAGGCGCTGGACTAAAATGGCGCTGATCACCTGTGAAAATGTCAGCCTTTCTTATGAATCGGTTCCGGTTCTGTCCGGCCTGTCCTTTTGCGTGAATCCCGGGGATTATTTGTGCATCGTGGGGGAAAACGGGTCCGGCAAAAGCACGCTTGTCAAGGCGCTGCTTTCCCTCAAGCATATTGCCGGCGGGTCGATCCGATTTGGCGACGGGCTGCGCAAAAACGAAATTGGTTACCTGCCCCAGCAGACCGGCGCGCAGCAGGATTTCCCCGCCAGCGTGCAGGAGGTTGTCCAGTCCGGCTGCATCAACCAAATCGGGCTGCGCCCCTTCTACCCCGCGGCCCAGCGCCTGCGCGTTCAGCAAAACCTCAAGCGGCTTGGTTTGTGGGATCTGCGCAAACGTTCCTTCCGGCAGCTGTCCGGCGGGCAGCAGCAGCGGGTATTGCTGGCCCGCGCCCTCTGCGCCACCAGCAAGCTGCTACTGCTGGACGAACCGGCAGCCGGGCTGGATCCCAAGATCACCCAGGAGATGTATGCCTTTGTCCGGGGGCTCAACCAGGAGGGGATTACCATCATTATGGTTTCTCACGATATCCAAAGCGTCCTTGCGGACGCCAGCCATATCCTGCATTTGCAGCACCGCCCGCTTTTTTTCGGGAAAACCGAGGAGTATGTCAAAAGCGACGCGGCAAAACGTTTTTTGGGAGGTGCCTTCCATGCTTAACGTTCTGATCCAGATGTTTTCCTACCCGTTTTTGCTGCGGGCTATGATCGTCGGCGTGCTGGTTTCCCTGTGCGCTTCGCTGCTGGGCGTCAGCCTGGTATTAAAGCGGTATTCCATGATCGGCGACGGGCTGTCCCATGTGGGATTCGGCGCGCTGGCGGTGGCTACCGCGGTGCATGCCGCGCCGCTGGCTGTGGCCATCCCGGTGGTTGTGGCCGCGGCTTTCCTGCTGCTGCGCCTTTCCGAATCCAGCAAGGTCAAGGGCGACGCCGCCATTGCGCTGATCTCCACCGGCGCGCTGGCCATCGGCGTCATGGCCATTTCCTTCTCCACCGGCGCCAATATGGACGTTTACAACTATATGTTCGGCAGCATCCTGGCCATGAGCCAGGGCGACGTCCGGCTGAGCATCGCCCTTTCGGCGGTGGTGCTGGTGTTGTATATGCTGTTTTACCCCAAGATTTTCGCCGTGACCTTTGACGAGACCTTTTCTCTGGCCACCGGCGTGCGGGTAGGATGGTACAATGTGCTGATCGCGCTGCTGACGGCGCTGACCATCGTGCTGGGCATGCGCCTGATGGGCTCTTTACTGATTTCCAGCCTGGTCATCTTCCCCGCGCTGACCAGCATGCGGGTTTTCCAAAGCTTCCGCTGCGTGGTAATCAGCTCTGCGTGCCTTTCCATTGTTTGTTTCCTGATCGGTCTTTTGCTTTCCTACGCCTGGTCTACCCCTGCCGGGGCCAGCGTGGTCTGCGCCAACATCGCGGCCTACTTGCTGTTTTGGGCTTTTTCGCTGGTCCGGCAGCGGCTGCGGCGCAAACCCATGGAAAACGCATAAATCTTTTCCCTGCAACCGCCTGTTCCAGCGCAAAAAATGCCCAAGCCTCTGCGGCCTGGGCATTTTTGATTGGGAAAACATGTTTGGGTATGCTTAATAGCGGTTGTCGAAAATGCGGGTAGATTTTTTCTCGCTGCGGGGCAATTCGCCGATGGCCACCGGCTTTACCGAAATGGAAATGCCGATTTTCATTTTAAACGTCATGCCGATGGTGGCGCCCAGCGCCTGACGGTCCACCCCCGGCTCCGCCTCGACAAACAAAGTCATCAGGTCTTTGCCGTTGAGATGGTCGATCATCACCTGATATTCGCTGGACGCGCCTGGGATATCCCGCAGCAGCTCGTCGATTTGGCTGGGGAAAATATTGACTCCCTTTACCTTGGTCATGTCGTCTGTCCGGCCAATGAGCGTGTCGATCCTGGGATAGGGCGACCCGCACTTGCAGTCCCCGGGCAGGAAACGGGTCAAATCATGGGTGCGGTACCGGATCAGAGGCGCCCCCTCTTTTCGCAGGGTGGTGATCACCAGTTCGCCGATCTGCCCGTCCGGGACCAGTTTGCCCGTCTTGGGGTCGATAATCTCGCAGTAAATATAATCGTCCCAGTAATGCATCCCGCACTCGTATTCGCAGCTCATGCCGATCCCGGGCCCATAAACCTCGGTCAGCCCGTAGATGTCATACAGCTGCACCCCCAGTTCCGCCGCGATCCGCCGGCGCATTTTTTCTCCCCAGCGTTCGGAACCGATAATGCCCTTGGTCAGGTGGATTTGGTCTATGATTCCCCGCCGGGCGATTTCTTCCGCCAAAAGCAGCGCGTAAGAGGAAGTCGCCGTCAGCACGGTGGTTTTCAAATCCATCATCATCCGCAGCTGTTTGTCCGTGTTGCCCGGCCCCATGGGAATCGCCATGGCGCCCAGCAGTTCCGCGCCCGCCTGGAACCCGATTCCAGCCGTCCACAGGCCATATCCTGGCGTGATCTGGATCCGGTCCGCCGCCGTCACCCCCGCCATTTCATAGCAGCGTTTGAACATCAGCGCCCAGTCCGACACATCCTTGCGGGTATACGGGATGATCACCGGCGTGCCCGTCGTCCCGGAAGACGAGTGGATCCGCACGATCTGCTCATTGGGCACCGCCTGCAGCCCCAGAGGGTAGGCGTCCCGCAAATCGCCTTTCCAGGTAAACGGGAGCTGCTCAAAATCCTCCTGGCTCTGGATGCTGTCCGGGTTGATCCCTTCGAATTTCTTGCGGTAGAACCCATCCTGGCTCATCAGTTTCTTTAACTGTGCCTGAATCAGCCGGAACTGTTCTTCTTTCATTTTCATGTTCACAACTCCCCGTCTTTCAAATTCGCCAAATCGGACGGCTCTGGCAAAACCCTGCCGCAAAAACAAAAACACCTGCCCTTTTCCAAGGACAGGTGTCAGCCTGCGGTACCACCTTGTTTGGCACGGAACAATCCGTACCCGCTCATCAGGATGCGCCATCACGCCCCCAGCCCTTAACGCGGGCATACGTTGCCGGATACTAAGCGCTGCCGCGCCGTTTACCGCACCCTCAGGAGTCCATTTGTCTGCCGCGCACTTCCTCCGGGCTCTCAGCCTATCCCGAATCTCTGTGGGCGCTTTCGGCAGTTTTATCTCTCCGTCAACGGTTTCTTTTTCTTATTAAACCATGTTTTCTCCCCGCTGTCAAGCCAAATTCCAGCTAGGCAGCCGGGGCTTTTTTCCCCTAGGCCTGCTGGGCAAACTGGGCGCCCAGCTGCAGCGCCTGGCGATTCATTTCCAAAAAGCGCGCCGGAAGCCGCTGCGCCATGGTCTGTTCCATCTGTTCTAAGGAAATGCACAGCGCACCGCTTCCAATAGCCGCGCCCAGCAGCGCCACGTTCAGCACTTTGGCCGACCCGCATTGGGCGCAAATCGCCTCGCAGTCCACCACAATCAGCTGTTTTGCATGGGTTTGCAGATACGCCAGCATGGGACCCGCTTCATACCCGGACCCAGACAGCGACGCCGTCACCGGTTTGATGGCCTTTTTTGCCGCCACGACAATCCCGCCGTCTTTTAAATACGGCAGGTTCCGCACCGCTTCCGCCGGCTCAAAGCCCAAAATCAAATCAGCCTGCCCATACGGAATCAAAGGGGAGTAGGCCTCTTCGCCAATCCGCACATGGCTGACCACGCATCCGCCCCGTTGGGCCATACCGATGGTCTCCGCCGTCCTGGCCTGCAGCCCCTGCGCCATCGCCGCCTGGGCCAGCAATTTCGAAGCCAGCACCGTCCCCTGGCCGCCAACGCCTGCCAACAATAGGTTGATCATACCCGGTCCCCTCCTTTCCGCCGAATCGCCCCTACTGGGCAAACCTGGGCGCAAAGCCCGCATCCATAGCACATATCGCCTTCGATTTTGGCTTTTCCCGCTTCCATCACCAAAGCCGGGCACCCCAGTTGACGAATACACTTTTGGCACCCGATGCACTGATTCGGGTCGACCAGGTACTGACAATCCGGTTGGAACAGCGCCACGCAGGGCGATTCAAAAATCACCGCGGATACCCCTTTAACCTGCGCCGCCTCCTGCACGGCCTGCACCGCCGCCGGCAAATCCAGCGGGTTTACCTGCCGCACAAACGAGACGCCCGCCGCTTCCAGAAGCTTTGGAATGCTCACCTTCTGCGTCACATGCCCCATCATCGTCTTGCCCGTACCAGGATGGGGCTGGTGCCCGGTCATGGCGGTGGTGGAATTGTCTAAAACAATCAGCACAATATCCGCTTCGTTATACACGGCGTTGATGACCCCCGTCATGCCGGAAGCGAAAAAGGTGGAATCCCCAATAAAACTAAAATGTACCGCATCCGGCTCCACCCGGTGCATCCCCTGCGCGATGGTCACGCCCGCGCCCATGCACAGGCAGGTGTCCACCATATCCAGCGGCGCCGCATTGCCCAGGGTATAGCAGCCGATATCGCCGGAAAAGACCGCTTTTTTCCCCTGCATGGCCTGCTTGACCGCGTAAAACGAGGCGCGGTGGGGACATCCGGCGCAAAGCACCGGCGGCCGCACCGGCAGCGCCGGCGGTTTCTCTCCAGCCGGCTGCTCTTGGGGCAAAGCCAAATCCAGATAGCGGCCCAGCGATGCTTTGGCCGCTTCGACCGACAATTCCCCCGCATTGGGCGTGTCGTGGGTCAATTTCCCTTTGATTGCAACCGGTAAGCGGTATTTCCCGCACAGGTAGATCAGTTCCCGCTCAATCACCGGATCCAATTCCTCCAGTACCAGCACTTCGTCCACGCTTTTTAAAAACTGGACGGCCAGCGGTTCCGGAAACGGGTGGGGCGTTCCCACCTTCAGCAAAGGGGGCTTTGCGCCGAGCAGGCTCAGCGCCTCTTTGGCGTACATATAGCTGACGCCGCCAGCCGCAACCCCTTTTCTGCCTTCGCCTTCTTCCAGCCGGTTCCACGGGGAACGGGAGAATTCCTCCTGCAGCGCCACGTTGCGCGCCTCAATCTTTTGATGGTTTTGATAGGTCAGTTTGGGGAAGATGACCCAGCGCGACGGATCCTTTTCAAACCCTTCCGGCGCGGGACTGTGCTGTGCCGGCTCCAAATCCAGGGAAACGCATCCATGGCACACCCGGGTAGTCGGCCGGAACAGCACCGGCGTTCCCAGCCGTTCCGACAGCGAAAACGCCTCGCCGATCATCTGATACGCTTCCTCCGGCGAAGACGGGTCAAATACCGGCAGTTTGGCAAACGCGGCAAAATGCCGGGTGTCCTGTTCTGTCTGGGAGGAAATGGGGCCGGGATCATCCGCCACCACAACTACCATCCCGCCTTTGACCCCCACATAGGCCAGGCTCATCAGCGGGTCGGACGCCACATTTAATCCCACCTGCTTCATTGTCACCATCGCCCGGGCCCCTGCATAAGCCGCCCCGGCAGCGGCTTCCATCGCCGCCTTTTCATTGACCGACCATTCTACATAAACGCTGTCGTCCCGGTATTTTGCCACCGTCTCCAACACCTCAGTGGAAGGCGTCCCCGGGTACCCGCAGACAAATCGGACCCCCGCCCGCAGCGCGCCGAGGCCAATGGCCTCGTTGCCCATCACCAGCTTTTTTTCCACCTGATTTCCCTCCTGTCATGCTTTTATGATACGGCTGCCCGCCGGCTTTTGCAATGCGCAGCCTCTCCTGTTGAGAAAAAGCCTCCTGCACCGTACAGGAGGCCTTTCGCCGGGACCTGGACCGCTGGGTTGCGCCAAAACCGCAAACCGCTATTCTTGGCCGCCGCAAATGTGTGCTTTGAGTTTGTCAAAGGTTTCGCCGCTGATATCGTGCTCAATGCGGCACGCGTCTTTTGCGGCGGTCTGCGCCGGTACGCCCAGCGCCACAAGCCAATCCGTCAGCAGGCGGTGCCTTTCGTAGATTCGTTCCGCAATCTCCCGCCCTGCCTGGGTCAGCTCAATCCATCCTTCTTTTTCCATCCGGATATAGCCGTTTTCCCGCAGCAGACTCATGGCCCGGCTCACACTGGGCTTGGAAAACTCCATATAATGGGCGATATCAATGGAGCGGACGGCTCCTTTTGTCTGTTTCAAGATCAGGATTGCCTCCAGATAATCCTCTGCCGATTCCTGGATTTTCATCGAAACGCCTCCTTTCCCCCTGCACGGTTGCCCGTTTGCGATCCTATGCGCAAGATCGTTTTTTTATTGTATCATATTTGGGGTTATTTCACAAGCGCAGTGCGCCCGGGATCCATCCAAATAAAAAAGCGCTGGCCCTTTTCTCTGCGGTCAACGCTCTTCCCTCTGTTCCCGATTATTTTTTTAGCTCCGCCAGGCACTGCGCACAAATATTTTTTCCCTTATATACAATTGTGTCGATGGATTGATTGCAAAAAATACACGCCGGTTCATATTTTTTTAAAATGATTTTGTCCTCATCCACATAGATTTCCAGCGCATCCTTTTCGTTGATGTCCATATTTCTGCGCAATTCAATCGGTAGAACGACCCGACCCAGTTCGTCTACTTTTCTGACGATCCCCGTGGCTTTCATATGTATGTCCCTCATTTCATTTTTGTTCCGGAATCTTTATTTCATATCATATACAATTTATCGAAATTTGTCAAACAAAATTGTATTTTTCCTCAAAAGATCGATATTGGGAAGTTTATTTTTGTGTAATTTACCCTTTTCTTTTTGCAAGCGGTTTTCCCTTTCTGTTCAAATCATATTTCTCCCTTTTTTTTGATAGATATAAATAAGACAAAGGGGGTATTGTTATGATGTCCTGGCTGTTTGCCGGGTTGCTCGGCCTTTCCTTTCTGTTCGGGCTGCTCAACGGAAGAATGGACGCCGTTTCCACCGCTGCAGTCAGCGACTGCGCCGGCGCCGTCACCCTGACCATCCAGCTGGCAGGCGTGATGTGCCTTTGGAGCGGGTTGATGCGCATCGCCCAGGCGTCCGGCCTCACCGACAAGCTCAGCCGGCTGTTCGGGCCGCTCATCCGCTTTTTATTCCGCGGCCTGCCCGCCCAATCGCCGGCGGCCAAGGCCATCGTCATGAACCTGACCGCCAACCTGTTAGGACTCGGCAATGCGGCCACGCCGCTTGGGATCGCCGCTATGAAGGAGCTGGAACAAATCGCGCCGGAAAAAGGGACCGCTTCCGACCATATGGCCATGCTGGTGGTGCTGAACACCGCCTCGCTGCAGCTGATCCCCACCACCACTGCCGCTTTGCGCTTGGCCAACGGAAGTGCAGCGCCCATGGAGATTCTCCCGGCGGTATGGCTGGCCTCCGGCGTTTCCATCTGCGCAGGCGTTTTTATGGCCAAAATACTGTCCCGATCCTACAATAGGAGGGTCGGCCGGCATGGATAGGATTTCCGATTTCATTCTTCCCGCCGTTATCATCTGCATTGTGGGATACGGATTCATAAAAAAAGCGCCGGTCTTTGATTTGTTTTTAGAAGGGGCCAAGGAAGGGCTTTGTACTTCCGTGCAGATCCTGCCCGCCCTGGTCGCGCTCATGACCGCCGTGGGCATGATCAAGGCTTCCGGCGCGCTGGATAGCTTTACCTATGCGCTTCGCCCCGTCGCCGCCCTTTTGCACCTTCCGCAGGAGGTCCTCCCCCTGGCGCTTCTACGCCCGATTTCCGGCAGCGGCGCGCTGGTAATCTTTCAAGACATTCTGCGCCAATACGGCCCGGACAGCCTGATCGGCAGGATTGCCAGCGTCATGCAGGGTTCCACGGAAACCACTTTTTATACCATTGCCGTATATTACGGCGCCACCAAAGTGCAAAAGACCCGGCACACCCTTCCGGCGGCGCTCACTGCGGATTTGGTGGGCTTTTTGATGAGCGCGCTGGCAGTCCGCTTGCTGCTGCCATAAATCCCGCGCCGAGCCGCAATGGGCATGGGCTTTCCTGGAAAAACAAGCAGGAGACGGATGGGAGTTATCCCATCCGCCTCCTGTTTTTCCTTTTGTCTTCAAAAACGGTTCCCGCGGCTTTAGGCCAGCTACCCTTCCAGAATCCGGCGGTACATCGCCACATATTCCCCCGCGGACTTCTTCCAGCTGAAATCGCATTTCATCGCATGGACCACCGCTTTTTGCCATTCTTCCTGGTTGGCGAACAAGCCCAGCGCCCGTTTGACCGCGCCGAGCATGTCGTGGGCATTGTAGGACTGGAAGGTGTACCCGTTTCCGTCTTCCCCGCCCAGGTCCTGAATGGAATCCTTCAATCCGCCGGTACTGCGCACAATCGGAATGGTGCCGTACCGCAGCGCCACCATCTGGGCCAGCCCGCAAGGCTCGCTCTTCGACGGCATCAAAAACGCGTCGGCGCCAGCGTAAATCTTTCTGGCCAGCGGCGGGATAAACCCTTTGCGGAAGCTGACCTTTTCCGGGTATTTGCGCTGCATTTCCTCAAAGAACGCCTCGAACATATACTCGCCGGATCCCAATACCGCCAGCTGCAGGTCTTCCCGCAGCATCTCTTCTCCGATGTATTTGACCAGATCCAGCCCCTTGTGGTCTACCAACCGGCTGACAATCCCCAAAAGCATCACGTCTTTTCGCTGCGGCAGTCCCATTTCCTCTTGGAGCGCCCGCTTATCTTCCGCTTTTCCCGACAAGTCGGCAGCCGAATACGGCGCCGCCAGGTTGGGATCCGTCTGCGGATCGTAGCTTTCCACGTCAATGCCGTTGAGGATCCCCGTCAGTTTAAACTGACGGGCTTTCAAGATTCGGTCCAGTCCATGCGAATACCAGGGATCCAGGATCTCCTGCGCATAGGTCGGACTTACGGTGGTCACCATATTGCACTGGTCGATGCCGCCTTTCATGTAGTTGACGCAGCCGTCGTATTCCACAATCGGCATGGCGCCCTGGGGCAGGCCCAGCACATCCTGCACCAGTTCCATGCCATATTTCCCCTGGTACTGAATATTGTGGATGGTCAGCACTGTTTTGATGTCCCGGAATTTCTTTTCCCCACGGTAAAACAGGTTCAGGTAAACCGGGACCAGCGCGGTCTGCCAATCGTTGCAGTGGATGATGTCCGGCGCATAATCAATATAATGGAGCATTTCCAGGATCGCTTTTGAGAAAAAGGCGAACCGTTCCCCGTCGTCATAATAGCCGTACAGACCTGGACGTTTGAAGTAATACTCGTTGTCCAGAAAATAATAGACCACCCCGTTATAATTGGCTTCAAACACCCCGCAGTACAGGTTGCGCCAGGATAAAAAAACGGTAAAATTGGTCAGATATTTCATTGTTGCACGCAATTCCGGCTTGATGTCGCTGTAAAGCGGCATCACCAACCGGCATGCCTGCATTTTTCCCCGGATCGCCTTCGGCAGGGACCCGGCCACATCCCCCAGCCCGCCGGAAGCGGCAAAGGGGAGCGCCTCACTGGCGGCGAACAATATTCTCATTGCGTTAACCTCCTATTGCATAACCTTGGGATTGGGCCCGGCTAAATCACGCTCTTTTTCTCGATGAAAAGCGGATAAGTCTTGTACCCCACTAGCGTCCGGGTATCTCGGATGGTTGCATCCCGGTCGGCGACTACATATTCCAGCCGCGCACCGTCTCCAATGATGGCGCCGGACATAATGATGCTGTTGCGGATGACCGCGCCGCGGCCGATCTTTGCCCCGCGGAAGATAATGGAATTTTCCACCGCCCCTTCAATAATGCATCCGTCCGCGACCAAGGAATTTTCCACCGAAGCGCCCAACCCGTATTTCGCCGGCACCTGATCCCGCACTCGGGTCAAAACCGGCCGGTCCACGGGGAACAGCGCCTGACGCACCGGTTCCCGCAGCAGCGCCATGCTGGCGTCGAAATAATCTTGCAAGCTGTTGATCCGCATGGCGCAGCTTTTGACCTCGTAGCCATAGATGCGCATGGAGTCGCTGCGTTCAATCAGGATATCTTTGGTAAAACTGCGCTGATTGCGGCTGCGGGCTTCTGAAACGATCTTTTCCAGCAGTTCCCGCTTCATCACCGCCACATTCAAATAGATATTCTCTTCGTCATCCGTCTGCGGGGAAATCCAAACCCGCCCGACCCGGCCGTCCTGGCCCACGTCAAACACCGCCACATTCTCATTGCCGGCCCGGCGGATATTCTCCCGCCGATATGCCAGGGTGATTTCCGCATCCCGCTCTTCATGGAAGGCGATCATCTCCTGAAAATCCAGGTTTGCGATCAAATCGCAGTCCGCCAGGATCACGTATTCCGACCGGCAATTACGGATATAGCCTGCCACGCCGCTGAGCGCATCCAGCCGCCCGGCGTAAATGCCCTGGTTGTCGCCGCTGCTGTAAGGGGGGAAGAAGGTCAGCCCGCCTAATTTTCTCGCCAGGTCCCACTCCCTGCCGCTGCCAAGATGGTCCATTAAGGACTGATAATGGGATTTGGCAATGACGCCCACTTCCTGGACGCCGGAATTCACCAGGCTGGACAGGACAAAATCCACCAGCCGGTACCGTCCGCCAAAAGGCACGGAACCGGTTGTCCTGCCGCGGGTCAAACCGCCCAGATGGTTATCGTGCATGTTGGAGAAAATAATCCCCATGGCTGTACGTTTGATCATTTTGTCAGCACCTCCTCAGCAGCGATATCCGTTTCTACCATCGCCTTGGGCGCAATCGTCACGCCCGGCCCGATGGTCACGCCATTGCCGATGACCGTCACGCCCCAATCCTTGATCTGCTCCATCTCTTCCGGGCGGGCGCCCACCACCGCTCCCTCGGCGATGACTGCGTTTTCCGCTACGATGGAATAATCCACCACGGCGCCTTTTTTGACCACGCTTCCCGGCATGATGATGCTGTCGCGCACCACGGCGCCTTCCTCAATGGTAACGCCGGCAAAAATCACTGAAAAATCCACCGCTCCTTCAATGATGCACCCTTCGGTCACCATGGAATTCTGCACCTGGGCGCCTTTGGCAATATAGTGGGGCGGAAGCGCCAGATTGCGCGCGTAAATCTTCCATTCCGGATCGTATAGGGACAACGGCACTTTGGGATCCAGCAGGTCCATGTTCGCCTCCCACAGGCTGTCGATGGTCCCCACGTCTTTCCAGTACCCATCAAACGCATACGCATACATCTGCTCGCCGGCGCCCAGCATATTAGGAATGATGTTTTTCCCAAAGTCATTGGCGCTGCCAGCCGTTTTGGCGTCTTCTTCCAAATATTTCAGCAGTTTCTTCCAGGTAAATATGTAAATTCCCATCGAAGCCAGGTTGCTCTTGGGATGGGCGGGCTTTTCCTCAAACTCATACACCCGCCCGTCCTCCTGGGTGTTCATGATACCGAACCGGGACGCCTCTTCCATCGGCACCTGCAATACGGCAATGGTGCAGTCCGCCTGTTTTTCCTTATGGAATTTCAGCATTTTGGCATAATCCATTTTGTAAATATGGTCGCCGGAAAGAATCAGCACATATTCCGGATCATACCGCTCAATGAACGGCACATTCTGGTAAATGGCGTTGGCCGTTCCGGTATACCAGTCGGATCCGGAACTTTTCTGGTACGGCGGCAGCACAAAGACGCCGCCTTCCTGCCGGTCCAGGTCCCAAGGCTGGCCGCTGCCGATGTATTCATTCAGCACCAACGGCTGATACTGGGTAAGCACACCAACCGTATCGATTCCGGAATTCACGCAATTGGACAATGGGAAATCGATAATTCGGTATTTTCCCCCAAAGGGCACCGCCGGTTTGGCAAGATTCTTGGTCAGGCTGTAAAGACGGCTGCCCTGTCCGCCTGCCAATAACATTGCAATCCATTCTTTTTTCCTCAAGGAAAAAACCTCCTTCTCAAAACGGGCCAATCCCGTATTCATCATTTTTCATCGGTTTTTTTCCTGCCTGCAGCCGGCTTTTTCGCCGGGCTTTTCCGCGGCTTGCGCGGTGCGGACGGGGTAAACTCCAAGTACATGGTGGAAAGCGGCGGAATGGTTAAGCTCACCGAATGATCGTACCCATGGGATGGTTTTTTGCGGGTCCGCACCGTCCCATTGGTCATCCCGCTACCGCCGAACTCCTTGGCGTCGGAATTGAGCACTTCCTTATACCGCCCGCTTGCCGGTACCCCTACCACATAATCGTACCGGGCGACCGGGCAGAAATTGCAGACCACCATAATATTTTTCTGCTCTTCATCCATACGGCGGAAAATGATGATATTCTGCTGATTGTCGTCCGCCACCAACCACTGGAACCCTTCCCAGGAATCCTCGACCTGCCACAGGGGGGAGTGGTCCAGATAATAATGGTTGAGCGTCTGGACATACCGCTGCAGCTGGACATGCTTTTCATATCCCAGCAGCAGCCAGTCCAGCTCCTGCTTCTCATTCCATTCGATAAACTGCCCAAACTCCTGGCCCATAAAGATCAGCTTTTTCCCCGGATGGGCCATCATGTATCCTAGGAAGGTGCGCACGCCGGCAAATTTCATCTCGTAATTTCCCGGCATCTTGTTGATCAAAGAGCATTTTCCGTGTACTACCTCATCGTGGGAGATGGGCAGCACATAGTTTTCAGAAAAAGCATAAAACATGCTGAAGGTCAGCTTGTCATGGTTGTACGCGCGGTAAATCGGGTCCATGGACATATAAGATAACATATCGTTCATCCAGCCCATGTTCCATTTGTAATGGAACCCCAAGCCGCCGTTGAACGCCGGCTTGGTGACCAGCGGCCAGGCGGTGGATTCCTCTGCCACCATCAAGACCCCGGGATTTTCTGAAATCACCGCGGAGTTGAGTTGTTGTAAAAAAGCCACCGCTTCCAGGTTTTCCTTGCCGCCCTGGTGGTTGGGGGACCATTCCCCGTCCTGCCTGCCGTAGTCCAGATACAGCATAGACGCCACCGCATCAACGCGGATCCCGTCCACATGGAATTCTCGCACCCAAAGCATGGCGGAAGAAATCAGAAAGCTTTGCACCTCCGGCTTGGCGTAATCGAACACATGGGTTCCCCACTGCTTGTGCTCCCGTTTTTTGGGGTCGCTGTATTCATAGCAGGAGGTTCCGTCAAACTCATACAACCCATGGGCGTCTTTGGGGAAATGGGCCGGCACCCAGTCCATGATGACGCCGATCCCCGCCTGGTGCAGCAGGTCTACAAATTTCATAAAGCTTTCCGGCGTCCCATACCGGGAGGTGGGGGCAAAATACCCCGTCACCTGGTACCCCCAGGACCCGTCATACGGATACTCCGTCACCGGCAGGATCTCCACATGGGTGTACCCCATCTGATGCAGGTAGGGAATCAGCTCTTCTGCCGATTTTTCATAGGAAAAACAGCTTCCGTCCGGATACCGGCGCCAAGACCCGAGATGCACTTCATAAATATTCATAGGACTCGTAAACGAATTTTGTTTTTTCCGCTGCTTCATCCATAGAGCGTCGTTCCATTGATACTGGGTAATATCATACAATTTCGAGGCGTTCCCAGGCGGCGTTTCATTGTGGAACGCAAATGGATCCGCCTTCAGTACCTGTTTGCCGTTTGCACCAGTAACCGCATATTTATACAGATCATACTGTTGCAGGCCGGGAACAAATCCTTCCCAAATGCCGCCAATTTCCAGTTTCGTCAGCGGATTTTTCTGTGGATCCCACTTATTAAAATCGCCGACTACCGAAACTTGCTGTGCAGCAGGCGCCCAAACGCGAAATCGGAACCCTTCTCCCGCTTTGTTTTTCTCCGGATGTGCGCCCAAATAACGGTAGGCGTGATGGTTTTTCCCCTGGCAAAAATCCTCAATTTCCTTGCGTTGTTTCGACGGGTATTTTTCCATCTCTCCCACCTCCATTCCTATTTTTTCTTATTGTACCACACTCTCCATTTTTTGCAATAGAATATTGTGCAAAACAGTTATTTTATCACAATATTTATATTAATTTTTATTGATTTTTACAATACGCCCTCTTTCTCCCGATTTATGTATTTCTTCTTTGGACAAATCTGTTGCAGTATACCACAAAACCGGAGGGAAACAGCGCGAAAATCGTCGTCTACCGTTCTGGCCCGGGCGTCGCCGGGGGAAGCGCTTCTTTGTCTTCTTGTCTATTCTTATGTCGCTGCCGGGGAAAAAAGACAAAAAAAGGCTGCGATCAATCGATCGCAGCCTTTTTTCAAAAACCAAAAGGACTAGCAGCAGCAGCCGTGGTCAACTTTCGCCATATGCTCGATGAGCATCAGGACTTTGTTGGAATAACCCCACTCATTGTCATACCACGCAACCAGTTTTACAAACTTGTCGGTCAGCGCAATACCCGCTTTCGCGTCAAAGATGGAGGTGTGCGGATCATGGATGAAGTCAGAAGAAACAACGTCCTCGTCCACATATTCCATAATGCCTTTCAGCTCGCCTTCGCAAGCAGCTTTCACCGCAGCGCAGATCTCGTCGTAGGTAGCAGGTTTCGCCAGGTTGACGGTCAGGTCAACAACGGAAACGTCCAGAGTCGGTACACGGAAAGCCATACCGGTCAATTTGCCATTGAGCTCGGGGATAACTTTGCCAACCGCTTTCGCCGCGCCAGTGGAAGAAGGAATGATGTTGCCGGCAGCAGCACGACCGCCTCTCCAGTCTTTCTTGGAAGGTCCGTCAACGGTTTTCTGGGTTCCGGTGGTAGCATGCACCGTGGTCATCAATCCATCGACAATGCCGAATTTGTCATTGATAACTTTCGCCAAAGGCGCCAAGCAGTTGGTGGTGCAGGACGCGTTGGAAACAACGTCCATATCTTTGGTATATTTGTCCTGGTTTACGCCCATAACAAACATCGGAGCGCCATCTTTGGAAGGAGCGGAAATAACAACTTTTTTCGCGCCCGCTTTCAGATGCGCCTGGCAGGCTTCGCCAGTGGTGAAGATACCAGTGGATTCCACCACATATTCCGCGCCGCAAGCAGCCCACGGAATGTTGGCCGGATCTTTCTCCGCGTAGAATTTAACTTCTTTGCCTTCTACGATGATAGAATCTTCCGTCACTTTGATGTCGCCGTTGTAGCGGCCATGTACGGTATCATATCTCAGCATGTATGCGCAGTAGTCAGGAGTCATGAAAGGATCGTTCACGCCGACAAACTCGATGTTCGGATTGTCAAGACCTGCACGGAAAACCAGACGGCCAATACGGCCAAAACCATTGATGCCAACTTTAATTGCCATTGGATTCAACCTCCTAAATGAAATCTTGTCTTTATTTTATACCAAATTTCCTGTAAGCACAAGCGATTTGTGATATATTTAACTAATTTTTTTCATTTTGTCTCTAATGCATAATTTTCTTTTCATTTGCATGGAATAATTATGGAAAATCCCAATCTTTTTTGACATTGCACTTATTTGGCGCCGAGATGCCGCCTCTTGCGGGCAACGCCCTTCCACGGGAAAAAAGGGGGATTTCTCCGGCGGTTCCTTCGCCATCTTGCGCTTTACAATCGCGGTGGCATTCGCTATAATGATTTTTGTTGAAAATTGTCGAAGTCAGTCGAATTTCCAGCCATTTGGGGACAAAACAGGAGGATTTATGGGTGAATTGCAAGACTGGGCGGCGCCGATTCGCGCGATGTATGAGGCGTCCCCCGTCGCCACTTTGATTTTAGACAGTGAACTGACGCTGCAATGGAAAAACCAGGCAGCCGAACACTGTGACTATGCTGTCCTCCCGCAACAAGAGGGGGACGGCCTGAATTTGGCCGGCCCGGTGAACCTGCGCGCCAGGCTGGAAGCCGGCGTCCCTTTTACGCTCACCATACCGTCTGTCCTGCAAGGGCCGGTGGAATGGGTTTTTCTGCCGCAGATGGACGCATCCGGCCGACTGCAAGGCGTGTTGGCGCATCTGTTTGCCCAGGCCGGAGTGCAAAGCCATCCGACCCAAAGCTGGAAAGAAAGCCTGTCCAATCCGGTCAGCATTTTCAATAACCAGTTCCGCACGCCGCTGTCCCAGATTTTTTCGGTGCTGGACCTGCTGCGGACCGACTACCAGCAGGATCCGGCCCTTTCCCAGCATCTGCAGCGGATCAACTGGTGCTGCTTTCGCATGCTGCGCACAGTCATCAATTTTTCTACCGACAGCAAAATTCTAGAAGGCCGCCTCCAGCCCAATCTGCTGGTAGCCGATTTGTGCCGCCTGGTCCGCCTGCTTTGCCAAGACGTTGCCGGAATGCTGGAGCAAGGCGGCTACTCTTTTTCCTACGACGTTCCGGAAGAACCGTTTCGCACGCTGTGTGATTGGGACCTCTTGTCCTGCGCCATCTGCAACCTGCTGTCCAACGCCTGTAAATTCACCCCGCCGGAGCATAGTCGCATCAGCTTGAAAATGGAAGCATTTGAAAAGCAGGTCACTATTGTCGTAACGGACAATGGGTTCGGCATGCAGCCCGCAACGCTGGAACAGGCGTTCGACCGGTTTTATTCGTTTGACCCGGAAACCGGCGCCCCCTGCGGAGATGGGCTGGGGCTGTACATCAGCCGGATGATTCTCCAGCTGCATCGCGGAACCATCGCCTTGCAAAGCAAGCCGGGAGAAGGGACGACCGCCGCCCTGACCATCCCCGTGGCGCAGCCGCAGCAGGACGCCGCATTTTATGATATCCCGTTTGGCAGCGACCCGTTTTCCAACCCGATGGTCATTCTGTCGGATGCCATTTCCCCCGACTTGTAATCCCAATTCCCTCGTTTGAAAAAAAAGCGCCCCGGCCGGTGCCGGGGCGCTTTTTTCATTGGCCGCTTTTATCCGAAACAGGCGCGGCAGACAATTCCTTGCGGGGGGCATGCGGCAGCTGGGCCAGGACAATCGCGCAAAACACCAGCGCGCAGCCTGCCAATTCCCGGCCGGAAAGCTTCTGTCCCAGCAAAACCCAGCCGGCCAGGACGGAAATCACCGATTCCAAACTCAAAATCAGCGACGCCACGGTAGGATCCATATGCCGCTGCCCTACGATCTGCAGCGTGTACCCCACGCCGCAGCTCAGGACGCCTGCATACAACAGCGGCAGCCAGGCCGCCAAAATCTGCGCCCAGCCAGGCCGCTCCAATGCCAGCATGGGAACCGCACACAAAACCCCGCAAACCAGAAACTGGATGCAGGACATTGCAACCCCGTCCACACGGGGAGCAAAAAAATCAATAACCAGAATATGAATGGAAAAGCAGACCGCACAGGCCAAAACCAAAAGATCTCCCTTGCCCACAGACAGCGTTCCGGTCATGCACAGCAGATACAGCCCCGCCATCGCGATGCCCACCGCCGCCCAGACCAGAGCCGGGACCCGCTTTTTCCTCAGTAGTCCAAACAGGGGAACGATCACAATATACAGCGCCGTGAGGAATCCGGCTTTGCCCACCGAGGTATACTGAATGCCAATTTGCTGCAAGGAGCTGGCCACTGCCAGCGCCACCCCGCAGCATACGCCGCCGGCCAACAGCATTTTGCGGTTTTGCCCCGCCGCATCCTCCTGGGCAGCCTTGCCCCGCCGCATCAGCCGGATGCACGGGATCAGCGCCACGCCGCCGATCAGCGAACGCACCGCATTAAAGGTAAATGGTCCGATATAGTCCATCCCCACCGACTGCGCCACAAAGGCTACTCCCCAAATCGCCGCCGTCAGCAAAAGCATGAGGCTGCTTTGGACCTGTCTGGTTTTCATCCTGTTTACTCCTTCCTCATCCGCTACGCCCTTCGCTTTTCGAAGCGCAGCGCCCATTCTTGCTCCTGCCGCTCAACCAGACCGGAATCCGGATCAGGCAAAGCACTGGTTTTCGGCATGAGAAAACTCACAAAACACCCAATCAATAAAGTCAACGCCCATTCCACCCCGTCATCCAGCGCCTGAGGCAAACTGAAAAAGGCCCAGCGCCCTGCCAAAAGCGGGCAAACGCCCCAGATCAGCCCCAGCGCGACCGACAAATGGCCGAAAAACAGCGCCCGCCGGTAATCGGCCTTTCCGATGACATTGCAAATCAGGTGGCTGCCGGCCTGGAGAAACAGGCACTGCGCCGCCATCAGCAAAATCTTCAGCAGCTGCTGAGGCATGCGAAACGCCATCGGCTCTTGGCTAAACCCCATCACCAGCCGCGCCGCCTGCCAGATTACCAGGATCAGCAAACCGGCAGAATGGCGGTAACTGGTCAGGTTTTTGCAAAACAGCCGCACGCCGAAGACGAAAAAGGAACCCGCTGCCGCCACCGATACCAAAAACCATGCCGCCGGCAGCGCCAGCTTCTGGTACTCCGCCGTCCGGGCAAAAAGCACCGGCTGCAGCGATTGCCAGCCGTCGGCCAGCGCATCCGCCAGCACGAATCCGCCGCACAGGATGCTGCTGGCTGCCCATGCCGCCGGGTTCCCCGTAGCATTTGCCTGCCATTTTCGGCCAGCGGCCCACACCGACCAGCCGTAAAGCGCTGCCATCAACGCCAGCCCCACCGCAGAAAGGGCGGTCATCCGCCAGGTGGCCCCTTGATAAAATCCGGTTTGCTCGTTCACATCCTCCAGGTACAGCAAAAAATAACCCACGCCGAATCCCGCTACCGCCGGTATATACCATAAATAAAAAAGCCGTTTGGCCATAAAGCGCCTCCTATTTTGTCTTGCGGGGCCCTGCCGCATCCCAGGCGCCGGCCAAGCCGCATTTGTTTTCTATTATACCGCTCGCTGATTTTTTTGTATAGTCCAATTGGTATTTTCTCGCTCTTCGCCACATAAGTTGGACAAAGAGGAGGATTTTCCATGAAGACGCTTCTTTCCTTTATTCTGTTGTTTTCCCTGGTGGTTTTTTTGCTCCCGTTGGCCGCGCTGAACCCGGACAAGGCCTCGACTGCTTCTTCCGTCCAGGATTTTGTCCCGCCCATCCGACAGGAAGAGCCTGTTTTGGCCTCCCCGTCCCAGGAATCCCCGCCTGCAGTGGAACAGGCGCTGTCCCAGCAGGTGTCCCAGCCGGACCATTTCTCTATTTTGGACCGCAGCACAGGGGAGGTAACATCCATCCCGGTGCTGGATTATTTGTATGGCGCAGTGGCGGCGGAACTGCCGCCGGACTTTCACGAGGAAGCGATGAAAGCACAGGCCATTGCCGCCCACACCTACGCGCTATACTGCCACCTGCATCCTACCCAGGACCTGAACGGCGCAGACTTTTCCGCCGACCCTTCCAACTGGCAGGGGTGCGTTACCCGCCAGCAGATGCTGGAGCGGTACCCGGACCTGGGCGAAACCTATTGGAAAAAAATCACCGACGCGGTCGATCAGGTGGCATCCCTTGTCCTGGTCTATGAACAGGAACCCATCCTCGCCGCTTACCATTCGATGAGCGGCGGCGCCACCGAATTTGCGTCCAACGTGTGGAATGGCACCGTCCCCTACCTGGTGCCGGTGGACAGCGTAGGCGATACGTTGGCGGCGGAATTCGAAACCACCGTTTCCTTTTCCACCCAACAGCTCCGGGACATTTTGACCCAGGCGTATCCTCAAATCGACCTGACCGGGGACCCTGGCAGCTGGCTGCAAATCGTTTCCCGGTCCCCGTCGGGCTATGTGCTCACCCTGCAGGCGGGAAATATGCAGATCAGCGGCCAGGACCTGCGCACACTGCTTGGGCTGCGCTCCACCAATTTCACCGTCACCCCGCAAGCCGATTCGGTTTCCTTCACCACCAAAGGGTATGGCCACGGCGTGGGACTCAGCCAATACGGGGCGGACTACCTGGCGCGACAGGGCAACCGGTACGATCAGATTTTACTGCATTATTATACAGGAGCCCAGCTGGCACAAGCCGTAGATCAATAGCGGCAAAGCCGCCGGCCCTGCCAGGAAAAAGCCATGCAACAGCACAGGCGGGAAGGATCTTCCCGCCTGTGCTGTTTTTTCTTTTCTGCGCCCTGGTCGGCGCCCTTGCTCCTGGCGCGCCGGCTTCTGGTTTTGGTCAATCCATGGGGATCTTTCCGTGCTTTTCTTCGTATTTCTCAATCGCCTCCCGGATCAGTACCAGGATCTCGCTGTTTGCGCTTCTCCCTTCATAATCAGCCACGACATGCAGCTTGTTTAACATTTTATCGTCAATGCGGATAGATAAACTTTTGATCGCCATAATAAACCTCAAAATATAGTTATTTTATATTTATTTTATGTCTATTTTGTGGTATCATGATAAAACAGACACAAAATATATCTAAAATAGGTTTAGAGGAGGCTTCTTATGCGGGTAGCGGTCATCGGCTCCAGGAATCTGACGGTAACCCATTTGGAACAATATCTTCCCCCACAGACCAGCGAGTTGGTTTCCGGCGGCGCAAAAGGGGTCGACACCTGCGCCAAGGAATACGCTCGCTGCCACGGGATGCGGTTTACTGAAATTTTGCCAGAATATGAAAAATACAGGAAAGCAGCACCGCTTTTGCGCAACCTGCAGATCATTGCATACGCAGACGAGGTAATCGCGTTTTGGGACGGGCAATCCAAAGGGACAAAATTTGTAATTGATCAGTGCAAAAAAACGGGAAAAAGGTAACCGTTTACCAAAACACCTGTTTCGGATCGCTATAACAAACAGGCGGCGTACCAGAAAAATTCCGGTACGCCGCCTGTTTGTTTTGTCCTGCGGTCAGTCGGTGCGATCCTCCCGCTTCGACAAAGGTCGTTCAAACCGGTCCTTGCCCGTGCTGGTGGGGATCGGCGTGGGATAGCGGCCATGAAAGCACGCGCCGCAAAACCCGCTGTTTCCGGTTAGCGTCTGCAGCTGTTCCACCGGCAGGTATCCCAGCGAGTCTGCACCGACCATACGGCAAATTTCGTCAATGGAATACCGGCAGGCAATCAGGTGATCTTCCGAGTCGATATCCGTGCCGTAATAGCATGGATGCAGAAACGGCGGCGAGGAGATCCGCAGGTGGATTTCCTGAGCGCCCGCCTCCCGCAGCAGCTGGACAATCCTGCCGCTGGTCGTCCCGCGGACGATGGAATCGTCAATCAGCACGATCCGTTTGCCCTTTACCACATCCGCAATGGCGGAAAGCTTGATTTTGACCTGATCCATCCGGTTGGCCGGCGCGATGAACGTTCTGCCAATATACTTGTTTTTGATCAGCCCGATGCCGTAGGGAATCCCGGAAGCTTTGCTAAATCCCAGCGCCGCGTCCAGGCCGGAATCCGGCACCCCGATTACCAGATCCGCCTGGACAGGATGGGTCTGGGCAAGAATTTGGCCCGCACGCACCCGGGCAGAATGGACGCAAACGCCGTCAATCACCGAATCCGGCCGGGCAAAGTAGATGTATTCAAAAATGCACAGCTTCTTTTCCTTTTTGCCGCAGTGTTCCCGCCGGGAGGTTACGCCGTCTTTGTTAAACACCAAAATTTCCCCCGGCTCCACATCCCGGATAAACTGCGCCCCTACCGCCTGGATGGCGCAGCTTTCCGATGCGACGACATACATACCGTCCGTCCGCTTTCCAAAACAAAGCGGACGGAACCCATAGGGATCCCTGGCGCAGATCAGTTTCTGCGGCGACATCAGCACCAAAGAATAAGCGCCGTCCAGGGTATCCATAGCCCGGCTGAACGCTTCCTCCATAGAAGGGGCTTTCAGCCGTTCCTTGGTAATCCGATAGGCGATGGTCTCCGTGTCGCTGGTGGTGTGGAAAATGGCGCCGGACAGCTCCAGCTCGTCCCGCAGCTGCGCCGCGTTGGACAGATTCCCGTTATGGGCAAGCGCCATCCGCCCCTTTTGATGATTGACCTCGATGGGCTGGCAATTGTTACGGCTGGTCCCGCCGGTGGTCCCATATCGCACATGGCCTACCGCCATGTTCCCCTGCGGCAGCCGGGACAGAATTTCGTGGGAAAATACCTCGCCCACCAGCCCCAGGTCCTTGTGGGAGGAAAACACCCCGTCGTCATTGACCACAATGCCGCAGCTTTCCTGCCCGCGGTGCTGCAGCGCGTACAAGCCGTAATAAGAAATCTGCGCCACGTCCGCCGCTTCCGGTGCAATCACGCCAAACACGCCGCATTCTTCATGCAATCCTTTTCCCAAATGCATTACGCTTCCCCCTTATGCGCATGCGCCGCCGCGGCGCCAATAAACCCTTGGAACAGCGGATGGGGCCGGTTGGGCCTGCTTTTGAATTCCGGATGGTATTGAACCCCCACATAAAACGGCCGTTGGGTGAGCTCCACCGTTTCCACCAGCCTGCCGTCCGGCGAAGTACCGCTGAAAACGAGCCCCGCGTCCTGCAGCGTTTTTGCGTATGCGGGGTTTAATTCGTACCGGTGGCGGTGCCGTTCCTGCACCAGGCCGCACCCATAGCAGCGCTCCAGGGTGCTGCCGGGCAGAATCCGGCACGGATAGGCCCCCAGACGCAGCGTGCCCCCTTTGTCCACCATGCTGCTCTGGCCGGGCATAAAATCAATGACCTTGTGGGCGCACTGTTCGTCAAACTCCCCGGAGTTGGCGTCTTGGATACCCGCCACATGGCGCGCGTATTCAATCACTGCGATCTGCATGCCCAGGCAAATTCCAAAATAGGGCAGCTGCTGCTCCCGGGCGTATTGGGCGGCGGCGATCATCCCTTCGATGCCGCGGCTGCCAAACCCGCCGGGGACCAAAATGCCGTCCAGCCCGGCCAGTTGTTCCGCCGCGGTTTCTGGGGTGATCGTCTCCGAATCAATCCAGCGGATCCGGACCTGGACCTGATGGAAGTACCCTGCGTGCTCCAGCGCTTCCGCCACAGAGAGGTACGCGTCATGTAACCCCACATATTTCCCGACCAGTCCGATGGTTACCTCTTTTGTCCGGGCTTTGATGCGGCGCACCATCCTTTCCCATTCCGCCAGATCGGCCGGCGGCGCGTCAATGCCCAGTTCCCGGCACACAACGGAAGAAAAATGGCTCTGCTCCAGCATCAGCGGTGCTTCGTACAACACCGGCAAAGTACGGTTTTCGATGACGCAGTCCGGCTTGACATTGCAAAACAGGGAGATTTTTTGGAAAATCGACGGTTCCAACGGCTCGTCGCAGCGCAGAACAATCAGGTCCGGGTTCACCCCCATCCCCTGCAGTTCTTTCACCGAATGCTGCGTGGGCTTGGATTTGTGTTCGCCGGACCCGCGCAGATACGGTACCAGCGTGACATGGATAAACAAGCTGTTTTCCCGGCCGACCTCCAAAGAGACCTGGCGCACCGCCTCGATAAACGGCTGGGATTCGATATCTCCGATGGTGCCGCCGATTTCGGTGATGACCACGTCCGCCTGGGTCTTTTTCCCTACGTTATAGACAAACTCTTTAATTTCATTGGTAATATGGGGAATAACCTGCACGGTGGAACCTAGATATTCCCCGCGGCGTTCTTTGTTCAGCACATTCCAGTAGACTTTGCCGGTGGTGAGATTCGAAAACTGGTTCAGGTCTTCATCAATAAAGCGCTCATAGTGTCCCAAATCCAGGTCGGTTTCCGCGCCGTCCTCCGTCACATAGACCTCCCCGTGCTGGTAGGGACTCATCGTGCCGGGATCCACATTGATATAAGGATCCAGCTTCTGGGCCGCCACCTTCAGCCCTCTTGCCTTGAGCAGCCGCCCCAGCGACGCGGCGGTGATCCCCTTCCCCAGGCCGGACACCACCCCGCCTGTTACGAAAATGTATTTCGTCATGCCATCGTCCTCCTTGTTCCCTGCTTTTTGCCGGGCCGATTGTTGCCGCCATTCGCCCCGGCGGATTGTGGTCTGTGTGTCCCGGGCCCGCTCCCCCTTTCGGCCTGCGGCGGCGCGCCAACGCAAAAAAAGGCAACGACCCCTTTTATGGTATCCCACAAAAGACGTCATTGCCTTTTTTCCGACCCATATTATACGCAGAACATTCTGTTTTGTCAAGATCTCTGAACCGGCGCCTTCCCCTCCCCCGCCGGCATTGGCAAAGGCCCTGCGCTATGCTATAATAAAAGGCATGAACAAGCACAAACGGGTTGTCCGGGCAGGCCCCGCGGCAAACCGGAAGAAAGCAGGTCGTTTCGGATGAAATATTCCAAAGAAGAAGTGATACAGTATATCCGGGAAGAACAGGTGGCATTTATCCATCTGGCGTTTTGCGACGTATTCGGCAGGCAGAAAAACATCGCCATCCTGCCGGAGGAATTGCCCCGGGCGTTTTCCGACGGGATCGCGTTTGACGCATCCGCCATTCCCGGGTTCGGCGGCGAAGTCCGCTCCGACCTATTTTTGCACCCCGAAGCAGATACCCTGATGGCGCTGCCCTGGCGCCCGGAACAGGGCAAGGTGGTGCGCATGTTTTCCTCGGTTACCTATCCGGACGGGACGCCGTTTGCCTGCGATACCCGCAGGCTGCTCCAAAAAGCGGTGGAAGACGCCGCTCAGGCAGGATACCGGTTCTCGGTGGGGGCGGAACAGGAATTTTACCTGTTTGAGCTGGACGAACAAGGGCGGCCCACCCGCCGGCCCTACGACGAGGCCGGATATATGGACGCGGCTCCAGAGGACCGGGGCGAGGCTATCCGGCGGGAAATCTGCCTGACGCTGGCGCAGATGGGCATCCGTCCGGAAAGCGCCCACCACGAGGAGGGGCCAGGGCAAAACGAGATCGACTTTCGCTATTCCGACCCGCTCACAGCTGCGGATAATACCATGACCTTCCAGACCATTGTAAAAACCGTGGCGCGTCGCAACGGGATCGCCGTGGATTTCGGGCCCAAACCTCTGGCCGGAAAGCCCGGCAACGGGTTCCATATCAACCTTTCGGTCCAGACAAAGGAGGATTGGGACCCGTTTCCCGCCATGATTGCCGGGATTTTGCGCCGGGTCGGGGAAATGACCGCATTTTTAAACCCCACGGAGGATTCCTACCGGCGTTTCGGCGCACAGAAAGCGCCTCGGTATATCTGCTGGTCCCGGGAAAACCGGTCCCAGCTGGTACGCATCCCGGCGGCGGTGGGAGAATACCGCCGGGCGGAAGTACGCTCCCCTGACCCTGCGGCCAACCCCTATCTGGCGTTTGCGCTGATGATCTATGCCGGCCTGGAGGGGATCGGCCAGCGGCTGACGCTGCCTGACCCTGCGGATTTCAACCTCTATCAGGCGGATCCGGCCGTGCTGGAGCGCTTTCCCAAGCTGCCGGAAAACCTCAGCTACGCTTGCCGGGCCGCCGCGTCTAGCCCGTTTATTCAGTCCCATCTGCCCGCCGCTATCCTGGATATTTACTGCAGCCGAACCAACGTCCGGTGAAAGAAGGGGGAACTTCCTTGCGCTTAGAGGAATGGGGATACCGCATCCTCGTTGTTTCGGCGTCGGAAAAGTTGAGCGCCGCTCTGCCGGGCTTGCTTCCGGCCGGAACTGACAGCCCGGTTTTTTCCGTAACCAGCGTGGCGGCGGCAAAACGGGTTTTCGCCGAACAGGCATTTGATTTTGTCATCGTCAATTCCCCGTTGCCGGACGACAGCGGCATTCGGTTCGCGTCGGACGTCTGCCGGGCCAAGGGGACGGTGGCGCTATTGATCGTGCGGGCGGATCTGGCGGGGGAAATCTATCACGAGACGGCACGGCACGGGGTGTTTACCCTCACCAAACCGACTTCCCACACGGCTATCGCCGCTGCCCTGCGGTGGATGGTCAGCGCCCGGGAACGGCTTCGCGCCGCGGAGCAGAAAACCCAGTCCATCGAGGAAAAAATGGAGGAGATCCGGCTGGTCAACCGGGCAAAGTGGATGTTGATCCAGAAGCAGAATATGGATGAGCAGCAGGCACACCGGTATTTGGAAAA
>CALWNU010000004.1 GCA_944382905.1 uncultured Clostridia bacterium | reverse complement strand
CGCCGCGGCAGATTACCAAAGTAGGCGTTGTAGGGGAAATTTATGTCAAATATTCCCCGCTGGGCAACAATCATCTGGAAGATTTTTTACATAGCCAGGACTGCGAGGTCATGGTGCCGGGGGTCATTGGCTTTATGCTGTTTAAAGTGGATAACCGGCTGGAAGACATCAAGCTGTATGGCGGCAGCCGCGCCAAATACGCGGTGATCGACCTGCTGATGCAGTACCTGACCCGGATTGAAGGGGCGGTGATCAGCGCTGCTAAGCGCCATCCCCGGTTTGTGGCGCCCTCTGCTTACAGCCAGGTGAAAAAAATGGTCGCCCCCGTGATTGGGTATGGCTGCAAAATGGGCGAAGGATGGCTGCTGACCGCGGAAATGGTAGAATTGGTGGAGAGCGGTTATGAGAACATCGTCTGCGCCCAGCCTTTTGGGTGCCTGCCCAACCATATTGTGGGCAAAGGGATGATCCGCAAGATCAAAACGCTGTACCCGCAGGCGAATATTGTGCCGATTGATTATGATCCCGGCGCCACGCGCGTCAACCAGGAAAACCGGATCAAGTTGATGTTGGCGGTCGCGCGGGAACAGATGCCGGCAGAACAACCCGCTAAACAGCCGGCGCATTCCCAGGCGGAATAATCTGCGGCGCGGCAGCTGCCTCCGTTGCAATCCGGGAAGATTTGGGGTATGATAAGAAAAAAGGTGTTGGGAGGACTGCGTAGTGTTTTGTAGCCGATGCGGCCAGCCGTTGGAAGAAAAAGACCGTTTCTGCCCGAACTGCGGGTGGCAAGTTCAGGATGCTTCTCAAGAGGAGGCGCCCCTGCAACAACAGCAGGAGAAAGACCAGCAAGAGCCGGCCGCCGTGCCTTTGGACGGCGGGGAATCCGGCGGGCAGCAGGCGATGCCCGGCCCCATCCCGCCGGCGTATCCGGGGCCTGCCGCCGCCCCGCAGAAGAAAAACCGTTGGGTGATCCCGGTGGTGGTCGCGGCGGTGGTTCTCGTTTTGATCCTGGCGGTGGTTTTGGTCGGTGGAATCTTGGCCTACACCATCATTTCCAACGTCGATATCGACGGCGGGCAGACGCAGACCATTCCGGTGGAGGAGAACGGCAAAGAACTGAGCGGGTATCTGGGCCTTGGCATTGATGAGCTGGAAAGCGGGATCGGTGTGGTACTAACCGGGTATGACGATACTTATACCAATCTGGACGGTTCTCTGATGGCAATTGTTGAGGAAGAGACAGGGGGCATCAGCACGCTGGTGGCCAGCGACCGCGATGTGGGATTTACCATATGCGGCGTGTCGATCGGAATGGACTGTGACCAAGCCATGTCAGCCGCCGGCGGGTATGTATCTGACCTGGAAGATTTTGGGGATATGATTGCCGGCCAAAACGGCGACGCATATTTTTCGGCCTACTACGATGCAGACGGGATTGTCTACTATCTCATGTATTTTTGCGATACCGAGGACAGTTCCACCGGGACCAATGCCAGTATAGGGACCGGCATTTGGTATATCGGGGAACCGCTGGAGCAGGTTTGGGAGTCCTTCGGCGAGGAGTATACGCTGGAACAGATGGAGGGGGCTTCCCTGCTTTCCTATCCGGCGGAAGGGTTTTGCTTTGGGACGACGGATCCCGTCGATCAGCCGCAAAGCCAGGTTTCCTATGTGGAAATCAACGATGGCGCCTGGTTTTCCGATGAGATTTATCTCGGGATGCCCTATGAAGACATCGCCATTTTTGTTGCGCTGGGCGAGGCTGTTGAGGATACGCAAACCGGACTTTACCGGGCAGATTTTTCCATGACCCTTGCCGGGATGGAGTGTTACGGCGCGTTTTGGTTTGACGGACCGGATGCTTCTTCCGCTTCGGTCAGGGCCTATATCGCGTGCGACAACCTGCCCCAATAGAAACGGCGGCTGGGGTCGGTTAAATAATGAAGCAAAAAAGGCGGCAGAGTATTCTGCCGCCTTTTTTTAAGAAGCCGGAACCCGAATCTGACTGTCCGGATTATAGGACAGGGACCATGTTACAATAAAGCCATCCAAAGAAGGGTGGCGTTTTCATGGAATATACGATACAATGGGTATGTGGACATGTAGAAGTATTGGATGCCCAGGGGCGGTTCCTATTTTCCGCGGACACCGAGCAGGAAGCGGCCCGCGATCTGCAGCAGATCGCCTGACCAACCCGGCGCAAAAGACAGCTCTTCCCTGGGGCGGAGAAAAAGCAAAGGATCGGAAGATGGAAAAAGAACAAAGAACAAGAAAACATGTTGGCGGCCGTTGGCCTGTTTGGGTTTGGGTGGCAAGCGTTTTGTGGATGGCGGTGATTTTTGCCTTTTCGGCACAGGACGGGACCGGGTCCTCCCAGCTCAGCGCGGCGACGACATTCTGCGCAGCGTTTTGGTTCTGGCCCGGATTTTCTGCCCTTTCGGCGGCACAACAGGCGGCATGGATTGCAAGCGTGCAGTTTTTGGTGCGGAAAGCGGCGCATTTTTCCGTTTACGCCGTGTTGGGCGGCTTGTATTATCTGGACGCCCGCACCCTGCCAAACATCCGATGGCCAAAGTGCTGCGCCTGGGCTGCCGGAACGATTTATGCGGCCAGTGATGAGTTGCACCAGCTGTGGGTGCCGGGGCGCAGCGGGCGCCTGGCAGATGTGGCGTTGGACAGCGCCGGGGTGTTGGCCGGGGTGCTGGCTGGATGGGCCTTATGGCTTTTGTGGAAAAAAGTAGCGGCTTACGCCGCCGCAAAGCGGCAGGCCAAACAAGGCCTTTAGCGATAGGCCGCGGGGAGGTTACGCGGCACTGCGCCGGCTGGCAGCCACAGGGACAACGCCGCCGGCCGCACCTGGACTGTCAATTCCTGTTTGAGCCGGATTTCCCCGTCCAGGCAAACTACCAGCGGTTTTTTCCCGCGGATATGGACCGCCTGCCCTTTTTGATAGATGATTTTTGGCGCAAGGCGGGAATCCGCCAGATGCTTGCCTTTTTGATACAGCCCCACAAAGCGGGAAATCTGCAGGCGGGACACGCTGCGGATCCCGCAGAATTCCAGTATGCCGTCGGCGGTGCAGGCGTCCGGGGCGGGATAGTATCCGCCGCCGTAGCAAAAGCCGTTGGCGATGACCGCCAGAATGAGCCGGTCCGACCAGGGCTTGTCGCTTCCGACGCCGATGGTCATGGCGCTGCTGATTGGGCCAAACAGGCAGAAAAGCAAGGACAGCGTATAGGCCAGCGGGCCGGAAACAAAGGGAAGCTGCTTAAATTTGGCCATGTGGAAGGCGACCCTTGCGTCAAACCCGATGTTGCAAAGGTTGACTGCATATTCCCCGGAACAGTCCAGCAGGTCCACCGGATAGGACGCGCCCTGGACCAGCCGTTCCAAATCGGTGAACAGATCCAGGCTGCCGAAATTTTTGACATAGTCGTTGCCGGAACCACAGGGGATTACCCCAACGGTACAATCCGTTCTGCCGGCGGCGCCATTGACCACCTCATGGAGGGTCCCGTCGCCGCCGCAGGCTACAAAACATACGGTAGTTCCCGCCGGCGCCGGCGGATAGGCGCGCACAAATGCCAGCGCGTCTCCGCAGCCGGTGGTGCTGTAGATTTCATAGTCCAATTTCCGCGTGGCGAAAAAGTCCTGGATCAGGCGGCAAAGCTGCTGGGTATGGACGCCTTTTCCGGCTACTGGATTGACAACAAATACAAAATATGGCAAAAAAACACCCCTCCCGCGCGTGGCCGAATTCGCCGGAGCAACCTAGCAGAATTGGCATCTGTCTTATTTTAGCATAAAAGCAGAGGGAAGCAAAGGCGAGAAATGGGGCAAAAAACAATACTATTTGTAATATTTTGTCGGAAAACATCAAAAAAGAGGTGGCAACATGGAAATTAGACAAGCGAAACCGTGTCAATGGGAAACGGTGGCCCAGCTGGCCGTCCAGTTGTGGCCGTCCCACACCAAAGAAGAATTGGAGGAGGAATTCCGCGGCCTGCTGGCCCAAGAGGACGCGGCGGTGTTTTTGGCGTATGTCCAAACGAAGGCGGTGGGATTTGCGCAATGCAGCCTGCGCCGCGACTACGTGGAGGGGGCTTCCAGCTCCCCGGTGGGATATTTAGAGGGGATTTTCGTTCTGCCATCGCAGCGGGGGCAGGGCGTCGGCAAGCAGTTGCTGGCCAGGTGCGAGCAATGGAGCCGGGAAAAAGGCTGTCGGGAAATGGGGTCTGACTGCGCGCTGGAAAATGTGGAAAGTTGGCAGTTTCATCTGCGCAGCGGGTTTTTGGAGGCGGGACGTATCATTTGTTTTGTAAAGGATTTGGATTAAGATGGAATTGCAGTATGTGAGCCATCCGCTGGAGCCGGTGTATGACGAACGTTCCCGGGTACTTTTGTTGGGGACGATGCCGTCGCCCAAATCCCGGGAAAGCGGCTTTTATTACGGGCACCCGCGCAACCGGTTCTGGCCGGTTTTGGCGCAGCTGTTCCAAGAACCGGTCCCGGGGCAAACGCAGCAGAAAAAGGATTTTTGCCTGCGCCACCGAATTGCGCTGTGGGATGTGCTGGCTTCCTGCTGGATCCGCGGCGCCGGGGACGGCAGCATCCGCGACCCCCAGGTAAACCCGGTGGAGCAGATTCTCGCGCAGGCGCCGGTGCAGGCGGTCTTTACCACCGGCCGGAAAGCGGATGAACTTTACAGGCGGTACTGCCTGCCCAAAACAGGCCGGGAAGCTATTTGCCTGCCCTCGACCAGCCCAGCCAATTGCGCGTGCTCGTGGGAGCGGCTGGTGCAGGAATATGGGGCGATTTTGCCCTTTTGCAAGGAGGATTGCCTATGATGCAGAAAGAGGTTTTGTTTCTGGCAAAGGAACAGCTGGCTGTGGATCTGAATTGCCGTAGGGAAGATTTTGACCGGCCGGGATTACAGTTTTTCCCCTTTGCGGCGCTGCCGGGCCGCCGCCCATTCCCCATCCGGGAGCCAGCGCTGGAGCTGGTTAGTTTCGGAGCGGGGACGGTGGTAAGCGCCGCGGAGCGGATCCTGCCGCAGCTGCAGCAGCGGTTGGCGGGGATGGAGCGGGATCAGGTATGGGCCCAGCCGTTTGTGCGAAGCCTGGGGCATTATTTTTTGCCGGACCTGGCCCGGCAGCAGCGGTGCCGGCGGCAAATCCCCCAGGGGATCCGTCTGGCGTGGACTGAGGAGCAGGGGATGAAACAGCTGTATGAAACGCCCGGCTTTTCCAATGCGCTGGGATATGACTGCAACGCCCCGCGCCCAGACGTCCTGGCTGTATCCGCTTGGGCGGGGGATCGCCTAGTGGGGATGGCGGGGGCCAGCGCGGATTGCAGGATGCTTTGGCAGATCGGCGTGGATGTGGTGCCCGAATGGCGGCGAAAGGGGCTGGCGGCCGCTTTGGTGTGGGAGTTGTCGCAGGCGGTCCTAGCCCGGGGGAAGATCCCCTATTATGGCACCTCCAGCAGCAATCTGGCTTCCCAGCGCACCGCATGGGCAAGCGGCTATTTTCCCGCTTGGGTTTGCAGTTACGGAGCCTGCTGGGACGAAACAAAATAAAAAGACAGCGGCGGAGCATGCTCCGCCGCTGTCTTTTTGGGGAAAAGTGGGAGGGGGCTCCGGCTTTGTGGGCTTTGACGGAAAAAGCCTTCGATTGCAGCCGGAATTGCGGCAGAGCGATCATTGACAGCTATGGGACGAAAGCCTATAATGATAACTGTTGCATAGCTAATAGTTGCAAAGCTAAGAATTGCCTGGAAAGGAGGAAACACATTGCGCATCCCGTTTCATGTCATGGTAATTAAGGCGCTTTCCGCCCAGCGGTGGGCGGTGTACCCTTACCTGGGGCAGGAGGGGCTTTCCCCTGGCCAGCCCAAGATCCTGATTTATTTGATGCAGCATGATCAGTGCAAGCAAAAGGAACTGGCGGATTATTATAAAATCGAGCCGGCAACGGTGTCCCGGCTGCTTGCCAATATGGAAAGGAAGGGACTGATCCGGCGGGAGAGCCGCCAAGGGGATAAACGGGCGGCGACGGTTGCCATTACAGAAGAGGGAAAACGGGTTTATTCTCGCATGGAAGAGCATTTTGAGCAGATCAGGCGCCGGGAACTGGATGGGTTCTCACAGGAGGAAGTAGAACAGTTGCAAGACTTTTTACAGCGCCTGTATCGCAATTTGACGGGGGAAGAGCTGGAGTAACAAGGGACAAAAATCCAGAAGGAGGATGACGATGGAACAAACAAACAAAGATCAGGCGCAGTATGAAAAGATGACCAAAACGCCGGTCTCCAAACTGATTATCTCGTTGGCGATCCCCACGACGGTCAGCATGCTGGTCAGTTCGATCTACAACATGGCGGATACCTTTTTTGTATCCAAACTCGGAACCAGCGCCACCGGCGCGGTGGGGATTGTGTTTTCCCTGATGGCCATTATCCAGGCGGTGGGCTTTACGCTGGGGATGGGCGCCGGCAGCACGATTTCGCGGCTGCTGGGGCAGCAAAAACAAAAGCAGGCCAATATCATTGGCTCCACCGCATTTTTTAGCGCCATTGGGTTCGGCCTGCTGCTGACGATTTTCGGCCTGGCATTTGTGGATGGGCTGATGCATCTGCTGGGTGCCACACCCACCATCCTGCCCTATGCCCGGGGATACGCCCAGTATATTTTGTTCGGAGCACCGGTGATGTGTGCGTCGTTCGTGCTGAATAATATTCTGCGCTCGGAGGGGAAGGCGGCGCTTTCCATGATCGGGCTGACACTGGGCGGCGTGTTGAATATGGTTTTGGACCCGATTTTCATTTTCACATTGGGACTGGGCATTTCCGGCGCCGCCATTGCGACGCTGATCAGCCAATGCGTGAGTTTTGCCATTTTGCTGTACTGCTTTTTGGCGGGCAAGAGCATTACCAAATTGTCTGTCAAGCATATCGCCCGTACAGTGGGACCCTATGTGCAGATCATTAAAATTGGGTTTCCCTCTTTGTGCCGCCAAGGGCTGGCAAGCATAGCGACGGTGGCGCTGAACGTGAACGCGGCGGTATATGGCGACGCGGCGGTAGCGGCGATGTCCATTGTCGGCCGGGTCTTTATGTTTATCCAGTCGGTGATGCTGGGCATCGGCCAAGGGTTCCAGCCGGTTTCCGGGTACAATTACGGGGCGCGCAAATACGACCGGGTCCGCCAGGCCTATTGGTTCACGGTGAAAGCGGGGTTTATCCTTATGACCTCCCTGTGCGTGCTGGGTTTTCTGTTCGCGCCGCAGGTGGTGGCCTTGTTCCGGAAGGACGATTTGGACGTGATTCAGATCGGCGCGCTTGCTTTCCGCGCCCAGTGCGTGGCCCTGCCGCTGATGTCCTTGTCCATGCCGACCAACATGCTGATGCAGTCCACGGGGAAATCCATGGAAGCGACGATTTTGGCCTGTTCCCGGCAAGGGATCTTTTTCCTGCCGTTGATTTTGGTGCTGCCGCAGATGTTCGGTCTTTTGGGCGTGCAGCTGGCGCAGCCACTGGCAGACGCCCTGACGCTGGCAACCAGCGCGGTGTTCCTGGTGCGGTTTATGCGAAAGCTCAAGGTGGAAGAGCAAGAAGCCAAGGCGCAAGAGGCGCAGCAATCGCATGAGATCGACGCCGAACCAGTCAAGGAAATATAAAAAAATAAGGAGCAGGATTTTCCTGCTCCTTATTTTTTTATATTTTGCTTATTCCCCTTTGACGTATTCCGTGTAGTACGCTTCCGGCCCCATCAAAGTGATATCGGAGACATACTCCACTTTCGCGCTGTTGACCCGTTCTTGGAATAAGGTGCTGAACAATTCCAGCGCATAGGCTTCTTTGGTTTCTTCCACCGTGGGGATCTCGCTGGGCAGCCGCATGATAATATGGTAGCCAAAGGGGCTTTCCACCAGGTCGCTGATTTCGTATTCTTCCAAAGCGGCGGTACCGTCGTAGAATTCATCTACCATTTCGCCGGGACCAAAGGTGTATCCTTCTTCCGGTTCGCCGGTATCCTCGTTGTATTCCGCCATCAGTTCGTCAAATAAGGCCTGGGGATTCTCGCTGGCGCGCAGCTGGAACAAGACCTGTTCCGCCTGCTCTTTCTTTTGGGCAATTTCTTCTTCCGACAAAGCCGTATTGGTATCGTCTACCGTTTTAAAAAGAATGTGCTTTGCCGAATAGCTGCCGTTTTCCGCGCCATAGTGCTGGTCGATATATTCCTGCACCGCTTCGTCGGTTACTTCCAGCGGGCCGCCTTCGGCATACAGCTTATCCTGCAAATCGCTGTACAGATACTGTGTTTCGTACAGGTACAGGATGGTTTCCCGGGTCACGCCGGCATTGGCCAGGCTTTTTTCGAATTCCTCTTCACTGCCGAAGCTTTCGATATTGTTGGCGATCATCTCGTCCAGGTATTTTTGCAGATCTTCTTCGTCCTGCAGGTGATATTCCTGATCCAGATCGGTAACCACCTGGTACTGGATGAGGGTATCCAGGGTGGTGTCTACAATATAATCGGAAACCGTGACGTCGTCATGGGCGATCTCATCCCATGGAATCCCGTCGGTGTAATAGGCGGCGGTGTCCTCACAGACGATCGACAGCCAATAATAGTACAGTTCGGCGGAAATGGTGGAACCATTGATGGTCATGACCGTTTGTTCCGGGTCGGTCCCGGTAATCCGCTTGACAAGCGCCTCTTCTTTGTTGTTGCATGCGGTCAGCGATACCATCAGCAAGACCGCTGCCAAAAGAAATACAAGAATCGATTTGCTAATTTTCATGCGCAAACTCCAGGTGCCCGGCAAAATTGCCGAAACAACCGCTGCCTTTGCGGCAGGCAGCAGGCCGAAATCATACGATTCTACTTTAGCATAACATTTTTGAATAGGACAACAGGACAAAAATGAATGATCGGTAAATTTTTTTCTGTCAGCGAAGCGGCGCAACCCATTCATACACCTGGGCGATGTCCGCAGGGGTTGTCCGGCAGCAGCCGCCGATGAGCCGGGCGCCTGCGTCATACCACTCTTTGGAGGCCAGGGCAAACCCGCCTTCTTCCGACGTCCCGCGCCAGGTCTTGGTGATGGGGTCGTAGATTTCCCCGGAGTTGGGGTAGACGGCGATGGGCTTTTGCGACGCGCTGCGGATTTCCCGGATCAAAGAAGGAAGCAGATGCGGCGGGGTGCAGTTGACTCCGATGGCGTAGACCTGCGGGAACACATCCATGGCGGCGGCGCACACAGCAATCGAGGTGCCGTCGCAGATGGTGGTTTCGCTGTTGCAGCTGAAGCTAATCCAGCACGGCGCCGGATCGAATTCCCCAACCACTTTCGCCATGGCCTGCGCTTCCATTAAGCAGGGGATCGTTTCACAGGCGAGGATATCTGCTCCCGCCTCCAGCAGAAGCTGCATCCGGCGGCGATGGAATTCCATCAACGCTTCTTCCGAGATGGTGTAATCCCCCCGATATTCGCTGCCGTCGGACAGATACGCGCCGTAGGGGCCTACTGCGGCGACAATCAGCGGATACGGGCGCCCTTCCCGGTTTTTGGGGTCCTGCCAGAACCGGTCCCGGGCTTTGGCGGCGATGCGCACCGAGTCAGTGATAAAACCTTCCGCCTGCTGCAGGGAGTACCCTTTTTTGAGGAAACCGTCGATGGTCGCCTGATAGCTGGCGGTCATGGCGCAGTCCGCACCGGCGAGGAAATATTCATAGTGGACCTGTTCAATCACATCCGGACGTTCGGCCAGCACTTTGGCCGACCAGAGGGAGTCGTTTAAATCCAGGCCTTTGCCTTCCAGTTCGGTGGCCATCGCCCCGTCCAGGATCATCACCTTGTGGTCTTGGAGAAATTGCGTAATGAGATTCATGGTCTGTTTCCTTTCTTTTGCGGTTTATTTTTGATATTGCAACACGGCGATCTGCTTGGGCGTGTCATCGTCCAGCACCAGGCTGTTGCCGGGATAGCGGATGACTGGGTATTCCCCCGCGAGGGACAAAAACGCATCCACTTCGCCGATGACCGGCAGGCCGCATTCACCGAACCGATAATGCATAGGCAGCACCACCCGGGCCGAAAGCTGGTCCGCCACCTTCCGCGCCTGGGCGGCGTCGATGGTGTAAAATCCGCCCACCGGTATCATCAGCACATCGCACGGACCAATTTGCTCCTTTTGTTCCCGGGTGAGAAGATGCCCCAAATCGCCGCAGTGGACCAGCGTTTTCCCAAACGCGCGGATGACATGAACCAGGTTTTCCCCGCGTTTGGAGCCATGGCAGTCGTCGTGCCAGGTGCGGACCGCCCGGACTTGAAAAGGAGAATCCGAAGAGGTTTGCAGCGTGACGGCAGGCAGCCAGGCGTGATCGTGATGTCCATGGCTGCAAAGGATCTCGTTGGCAGTCAGATGAAGCGGCGCATACCCGTCCACACTTTCATCGTACGGGTCCAGCACCAGCGTATACCCGCCGGCAGACACGGAAAAACAAGAATGCCCGTGCCAGGTAATGGTTAGATTTTGTTTCATGGTAGACCTCCTTCCAAAATACGGCTGCGGCTGCTGCGGCTTTTGCCGCATCCAAACAGCAAACCTGCAAGGACGTTTTTCCCATTATACAATAAAAAAGGCCGAAAGGGAATACAGCGCGAAAGGACTGTTCTTTCCGGCGGGGAAATATGATATACTCAAAGAAAACGCAGGCATCGCGGCCGAAGGGCCGCCGCAGGAGGGAATCGTATGGATCAACATTTGCGCAGTATCATGGACAAACGGATTGAACGCACCATGGAAAATCTAAAGAAAAACCGGATGGGCGCTTATTATGTGCAGTCTGCAGCCGAAGTGGTGCCGCTGGTGGATCGCTTGTGCCGCCCGGGGGAGACCGTTGCGGTAGGCGGCTCTATGACGCTGTTTGAATGCGGCGTGATCGACCATTTAAACAGCGGCAAATACCGGCATCTGGACCGGTACGCCAAGGACGCTGACATCGCTCAGGTGATGCGCGACGCTTTTTTCGCCGACACCTATTTGACCAGCACCAACGCGCTGACCGAGACGGGGGAGCTTTACAATGTGGATGGCAACGGCAATCGGGTGGCGGCTATGCTGTTTGGCCCCAGACAGGTGATTGTGGTGGCGGGATACAACAAGATCGTGGCGGACATGGAGGAAGCAGTCCGCCGGGTGGAACAGGTGGCGGCGCCGGCAAATGTGGCGCGGCTGGGACTTTCGGCGCCCTGCGCCAAGGAAGGGCGGTGCGTGCATTGCCGCGGCGACGGGCATATTTGCTGCGATTTTGTGCGGATGGGGATGCAGCGGACGGCCAACCGCATTCAAGTAATCCTGGTTGGCGAACCGCTGGGCTATTGACGATCCCCCATCCTCTCAAAAAAATCCTGTCCGATTTTTTTCGGACAGGATTTTTTTAAGGTCAGCGCACGCAGATTCCAGCGGCCTGCACCAGATCCGCCGCCTGCTCATAAGAGATGGTGGCGCCTGCCAGCTGGGAAAAATCCCAGTGAGCGCCACGGATATCGCTGGAGCGCAGATCCGGCCGGCCCAGCTTGGCGCGGGAAAAGTCCGCCATGGTCAGCCGGCAGCCTTCCAGCGAAAGGGCGGAAAAATCGCATTCGGCGAAAAAGGTCTCGGTAAAGTCGCTGGATTGCCAAAGGCAGTCTTTCCAGCGGCAGGACAGAAAAATTGTATTACATCCACAAGCAATTCCCCGGCGTGCGCGGCGGCTTCATTCATGTGCCCTTTATCCCCTCCCAGGTGGTGGCCAAGGCGAATGTGCCGTCGATGGCGCTGGCGGATATTACCGAATCGCTGGAAGCCGCGGTAGAGGCTATTGTCAAAAACCAAAAGGATATCCACGCTGTAGGAGGAGAGATTCACTGATGAAAGAGCCGACGGCTCCTCAAAAAATGTTCGTATATGGGACGTTGATGCGAGGCTTTTACAATTACGAGAAGGCATTGGCAGGGCAAGAAATTTCCATGGTCCCCGCCAGGACGCGCGGAAGGGTATGGCATATGACCAACCGTGGCTATCCGGCGATTCAGGCTGGGGACGGATGGGTTTATGGCGAGTTGGTTACGTTAAAGGATTTTGCAGCCGTCATTGATTTGATGGATGAAATCGAAGGGTACCACGGTCCGGACGACCCAAGAAACGAGTATGCAAGGCTTCTTGCCCCGGTAGAAAATTTGGAGACCGGGCAGATGGAACAAGCATATGTGTACCATTATGTCCGGGACGATCTAGGAACGCCGGAAAATCCGGCCATTGAATTGCCGCATGGCAGCTGGCGCAAGTTCATGGAAGAGGAACATTAAGCGGAAAAGCCCCTAGTTTTAGGGGCTTTTTCATTCTGGATCGCGGCAAAGCCGGGAAAGGATGATTTTGGCTTTACGGGACTTGAAAAATATGCTATTCTGGCTACAGATTCTCCAGGAATTCCAAACGATGGAGGGAAACGGGATGGGAAGGCTATTTGCGGCGATCGGGCGGAAAAATCTTCTGTTAATGGGGATTCAAGGGTTTTATTGGTGCGCATACTGTACCTATTTTGGTTTTTTGGTCTTGTATATGCAGGACCACGGGTACAGCAATGTAGAATGTGCGCAGGCCCAGGTGCTGATTGCGGTAGCAACGTTGGTGGCACAGCCGCTGATCGGTTATTTGACCGACACCTTTATTCCCTGCAAAACCTTTTTGCTGTTCAGTACAGGAATGGCGATCCCGGTGGCATTTTTACTCCAGGCGACGGTGGCCAGCCCAGTGCTGTGCTATGGGGCGATTGTGCTGCAGTCGATTTTGTTTTATCCCACCGCCTCCCTCATAGATTCCTGGACAATGGCGCTGCGGGAGCAGGACCCGCAGGTACAGTACCCGTTGACCCGGAGCGCGGGATCGGTTTTGTATGCGCTGACGGCACTGGGGTTCGGCAACCTGATCGCGCGGTTTGGCGACGGGGTGATTGCACCGAGCTTTCTGGTTTTCGCCGTGCTGATGTTTGTGTGCGTGTGGCTGCTGGAGGGGACGCCCTGCAGTAACAAAACCCGGGAGGCGGCGGGGCAGGAAAAAATCCAGCGGGTTTCTGGGTTGGAAGCTGCCGGTATCCTGTTAAAAAACAAAGCCTATGTGTTTTTTGTGCTCAGCTGCTTGCTGTATCATATTGCCAACAAATCCACCGGCTGCTTTATCAGCAACTATGTGGTACACCTGGGCGGGGACAGCGCGGGTTTGGGGATGCTGATGTTCTTTTCCGCGCTGGTGGAATTTCCGTCCATGATGGTGATGGGCCGGGTGATGCGGCGGTACCCGCTGGGGGTGCTGCATTTGTTTGCGCTGGCCGGGATTCTGCTGAAAAACCTCTTTTTCCTGACAGCTTCGTCCATGACGTTTTTGGTGATAGGCCAGCTGGCGCAGGGGCTTAGCTATGGCTCTTTTGTCTATCTGTTTGTGGAATACATCTGCCGTACTACGCCAAAACAGCTGAATATCACGGCGATTTCGCTGGGAACGGCGATGACCTCGGCGCTGGGCGGGATCATCGGCAATTATGCGGCGGGTTTTCTTCTGGACCTAGCCGGCCTGACCATGCTGTCCTTGTTTGCGATGGCTGCGGCGGCTGTTTCTATCCTGGTGTTTTTGCCGGTGGCATTTGAAAAACGGAAAAAACAGAGCGCAAGCGTCTGCTAGCAAAAAACGGCTTTTCGCTAGCGTCTGGAGAGGGAAGAAAAGGAACCGGTATCGACGACCAAAGAGGCCTTTTCCGGAATGGAAAAAGCGGAAAAATACTGGTCTTCTTTGGGGATCCAATCCTGGCGGAAACGCTCTGCCAACGCACCGCTGCGCTGCTGGATCCGCTGCAGCCGGGTTTGCAGCGGCGCTGTGAGAAAAACGGTCCAATCAAACCGGTCCCGCCACTTGGGATGATGGCTGTACACCCCTTCCACGATCTGTAGCGGGCAATCTTCCACATCCCGGCCCCCGGACAACTGCCGGATGGAACAATCAAACACTCCATAGCGAAATGCGCCGGGTTCTCCCAGATGGGGGACAACCTGGGCCAGAAACCGTTCATAATCGATGTTCCCGCCGGGTTCTGCCAGCCTATTTTCTGTGCGCTGAAAGTCCTGCAGGAAAAAGTCGTCCATATGGATGACCGAGGCGCTGAAAATTTGCGCCAGCATCTGGGCTAGGGAACTTTTCCCGGTTCCGCTGCCGCCGTCAATGGCGATGACGGCGCGCCTTTTTCGCCTCAGCAGCTGGTCCACGGCGCAGATAACGTCCCAGTAATCCCGGCAGCTTTGCTGCAGCACCCGGTAAGCGGGCCGGTACGTTTGGGAAAACACGGCACTGTGATGGAGGGCGGGGAATTGGTCCTGCCGGTATTGGGCCAAAAACCGGGAGGATTTTTCCGGGTCCGGTGGCAGCTGACGGCGGTGGATCATGTCTTCCAGCAGCGCTAGGTCCCGGGACAAGTCTTGGATCCCCGCCGCCGGCTGGCTGGCGGAATAGACAAACATGCGGTTGAGCGTTTCCAAAGACAAAAGCACCGGGGAAACCGCGCCCAGATGGAGCCGGCAGTACCCGTGGCCAAGGGGTTCGAACGCAGGGCCCGGCCGGGAGATTGCCGCCGCAGCTTCTTCCTGCAGCCGCTGCAGCGAACGGGCGGGGTCCGCAATCAGGTGGCCGCATCCCAGGCAGCTTTGGTAGATCAATTTGACAAAATCTTCGATTTGCATCTGCGGGTAGGTTTGCGCGTGGGACAGCAAAAGCTGTTTCATAACAATCAGGTCCTTTCATAGGCCGCAGAATCATCCTGCGTTGGATGGGCGGGGAAATACCCCGTTTTTTGAAAGATTTCTTGCAAAAAACGCGCTGTTTCGCTATAGTTAGAAAAGAGAATTTAGGGAAAGGGCGATTTTTATGAAAAAAATCTTGTTGCTGACTACCGGGGGGACGATTGCCTCCACCCCGGGGGAGGACGGGCTGGAGCCCTCTTTGCAAAGCGGCGGCTTTGCGGGGCTGATTGGCGGGATCACGTCCAATTACGAAGTGACGTTCAAAGATATCCTGAACCTGGATAGTTCCAATATCCAGCCAGAAGAGTGGCAGCTGATTGCCGAGCAGATCAGCGCGCTGCACAGCGGGTACGACGGCATTGTGGTCACCCACGGCACCGATACCATGGCATATACCGCTTCGGTGCTTTCTTTCATGCTGCGCAATATCCCCATTCCGGTGGTGCTGACCGGTTCCCAGCTTCCCATCCTCCACCCGCTGACCGACGGGGTGGAAAATCTGCGCTGCGCCTTTGCTATGGCGGCCAGCGGCGCACCCGGGGTTTTTGTGGCATTTGACCGCAAGGTGATTTTGGGGACACGGGCGGTCAAGGTGCGCACCACCGGGTTCGATGCGTTTGAAAGCGTCAACGGCCCTTACGCCGCCACGGTGGATTCCACCGGCCTGTGCCTGAACCGGGCGGCTTTGCAGCCGCTGACCGGCCCATTTCGCCCGGAACTGCGGCTGTGCAGCGATGTGGTATTGGTCAAACTGACCCCGGGGCTGAACCCGGAAATTTTTGACATGCTGCTGCATATGAACTATAAAGGCATCGTCGTGGAAGCATTTGGCGCAGGCGGGCTGCATTTTATTCGCCGGGATTTGGTATCCCAGCTGCAAAACCTGATCGAGCATGGGATCGTCGTGGTGGTGTGCAGTCAGTGCCTGTATGAACGCAGCGATTTCTCCATTTACCAGACTGGCCGCCTGGCGCTGGAGAAAGGGGTCGTCCAGGGGTACGACATGACCAGCGAAGCCGCGGTCACAAAGCTGATGTGGGCGCTGGGCCGGACCCAGAACTTGGAGGAAGTTCGCGCCATCTTTGCCCAGAACGTGGCGGGAGAGGTTTCCCTTCCTTCCCAAGATGGATCGGCCATGCCAATGGGCAGGTAGCCGCCGTCCGGCGCCGCGATGCGGCTTGCTGGAGTTTCTATTATCATAGCTTATGACCGCCCTGTTGGCAAGGGGCTGGCAAAGAGAAAAAGCCTGCTTGAAAAGCAGGCTTTTTCGATCATACGGCTTTAGCCGCAGGTTAGGCGATATACAGAAGGACCAGCAGGTAATGGAACAGGCTGCCGGCCAGGACGAACAGGTGGAACAGCTCGTGGAAGCCGAAACGGGGGGAAAGGTTTGGCTTTTTTACCCCATAGATGATTCCGCCGGCCGTATAGGAAACTCCACCCAGGACCAAAAGCACCAGCGCGCCGGGACTCATCCGGGAAAAGATAGAAACATCCGCCAGAATCGCCCATCCCATCATCAGGTACAAGGTGGTGGCAAGCCAGCGGGGCGCCTGGAACCAGCACAGCTTGATGAGAATACCGGCGGCGGCCAGAATCCACATCGCCGCGGTAAATGCCATGCCTTCCACAGGGGCCAGATAGGTGAGGAGGATCGGCGTATAAGTCCCGGCGATGAGAATGTAAATCATGGAATGGTCCAGTTTGCGCAGATGGTAAATCACCTTGGGCGCCTGGGTGCTGAAATGGTACCAGGCGCTGGCGCTGTATAAAGCGGTAATGGAGCAGCCAAAGGTCAACAGGGAAAGCAATGTGCGCCGGTCTGTGCCATCGCCGAACGCCGCTTTGCAAATCAGCAGCACCGCCCCGATCCCAAAGACCACCGCCCCAAGAAAATGGGTGTAGCTGCTGATGGGTTCCCGGGCGTGTTTCATGAAAGAAGGCATGATACCACCTCTTTGAAATAATATAATATAGTATTAAAAACTACATGATATGACTATTATATTACAGTTTCGCCTAGATTGCAATGCTGTATTGTAATTTTTGTTGCTGTACGATATAATAAAACCATCGATGATCCTGCGGCATGGGGAATTGGCGGGATGATTCCTGAGAAGAAAGGAAGGAGCATATGGAAAACTGGATGCAGCTGCTGCAGCAGCCGTTACAGGAAAAGGAAGTATTGCTGGAAGACCTGCCGGATTTGGATCTGTACATGGATCAGATCACTACGCTGTTTGCGGATAAAACCCAGGCGACCGACGGCCTTTTGACCAAGACGATGATTAACAACTACAGCAAAGACGGCCTGATTCAGCCGATCAAGGGGAAAAAATACGCCAAACAGCACATCCTGCAGATGCTTTTGGTTTACCGTCTCAAGCAGACCCTTTCCATCCAGCAGATCAAAGGCGTCATGCAAAATCTGGGCCGGGAGGTGCAGCAGGGGCAGACGTCTTCGGAGCAACTGTGGAAGGCGCTGTATGGCGGGTATCTGGATAGCCGTGTGGAAAATGGAAAAAGGGTTTCTGGACTGCTGGAGGAGCTGTTGGAGAAGACGCCGGCAGATTCGCCCCAGAGCGCCGCACTGCTTTTGCTGCAGCTGTCCTGGATTTCCAGCATGACCAAGAAGATGTGCGATGTGCTGGTGGCACAGGAGTTCCCGGTGTCGGAAAAAGAAAAGAAAAAGGAAAAATAGCCCGCGGGGAGAGAGACTCGCGCCCAGAAAGAAAAACAACGTGGCAAAAAAGAGAAAAAATCATTTTTTGCTGTTGTTTTTTCTTTTATTTTGGGCGTTGGCATGCTATAATATTCCCAATAGTATGCTGTTTTGGCGCATACAGTTCCCGATAGGAGGAAAAGGCATGAGCAATCCGGCGATTTTTAAAACATCTGTTTTTGGAGGATTCCAAAAAACGGCGGTTTTGACCTATATTGATCAGCTGAACGCCGATCATCAAAAGCGGAAAACAGAATTGGATGGGAAAATTGCCGCATTGGAACAGCAAATCGCGCAGCTGCAAGCCCAGGTTCCCACCGAAGAAGAGAAAACGGCGGCGGAAGAGCAAAAGCAGCAGTCCCAACAAGCGCAAGCGCTGATTGAAAAGCTCAACCAGGAAATTGACAAGCAGCAAAAAACCTTGGCGGAAAAGGACGCGGAAATCCAACAATTCGCCAAGCGGGTCCATAAGCTCCAATTCCAAGCAGAAAGCCATGCGTTCAAAGCCCAGAAATACGACGAGATCGCCATGAAGATCGGAACGCTGGTCATCGACGCAAAGCAGAGGTCCGACCGGATCATTGCGCAGGCCGAGGAAGAGGCGCAGAAGGTGACCCGGGAAAAGGAAGAACGCCTGGAGAAAATGCAAGGGGAGCTGCAGCAGTTTCAGCAGAATGTGGATCAGTTGCGGGCGCAGCTGAAGGAAACGCTGGAGTGGATGGACCGCAAACTGGAGCGGCTGGGCATGCTGCCGCAGCAGGAAGCCGCACTGGAGCCGGAAGAGGAAAAACATACTTTTGCGCCATTCCATTTGGATCAGAATTTTCGATAAACCCGGCAACGGGCAACATGTAGGGAAGAAAGGTGTTCAAAATGGACGAAATCAGAATCAATGTGAACCAGTTGAATGAATGGGCCGAAAAACTCCATGCGGGGGATCGGGTGCTGCTGTCCGGAACGGTGTATACGTCCCGGGATGCGGCGCACAAACGTTATTTTGCTTTGCTAGACGAGGGAAAATCGCTTCCGTTCCCGATCAAAGGTGCGGCCATTTATTACGCGGGTCCGACGGGGACGCCGCCCCATCTTGCCATCGGCGCCTGTGGACCCACTACGGCGGGACGCATGGACCCTTACGCGCCGCGGCTTTTGGATATGGGGCTGAAATGTATGATTGGGAAAGGGCAGCGCAGCCGTGAGGTCTGTGAGGCGATTGTCCGGAACAAGGCGGTGTATTTCTGCGCATTAGGCGGCGCCGGCGCCTTGGCGGCCAAATGCATTAAGAAGTGCGAGGTCATTGCCTTTGAGGATTTGGGCTGCGAATCGGTCAAGCGGCTGGAGTTCGAAGATTTCCCGCTGATTGTGGGCATTGATTGCAGCGGTGGAAACCTGTTCGAAAAAAAATAGGCACAGCAAAAGGAGTATGCCAAAGGCATACTCCTTTTTGGGGTTGGGGAAAACTTATTTCATGGAATTTTCGTAGGCTTCGATCATCTTTTTGACCATCTGGCCGCCGACAGAACCGGCTTCTCTGGAGGTCAAATCGCCGTTATACCCTTGTTTCAGGTTGACGCCAACTTCGTTGGCAGCTTCCATCTTAAATTTCTCCATTGCAGCTTTCGCTTCCGGAACAACATGTTTGTTGTTGCTGGTCATCGTGTAAACACTCCTTTGGTTTTCTATTTCAAAAACTGATTGTTGCGTTTGTGCTATTATTATCGTCGCACCTGGTCAAAAGATACCTGCCAAATTTTTAAAAAAGAATCTGCTTTAAAATGTCAGCCTGGCCGCTGAGCATCAGCACCGAGGCAGCGCACAGGATTTGGAACGCAGTGTACCGGCCGGACAAGGTCAATGGGATTTCCACCGGGTCCCAGAGATTGCCCTGCAGATCGTTGATGGCGCGTTGCAGGCAGAGGACGGCGCTGTCCCGGGTGATGCTGGACAGGGTGAGCGTGTCCTTGCCGGACATGCCGAACGTCATGGCGCAAATGCCGCAGCGGCAGAGAAATTCGGCGGCCGGCAGGTTGCCCGAGGAAAGCAGGCCGATGGCATCCGGGGGAAGGCGGATCTGTTTGGCGGCGGCAAACGGCTCTTTGCACAGGATGATTGGGTGCGAAGCTTCTACCGTGGACAACTGGTCCAGTTCCGCGATGACAAAATCGAAACCGGCGCCGGGCAGCGAAAACTGGTCGCTGGACACAAGAAAGACGGAAAAATGGGTCCGCAGGATGTCGCAAAGGAACCCGGCGCTTTTTTGTTTTGCTGAGCCGCCAAGAAGCAAGACTGGGATCACAGGGCGCGCTCCTTTCTGAATAGCCGTTTTTTCTTTGGTATTAGCATGTCCGTTTTTTCCGTTTTCAACCATTCCGATTCTGGTTTCTTTCCCTTGACACTCGAGTTTCGGTTCTCTATAATGAAATCATAGTCATATTTTATAGAAAAAAGGGGAAAGACCATAATGAGGAAGAAATTTGCTGCGTTGTTTGCAGCTGCCTTTGGCGTTCTGGCAAGCTTGGTACCGGTATACGCAGGGGATGACAGCATTGCCGGCCCGGTTTTCTGGCTGCTGATTGGTTCCGGCGTTTTGATTGTTGCGGCAGTGGTGCTCGGCGTGCTGGGAAAGAAAAAGAAATAACAAAAAGCGATGGGGTTTGGCCCCATCGCTTTTTTTCAAACGGAGAACCCTGGTTACCGCTGAATGGAGGCGGCGGACAGGATTTCGTTTTCATCCGGCATATAGCCAATCGTGACGCGGTCGCCTACATTTAGGATGGCCGCGATTTCATTTTCCGAGGCGGAAACCGCATAGTAGGTATTGCTGTTTTCCAGCTGGATATAGAATACCGTATTGCCGTCGATGACCGCGCTGCGGATATCGGCGATGGCGCCGGTGATCTGTTGCAGCTGCGCTTCTTCCTCTTCTTCTACCAGGTTGTTCTGCGCCAACAGCTTAGAGTAATTAGAAGAACATTCCGACACCGAGGAGCCGGTGGCTACGATCTGGTACTGCTGGACATTGACCATGGCGTACATTTTAACCAGCCCGGCGTTGTCCTTGAGCGCGATAAAATAGGTGGGTTCAGAATGGATATTCAAAAGCAGCGGGAAAGTCGCTTTGTAGTTCAGGTGCTGAACCACCCCTTCCGCCGAGCTCATGGCAGAATATTCGGTAGCGCCCGCGCAGGGATAGTATTTGGTCTGCTTGGTTCTTTGGTTGGTCAGGATAAAGCCCACGTTGGACTGGTCGCCGCCCACCGACGTGATGCCGGTATAGACGTAAACGTCATCGTTGAGCGCGATATAATTGTAGCCGGAGGTGGTCACGGTAACGCCCTTCTGGCCAAAAATCGAGTTGATGAACCCGTTTTGATACTTGCCGTGATAATCGTACTGCTGCATAATCAGCTCGGCGGAGTACACCCGGTCCACCCAGGTGGGCACCTCTTCATAGTACTGGCTTTCGCCGGTCACCGCATTGACCAGCACGGCGCCGTTGATATCGGTGCCGCCAAACAGCCCGATGGTCTTTTCCAGCTTGGGGCAGATCCAGTACGGCTCGCCTTCGTCATTGATTTCGAACATGGGCGTGTCGAACATAAAGGTGGGATAGTTAAACCGCAGATGCCGCATCAGGTACCGGCCGAAATGCTCCGAAGTGGAGTATTTGATGCCGCCGCCTTCCGGCAGGCGGACAACATCTACGTTTTGGGAGACCATGTCGATGACCAGATAGGCCGGGATCCCTTCGCTGCGGTTGGTAAACCATTTGATCAAATCGCCGTATTCCAGCATGGTTACCCGGACCGGCCGCCCGTTATAGTTAATCTGGTTATATTGATCGGATACTTCGAACTGGCTGACCATGTCGGACAGCTCGCCCAGTTTCCGGTCTCCCAGTTTTTCTGCCGAATCCTTGTCCAGCATGGGGATTTGGTCAAAAGAAATCTCTTCCACGTCGGAAATAAAATCCCCGCTTTCCACCTGCAGCAATTTGGTGTAAGAACCCGCGCGGAGGATGACGCTGGAAAACAGCGATCCGCCCAGGTAAAGCACGATCAGTCCCAGGCACAGAAAGAATGGGATCAGGCAATGCTGTTTCATCATCAGCCAGAAATCCCGTAGCCCGGAAATTTGGATCGCCTGGCGCTCGCCGCCCAGACGCATGCCAAAATTGGCAGTAAAAACGGCGGTGGCGCAGTATACCGCGCAGAGGATGAAAACAAAGGTGTAGAATTCCGGCGCGTGCAGGTTAATCGGCGGCAGCTCAAAATAGAAATACAGCAGGCCAACTACCGCAGTCACGGCCAGGCAGATCAGGGTGCGCTTGACGCGTCCCATCGGTCTTTTTTCGTTCATATACGCTTCCTCCTTACAAGGCAGTTTTCCCATAGACGGATACACAGGCCATTTTCAGCACAGCCATTTCATCCGGACAGCCACCCATCCGGCCAGCAGCTGGATCAGCAGGATCAGCGGCATCCCCCAGCGAAAATACCAATGCCTGGTTTTGTGGCGGAACAGGTACATGCCGGCCAGGCAGCCAGGCACGCCGCCCAGCCAGGCCGCGGCGAACAGCGTTTTTTCCGGAATGCGCCGCTGGTGAGCCCGGGCGCGGGATTTATCGCAGCCCATCAGAAAAAAGCCGGCCAGGTTGACCGCCAGCAGCCAGGCAGCCAGCCATTGCCAATGGGTTTGGATCCAGATCGGCATTGTTGTTCTCCCTATGTGATCATTTTGTGTTTTCTTGGTCATTATAACACACTTTCCCCAAAAAAATATGGCTTTCTTGTAAACAAGCGGACAAATTTCGCCAATTTCATGACGAACATAGCCTGGTCGCCGGTTTTTTGCTTTTTCCGACCAAAAAATCTGCTTTTTTCCGTTTGCCCTTGCAGGGAGAATTTTTCTTATGTATAATGAAAACAAAGATACAATGAAGGGAGCGGCCCTGGCCGCTTGAGAGGAGAAAGAATCCATGAGCAATCGAGTATTGGTAGAAACTTCCGCCCGCCATGTCCATGTAACCCAGCAGGATTTGGAAACCCTGTTTGGCAAAGGCGCGGCGCTCACCCCGAAAAAAGACCTGTCCCAGCCGGGACAATTCGCCTGCACGGAGCGGGTTGATGTGGTAGGCCCGAAAAAGACGATTTCCGGCGTGACCATCCTGGGGCCTGTCCGCACGGCCACCCAGATCGAGGTATCCTTGACCGACGCGAGAACCCTGGGCGTTTCCGCACCGGTCCGGGAATCCGGTGATCTTGCCGGCAGCGCGCCTTGTAAATTGGTCGGCCCCTGCGGCGAGGTGGAGTTGAGCGAAGGCGTCATCGCGGCAAAACGGCATATTCATGCGACGCCGGAGGACGCGCAGCAGCTGGGCGTTTCCGATAAGCAGGTCGTCAAAGTAAAAATTGATTCCAACGGCCGTTCGCTGGTGTTTGACGATGTGGTAGTTCGGGTCAGCCCCAAATTCGCATTGGCCATGCATATTGATACGGACGAATCCAACGCAGCAGGCTGCGCGGGTGAAGTCTACGGCGAAATCATCAAATAAGAGTTGCGCCAACAGATGCAAAAAAACCCTCTCTTCCAACGGGAAGAGAGGTTTTTTTTGTGGGAAAACCGCCGCGGCAACCCTGCCGTCAGGCCTGTGGGCCAGACGCCTGGGAAAATAGGCGGATGCTCTCCTGGATGCCAATTTGATCCAGCGTACCTCCCCAGATGGGATGCCGCTGTTCATTGGCCCGGATCTGCTGCCGGATGGCCCATTCCAAATCGTCGGAAGGCTCGCGCAGGTACAGATCTACCATGGCGGGCAAGGCGGAGACGGAAAGCTGCTGGAAATAGCCGCAGTCTACTTCCGTTTCGGTGTGCCCCGCCAGATACGCGTTGACATTGTAGCGAGCGACAAACCCGTCCAAAGGGAACAAGGACAGCAAGCAGACCATGGCGATGACGGCGATCCCGGTACATTTTGCCAGCGGAAACCGCCGCAGCAGGCATTTGGCTGCGAGAAAGAGAAAACAGATTCCGGTGGTGATCATAAACCATAGGGTCAACCCCCGCTTGGTGCTCATCCCGTAAACGCTGATGTACAAAAGCATGCGTTTTACAGCGGAGCAGAGGATGACCCCGCCGCCCAAGCTGAGCAGCATCAGCTGCACCCGGATGGCGCCAAATCGGCGGGGGCGGTCGTCCCTGCTGAAGAAAAGGAAAAACAATGCGATGGCGAAGATGAAAAACACGCTGATTGCCAGCTCAAAAAACCCTTGCCGGGCGTATTCCGCATAGGTATATCCGCCGGGCAAATTCCCCTTTTCCCCGCCGAATAGGTAGGTAAACTGGACAAGGGTAAAAGCCAGGACGGAAAGGTCGATCAGTCCCAAAAACGGCACGGCGAACAGCGGGTCTACAAAACGCTTCCCGCCGGCCGGATGGGGCTTTTCGGCAAGTGCGCCGCGGCAATATAGCAGCGCAGCAGACAGGAAAACGCCGGCAAAAACGCCCACCAGCAGGTCGGTGAACAGATGGCTCCAGTCGATGCGCAGCCATTGCGCCAGCCGCTGCAATCCGTCCCGGAAGACAGCATCGGCGCTGGCAAACAGCCAAAGCAGCAAGGCCGCCACTGGCAGCGCGCAGAGAATCCCTAAAAAGATTTTCCAAAAATTTTTGGACCGCTGTTCCGATTTGTTATGGCCGCGCATGACCAGGAACGGAAAGTCCAGAAAGGACAATGGCCCATCCACCAGGCGCACCCACAGGTTGCCAAAGGTCTCCCAGGAGAAAAGGCGGCCATAGGGCATGCCGCTGAGCAGGGCGGTTTGCACCGCCAACAGGCAAAGCAGAAATGGAACGGTGAGAAAATAAGTGGATTCGGTTACGCTCAGGCACAGCCCGGCGGAAATGACGGCGATTGGAGCGGAAAGCAAAAAGGCGGACGGGCGGATCTGCCGGCCAGGTTCTTGAAAATACCAAAATACAAACAGGGAATAGGCCACCGTCAGGATCGGCGCCGAAACGCCCAAATTTCCCCAAAGCACCATTTCGCTGAACGCCATGCAGAAAAAGAGGGAAAATAGCACGGCAGCGGACCCTTTTGCCGTGAAGCTGCGTTTGGCTAGGTATTGATAGTCCGGCCGCTGTTTGCGCGGGATGGGGCGGTAATACCGGGGAGCGTAGGGAACGGCGGCTTGTGCTGGTTGGCCGGCATCCGCTGTGGATGGCCCTGGTTTGCCAGCTCCCGGCGATCTCGGTGCGGCGGCCTGCGGCGATGGAGGCGGGGCCGTTTGCGCTGGACCGGTCGGGATTTGCCCGGCTTGCGGCAGCTTCTGCGCGGCAGGCTGCTGTGGGGGCAGGTTGCCCTGGGGCTGCTGCAGGGGAGGAATCTGGCCGGGCCGTTTTACCGGCGGAATATAGACGGGAGGTTTGGACGACGGCATAGACCGGTTTTCTTCTGCGGGGTTGCGATTCATAGGCTTTCCTCCTGTTCAGACGGTTCTTCATAAGCCAAAAGGTCGGCGGGTTGACAGTGCAGCGCCCGGCACAGTGCCTCCAGCGTGGAAAAACGGATGGCCTTGGCTTTGTTGTTTTTGAGGATGGAGAGGTTGGCTAAGGTGATTCCCACCTCATCCGCCAGCTGGGTAGCGGAGATTTTCCGCTGCGCCATGACCACATCCAGATTGACAATAATGGGCACAGTGGCACCTCCTAAATGGTCAGATCGTTTTCTTCTTTGAACAAGGCGGCCTGTTTGACCAGTTCGGAAAGGACCAGGGCAAGGGCCGCCAAAAACAAAAACGCGAATCCCAGCAGAGGCGCCAGCAGGGAAGGGACGATTCCCGCCAAAAACAGGATCCCAACAACCAGGCAGCTGATGGAGATCCAGCGTACCCGCCGGGCGTTTTCCAGCGAAAACGGGTTTCCCCGATTGACGTTTTGCAGGATTTTGCGCAATTGCCAGATGGTACTCAGCGCCATCAGCGCGCTGGGGTACAAAACCGCAAGGATGCGGGGATAGTCCGTCCCCAAATCCTCCCAGAATATCCGGCCATAATAGTCCAGGATCCAGGGCAGCGCCGCAGTGAGGGCAATCCCCAGAAAAAAGAACGGCCAGCACAGCTTTTCCAGTACGATTCCCAGACTTTTTTGGCCGATAATCCGAATTTTCATAAAGTCCCTCCTCGAAAACGTTTTTTTCAATATACCATTATATTTATTGTTTGTCAATAAATATATATCGAAAATCAAATTATTTTTATCGTTTTTCTTGATTTTGTCAAAATTTACAGAATAGAAATGTTCTTTTTGGCAAGACTATGTTATAATAACTGGCAAACCGCTGTTGCTGCCAAGCAGGACGCAGGACAAGGCTGCGGCGGGCGGAAGGATTGCGAGGGGGCATGTTATGAATTGGCTGGATAAACTGGAGCGCAAGTTTGGGCGCCTGGGAATCCCGAATCTGATGCTGTATATTGTGGTGACTGTTGCGGCGGTTTTCATCGGGGATGTGATTTTTTCCGTGCAGGGGATCAGCCTCAGCGGATATTTGGCGTTGTATACGCAGGCGGCGGTCCATGGGCAATTTTGGCGGTTTCTCACGTTTCTTTTTGTGCCGCCTACCACGTCGATTATTTCCCTGTTTTTCTTTTTATACTTTTATTATTTTCTGGGCAGCACACTGGAAAACGTGTGGGGGACGTTTCGGTTTAACCTGTACTACCTGGTCGGGGTTATTGGTGCGATCGTCGCGGCGTTTTTCACCGGATACGGCACCAGCACCTATTTGAACCTCTCGTTGTTTTTGGCGTTTGCGTTTTTATTCCCCGACCATGAGATCCTGCTGTTTTTCTTTTTGCCTATCAAGATGAAATATCTGGCTTATGTGGATTGGGCATTGTTTGCCCTTCAGCTGATTTTTGGCGACTGGGCGACCAGGGCGGCGATTATTGCTTCGCTGGTCAACTTTTTCCTGTTTTTCGGAGGAGACCTTCTCCGCTTTGTGAAAAACGAGAGAAAATACGGCGCGCAGCGGCGGAATTTCCGGCGGGAGATGAAAAATCAGCGAAACCGTTATTGGTGAAAAATAGAAAAAGAACACAAAAAAGCGAACTGGATTTCCAGTTCGCTTTTTTAGTAGCACCAGACAAAGGGGGGTCATAAGATGAAGAAGGCCCCGGTTACGATGCAGCGCAAGCGCGGCCAGTTTTTTTGGTGGCCCCAGGCCCTTGAATAGCCGAAAAGACCAAAGCGGCGCATCAGATAGCACCATGCCGTGCCAGGCGGCGCGGCATGGGATGCATCGGATTATTCTGCGTAGATTTCTTCTTTCACGCGGGCAAGCTGCGCCGGGATATCGATGGACTGCGGGCATTTGTCGCAGCACACCCGGCAGCTGACACAGGCGTCCGCCCGGCTTCCTGCGGGGATTTCTTCGTATTTTTTGCGGACCTGCGCCATGGTGTGGTGGCTGGCCCGGTAATTGTACGCCGCAAATACCGCGGGGATATCCACGCCGGAAGGACAATCCATGCAGTAACGGCATCCGGTACAGGGAATGGTTGGAATGGAGTTAAGTTCCTTGACTGCTTGTTGGATGACCGCTTCTTCTTTTTCGGACAAGGGTGGCAGGGTGTTAAACAAGGATACGTTTTCCACAAACTGTTCCAGCGAGGATGACCCGGTCAGCACAACCTTGACGTTCGGCTTGGACAAAAGCCATTGATACGCCCAGGAGACCATAGAGCGGTCAGGCGCCGCCTGGCGGAATACTTCCTGCGCGCTGGGAGTCAGCGTGGCAAGATAGCCGCCGCGCACCGGTTCCATGACGAAGCAGGGAATGCCTTTTTTCTCCAGCAGCTCATAAAACCCTTTGGCGTTTTGGTTGTCCCAGTCTAAATAGTTTAACTGCAGCTGGACAAAATCCCAATCCGCCGCCTCCACCATTTCTTCCAGCAGCGGCAGGTTGCCGTGGAAAGAAAATCCGATGGCTTTGGCAGAGCCGTCTTTTTTCTTTTGCTCCATAAATGAGACAAGACCGAGTTGTTTTGCCATGGCCCAATGCTCGTCGTTCATGGAATGCATGAAATAAAAATCAAAATAGGTGGTCCGGCAGCGCTGCAGCTGGTCCTGGAAGATTTTCTCCATATCTCCAGGTTCCTTGCAGTACCAGATCGGCAGTTTATTGGTCAAAAAATAGCTCTCCCGGGGATATTTGGCCAGCGCCTTCCCTAAAAAATACTGGGATTCCCCGTTGTGGTACATATAGGCGGTATCAAAATAGTTGACGCCGTTTGCCATGGCGTAATCCACAATCCGCTGGGCCTGCTGATAGTCGATGGTGTCCCCATCTGTTGGCAGGCGCATGCAGCCAAGTCCAAGCTGCGGCACGTTCACATCCAATTTCTGCAACCAATTGTGTTTCATGATTCCACCGGTCCTTTCTTGTCTTTTCCGAATGGCAGTGCGCTTTCTTTCATTGTATCAGGAAACCCTCCAAATTGCAAACGGCGTCTTTCCGGCTTCGGATGTGACGAAATTGTAAAATTCCCCCCATTTTGTTTGACCTTTTCCGACAGATGATTTAAAATATATCTGTACTATGCCCTGCTTTCTTTCCAAAAAACAGCCTGAACAGGCAGCTGGGAGCGGTTTTATGATACAGATTTCCCCTTCGATTCTTTCGGCGGATTTTTCTAAGCTGGCGCAGGAAGTAGCCGCGGTGGAAACCGGCGGCGCGCAGATGCTTCATATTGACGTTATGGACGGCCATTTTGTGCCGAACATTTCTTTTGGCGCCTGCGTGGTAGCCTCGCTGCGGCCGGTTACCGGGCTTTTGTTTGACGTGCATTTGATGATCAGCGATCCGCTGCGCTATGCGCCTTCTTTTGCCAAAGCCGGCGCGGATATGATCACCTTTCACTATGAGTCCTGCGCGGACCCGCAGCAGACGGTGGACGCCATCCGGCAGCTGGGGTGCAAGGTGGGGATGGCCATCAAGCCGGGGACGGATGTATCGGTGCTGGACCCGTTTTTGCCGCAGCTGGACATGGCGCTGGTGATGACGGTGGAGCCGGGTTTTGGCGGGCAGAAGTTTATGCCGGAAATGATGCCGAAAGTAGGCTACCTGCGGCAGTGGGCGCAGGCGCATGACAGCAAGCTGTGGATTCAGGTGGACGGCGGGATCGACCGCAACACCGCCCGGACTGCGGCGCAGGCCGGGGCGGATGTACTGGTCGCCGGGTCGGCGGTGTTTGGCGCTGCGGACCGGGGAGAGGCCATTGCGCAGATCTGTGCAAGCGCCGCCGAAGGATGGAAAGCAGTTTGACGGAAAAAAGGACTTGACGGCGCTTTGCCGCTTGGACAGATCTGGCGGGCGCAAACAAGATCGATAGAGAAAGGGTGAAGTGGGTGGCAGGATTTTTTACCCGCGGAATCATATTGGAACAACGAAAGGAACCGGCGCTACGACGGAAATTGCGTACGTTTTTGAACGCCAATTACGCCGGGATGCTGTTCGACAGCAATTTGCCCTGCGACGGGGCGGCGCTTTCCGGCGATCAGATCATCGAGATTGCGCGGCTGGCCAATATTGTGGATGAACGGGACGGCCTGTTTTTGCATGAAAAATTGACCAAAGCCAAAAAAATGAAAATCCGGGTCGCGGTAGGCGACGCGATTGACGACGAGCCGTATGTTTCCAGCCAGATGAACCCGCTTTTGTTTTTGCAAAAGGAAGCGGGCGAAGGGCTGCGGCTGGCTGCCAAGGCAGTGGGAAACCCGAAAATTTATTTTGCAGTGTACAAAAACCTCAGCGATTTGGATTTGAAGACGAAAATCCCCAAAGAGATCGACGGGGTGGAGGTGCGCCGGATCCACGGCAGATACCCGGCGGAATTCCGGACCATGGACGACTTCGACGCGGACGGCCCTACCGTCCTCATCGGCGTTTGCAGCTTGATTCATCTATATCGGGCGGTGTACGAGCACCGGATCCAGTCCACCTGTTTTGTCACGGTGGCAGGCAGCTGTGTTGCCAATCCCACCAACCTGGAGGTTTCCATCGGCATGACGCCGACCCAGCTGTTTGAACGCTGCGGCCTGGCGGAAGAGCCGGGATATGTGATCATTGGCGGGAGCATGACCGGGGAGATCTGTGAAGACCCGGACCATTACCTGGTGGGGACGATGTCCCGGGCGGTGTTGGCGCTGCGGGACGAAGAGAAAAAGCGCCGTTATCAGTGTATCGGCTGCGGGCGCTGCGCAGAAGTCTGTCCGGAAAACCTGACCCCGTTTTACATCAACCGCTATATCGAGCTTGGCCGGTATGAGGCGCTTGCTTTTTACGATATTCACCGCTGCATCGGCTGCGGGACCTGTTCGTATGTCTGCCCGTCCAAAATCGACATTGCAGAGCATATCAAGCAGGCCAAAGGTGAAATGAAGCGCCGGCGCCAGGAAAGGGAGGTTGGCTGATCGATGCTGCAGCAGGGACAAAAAGCGCCGTATGTGCGCAACCGGGATTCGGCGTTTACCGTCATGATGGACGTAGTCATTGCGCTGATTCCGCTGTATTTCATGGCATTTTTCTTTTACGGGCTGAGGGCGCTGATGCTGGGCCTGGCGTCTGCGGCGGCGGCGGTGGTCAGCGACGTGGCCTGTACGTTGCTGGAAGGCAAAAAACCGTACCCGCGCGATATTTCGCCGCTGGTGACGGGGCTGATGCTGCCTTTGATGATGTCGGCTGCGGTACCGTATTATGTGGTAATCTCCGCGTCGGTTTTTGCCATCGTCTTTGTCAAGCATGTATTCGGCGGCGTGGGGCAGAGCGCGTTTAACCCTGCGGCGGCTGGATTTGCCTTTGCGGTGGCCTGCTGGCCAACACAGGTGTTTTCCTATCCGGCTCCATTTTCCGCCCCGCCGGCATTTCAGGCGGTGACGGAGGGGCTATCCAGCAGTCCGGCTTGGAACCTGTTCCAGGGCGGGGTGCCGGCGGAGGATGTGCTGGATTTATTGTTGGGAAAATTTTTAGGCCCGATGGGGCTGACCAACATCCTGGTATTGGCCACCTGTCTGTTTTACCTGTTGTTCCGCGGCGCGATTAGCTGGCAGGCGCCGGCGGCGTTCTTTGGGATCATGGTGGTGGCGATGCTGCTGTTCCCGCGCATCCCGGATACCGGGCCGATGTCGTTGGTGTATGAAGCGACCACCGGGATGTGGGTATTCGGCGGCATTTTCATGCTCAACGAGCCTGGCACGCTGCCCAAGCGGTCCAGCTCCCGCCTGGCATATGGGGCGCTGGCGGCCATTTTCACCATTTCGTTCCAGCGGTTTGGACGGGTGGAACAAACTTTTGCATTTGCATTGCTGCTGACCAATGTGTTCAGCTTTACATTAGACCGATATAGCGAACGGCTGTTGCGCCGGTTAAGGAGGGTTTACCTTGCTACCAGAACAAAACTCAGCGAAAAGAAATCTGCGCAGCGGGCTTAATTTGATTTTCGCCCAAAACCCTGTGCTGGTGACCGGGTTCGCATTGGCCCCGGCAGTGGTGGGCACGTTTACGCTGAAAAACGGGACAGGCCTTTCGCTGGTCTTTGCCATGGTTACAATTCCCGTCTTGTTTTTGGCTTCTTTGCTGGGAATGCTGCCGGAGAAGGTGCCGCAGTTCGTGCGGACGATGGCCTGCGTGGGATTGGCGGCGCTGATGCTTATCCCGGCCCGGCTGCTGGCCCGGGGGATCGCGCCGAATTTGTTTGACTCGCTGGGAATGTATTTTTCCTCAATGGCATTAAATTCCGTATGGCTGCTGCGCGCTCCTCTGTGCCAGGAGAAAAAGCCCATCTGGGCTTTGTGGGAAGGCGTTTGCCACACCATCGGATTTTCCGTTTGCGTGCTGGCGGTATCGGCGGTGAGGGAGTTGCTGGCCTACAATACGCTGTGGGGGCATCCGCTGTCGCTGCCGGCGAAATTCCCGGCGATCGCTTATGCGTTTGCCGGATTTATCGCCGTTGGTACGGCGGCGGCGGTTTTGCGGTGGAGCATAGACCGCGCCCATGACGTCGCCGGGCTGGTTCAGCGGAAAAGAAAGAAATGGAGGGTTGGCAGATGAATACACTAGTGGGTCTGTTTTCCCTGCTTTTGACTGCGCTGGTGCTGGAAAATGCCGTTTTTTCCCGAGCGCTGGATCTTACCGCGCTTCTGGTCGTGCCATTCGGCCGCAAAGGGGTTTTGCTGTTCGGACTGATTCTGACCGGGGTTACCACGGTATCGTCACTGGCGGCTACGCTGCTGAATGCGGCGATCGGCGGGTGGGAATCGGTGCTGTACGTCCGCCCGGTGCTGTATATTCTCATTTTGGCGGTGTTATACGGGCTGGTCTGCCTGGTTTTAAACTGGAAAAAGAAGGAATGGTTTTCTTCCCATAGCATGATCATCACCATCGCCTTTTTCAACTGCGCCGCCTACGGCGCCATGGCGCTGACGGTATATTCTGGATTCAGCTACCTGGAATCGATGGCTTATGGGCTGGGACTGGGACTTTCCTTCCTTCTGGCGGCTTTCTTGCTGGAACAGGGCAGGCGCTGCTTGAGCATCTGCAACATTCCCAAAGCATTTCGAGGGCTTCCGGCGGAACTGGTGTATGTGGGCCTGATTTCGCTTTCTTTATATGGGCTGGTGGGCCATCAATTGGCCGCGTAAGATCCCGTCGGAATAAATCAAGCGGGCGAGGGGCAAGCTTTTGATAGCATCCATGCAGAAAACGGAGGGGTGAGCGTCTTGGCGAGAGGACAAAAAAAGATCAAACGGCATCAACGAATTTACGGCGGCCGCAGCACCTTCTCCAAAGTGATGGGCCTGGTGCTGGCGGTGATCGGCTTGGCGGGCGTAGCTTGCCTGGGATGGGTGTTGTATGAGCCGGTTTCCCACTTCTTGTCCGGCACCATGCAGCTGCCGGAAGAGCAGACGCCTTCGTCTGCCATAGAAGAAGAGATATCGCAGCAGGATTCCGTCTCCCAGCAGTTGCCGGAAGAGCCGCAGACCCTTTCGCTGGATCAGACCAGAGGGGTCTATTTGCCGCTTTCCGCGTTGCAGGATTCCGCGCAGCTGGACCAGATGCTGGCCCAGTTGAGCCAGCAGGGGATCAACTGCATTTTGATCGATGCCAAAAACGACCAGGGGCAGGTGCTGTACCAATCGGCGAACCAGACGGTGGCGGAAGTGGCGGCCCAGATCCCCGGCGCGGTGGACCTGGCCGGGATTACGGCCTTGGCCGGCGAAAAAGGGATTTCCGTGGTTGCTCGGATTTATGCGTTTCAAGATCCGCTTTGCTCTTTGGTATTAAAAAAAGCGGCGGTCAAGTATCAAGATACGGAAATGCTCTGGCTGGATGACGCCAAGGAAAACGGCGGGAAAAGCTGGCTGAATCCGTATTCGGAAGTGGCGCAGATGTATATTGCCGACCTTTCGCTGGAATGTATCCGAAACGGATGTGCCGCCGTCCTGTTGGACGGGGTGCAGTTCCCCACCGGATATAGCCTAGATTTGGCCGGGTATGGAGCACAGACCAAATCCCGCCAGCAGGCGTTGTCCGATTTCGTGCAGGATATGGACGAGCTGTTGCAGGAAAATGGAGGCGCGCTGATCTATGCTTCCTCGGCGCAGGCAATGCTGGGACTGGAGGCGTCCTCTTATGAGTCGGGCGGTTTGCAGTATGCGGTGCAGACGATGTGCCCGGATCTGCGGTTGACCCAACTGGTCAGCGGTAGCCGTCCGTCGTCGTTGGCGGATGTGGCGGACCCTGCCGGGCAGCCGGCGGAATCTGTCCAGGCGGTGCTGAGCGAGTTGAAGCAGGCTGCCGGGGACAAGACGTTTTTGCCGCTGCTGCAAGCGCCTGGGGACGCGGCAGAGGATGCGGCGCTGCAAATCCAAGAGCAGATCCGCGCGCTGGAAGCATGCGGGGTCAGCGGGTATTTTCTCTACCAGGCGGAAGGAAATTATTTGCTGTCTTAACCAAGAGTTTTACGGCCTGTTTTATCCGGATACGGATGGAACAGGCCTTTCTGCACCCAGCCGGGAAAGGCGGGGCAACCTGAAAAAAAGGCGCCGGAATGTTCTTCCGGCGCCTTTTTTCGGGAAAACGGCTATTCTTCCATCTGTCTGCCTAGGAATGCCGCTGCGGCGCTGATCAGTTTGATGTCCGCGTCAGAAGCGGAAACCACCGAATCCTCTTTCAAAAACAAGACGGCGCCGCACACGTCGCCCGCCGCCAGAATGGGAGCCGCGGTCAATGCCAGACGGTCGGACCCCTCCACCGGCTGCAGTTTTGCCGATCCATCCGCCGGCAAGATAAAGCTTTGGCGGGCTTCCATCAGCTCTTCCAGCGACGGAGAGATCCGGCGCTCCAGCAGTTCCTTTTTCGGGATCCCGGACACGGCGACTACATGGTCCCTGTCGCAAACCACCACCGGCGCGCCGCCGGTTTTGTGCAGCACTTCCGCATACACGCCGGCAAACCCGGAAAGCTCCCCGATGGGGGAATATTTTTTGAAAATGACTTCTCCATCGTTGTCCGTATAAATTTCCAGCGGGTCCCCTTCCCGAATCCGCATGGTTCGCCGGATTTCCTTGGGGATGACAACCCGGCCGAGATCGTCGATTCGTCTGACAATTCCAGTGGCTTTCATATTTTAAATTCCTCCGTATCATGAAATCTTGGTCTGTTTTTCCGTCTACCGCCAGGCTGGGATGTTGCCCAATTCCCATGAGCGTCTCTACTGGAAAGGATGCCTGCCTTTCCCGGATTTTGCCAGGGAAACGGATGTCCTGGAGATTTCTGTTCTATTGTTTGCCAGAAAGGGAGGATTATTCTCTTTTCTTTGGCTGTTTTTGCCGGGCGGCGAGAGTTGGACGGTTGGAGTAAACCGGTGTTAGTTTGGGATATGAAAGCTTTTGTTATACGCTGGCCCGTGGACAGATGAAAGAAAAAGTTTGACCTGCCGCGCCGCAAAAAAAGCGCCTGCTTTTCCCGGGAGAAAAGCAGGCGCTTTTGCAGCAAAGGTTAAAATAAACGGATCGCCCCGAACAGACCGTAGGACCCAATGACCATGATGATTCCGGCGGCCAGTACCCCCAAAAAGATCATGGGGAGCGATTGGCGCATCTTCATGTTCAAAAACGTCGCCACCAAAACGCCGGTCCAGGCACCGGTCCCCGGCAGCGGGATGGCCACCAGCAAGAACAGACCCCATTTGGCGTAGGCGTTGATTTGATCGGCTTTTCTTACCAGCTTGTCCTCATACCAATGGGCCGACTTAGAAAACAAGGGGATGGTTTTCAGCCAGTCGAGGATCTTGCGGCCAAACAACAGCAGAAAGGGGATGGGCACCATGTTGCCGAGAACCGATACCGCCAGCACCACAATCCAGTTCATCTTTAAAGCAGCGCCAAGAATGACTGCGCCGCGCAGCTCGATGAGGGGAATCATGGAAATGATAAACAGCGCAAATTCGTTTCCCAAAAAAGTCAAAGCGTTGAAAATAGTTTCCAAAACGCAATTCTCCTTTCCAAAATCGTTTCCGTTACCGGCCCGGGCCAGCAGGCGTTCTGCCTGATCGGCGGGGGCCCTTATTCATCCAAACGAGGGACTCTTCTCATTTTTGACAAGCAAAAGAAAAAAAGGTCTGTCCTGCCATGCGCAACAGACCTTTTTATTATACCAAAAAAACACAGAGAATCCAAGTCTATTTTTCTTTTTTTTCCATCAGCCGGCACATCACAGTTGCAAAGGCGGCAGGGTCTTCCGGAAGCATCCCTTCCCGGATCAGGGCCTGGCCATATAGCAGCTGGGCATAATCGGCGAGGGTTTCTTTCTGATCGGGATACAGTTTTTGCAGGATGGGGAAAATTTCATGGTCGGGATTGAGCTCCAGCACCCGCTCGGCCTTGACCTTCTGCTCGCCGGGCATGGCGTTGAGCACCCGCTCCATCTCCAGCGAGATCTGCCCTTTGGCGGTCAGGCAGCAGGCGGCGTTTTTCAACCGGGAAGAAAGCCGTACCTCACTCACACGCTCTCCCAGCGCTTCTTGGATTGCCTGGCAGAGATCCTTGTTCTCTTCCTGCTGCTTTTTTGCCTCTTCCTTTTCTTCTTCGGTATCCAGCCCAAGATCCGGCGACGAGACGGACCGGAATTCTTTTTCCTTATAAACCGGCATGACCTTGGTGACAAATTCGTCTACGTCCTCGGTGAAATACAGGATTTCATATCCTTTGTCCTTGACCAGCTCCGCCTGGGGCAGTTGGTCGATGCGTTCCAAAGAGTCGCCGCAGGCATAATAGATATATTTCTGGCCTTCCGGCATCCTTCCCACATATTCGTCCAGGGTGGTCAGCTTCTTCTCATTGGAAGAGTAGAACAGCAGCAGGTCGCTGAGCAACTCGCTGTTGGCGCCGAAGGAGGAATACAGGCCGTATTTGAGCTGGCGGCCAAAGCCGTTCCAGAAAGCCTCGTATTTTTCCCGGTCATGCTGGAGCATGGAAAGCAGCTCCGACTTGATTTTCTTTTCCAAACGCGAAGCAATCAGCTTTAACTGGCGGTCATGCTGGAGCATTTCACGGGAGATGTTCAAAGACAAATCCTGAGAATCTACCAGGCCGCGGACAAAGCTGAAACAGTCGGGGAGAAGGTCGGGGCATTTTTCCATAATCAGTACCCCGCTGGCATATAATTGCAGCCCTTTTTCAAAATCCCGGCTATAGTAGTCAAAGGCGGGCTTTTCCGGGATGAACAGCAGCGCATGGTAGGTCGAGGCCCCTTCGGTGGCGCTGTGGATCACCCGCAGCGGATCATTGTAATCAAAGAATTTTTCCCGGTAGAACCGGCAGTATTCCTCATGGGTAACCTCGTTTTTGTTTTTCTTCCAGATCGGGACCATACTGTTGAGGGTTTCCTCTTCCGTATAGGTCTCGTATTCCTCCGAGCCTTCTTTTTTGCGGCTTTTTTCCTTCTCCATCCGAATGGGGTAGCGGATATAATCAGAATATTTTTTGACCAGCCCCTCAATCCGGTACGGATCCAGAAATTCGTCGTAGTCCTCCTCGTCGGAACTTTTCTTGATGGTCAGGATGATGTCTGTGCCATGGCCTTCTTTTTGCGCGGGAGTTACCGTATATCCTTCCGGCCCTTTGGAATACCAGCACCAGGCTTCGTCCGACTGGTAGCTGCGGCTGATGACCCGCACTTCGTCTGCCACCATGAACGCCGCGTAAAACCCAACGCCAAACTGGCCGATGATGTCGATGTCCTCTTTGGCCTCGTTTTCCTTTTTAAAAGAGAGGGATCCGCTCTTGGCGATGGTGCCCAGATTGGTTTCCAGCTCCTCCTTGGTCATGCCGCAGCCGTTGTCGGATACGGTGAACGTGCGGTTTTCTTTGTCGATCGACAAATGAATGGCGAAATCGTCCCGGGAAAGCCCGGTGATGTTTTCGCTCAATGCCCGGTAATACAGCTTGTCAATGGCGTCGCTGGCGTTGGAGATCAGTTCCCGCAGGAAAATTTCTTTATGGGTATAGATGGAATGAATCATCAAATCCAGCAGCCGCTTGGATTCCGCTTTGAATTGTTTGTTTGCCATGAAAATCCACCTCGGTTTTATTTTAGCAGTCATTGCTATGGAGTGCTAAATACAATCATAGTACATTTGTTTTGGAATTGCAAGCGCTTTTCCTCCGCAAATTGTGAACAAGCGGTAAATCTTTTGGAAAAACACGGCGCCGCCGGTTCTTTGTACAGAAAAAAGCCGCCCGGAGCGGGCGGCTTGCAGCGGCAAAAGGCGAGGTTATCCGCCGTACTGTTCCAGATATTCTTCCAGACAAATGCCCTGGGACATAATGATCTTGGCGTGGTTGCTTCCGACATAGCGGTAATGCCACGGCTCGTAGCTGATTTTGGTAATCTCCACTTTGTCTTTGGGGTAGCGCAGGATAAAGCCATAGTCGGCGCAGTGTTCCTGCAGCCATTGGAATTGGGCGGAGTCTTCAAAATTGTCTTCCAGCGAGCAAAGATCCATGGCATAGCCAAGGCAATGCTCCGAGGTGCCGGGCACCGCTACCCATTTGCCGGCTTCTTCTTTGGCTTGCTCCTCATCATAACCGAGGGCCTGGTATTCGGCTACCTTTTCCTCATACAGCTCGGTCTGCCGTTCCAGGGTGCGGTAAGCGGAGATCGCCCACAAGGAGACGCCGTCGTCCGCAGCGGCAGCCTGCATATCCTGCCAAGCGGCGGCGGCTTTGGTTTCCAGCTTGTAGCCGTCCCCGATGCTGACCACCGTTGGCTCATACCCTTCCGGCATCAAATGGTCCGGGTTGACCAAAAGCGGCATATCCGCTTCATAATAAGGGTCGTCGGATCCGACGGAGGAAGCGGCCGACGAAACAGGCTGGCTGCTGGAGGAGGAAGAAACAGCCTGGCTGGAGGCGCCGCTGTCCGCCGAGGATTCCGGCAGGGATTCTTCCGGCAAAGACTCTTCCGCCTGGGAAGAGGAGCTGGAATGGCCGTTGAGAAGATGCGACGAGGAAGAGAGCGACGAAGAGACGTCCGGTCCTTCCTCTGCGTGGAACAGGCCGCTAATCCCCCACACCAATAAGGCCACCAGCAGCGCCGCTAACACGAGCAGGGCAAAAAAGGCGATCCTCCGGTTGCGGCGGACCTGACGGCGGGTATAACGCTTGATATTTTTCTTTTCCATTTTGCTTTCGCCTTCCTGCGGGGAGTTTCCCGCTGATTGTTTTTTCCAATGCAAGAGTTATTTTACTCTGGTTCCCATCAAAACACAAGAAAAATCCTCTTTCCAAAAAAAACCCCCGGATTTGCGCAATTCTTTCAATGTTATTATCCAAAATGTCCCCGGATGTCCGCGCATTGACGCTGGAGGGAGGATTTGGTATGATGGAAAAAAGAATCGAATCTGCCGGCTGGCGGGAGAAAGGACGGAGAAAAATGGATGCATTGGAAAAGCGGATCCTCCAGGTGATTGAGGAACATGCCGAACAGATCAAAGCGTTTGGCCGGGATGTTTTCCACCACGCAGAGCTGGGGTATAAAGAATACCGCACTGCCGAGAAGTTTGCGGCCCAGATGAAGGCGCTGGGCATGTCGCCCCAGGAAGGGATGGCGGTGACCGGCGTAAAAAGCAGCTTGCCCGGCACCCGGGGGAACCGCGTGCGGGTGGCCATCATGGGCGAATTGGATGCCCTGCCGATTTCCAACGCTTCTCATACCAATCCGGAAACCGGCGCGGCGCATTGCTGCGGGCATCATGCCCAACTCACCGGCGTACTGGGCGCCGCCATCGCGCTGTCGGATCCGCAGGTCAAAGCCGCTTTGGACGGTACGCCTGTTTTTATGGCGGTTCCGGCGGAGGAGTGCGTGGACCTGGAATTCAAAGAGCAGCTGGCCAAAGAGGGGAAGATCCGCTATTTCGGCGGGAAATGTGAATTCATCCGCATCGGCGCGATGGACGACATCGATCTGGTCGTGGGGCACCATTCCACCACGGGGGATTTCGAGGCGGGGTTGGCCAACAGCCCGTCCACCGGCTTTGTCAGCAAGACGGTCCGGTACCGGGGGAAGGCGGCCCATGCGGCGGGCGCGCCGCAAAAAGGGATCGACGCTTTGAACGCGGCGGCGCTGGGGATGCATGCGCTGGAATTGCAGCGGGAGAGCTTTCGGGACAAAGACACTGTCCGGGTGCATGGGTTTGTCTCCAAAGGGGGAGAAGCGGTGAACGTCATTGCGGACGACGTGGTGCTTCAGTACCTGGTGCGGGCGGGGAATATCCCGGCCATCCGGGACGCCAACTACAAAGTGAACCGGGCCATGAAAGCCGGGGCGGTGGGCACCGGCGCAGGGGTGGAAATTTCCACCACCCCCGGCTATCTGCCCACCGTACCGCTGTATGACGTTTCGCTCCTGGAGCAGGTTATCGACGACGTGCTGGCAGACTGCGGCGGCCGCCGCGACCCCAATGACAAGGACCAGTCCGTTGGCGGCGGCTCCACGGATTATGGGGATATTTCCTATTTGTTCCCGCTGATCCAGTTCCATACCGGCGGCATGTGCGGCAGCGGGCACAATCCCAACTATGACGTAGCGGATGAGGACACGGCGTACCTGCTGACGGCGAAAATTTTTGCCCTGACGGCGTACCGCCTGCTCAAAGACGGAGCCCGAGAAGCCATCCGGCTCAAGGAAGGGTTCCAGCCGACCTTTACCAAAGAAGAATATCTCGATTATATGGAGAGCATGATGGAGCAGGTGACGGTGGCGCAGGAAGAGCCTCCCAAGCTGGACTAAAGCGCCAGGCGGGGGAATAATCCCTGCAGGGTTTGCCTTTTTCGGCGGAAAAACCCCGGGAACGGCGAAAAAAGGGGTTGCATGCCGCTGCAAAGCGTGGTACAATAGTCTATGGTATAAGGATGGATGATGAAAGAGTGGGTTTTCCCGCTCTTTCGTTTGTATAAGGGGATTTTCTATCCTTATCGAAACAGCAGGGTTGCCCTTCCGGCGGGGCGCGAAAAACGGCCGGAGAAAGGCAGAGGCGATTTATGGCATCCGGAAAGAAAAGTACCGTTGACATCGTCACCGATCTGGTGCGCCCGATCACCGACGAAATGGGCCTGGATTTATGGGACGTTCGGTTTGAAAAGGAGGGGTCCGTTTGGTATCTGCGGGTATTCCTTGACAAGCCGGAGGGCGTGAATATTGATGACTGCGAGGCGGTCAGCCGGCGGCTCAGCCCGCTTTTGGATGAAGTGGACCCCATTGCGCAAAGCTATACCCTGGAGGTCTCGTCGCCGGGGATCGGGCGGGATTTGCGAAGACCGGAGCATTTCGACGCGTTTGTCGGTGCGCAGATTCATGTGCGGCTGATCCGGCCGGTGGAAGGCGAACGGGATTTTATCGGCCAGCTGACTGGCTACGAGGACGGAAAAGTGACCTTGCTGTTGGATGATGAGCTGGAAATGACGGTTGGCATGGATGAGACGGCGTTTGTCCGGCTGTATGAAGAAATCGATATGGGAGGACTCAAGTAATGAACACCGAATTTTTTGAGGCATTGGCCCTGCTGGAAAAGGAAAAGGGCATTCCCGCCGAGTATCTGCTGGAGCGGATCAAAGCTGCGATCGGGATTGCGGTGAAGCGGGATTTTGGCGGCAGCGAAAATGCGCTGGTGGAGATTGACCCGGAACAGGGGAAATTTGAGGTAGCCATCCGCAAAACCGTTGTAGAGGCGGTGGAAAACCCCAATACGGAAATTCTGCTTCATGACGCCTACCAATATGACAAAAAGGCGCAAATCGGTTCGGTGGTAGATATCCCGTTGGAAACCAAACAGTTCGGCCGGATTGCGGCCCAGGCGGCAAAACATGTCATCCGCCAGGGCATTCGAGAAGCGGAACGCGGCCAGATGATGCAGGAATTCCAAAGCCGGGAGCACGAAATCATTTCGGCCAAGGTGATCCGCACCGACCCGACCCGGGGTTCGGTCACGCTGGAGATTGGCAAATCCGAAGCGATGCTCACCCGCCAGGAGCAGGTCCCCGGCGAGGAGCTGAAGGAAGGGGACCATGTCAAAGTGTATGTGGTGGAGGTCGCCGCCACCGACCGCGGCCCGCGGGTTATGCTTTCCCGGACCCATCCTGGGCTGGTCAAACGGCTGTTTGAGATGGAAGTGCCGGAGCTGTACGACGGGACGGTAGAATTAAAGGCCATTTCCCGGGAGGCTGGGTCCCGCACCAAGATTGCCGTTTACTCCAAGGACCCGAATGTGGATGCGGTAGGCGCCTGCATCGGGCCGAAGGGAACGAGAGTGGCAAAGATTGTAGACGAACTGGGCGGAGAGAAAATCGATGTGGTGAAGTATTCGGAAGACCCGGCGGAATTTATCGCCGCGGCGCTTTCCCCGTCCCAGGTGGTATCGGTGGAAATCGCAGAAGACGGAAGCAAGAGCTGCGTGGTCAAGGTGCCGGATAACCAGCTGTCCCTGGCCATCGGCAACAAAGGGCAGAACGCCCGCCTGGCCGCCAAGTTAACCGGCTGGAAAATCGACATCAAGCCGGAAAGCGGATTTTACGGGGAAGAATAATCTCAGCATGCCGGGAAGGAGATGGAACATTGCAAACAAGAAAAGTCCCGATGCGGATGTGTACTGGCTGCGGGCAGATGAAGCCTAAGCGGGAAATGGTTCGGGTGGTCAAAAACCAAGCGGGCGAGATTTCGCTGGACCTGACAGGGAAAAAAGCCGGCCGCGGCGCCTACGTCTGCCGGGATCTCCAATGCCTGCAGAAAGCCAGAAAGGCAAGAAGGTTGGAAAAGACCTTCTCCTGCCGGATCCCGGACGAGATTTACGATAAAATGGAGGGGGAACTGCAAAGCGGTGAATAAGCTTGCTTCCCTGCTGTCTTTGACCCGGAAGGCCGGAAAGCTGGTTTGGGGGTTTGACGCGGTGAAAGAAGCAGTGGAAAAGAAGAAAGCGGGGCTGGTGCTGCTGGCAAACGATCTGTCCCCCAAGTCCCGGAAAGAGATTGCGCTGGTTTGCCAAAAGTCCGGCGTTTCGGTACAGCGGCTGCCGATGAGCATGGATGAGGTCTGGTTTTCGGTGGGAAAGCGGGCAGGCATCCTGGCGGTGACAGAGGAAGGTCTGGCCGGAAAACTGGCGCAGATGGCCGGTGATGCGAACAAGGAGGAATCTGCATTATGATGATAAAATACCGGGTCCACGAAGTGGCCAAGGATTTGAATGTCCCGAGCAAGGACGTAATCGCGCTGCTGGGGAAATATTTTGATACGCCGAAAAAACATATGACGGCGCTGACCGAAGAGGAGCTCAACGTCGTATTCGAATACTATACCCAGAAAAACCAGGTGGAGAATTTTGACGGGTATTTCGCTTCCGGCCAGCAGCCAGAACAGCCTGCCCAGCCGGAATCCAAGCAGGCCCCGGAAGCGCAGCCGGAGAAAAAACCGGCGGCTGTTGAAAAAGAAGAGAAGAAAAATCCGGAAGCCAAACCGGCCCATCCGGCGCATGCCGGGCAGGCGCCGCGGCAAGGACGGCAGGAACGCGTCCAGCCGGTCCAGACGACTACGGTTTCCGAGTCCGGTTCCAGCGGGACCCGGGGGCGGCATGTGGATATGCGCACCTCTCAGGTGAACTTGGATAAATACAATGAAAAATATGATAATATTGCGACTTCCAGCATGGGCAACCGGGATACCGGCGCCAAAAAGCAGAAACTGACCCAGCGCTCTGCCCAGCGCGGACGCGCCCAGTTCTCCCGCAAAGACAAAGAAGCGCAGAAGATGCGCCGGCTGGAGATGGAGAGGCAGCGGCGTCAAAAATTGGAAATTTCCATCCCGGACGAAATTCAGGTGGGCGAACTGGCGGCCCGTCTGAAGGTGACCGCGGCAGAAGTGATCAAACGGCTGATGGCGCTTGGAGTTATGGCGTCGGTGACCGAGGTGATCGATTACGATACCGCCGCCATGGTGGCGATGGAGATTGGCGCCAAGGTGGAGAAGGAAGTCGTGCTGACCATCGAAGACCGGCTGATTGACGACAGCGAGGACGACGACGAGAACCTGCAGGAAAGAAGCCCGGTTGTGGTGGTGATGGGCCACGTCGACCATGGGAAAACCTCGCTGCTGGATGCGATCCGCCATGCCAACGTGACCTCTACCGAAGCCGGCGGGATTACCCAGCACATCGGCGCGTACCGGGTGATGGTCAACGACCGTCCGCTCACCTTTTTGGATACCCCCGGCCACGAGGCGTTTACTTCCATGCGGGCCCGTGGGGCGCAGGTGACCGATATTGCGATTTTGGTGGTTGCGGCGGACGACGGCATTATGCCGCAGACCGTAGAGGCCATTAACCACGCCAAAGCGGCGGGGGTTTCCATCATTGTGGCCATCAACAAGATGGATAAGGATACGGCGAACCCGGAGCGGGTGAAACAGGAACTCACGGAATATGAGCTGGTGCCGGAAGAATGGGGCGGCGACGTGATCTGCGTACCGGTCTCCGCGGTGACCAAGCAGGGCATTGACACCCTGCTGGAAATGGTGCAGCTGGTGGCGGATATGAAGGAACTCAAAGCCAATCCGGACCGGTTGGCCAAGGGGACTGTCATCGAGGCCAAGCTGGACAAAGGGCGTGGTCCGGTGGCCACCGTCTTGGTGCAGAACGGTACGCTGCATACCGGAGATATCATCATTGCCGGCACAGCGCTGGGCCGCGTCCGGGTGATGCGGGACGACCGGGGCAAACAGGTGCCGGAAGCGGGCCCGTCGGTACCGGTGGAGATTACCGGGCTGGCTGAAGTGCCTTCGGCAGGGGATACATTCAACGCGGTAGAAGATGAACGCCTTGCCCGGGAATTGGTGGAACAGCGCCGCCATGAGCAGAAAGAAGAAGTGTTCAAATCCTATCAGAAGGTCACGCTGGATAACCTGTTCTCCCAGATTGCTGAGGGAGAGATGAAAGAGCTGCCGATTATTGTCAAAGCGGACGTAATGGGATCGGTAGAAGCAGTCCGCCAGTCGCTGGAGAAAATTTCCAACGACGAAGTCCGCGTCAAGGTCATCCACGGCGCCGTCGGCGCGGTCAGCGAATCAGATGTGATGCTGGCCGAAGCGTCCAACGCCATTATCGTCGGGTTTAATGTACGCCCGGATCCGGTGGCCAAGGAGAACGCGGAACAAAGCGGCGTGGAGATCCGTCTGTACCGGATTATTTACGACGCCATTGAAGATGTGACCGCCGCCATGAAGGGCATGCTGGCGCCCAAATACAAGGATGTGGATCTTGGCCGGGCGGAGATTCGCCAGGTATATAAGATCACCGGGGTCGGAACGGTGGCAGGCTGCTATGTGTTGGAAGGGAAAATTACCCGGAATGCCAATATCCGGGTAGTCCGGGACGGCATTATCGTGGCGGACGACAAGCTGTCGTCCCTCAAGCGGTTCAAAGACGACGTGCGGGAAGTTGCTTCCGGCTATGAATGCGGCATGACCATGGAAAAATTCAACGATATCAAAGAAGGGGATATCCTGGAAGCCTACGTGGTAGAGGAATACCGGGAAGACTAATGGGGAAACCAGCCGTCCCACGGCGATTGTGCCAGGCGGCAGAAGAAAAAGGAGGCATGCAAAATGCCAAGTTTTCGCTTGGATCGGACCAGCGAGGATGTCAAACGGGAATTGACAGATATCATGCGGACGCTGAAAGATCCCAGGATCAACGGGCTGCTGAGCATCCTGAAGGTGGATTTGAGCAAGGATTTGTCCTTGTGCCGGGTCTATGTCAGCTCTTTGGACGGAATCGATGCGGCAAAATCCGCCGTGGAAGGGCTCAACAACGCGGCGGGATATGTCCGGCGGGAACTAGGGCAGCGGATCCAGCTGCGCCGTTCCCCCAAAATCCAATTTATTGCAGATGATTCCATTGAGCACAGCGCCCATATCAATCAGATGCTTCATGACCTGCATCAGGACTAGCGTGTGTGGAAAAGGAAGGATGATAACATGACAGTGCAGCAGACCTGCGAATACCTCCAAGGGCAGGACCGGATCTTGATTTTGTGCCATCAAAGCCCGGACGGAGATACGCTGGGTTCCGGGTTCGGCTTGTATTATGCGCTGCGGGCCATGGGCAAGCAGACGCAGGTAGCCTGCTCGGACCCCATCCCGCCGCAGTTTGGCTACCTGCTGCCGGAAACAATGCCGTCGTTCGATCCGCAGTGTGTTGTGGCGGTAGATGTGGCAGACCCGCAGCTGCTGGGAAAGGCGCTTTCCTGCTGGGCCGATCGGGTGGATTTGTGTATCGACCACCATCCCTCCAACCGGGGATATGCGGCCCGTACCCTGCTGCGGGATACGGCTGCGGCAACGGCGGAGATCATGATTGAGATCATCCGCGGGCTGGGGGTGCAGCCGGATGTGAAAATCGCCGAATGCATCTATACCGGGCTGTGCACCGATACCGGCTGTTTTCAATATTCCAATGTGACGTCGGATACCCTTCGGACGGCGGCGGATATGATGGACCTTGGGGCGAACGCCTACCGGATCAACCGGCAGATGTTCAGCACCAAATCCAAAGCGCGGATCGCCATGGAGCGGGAAGTGCTGGACTCCTTGGTCTATGCGCTGGATGGGAAGATTGCGGCCATTGCGGTGACAAGCGAAATGCTAGCGCGTACCGGCGCCCGGGAATCGGAACTGGACGGCTTGTCCTCCATCCCGAGGGAGATCGAAGGGGTAAAAATCGGCATCACCCTGCGGGAGAGGCCGGATGGATTTAAAATCTCTTTGCGGACGGTGGAACGGATTGACGCTTCGGTGATCTGCGCCCGGTTCGGCGGCGGCGGCCATGCCCGTGCGGCGGGCTGCTTTTTGGAAGGGACGCTGGAATCCTGCAGGGGAAAAATCATCCAAGCGGCTATCGACGCTTGCAAGGAGGCTGGAATTTGATCCGGCAAAACGGCCAGAGCCCGCCGGACAGGGGGCTCAACGGCATTTTATTGATTGATAAACCGGAAGGATATACGTCGTTTGACGTGGTGGCAAAGGTCCGGGGGATTGCCCGCACCCGCAAGGTAGGGCACGGCGGGACCCTGGACCCCATGGCGACGGGGGTGCTTCCTTTGTTTTTGGGGACTGCGACCAAAGCCTGCGATATCCTGCCGGATCGGACCAAAGCGTATGAAGCGTGGTTCCAGCTGGGGCAGACGACGGATACCCAGGACCGGACGGGCAAATTGTTGACCCAAAGCCCTTTCTCCTGCAGTAAGGAACAGGTGGAGGCGGTGCTGCGCCGGTTCCAGGGCGATCTGATGCAGGTGCCGCCCATGTATTCCGCCGTTTGGGTGCAGGGGAGAAGGCTTTACGACCTGGCGCGGGAAGGGATTGAAGTAGAACGGGATCCCCGCCCGGTCACGGTCCATGAACTGCGCCTTTTGCACGCGCAGGAAGCGCAGGGGCTTTACAGCATTTTTGTCCGCTGTTCCAAAGGGACCTATGTGCGTACCCTATGCCATGACGTGGGGCAAGCATTGGGCTGCGGCGCGGTGATGACGACGCTGCGGCGGGTGGTGTCTTCCGGTTACCGGGTAGAGGACGCGATTACCATCGCCCAGGCGCAGCAGCTGGCGGACGAAGGGATGCTGGAACAGAAGGTGCTGCCGGTGGAAACCGCGTTTTCGGCGTATGAAGCGGTGCGGCTGTCGGCCAGGCAGGCCGTGATGTTCCGAAACGGGGTTCAGCTGGACGCGCAAAAGGCGGGTTGCGCCGGGATGGAAGGCGTGTTTCGCGTGCTGGATCCGGACGGCACCTTTTTGGGGCTGGGAATCCAGAAAGAAGGGCGGCTTCTCATTTATAAGCTGTTTGTGCGGTGATTTTGGCGGAACAGGCAGGATGCCGCGCCTGAATTGCCGCGGGGAGGAATGGAAAGTGGAAAATCAGCAGACTTCGGTGGCGTTGGGCTTTTTTGACGGCGTGCACAGGGGGCATCGCCGGGTGATTGAGACGGCGGTGACTTTAGCTGGAGATTCCTTGATCCCAGCAGTCTTTACTTTTACAATGAACGGGTCTGGCCCTGCGAAAAAAAAGGGGGCTGGGGAACTGACTACATTGGAGCAGAAGACCGAGCTTTTAAAAGCAATGGGGATCCAGGAAATTTACGCCCCGGATTTTTCGGCGTTTTGCAATATGTCTGGAGAGGAATTTGTACAGCGGATCCTGCAAGAACGGATGCGCGCGGCGGCGGTCTGCTGCGGGCAGGATTTCCGCTTTGGAAAAGGAGCTTCCTGCGATGCGAAGACGTTGGAAGCGCTTTGCCGGCCCTATGGCATTGCCTGCACCATCCTGGAAGAAGTCTTGGACGAGGGCGAAGCGGTCAGTTCCACCCGGGTGCGGCAGGCCATTGCCCAAGGGCAGATGGAAAAAGCGGCGAAGCTGTTAGGCCGCCTGTACTGTTTGGATTTTCCGGTGGCGCACGGCAAGCAGCTGGGGCGCAAACTGCAATTTCCCACCATCAACCAGCCTATCCCGCCGCAGATGGCTTTGCCGAGGCTGGGCGTTTACGCGACGATGGCGCAGGTGGATGGAAAAATCTATGCCGGCGTGACCAATATCGGCGTGCGCCCGACGGTGGAGCAGGGCATGGCCCCCCGGGCAGAGACCTATTTGATTGATTTTTCGGGGGATTTGTACGGGCGGCAGGTTCCGGTTTCCTTTTTGTCTTTCCTGCGCCCAGAGCAGAAGTTTGCATCGGTGGAGCTGCTCCGCGACCAGATTGCGCAAGACGCCCAGCGGGCGAAAGAAATTGTGAAAAACGCTTTACAATCAGAAAAACCCATGGTATAATACATAAGCTAATCTTGCCGTACCCTGGCTTAGGGGGATGCCCGTTGGGGAACTTCCACAACCCTTTGCGAAGATACCGGCGAATTTAAAAAAGGTGGAAAGAATTATGCTGTTAAAAGAAGAAAAAGCTGCGATTATCGAAGCGAACAAAACCCATGAAAACGACACCGGATCGCCCGAAGTACAAATTGCCGTTTTGTCCAAACGGATCAACGATTTGACCGAGCATCTGAAGATCCATCAGAAGGATCACCATTCCCGCCGCGGGCTGCTGAAAATGGTCGGCCATCGGCGCAACCTGCTCAACTACCTGCAGAAAACCGATATCGAGCGGTATCGTGCGATTGTGGCGAAATTGGGCTTGAGAAAGTAAAATGGATGCCGGAGGGCGGACGGATTGCGTCCGCCCTTCAAGTGCATCTGAACAAGGAATCCAGGCAGGCGAAAGAAGGGCCTTTAGCAGTGAATCGGGGGTTTGGGCACCGGCCCAAGCAACGGATTTATTGCTAAATCCATCTGGCGCCTGCCGCAGTAAAATGGAGGCTATGAACCATGTTCGAAAATTATCGCGTGTTTCAAACACAACTGGCCGGGAAACCCATCCGCTTCGAAGTGGGGAAGATGTGCGGCTTGTCCAACGGGTCCTGTATGGTCCGGTATGGAGAGACTTCGGTGCTTTGCAACGTCACTGCTTCTCAGAAGCCGCGGGACGGAATCGACTTTTTCCCGCTGTCGGTGGATTTTGAAGAAAAATTGTACTCGGTAGGCAAAATCCCCGGTTCTTTCTTAAAACGGGAAGGGCGCCCCTCGGAAAAAGCGATTTTGGCGTCCCGGATGGTGGACCGCCCCATCCGCCCGCTGTTCCCCAAGGATATGCGCAACGATGTATCCGTGGTGATGACGGTGATGTCGGTGGACCCGGACTGCCAGCCTGAAATTGCCGGTTTGATCGGGACCTCGTTTGCTCTGTCGATTTCGGATATTCCGTGGAACGGGCCGGTTGCCGGCGTAAACGTCGGGCTGGTGGACGGCCAGATCGTGATCTGCCCGGATGAAGCGCAGCGCGCCAAATCGGATATGCTGGTAACGGTCGTAGGGTCCGCTGAGAAGATCGTCATGATCGAAGCCGGCGCCAACGAAGTGGATGACGATACCATGCTGGAGGCGATTGTCACCGCCCATGAAGAATGCAAAAAGATGGTGGCGTTTATCCGCGATGTGCAGCAGGAGATCGGAAAGGAAAAATTCCAGTTTGAATCCCAGGAAATCGACGCCGATTTGTTTGAAGCGGTCAAGGAATATGCCATCGATCGCGTCAAATACGCGCTGGATACCGACGATAAAGTAGAGCGGGAAGCCCGGTTGGCTCCCATTGTGGAGGACATCCACCAGAAATTCGAGGAAACCCACCCGGATCAGGCGGCCCAGATCGACGAGTGCATCTACAAGCTGCAGAAATTCATCGTCCGGCGCTGGCTGCTGGACGAAGGCAAACGGGTCGACGGCAGAAAGCTCGACGAGATGCGCCCCTTGGCGGCGGAAGTCGGAGTGCTGCCCCGCGTACACGGTTCTGGCATGTTTACCCGCGGGCAGACGCAGGTGCTGACCGTTGCGACCTTGGGTTCCATGCGGGAAGCGCAGTTGCTGGACGGCATTGATAACGAAGAGACCCGCCGTTATATGCATCATTATAATTTCCCCTCCTACTCTGTAGGGGAAACCAAGCCCAGCCGCGGCCCGGGCCGGCGGGAAATCGGGCACGGCGCCCTGGCGCAGAAAGCGCTGGAGCCGGTGCTTCCTTCCGAAGAGGAGTTCCCGTATGCCATCCGGCTGGTTTCAGAGGTGCTGTCTTCCAACGGATCGACCTCCCAGGCTTCCATCTGCGGGTCTACCCTGGCGCTGATGGATGCAGGCGTACCGATCAAAGCGCCGGTGGCCGGCATTTCCTGTGGCCTGATTACCGAAGGCGACCGCTGGATGACCATGGTGGACATCCAGGGCCTGGAAGATTTTTATGGGGATATGGACTTTAAGGTCGGCGGTACCCACAAGGGGATTACCGCGATTCAGATGGACCTGAAGATCGACGGGCTGACGCCGGAAATCATTCGGGAGGCCTTTGCCAAGACCCACAAAGCCCGGGATTACATCATTGATGAAATCTTGCTCAAGGCGATTCCTGCACCTCGCGCGGAACTGTCCGAGTACGCGCCGAAGATGAAGACCCTGCAGATCGATGTAGATAAGATCCGCGACGTCATCGGCCAGGGCGGCAAGGTCATCCAGAAGATTTGCGCGGAGTGCAACGTGAAAATCGACATCGAAGAAGATGGGCGGGTATTCATTTCCGCCATCAACAAGGACGATATCAAGCGCGCGGCAGACATTGTGGAATTGATTGCCAAAGATCCGGAAATCGGTTCCATCTACAAAGGCCGGGTGACCCGGCTGATGAGCTTTGGCGCGTTTGTGGAGATTGCGCCCGGCAAAGAGGGTCTGGTTCATATTTCCAAGCTGGAAAACCACCGGGTGGAAAAAGTAGAAGATGTGGTTTCTGTCGGCGACGAGATCGTTGTTATGGTAACGGAGATCGACCAGCAGGGCAGAATCAATCTGTCCCGCAAAGATGCGCTGGCCAAGCTGGAGGCCAAAAAAGCCGCCAGCGCCCAGTAAAAAAGAATATCCCGATAGGACAAAGGAGGATGCGGCGGCATCCTCCTTTTTGTATTTCCAAAGGCCGGAGGACAGGCGCGGCAGCGGACTGGTGCGCAAAAGGGCGGCAGGAAAAGTTAGGAATTTGTTAAATCTAGGCTGGAAACCTTGTGCTGCGACGGGGTTTTTGCTATAATGTCAGTAACTCATGGCTGCTGCCGTGAAAAATTGAATAATGGAGTTGGTAAAATTTTGGAAGACATAGGAATACAAGTGTACTTAGGACTGGTGGCGCTTTTGGCGGGATCAGCATTTTTCTCTGCATCGGAAACCGCATTCTCCACCGTCAATACCATTCGCTTGAAAAACTATGCCGATGCCGGCAATAAGAAAGCCGCGATAGCGCTGAAGATTGCCGAAATGTACGAAAAAACCCTTTCCAGCCTTCTAATCGGGAACAACCTGGTCAATATCGCTATCTCTTCGATTGCGACGGTTTTGTTTACCGCTTGGCTGGGCAGCATGGGCGCCGGCGTTTCTACGATTGTGGTGACCATTGTCGTATTGATCTTTGGCGAAATCCTCCCGAAAACCTATGCAAAAGAACACAGCGAAAAAGTGGCGCTTTCCGTAGGCGGATTTTTGCTTTTTATCATTACGATTCTGACACCGATCTCCTTTTTATTTATCCAAATGCAGCGCGGATTTATCAGCCTGTTCAAAGGGGAGAAAAAGCAGCCGTCGGTAACGGAAGACGAGCTCAAGTACATTATTGAAACAATCGAGAACGAAGGCGTATTGGGAAAAGAAGAGAGCACGCTGGTGCAGTCTGCCTTGGAGTTTGACGAGACCCCGGCAGAAAAAATTGCCATTCCCCGTGTGGATATGGTTTGCGTGGACGTCAATGACAGCATTGACGAGATCCTCTCAGAGATTGTACCGGAGCATTATTCCCGTATTCCCGTGTATGAGCACTCGGTGGATAAGATCGTCGGGGTGCTGTACCTGCGGGATATGTTCGATGAAATGGTGCAGCATGGCAAAGAGGCGTTGGATGTCCGCAAACTGATGCATCCGTGCGTATTTGTACACCGCTCCATGAAGATTCCTGCAGTCTTAAACGTACTGCAAAAACAAAATCAGCATATGGCCATTGTGACCGATGATTACGGCGGGACCTATGGGTTGGTGACCATGGAGGATATCCTGGAAGAGCTGGTTGGCGAAATTTACGACGAAAGCGACGAAATCCCGGAAGGAATCACCAAGGTGAACGACACCTGCTTTGAAACGGTAGGGGAGACTGATCTGGATGATTTGTTCGAGGAAATCGGCTATGAGCCTCCCAACTTTGATTGCGACTATCATTCTGTCAGCGGGTGGGTTCTGGAAGAACTGGAACATATCCCCGCACCCATGGAAAGCTTTGTCCGCGGACGGTTGAAGGTAACTGTTTTGCAGGTGGAGGAACAGCGAATCGGAAGGGTTCGCCTGGAACTTCTGCCTGGGGAACCGGCGGCCGAAGGCTGATAGAAAGTTGAGGTATTGGAATGGAAAAACGGAGCCCATGGAATAAGCATAAACGCAGAAGCAAATATGCCCTGCCTTTGGGCGGCGTGTTTGTGGTGCTGGCTGTGATTGGGCTGATTTCGGTGGCGGGTTTTTGTATCCGCCTGACCAACCAGATCATGGACAATACCAAAGAAAAGACGAAATTTGAGAATTACCTGCTGCCGGTGGTGATGTTTGACCCGGTGGAATTCGATTCGCCGGAACATGCTGACCCGCTGTTTTTGCTCCAGTCCTCGCTGTGGGGGACGCTGCTGAGCAATCCAGACAAATATCCTTACGATGACAATGCCATGCTGGTGGTGCCGGCGTCCGACCTGGATGTTTACGCAGCCAAGCTGTATGGATCTGGCGTTACGCTGCAGCATCAGACCATCGAAGGGTTCGACTTTACCTATCCGTATGATCCGGAAACCAAGACCTATGGGGTGCCGGTGATGGGGCAGACCAGCCAGTATACCCCACAGGTGGAGAAAATCCAGAAAAAGGGCGACCTGTATATCCTAACGGTGGGATATATTCCCCCGGGGACGCTGTGGGAAGCCGCGGTCAACGGTGCGACCTATGAGCCGCAGCCGGATAAGTACATGATTTATCAGTTGAAAAAAGAAAAAGATGATTACCATATTTTGTCCATCCAGAGCCTGGATACCTGGAACGCCGCTCAGGGCGGCTCGGAATCCGGCGCGTCTGGCACGACCCAGGATATGGGGCGGGTTTCCGCGATTTCCTAGTGGTTCGGAACCGGTCGCTTTGCGGCCGGTTCTTTTTGTTTGGCGGCGAAACCGGAGAATCGGACTGGAGAGAAAAAGAGCAGAAAAGGTTTGCTTTTTTTTAGACAATCCACTATAATGAAGTTGCACGTAGCAAAAGGTTAGGAGGAAAACAACATGCTGGTTTCTGCAAAAGAAATGCTCACCAAAGCAAAAGAAGGCAAATATGCCGTCGGTCAGTTTAATATCAATAACCTGGAGTGGACCAAAGCGATTCTGCAAACGGCCCAGGAGAACCATTCTCCCGTCATTCTGGGTGTGTCGGAAGGCGCCGGCAAATATATGGGCGGCTGGGATGTCGTCGTCGGTATGGTCAATGGGATGATCAAAGACCTGGGGATTACCGTTCCGGTTGCGTTACATATCGACCACGGGACCTACGAAGGCGCCAAAGCAGTCATCGAGGCAGGGTTTTCGTCTGTGATGTTTGACGGATCCCATTACCCGATTGCGGAAAATATCGAAAAAACCAAAGAAATCATTGCGCTGGCCGAGTCGAAAGGCATTTCGGTGGAAGCGGAAGTCGGCGCCATCGGCGGCGAAGAGGACGGCGTTGTAGGAGGCGGCGAAGTGGCCGATCCGGATGAGTGCAAAATGATCGCGGATCTGGGCGTTACCATGCTGGCTGCGGGCATCGGCAATATCCACGGGAAATACCCGGCCAACTGGAAAGGCCTGAATTTTGAAGTGCTGGCCAAAATCCAGGAGAAGACTCCTGGCATGCCGTTGGTGCTGCACGGCGGTACCGGTATTCCGGCGGACATGATCAAAAAAGCCATTTCCCTGGGCGTTTCCAAGATCAATGTCAACACTGAGTGTCAGCTGGCGTTCGCTGAGGCGACTCGCAAATACATCGAGGCAGGCAAGGATCTGGAGGGCAAAGGCTTCGATCCGCGTAAGCTGCTGGCTCCCGGGACCCAGGCGATCAAAGATACGGTCAAAGAAAAAATGGAACTGTTCGGTTCCATCGGCAAAGCATAAGAAAAATGGAAAAGGCCGCAGCGTTTGGCTGCGGCCTTTTTTGCTTACAGGGTTTGGATCACGTCTAGATGATAAGGGACGACAGGCGTTTGGGCAAACCGTTGGCGCAGAAGCCGGCACAGCGGCTCGATCACCACGTCTTCCGTGTGGAAATGGCCGGCGTCTACCAGCGTGATGCCCTGCTGGGCGGCCAGCAGAAAAATATGGTGCTTGACTTCGGAAGTAACCAGTGCGTCTGCTCCGGCGGCAAGCGCGTCCGCAAGGCAGTCTGCACCGGATCCGCCGCATACCGCAACTTGGGATACCGGCCGGTTTCCGCAGACGAAACGGACGTTTCCCCCCAGTCGTTTTTGGACCAGCCCGGCGAAATCCTTGGGCGGGAGCGGCGCGGGCAGGCAGCCGATCTGCCCAAGGGATTTGACCGTTTGAGTTTTGTCCGGCGCCGTACAGCGGATGGGGGACAGCGTCTGGGCTCCGTTCAGTCCCAGCTGGCGGGCCAGCGCGTCGTTGACGCCGCTCTGGGCCAGGTCCAGGTTGGTGTGGGCGCTGATGACGGAAATGCCGGACCGGATCAGCTCGTAGACCACCGATCCGGCGGGCAGCTGTTTGAGCGGGTCGAAAATCACAGGATGATGGCTGACGATCAGATCCGCGCCCTCCTGCCGCGCTGCCTGGATGGCGGGAAGGGTGCAATCGAGCGTTACCAGGATTTTGTTGACGGGGGCAGATGGGCTTCCTACCAGCAGGCCGCTGTTGTCAAAGTCCATCGCATCGGAAAACGGGGCGATTTCGTCAAGAAACGCATAGACGTCTTGGACCAGCATAGGGATTCCTCCTTGCCGGGTTGGCGCATCGAAGCAATTTGCTGGCTGTGCGTATGAACCCGGACCGATTTTTATTTTCCTGATTATAGCATTCTTCAACAAAAAAAGAAAGGGACGCCTGCGCGGCCCGGTCACAGGGGGAAAGCAAGATGAAAAAATGGTTACTCATGCCCGATTCGTTCAAAGGAACGATGTCCTCGGCGGAGATTTGCGCCATCATGCAGCGGGAAATCCGCTCGTTTTACCCCCAGGCGCAAATTCGATCCGTCCCCATCGCCGACGGCGGGGAGGGGACGGTGGACGCTTTTTTGGCCGCATTAGGCGGCAAGCGCGTCTCCCTTACAGTCAAGGGACCCCACTGGGAACCGGTGGAAAGCTTTTATGGGCTTTTGCCAGACGGTACTGCCGTGATTGAGATGGCCGCCGCCGCAGGCCTGCCGCTGGCGGGAGAGAACCGCCGGGTCGATCTGGCCACGACATATGGCGTGGGCCAGCTGATCCGGGACGCGGTTTGCGCCGGATGCAAAAAGGTTGTGGTAGGGCTGGGGGGATCGGCCACCAACGATGGCGGGACCGGCGCCGCAGCGGCGCTGGGCGCGGTGTTCCGCGACGCCAAGGGGGGCGCTTTTTTCCCGGTGGGCGGCACGCTGGACCGGATTGCTTCGGTGGATCTGAGCGGGGTTTTGCCTGAGCTTGCCCAGGTGGATCTGGTTGCAATGTGCGACATCCGCAACCCGTTTTACGGCCCGGAGGGCGCCGCCGTCGTATTTGGCCCGCAAAAAGGGGCGGACCGCGCGATGGTGCAGCAGCTGGATCGGAATTTGCAGCATTTGGCCGGTGTGATCCGCAGCTGTTTGGGCAAGGAAATCCAAACGCTGCCCGGCGCCGGCGCCGCCGGCGGGCTGGGCGGCGGACTGGCCGCTTTCTTGGACGCGAAAATGCAGATGGGTATCGACGCCGTGCTGGATACGCTGCACTTTGAGCAGTTGGCCGCAGATGCGGATTTGATTTTCACAGGGGAAGGGAAACTGGACGTCCAGTCCCTGCAGGGGAAAGCGGTAATCGGCATCGCGCGGCGCGCGAAAAAATTAGGCGTGCCGGTCATTGCGGTAGTAGGCGATATCGGCGACGGCATTGAGGCGGCCTATCAGCAAGGGGTCAGCGCGATTTTCAGCATCAACCGCGTAGCGGTTCCGTATGAGCAGGCCAAAGCGCGGGCCAAAAGCGATCTGGCGTTGACGATGCAGAATCTGATGCGCTGTTTTTCCTTGCGAAAAAGGCGCGTACAGGACGATGAGCAAGCATCAAAAAGCACCTGACTGACAGTCAGGTGCTTTTTAAAATGGGATTGAACCGGGGCAAGAGGGTTATGTCGTCGGCAACGCTTCCTGTTGTCCGCCGGCGTCGCATTTGGAGAAGAGGACCACACATTCCACATGGCACGAGAGGCTCTGATTGATGTCGTGGATTTGCGGTTTCGGCAATCATTTTCAGGACGTTCTCGGAAACATATCTAAACCGAAATAAATCTATTATCTATTTTACTGCCTAAACCCCACTTGTCAATGGGAACAAGTCAATGTCGTAAGGCGGCTACTATATAATGTCGGCTTGTCTTGCTGAAAAATGGTTGATTGATCTCATCACATACCCCTCTTCATGGGAATTGCTTAGTATTAACTTATTCCCTGCCAAGATACCATGCACTCAAGCCGAATGATGCATTTAATAATTTGTCAGCGCCATATGCACCATCTATGTTCCTACTGATTTTGATACAAAAAGAAAAGCCCTCTCCAGGGCAAATGCCGCCGAAAAAGGCCTGAAATAAGGGCTTCCGAGGTCGTGCTCTGACTTTGGAAGCCCTTGTTTTATGTGTTCAGTTGTCCTGCTGCCGCTCGATAATGTGGCGGAGTGACAGCCTTGCGGTGTAGTGATTTTGGAATAATTAAAAGGTGGGGCAAAATTAAAAGGTTCAATCTGCTTCAAGAAGCTCTTTCAGTGTTTTCCCTTCAGCATCTTTCCAGAGTGCATTTCCACTTAAGGAAGCACCACCAACAAATCCGGCTGCTGATGAAGGACTGGAAAGCAGTACATCAGCTGTTAAGATCCCATCGTTGTCAATCTTGTCCTCATATTTCTTACGGTCCTTTATGGCTCTTTCAGGGCAGATCTTCGCCATAGTAGGATTGATTATGCTGCCTTTCAGCACAACAAATCCATCGCTTGTTCTTTTGCCGGATGCCTTGGCTTTTCCATATTCCATGTATAGGACTGGTTCTGTGTCAGCGGATTCTGCAGAAGGCGCATACGGCTCAAACACCTTATGCCCAAGAGTGCCCATCACAATTTTCGCATAGTCGATAAACTCTTCAAGTTCGCTCTCTGTCTCCTCGGTTATATTCCCAGGATT
>CALWNU010000003.1 GCA_944382905.1 uncultured Clostridia bacterium | reverse complement strand
CCCAAAAGGCAACGAACATTCACGCGGCGTAAAGACCATGGCCATTCCCGCGCACCATTCTTCCCATTGCCGGGATATTTTGGTCAAATGCATTTCATTTGTCCTTCCGGAAGAGCTGGACGTATCCGGCGGAACACCGAAAGGCATTTGCAACCCGCGAAAATTCAAAGCCCGTTTTATTGCCCACTATATTGATACCAATTACCGCTGTTGCGATCCGTCTATTACGATTCTGTAAAACAAAAAATACCGGCTTGCGTCTCCCTTTCAGGGAGGCCGCAGCCGGTATTTTTTTGTTTTTTACAGCGGAAAATCAATGGCATGGCGATCAGCGCAACGAGCAAGGAAGTCAGCGCACCGGCAAACCATTTGTTTGGATTGATTTTGTATGCTTCCCCGCGGAAGCGGTAATAAAGCCCCCACCAAAGAATGATGGGCCAAACGACCATTTTGGCATGTTCCCAGATGCTTTCATTCACCGGGGCAAAAAGGCCTACAATTGGGCTTTCCCCCAAAACATCGTACGCAAAATGCAAAAGCGCGCCAATGACAAAAAGCAGCGGAATGCCGATCAGGATCCATTTTTCCGGTCGGGATCATTTGTTGCGGTTCATGTTTTCCCTCCTTCTTCTGTCTTGCAAACAGCTTATGCATTTGCCGACAGCGATATGAACCGTTTTACCGGGAAACATTCTTGCCGCAGCTGATTAAAAATCCGATGCAGGCAGAAACAAAATCCCGAAGCTGCGATACCATCGCAGTCAGTTCCGGCGTTGTTTCCGGGTAGTTTCTTGCTATCATCAAAATGGCCAAAGAAATAAGCCCGATGGAAGATACGACAAATACCTGGACCCTGCTGCATCTGCCGGCGGGGACGCCCGGATTTTCTGCAGTCGAAACCTTCCCCTTCTCCTCTATCGCCTGGCTGTCTGTTATTTGAAACCCCAGTCGATTTTGTGCCTGCCCAGGCACATGGCCGCCAGCTGAAAGAAGCGGCGGATCTGTTGGGGCAGCGGTATTTCCAACGGCCGGCGTGGAATCTTCCTTGCCGAAATTGCTGCTCATAAAATAGCCGAAAATAGCTGCCGCCGAAGTACGAATAATCACATCAATGGTATTGGTGTCGTTTGCAAATACGGTTCCAGTGAACAGACGGTAGACCAAATAGGAAAACAGCAGCAACATAAACAACAGCAGGAACCGGTCGACAATGCAAATTCCGCGAAACAACCGTTTGCTTTTTTTCCACAGTTTTGTCATAGCCATTCCTCCTTCTATTCCAAGAACAAATTCGAATATCCCGCGCTATCCTATGCAAACGATCAGCCATCCGTTCCGGCCTGGCGCAACAGCACGGTTTTTGGGGTTACCCATATAATAATAGAGGGTGATAACATGAAAAAACTGCAGCGAAATCTTTCATCCCAGCATTCGGGTATTGGATTCGCTCATTGATTATACCCAGCCAGACTTTGATGAACAGAAAGCCTTAAACAACTATTACCGCCTGCTGGGCAATCCTCTCCAGTTTAACAAACGAATCCAGGAAAAATACGACTGTATCATTGCCTGTAATCATAATGCGCCGTCCTATTTTGCTTCCTACCTGAAAGGCGGGACGAAGATTCTCTGGATCCGGGGCGATATGCGAGAACTGGATTACAAACAATTTGACGAAAATACCAGTCAGTACAAACAGGTAAAACAGGAATATGACATGCAGGCCAATGTGTTAAAATGCTTCGATGCCATCGCCGTGATTTCCGACGTGGTCCAACAGACGTTGGAGCAGCTGTTTGGAATCACCGAAAATGTAGTGAAAATATCCAATTCGGTGGATTGCGAAAAATTGGATCTGCTCAGTCAGGAAAAGGTGACCCTGCCGGATAAAAAACCATTTACGTCTTTGGGGCGGCTGGATTACAACAAAAACCAAATCTTATTGTTAAAAGCCGCCAAAGAAGTGAAAAAACAGCGGGATGATTTTATGATCTATCTGCTGGGAGAAGGGGAAGACCGGCCCAAACTGGAACGTTATATCCAAGAAAATGACCTGACGGAAAACGTGAAGATCCTTGGTTTTGTGGAAAACCCGTACCCTTATATGAAAAACAGCGCGGCCACTGTACTCACTTCCCTGAGCGAAGGGTTTAGCCTGGTTCTGGTCGAAAGCGTGATGCTGAAGACGCCTATCATTTCTACCGATGTGGGGGTAGCGAAAGAATTGATCGAGAAATACCACTGCGGTGATCTGACCGGTTATGACGAAAAACAACTTGCTTCGATTTTGATCCAATATCTGAATAAATACGACGGTTGCAAGGAAGATTTTGAAATCGGAACGGAATACGATCTGAAAACAGAATTGAAAAAAACGGTGGATCTGATTGAACAGTCCATGCAAAAGTCCAGTCGGAACTCCAAAATGAAAAAACTGCCGTATCCGGAAATCACCCTTCATGAAGATGAATTGGACTGCCATCAAATTCAAAAAGACCGCATGTATGTGCTGCGGGTGATGAAAGACGGCGTCCCTTATGAATACCTGATCCACCGCCGCAGCAGCAGCGACAAGCTGATCGTGTTTCACAATGGGGCCGTTGCGGGAGGAAATGTCTTTGTGCCCATTTTTCAGCGGCACAGCTGGGCTAATCTATTAAAAACTTCCTGCGTATTTTGCATGGATCCCACTTTGTACCTCAACAGCTTTTTGCAGATCGGCTGGGGGATTGGTAAAAATGAAAATTACTATCTGGAAAACAGCAGCCTGATTCTGAAAAAAATCATTGAAAAAATGGATATCCGCCTAGAGGACACTGCGATTTACGGCACATCCGCCGGGGGATATCTTTCCATCCTGATGGGGATTTATTTAAAAGGTGCAAAAGAGGTTGCAGACAACGCGCAGCTGGACGTGCGGAACTGGATTTTCAAAGACGCGCTGGATTCTGTCATCACCTTCTCCTTTGATAATATCGGCTCGGCGTTGAACTACAAGGAACGGTTTAATGTGGTAGACGCTTTTGAAAAACACCACTATGTCCCCAAAATCTACCTGCATGTCAACCTATGCTCTCATGCGGATAATTCCACCCAGCTGGTTCCTTTCTTAGAGAGCGCAGAGTCTATGTCATCCATCCAGGAATATCACAACATGGAAGTCATTCTCCATTTTGATCCGGACAAAGGGCATAACGGCCTGGATATGGAGCAAGCCATCCAGTTCTTGTACCACATCTTAGAAGTAGCCTAATCGAGAATCGGTTTCATTTGCATTTTTCAAAAAGAGAGCTGGCGTATCGTCGCCGTCTCTCTTTTTTTCACGGAAATCTAACAGCGCAAAACTTTTTTGCAGGTTTTTGAAAGAAAACTTTCAAAAAAGCCTTTTCTAGGCAGAATTCACCTTGACGAAGGCTTGGAATTGCCGTATGATAAGGGAACAAAGGGAGAACAGCCGCATAAATACGGAACAGATTGGGGGGCTTGTAAATGGGAAGCAAATACGAAATTGATATGTGCAACGGCCCGCTTTTGGGGAAAATGCTCGTTTTTTCCATTCCGCTGATGCTCTCTGGCGTGCTGCAGCTTTTGTTTAATGCGGCAGACATCATTGTGGTGGGTCGGTTCACTGGCAGACAGGCGTTGGCTGCGGTGGGGTCTACTGGGGCGCTGATCAACCTGCTGATCAATGTATTTTTGGGGCTGTCTATCGGGACCAACGTATTGGTCGCCCAATACTATGGCGCGCGGGACTTGAAAAACCTCAGCGAGACGGTACATACTTCTGTTCTGCTCAGCTTTATCAGCAGCATTATTTTGGTATTTGCCGGCATTCTGCTAGCCAAGCCTATGTTGTCTCTGATGGGGACGCCGGACGACGTGCTGGACCAGGCGGCGGTTTACATGCGGATTTATTTTGCCGGCATGCCGGTGATCATGTTTTACAATTTCGGGTCCGCTATTTTACGTGCCATCGGGGATACCAAACGGCCGCTTTACTTTCTCTTGATCGCCGGTATTGTCAACGTTCTGCTCAACCTGTTTTTCGTCATTGTTTTTCAAATGGGCGTTGCCGGGGTCGCTTTGGCAACGGTCCTTTCCCAGTGCATTTCCGCCGGGCTGGTACTGCGTTGCCTTCTTTTGGCAGACGGGCCTTACCAAGTCCATTGGAAGGAACTGCGGCTTTCTAAATCAAAGCTGCTGCAGATTATCCGCACCGGCCTGCCGGCAGGAATCCAAGGGGCCATTTTCTCCATCTCCAACGTATTGATCCAGTCTTCCGTCAACTCCTTTGGCTCCATTGCCATGGCGGGGAATACGGCGGCTTCGAACCTGGAGGGGTTCGTCTATACCTGTATGAACGCCATTTATCAGACGTCTTTGAATTTCACCAGCCAGAATATGGGCGCGCGGCAATATCAGCGAATCCATCAAATCCTGATTCGTTCCCTGGTTATCGTCACTGCCGTGGGGGTGGGCTTATCCGCTGCCGCGCTTCCGTTTAGCCGGCAGCTGCTGGGGATCTATTCTTCCGACCCGGCGGTCATTGAATACGGCCTATCCCGTATGAGCGTATTTTTCACCACCTATTTTATCTGCGGGCTGATGGATGTCTGCTGTGGCAGCATCCGCGGGCTGGGATACTCCATTATGCCCACCATTGTCTCGTTGGCCGGCGCCTGCGGCTTGCGGATCCTGTGGATTTTCACGATTTTCAACTGGTCGCATTCCTTATTTACCCTGTATCTCTCCTATCCGGTTTCCTGGGGGGTCACCTTTGTCGCCCATCTGATCTGCTATGGAATTGCGATGAAGAAGCTCAAAGCGTCCGCCCAGCCGGTCCAGGTGGGGTAACCGGCGGCGCTTGCCCTAAAACGAACCCTGCGTTTCCATGGGAGGCATGTTGTACATGCCTCCTTTTTTGTTTGGACGACCGACCAAGCGACAAAAAGCGGATCAGAGATCAAAATCTCTGATCCGCTTTGGGATCGGTTACCCTATCAGGCCCGGCAAACCCTGCACCGGCTAATTTACCGGCTGCACGACATCTCCTTGGCCGTGGTGACCACTGTCACATCCGGGTGCAGCTGCAAAATCGAAGCGGGAACCTGGGGCGTAATCGGCCCGGTCAGCGCCTGGCGAAGAATTTCTTCCTTTCCTTCCCCTGCCAGCAGCAGCACCTTTTTTGCCTGCAGAATGGCGGCGATCCCCATGGTGATCGCCTGGCGCGGCACCTGGCCCGGATCGTCGAAAAAGCGGGCGTTCGCCTGAATCGTCTGCTCTTTCAGCCGGACCAAATGGGTCTGCGCCACAAAATGATCCGACGGCTCATTAAAGCCAATATGCCCATTGTGCCCAATGCCCAACAGCTGCAGATCAATCGGCCCATACGCCGAGATGATCTGCTCATACCGCCGGCATTCTGCCTGAAGGTCTTCCGCACAGCCCTCCGGCAGATCAGAAGCGGCAAAGTTGACATGATCAAATAAATGCTGCCGCATAAAATAGTGGTAGCTCTGTGGATGGGAATCCGGCAGCCCGCAATATTCATCCAGATTGATGGAACGGGCCTGGGAAAAATCCAAATCGCCGGCGGCATGCCATTGGGACAGATAGCGGTAGGCGCCGATGGGCGTGGATCCGGTAGCCAATCCCAAGACGCTGCATGGTTTTTGCAGGATTTGAGCGCCGATCAGCATTGCCGCTTTCCTGCTGAGCGATTCATAATCCGGCGCATAAAGGATCTTCATGGTGTTTCTCTCCCTGCTTTTTTCAAATCAAAGGGTTCCTTCCGAAAAGAAGGAACCCCCTTTTTTCTCCCACACGGAAACTGGCATCCGTATGGTATTAGTCGTTCCAGTAGCCGTCTAACAAAGCCTGTACCCGGTCATTGGCTTCCGACAATGCGGTCTGTCTGTCGACGCCTTGCAGGATAACCTGGTCGATGGCGTCCAGCATGATCTGGCGGTCATCGGTTTCGTTGACATAGAAGTAAGAAGTGGCATACGGAACCGCTTCGATAAACGGTTTCATAATCGGATCTTCCAGCAATTCCGCATCTTCGGTGATGGAATTGCGCGCGCCGATCTCGCCAATCTCCTGGGTCCAGCGTTTCATGACCTCTTCGCTGGTCAGGAACTGCAGGAATTTCACGGAAGCATCCAGTTCCGCGCCGCTGGTGCCGGCGGTAATGCCGTTGGTCCAGTAGGTGCCGCAGGAACCTTTTACGCCGTCTTTCGCCGGCAGTTCGGTAACGCCCCACTCAAAATCTTTGATCTGGCTTTGGTAAGTACCAACACGGTAAGAGCCATCCACGTGGAAATAGGCCTTGCCCGCTGCAAACGCATCCGCGTCCGCATTCATAAAGCCGTTGACGCCGACTTTATATTTGGTGTTCAGATCGATAAAGTAGTTAAACGCTTCCAGGCATTCCGGAGAATCCCATTGTGCCGTTTTGAAGTCGTCGCTCAGCGGCGTGCCGCCAAACTGGTTCATCAGAACCGGGCGCAGCCAGGAGTGATACTGCCCATTCGGCTGCCAGGTGCATCCCTCTACCAGGATCTCGTCGCCATCCCATTGCGCCAGGCTTCCCGCCAGCTCTGCAAATTCTTCCAGCTCGGTGGGGATATCCGCCTCGGTCAAGCCAGCAGCTTCCAGCAGGTCTTTGTTGTAGAACAAAGCGGAGGTCCGAACCGCGGTGGGGATGGTGTAGTATTTGCCGTCGATCTTGTTGACCTTGATCATCGGGGAGAATTCGGCTTCCATGGTCGCAGGATCAAACGCGTCGGTGGGCAGTTCCTGCAACACGCCGTTCTTCACATATTCCGGCACCCATCCGTAGAAGATGTTGACGATGTCCGGGCCGTTGCCAGCCGCGATGGCCGCCGCCAATTTCTGCTGATAGCTGTCATACGGGAAGTTCTGATGGACTACTTTGATCCCAGGATTCGCTTCTTCGAATTCCTTGATCAGATCGTCGATCAGGTTGACCTTGGTCTCATAGAAGTACTGCCAATACTCGATGGTAACTTCTTCCCCTTCCGTCTCCCCGCCGGACGTACCACCGCCAGCCGACTGCTGCGAAGAAGGTTGCGAGTTGCATCCGCCGAACAGAGCCATGCATAGGACTGCTGCCAGCAACAATGCCATAATCTTTTTCATCATGCTACCTCTTTTCTTTTCAGATATAGTGAATATTTTTTCCTGCGGCCTCCGCAGGGAGCGAACGTGTACAAGATGCTGGGATGAGAGCTGCGCCAATTGCCCCGCCCCATTTTCCTCCGCCGGACAGCGCAACCGGCACTTCGCCGGGGATCAGCCGCCGGATCCTTTGCTGGATCTGGTGCAGCAGATACTCCCCTTCGTTGGCCAGCCCGCCTCCAATGACGATTTTGCCCGGCTGCAAAATACAGGCAATATTGGCGATCCCCACCGAAAGGGCATCGATCTGCCCGTCGACGATTTCCCTGGCAATAGGATCGTCTTCTTGCTTGGCGCGCCGGAAAATTTCCGCCGTATCCACCGTCTGGCCGGTCTTTCCCCGGTAGCGGTTGCTGACGGCAATGGCGGAAGCCCGCCGTTCAAAAGACCCGAATTCCCGCTTGGAAGGGCACGGGGAAAGCAAATCCTTTTCCTCTACCATATAGCCGATTTCTCCGGCGCCAAAGTGTGCCCCGCGCTGGATTTCTCCATTGATGACAACGCCTGCGCCGATTCCTGTGCCCACCGTGATCAGCACATAATCCTGCTCTTCCCGGCAGCTGCCAATCTGCCCTTCCGCCAACGCCCAGGCATTGACGTCATTATCCGCATATACAGGGATGGCAAAACGTTGTTTTAAAATCTGGCACAACGCCAGGTTTTCCACCTGCAGCGCCGGACACCATACGATCACGCCTGCATCGGTATCTACCGTCCCGGGGATCCCGATTCCGATTTGATTGATCTGCGGCCATTTGCCGACCGCCTCTTCGATCAGATTGCTTAAAAAGTCTAGAAAGGGCTGTTCTCGGATTACGGTGGCGCAGGAATGCGTTTGAATCAGCCGGTACTGGTCGTCCAGCACCGCAACCTTTGTTCTTGTTCCTCCTACATCGATGCCCAATTTCATGACTCTCAATCCTTTTGCCGGATGTGCAGCTTGACCTGCTCAGCCAGGTTTTGATGAGCCAGACGGTACCGGTTGCGAATCGCTTCCAGTTGTTCGTCCTCCTGCTGCAGCACGGACATCCTTTCCTGATGCATCCGCTTGACCTGTGACAAGGCCGGGCCGCCGGTGCGGTCGCGGATGGCAACAAAATGGGTGGGATCCAAAGCCATGCGGATTGCCTGGTCCGAAAGATCCACCGGCTTGCCAAGCACTTCTTTGGAAATTTCTTCGCAGAACGACTCCGTAATCCCCGACGCGTCCTTTCCTTCGCTGTACAAACGGCGAACGATGGCGCTGGTCAGTTTATGCGCTTTGCGGAAGGTGAGCCCGCCTTCCCGTACAAAAGTATCCGCCAGTTCGGTGGCGGTGATGAAGTTCTCCCCCGCCCGCTGGAGCAGCAGGTCCTTGTTGATCTGCATGGTGGCCAGCACGTTGGTCATGATTTCCAGCGCCCGGCTGAGATACTGCACCGCGTCGTACAGATGGATTTGCAGGTCTTCCTCTGAATCCACGATATCCCCATACGGCGTATTGTGCTGCACAGTGAATACCGCCTCTGCTTCCGCCAGCGCCTTGCTCAAAATCGGCCGGCAGTGTTCCAAGGAGGACGGGTTGCGCTTCTGGGGCATGATGCTGCTGATCTGCACATACGGGTCGGTCAGCCGGAAGAATGCAAATTCCATGGTGCACCAATCCAGCACATCCTTCATAAAGCGCGACAGGTTGACCGCCAGCGTCATCATAGCGGATGCAAACTGGGTCATATGGTCGCTGGCTGCAATGGAGTCATAGGAATTCTCGCACAGAGACGAAAATCCTAGCAGTTCACAGACCCGTTCGCGGGAAATGGGGAACCCGGTGGTTGTGATGGCAGCCGCCCCGAACGGGCTCATATTAATGGTCTTTTCCGCCGCCACCAGCCGTTGGAAATCCCGCTGCATCACGTCCGACATGGACAGCAGATAATGCCCCAGGGTCGACGGCTGCGCCGGTTGGGTGTGGGTGTACATCGGCATCACCGTCTCCAGGTTCTCCCCCGCCACATACAGCAAGGACTCCCGGAACCGGTTGAGTTTTTCGCCCAGATCCACCAGCTGCTCGCGCAATACCATCCGGAATTCGCCTACGCAGATGTCGTTGCGGCTTCTGGCGGTGTGCACCTTGCCTGCCAAATCGGACCCTACCCGGTTTTCCAACTCCTTTTCGAACATAAAAAACAAATCTTCGTACGCCGGGTTGTATTCCGATTCCTCAATCGGCAATTTTTCCAAATCCAGCATGGTGGACAGGATAACCGAACATTCCTCTTCCGTCATCAAGTCTTGTTCCCGGAGCATGATCACATGCGCTTTGGTCACTTCGATAAAAACACGGTAATAATATACTTTTTGCAGGTCGAAAATCGGTTTCAACGAATTTTTCTGAAAACTGATTCCAGGAAAAGTCGTTCCATCGACCGCCTGCACGCTTTCGCGGGAAATCATGGTGAACACCCCTTTCTTTTGTTAATGCCTCGGTAAAAACTGCATTTGGTTGGTTTGTTTCCACACGTTTCCAACGCAGCCATAGGTCAACGCCCGATCCCCCAGCTGAGAAAACTTGACCTCGCATGGCACCGGGGTCAGCGCTTTCAGACGGCTGCTGATATAATCCGCCACCAGCGGTTCCGCCGCCGCATAGCTTCCATGCAGGATAATCGCCTGGGGGTTGAGCAAGCTGATCACGCTTCCCAGCCCCAGACAAATCTCATCTGCATTTTGGAAAATCTGGGTTTTCAAAGCCTGGTCTCCGCCTTCTGCCTCGGCGACAATCCGGTGAAAGGATTTGCCCATTTGGCTTCTCAGCGCCCGAAGCGAAGCTTTTTTTTCGAAATAGCCGAAGTCTGTCATCGTATACGGACCGGTTTCCAGCGCGTCGCGGCCGGTGACCAGATACCCGATTTCTCCGGCCATCCCGCAATGGCCCCGGTAAATCCTGTTGTTGATGATAATCGCAGAGCCGATACCGGTCCCAATGGTCACCACCACAAAATCGGAATAATCCCGGCCCGCTCCCATCCAGTTTTCTCCCGCCGCGTTTAAATAAACGTCCTTATCCACATAAACCGGCATTTCCAAGATCGGCTGCAAGACGGCGGCCAAATCATAATTGACCAACCCCAATTCCGGGGAATAGAGAATTTGGTTTTCCGCCACCGTACCCGGCACGGAAATCCCCACGCCAACGAATCGTTGTTTCCCGCCGGCCTGCTCGATCAGCTGCTCCATATCCGCTGAGAGGGTTTTTAAGAGCAGTTCCATGGAATCAAAGGAAAAATCCGCGTAAGAGCGGCTGAACAGCTCTCTGCCCATCAAATCGCATACTGCAACCCAGGCGTTCTGAAGCCGGAATGCAGCGGTCAGCACCAGCCCTGCTTCCCCGCGGATCCGCAGGAAAATCGGCCGGCGCCCCCCCTTGGCCGAAGCTTCGCCAAACGCGCCTTCTACTACCAAGCCGCTTCCAATCAGTTCATCCACAATGTTGGATACGGCAGCGGGGGAAATGCCCAGCAACTGCGAAACCTGCTTTCTGGAAATGGGCTGACGCGCCATAATCACCGAAAGGATATCGCTGCGGTTGCTTTGTTTGATGGCACTGCTTTTCAAATCCTACCATCCCTTCTTGGGATCATTTGATGTAACGATCCAATACCCGTTCAATATTGCCGGCAAAAATCTTCTGAATATCTTCATCGCTAAAGCCCAGTTCCACGCAATCGCGCATCTGGACGTCCAGATATTCGGTCACAAACCCGCGGGGGAACCACGATCCGTCCGTCCCGAACAAGATCCGGTCTGCGCCAACGGTTTCGTGATATTTTTTGAACAGGTCTTTCGTGGTCAACGGATACGGCATCCAGCGGGTCCACTGGTTGCTGCCGGAGGTGTCAATGTAGACGTTGGGGCATACCCAGCACAGGAACAAAGTGTCTTCCACCTTGCTGCAGCCGAAGTGCGGTACGATGAAAATCACGTCCGGGAACGCTTTGGCCACATTCTGAATGATCTTCGGCGAGATGTTGACATGGTCCATAATCCCGCCGGCGGCGCCCATGATGCCAAAATGGAACAGAACCGGCACCTGATGCTTTTCTGCAACTTTCCACAACGGGTACAGAGATTTGTCATCCAGCGGGCGGTCCAGCGCCGGGCCGAGGATCTTGATACCGCGCAGCCCCTGCTGGGAAATGGCGTATTCCAGTTTTTCCGCCGCGTCCGGGGCAAACGGGTCGTGATGCGCGTACCCGATAAACCGGTCCGGAGCAAACTGCACGATCCGCGCCATATTGTCATTGCTCTGGCTGAAATCGCCGGCCGTGACGAACACGACTTTTTCCACGCCTTTTTTGTCCAGGTCATCCAGCCACATCTGGCAGGTTTCTTCTACCGTATCCCCAGGAGGCACGGCGTCCGGGAATCCCCACGCCTTTTTCCACTGATCCTGCTGGAACTTGTTCATCTGCTGGAGTTTTTTCCATTTTTCTTCGCCGAATTCATCTAAATACTCTTGCTTGCTTTTCCCCAGTTCTTCCTTTTTCACCGGGAAATGGACATGAGAGTCGATGATGCGGAATTTCTTGGCCATACGTAATCCTTCCTTTCTACATGGTAAATCAGGCTGCTTGTCGTTTATCCTTTTACACCTGTCAGCTGCACGCCTTCAATAATCTGCTTTTGGAAAATTAAGAAAATGATAATAATGGGAATGGTCGCAACCGCCGCGCCGGTCATAATCAGTTCCCATTGGCTGGAGTTTTCCGCCGAGAACTGCGCCAGGCCGACGGCGATGGTGTATTTTTCCGACGTGTCCAATGCGATAACCGGCCACAAGAAGGAGTTCCAGTTTCCCAGGAAGGTGAAAATCCCCAGGGCGCTGAGGGCGGGTTTGACCAGCGGAAGCGCAATGCGGGCATAAACGCCGATTTCGCTGAGCCCGTCGATGCGCCCGGCATCCAGCAATTCGTTGGGCACGCTGGTGAAAAACTGCCGCATCAAAAACAGGCCGAACGCGGAACACAGTCCCGGGAAGATCATCGCCCAGTAGGTATTGGTCCACTGCAGCTCTGCGCACATCAAATACCAGGGAATAATCATCATTTCGGTGGGAATCATCATGGTGGACAACAGCAGAATAAAGATGAATTCCTTGCCCCGGAAGCGGAACTTACAAAATGCATAGCCCATCAGCGGGTCAAACACCAGCACGGACGCCGTGCAGATAAAAGCAACAATAAAACTGTTTAAATACCATCTGGGGAATTGGGAGCCCTGGATGACATCAACGTAGTTTTCCAACGTAAAGGTTTTCGGGATCAAGCTCATATTGTAGATATCTGTCCCGGTCTTAAACGAAGTCGCGATCATCCAGACAAATGGAAACAGCATGATGACACCGACTACCGTAAAGACAAGGTATAAAATCGTCATTTGAATATTCCGTCTCAACCGCACGATAATCCCTCCTTAATCGGTCGCCTTGTTCATGAGTTTCATCTGGACCAGCGTGATAATCAAAATCACAATAAACAGCAGTACCGTCATGGCGCTGGCATAGCCCATCTCGTATTGACGGAAGCCCGCATGGTAAATTTCGGTTACGATACTGGCTGTGGATTTCAGCGGGCCGCCTTCCGCCCCGGCGATGTTGTAAACCTGGGTAAATACCTGCAGGGTGCGGATCGTGGCCATTACGGTAACGTAGACCAACGTGGGGTTGAGCTGCGGGATGGTAATGTACCAAAACCGCTGCCAGCCGTTTGCCCCGTCAATTTCCGCTGCTTCGTAATAAGTACGTGGGATCTGCATCAGCCCTGCCATCATAATAATGGTATTAAACCCGATGCTGCCCCAAATGATGTTGGAAATCACGACGTAAATCGCTTGGTGAATATCCCCCAAAAACGGCTGCTGCCCAATGCCGAACAGCTTAAGGAATTTATTCACCGCGCCGCCGTTTTCCATGAACATGAATTTCCACACCCAGGAAACCGCAACTGCACTGGTTACATAAGGCACAAAAACAACCAGCCGGAACAACGAACGCCCTTTGACAATTTTGTTCAGCATCAACCCCAGCACTAAGCTGACTACAACCTGGATCGGCACGCTAATAATCACATATTTCAGCGTGTTCCCGAATACCTTTTGTAAGGTGGGGTCTGTAACCGCTTTTACAAAGTTGTCAAACCCGACGAACTCCTTGTTCTGGCCAATCAAAGGCCAATCCATGAAACTCAAAAACACAGAAAAGAAGGTGGGCGCAATCCGGAATATCAGATAATACAGCAACGGAAGGCCGATAAACAGATATGCCGTGCGCTCTTGTTTTCGTTCGATGGAGTTTCGATTTTTCTTCCTTTTACTCCCGGCGGTGTTTTGCAGTACCGCACTTGCCTGTGCCATGACAAAGCTCCTTTCCAAAACAAAATAGCAGAAGTTAGTTATTTTTTATGATAAACGAACTAATGTCAAAAAAATGAAGAGGTATCTCTCTATTGGCTATTATAGATAAAAAGAAACCACAAGTAAATTGATTTTTATGTTAAATTTTATTTCTAATCCTTGTCTATAATGCCAATTTTTTTAAAATTTTTAAAATTTTTTTGCTTTTTGTCCTTTCCCCTCATGATCTTTACAGCCAAATACCTTCCTTTGCCCCACGCTCTTCTTGCAAAAAAAGAACCCGCAGTCCTGCGGGTTCTTTTCCATCCTATTTCATCATATACGACACGTTTCCGGCCAAATCCTCCATGACCTTCATGGCCTTTCCGGCGGTGCGCTTGAATTTTTTCATCGTACGGCTTTTTTTCCCGGAAAACAGATACACGGCGGTCCCTGCTGCCAGCGCGACAGCGGCGCCTGCTGCAATGGAATTGATTCCTTTGTTCATTGGCTTCTCCTCCTTGATTGAATGATAGGATCAGTATTCCCCGGCGGCGCCTTTCCCATTCAACCCATCTGCTGGAAGTGAAGCCCTTTCTTTCGCGCCTTTCCTGCTGAAAAAAGATATCCCTGCCATATGCAGGGATATCTTCTGGTTTTCCTTACTCTCGATTGGGACCGCCAAGTTTTTCCAAAAGCGGCATAATATCCAGCAGGGTATCCACTTGATTGGAAGCAATTTCCAATAATTCTGCGGTAGCCGGGATCATATCCGGGATCATGACCGTGTACATCCCCGCGGCCGCGCCAGAACGAATGCCATTGGGGGAATCCTCCAGCGCCATGCATTCCGAGGGGTCCACTCCCAGCAGTTCGGCCGCCCGCAAATATATGTCTGGAGCGGGCTTGCTGTGCTGGATCATATTCCCGCAGACCACCGCGTCAAAGCGCCCCTGCACGCCGGTCACATCGAAATTGTGCATGACTTTTTCATAATCGGTGGAGGTGGCCACCGCGATTCGGTACCCGTGTTCCTTGAGATAATCCAGCAGTTCGATCAGTCCCGTCTTGATCGGCACATCGTCTTCCTGCCCGCGGTCTTTTCGGTATTGGCGGGTCGCTTTCCAAAAATCTTCCTGCTTCATCATCTGCCCATACCGCCGTTCAAAATTTTCCCGGACGCTGGTGCTGTTGGCTCCCAGGCACTCCACGCTGTATTCCTCGATCCCCGGCATCCCCAGCTGTTTTCCAACTGCCAGCATTGCCTGATGGGATTGCCGTTCGGTATCGAACATCACGCCGTCCATGTCAAACACAACCGCTTTGATCATCTGTCTGTTCCTCCTCGTTTTGCTTTCATCTGCCAATTTTCTTCCTTATTATACCATGCGCCGCGTTGCCGCCGCAACTTTTATTTGCCAAAACGGCCCGTTGGGGATATACTGGTTCCATTGAGAAAAAAGGACGGTATTCGTATGTCGGAAAATAACAAACGCGTTGCGGCGATCCATGACCTGTCCGGCGTGGGGCGCTGCTCTTTGACGGTGATTATGCCCATTCTATCTGCCATGGGGGTGCAGGCTTGTCCTGTGCCCACCGCCATCCTCTCCACCCATACCGGCGGGTTTGGCGAAGTGGCGTTCCAAGATTTGACCGATTACCTGCCACAGGCGCTGGCGCATTATCAGCGGCTTGGGCTGGATTTTTCCTGTATTTATTCCGGATTTTTAGGCTCGGAAGCGCAGATCGACCACTGCCTTGCCTTTTTCCAGGCATATCCTGACGCGCTGGCGGTGGTGGACCCGGTGATGGGGGATCACGGCAAATCCTATCGGACCGTGACGGCGGAGATGCGCCGGCGGATGGTGGAGCTGGTTTCCATCGCCGACGTCATCACCCCCAACCTGACTGAAGCCTGCATCCTGTTGGGGGACGCTTATGACCCCATGCCGCTGACCCATTCCCAGGCAAAAAGCATGCTGGCCCGCCTCAGCGAAAAAGGGCCGGGGGAAATCGTTGTCACCGGGGTATCTTTGGCGGAGGGGACCATGGCCAATATCGGCTATGACCGCAAACACAATTATTATTGGTATGTCCCCTGCGACTATGTGCCCGTTTCCTATCCGGGTACCGGCGACATCTTCGCCGCCGTGCTCACCGGCTCCTTTCTGACCGGCGACAGCCTGCCTATCGCCATGAGCCGGGCTTCGCGCTTTGTGGAAATCGCCATTAAGACCACCTTTTCCTACGGTGGGGATACCCGCTTTGGCGTGATGCTGGAATCCGCCATGCCCTTTTTGATGCAGCGGGACGTGCCCCAGCATTTTCATCTGCTGTAACCCTGAAAAACAAAAAACCAGGCGGCGAAATCGCCGCCTGGTTTTTTCTTGGCCCAAAAGATTATTCGTTTGGCGTTCCCGCCTGATACACCCGCGGCACCCGTTTGCCCACCAGGCACATCACTTCGTAATGGATGCTGTTCTCGTCCTGCGCCAGGTCTTCAATGGGAACCACCGCATTCCCATCCCGGCCGAATACGGTCACCTCGTCCCCTGCCCGAACGCCGGGGATGCGGCTGACGTCCAGCATCAGCTGATCCATACACACCGTCCCCACTACCGGGGCAAGATGTCCGCGCACCGCCATGTAAGCCTGGTTGGAATGGGTGCGCCGGTATCCGTCCGCATAGCCGATGGGGACCGTGGCCAAAACCATCCGGTCCTGCGCGGTAAAGGTCCTGCCGTAGCTGACCTGGGTCCCTTTTTCCACTTCCTTGACCATGGCGACGGTGGATTTTAGTTCCATTGCCGGCGTCAGCTCCAACAAGCCGTTGCAGTCCTGGGTCGGACTTAGGCCATATAGGATAATCCCGGGGCGAACCATGTCCAGATACATCTGGGGAAAGCGCATGGTCGCCGCGCTGTTGCAGCAATGGTGCAGGGCAAAGCGAACCCCCTTTTGCTCCAACGCGGCCACCCCCTGTTCGTACCGGTGAAATTGCTGGAAGGTAAACCGGTCCGACGACTCATTGATTTCGTCTGCGCAGGCAAAATGGGTAAAAATGCCCGTGCAGCAAAGCCCCGGCAGCTGCACCGCCTGCTGGATTTGCGCCATGGACCGCTCAAAATGGACCGGGTCGCACAAAAAGCCCAGCCGGCTCATGCCGGTGTCCAATTTGATGTGGCAATCCACTTCTACCGCCGCTTTTTGGGCCTGTTGGGAAAGCTCCTCGGCATACGCCAAAGAAAATACGGTCTGGCTGATCCGGTTGGCGCAAAGCTGCGCCGCCCGCTCCGCCGGCGTAAACCCTAAAACCAAAATCGGCTTGGTGACGCCGCTCTGGCGCAAATCCATGGCTTCTTCAATGTTGGAAACCGCGAACCAGTCCGCCCCTTCTTGCTGGAACACCTGCGCCGCCTGCCGGGCGCCGTGGCCATACCCGTCCGCTTTGACCACCGCCATGATCTTGCAGTCCGGTCCGACTTTCGCCCGGACCTGCCGGAAATTGCCTGCCAGCGCATCCAGCCGGATCTGCGCCCAGGTGCGTTTTAAAAAGTCCATCCCTTCACCCTCTTGTATCGAAAAGGGCGGTCCTTCGGCGTTTACGCCAGGACCGCCTGTGTTGCAATGATATGCTAAAATTCCATTTGTTTTTCCAAAAATTCCGCCAGCGAATCAATGGGCATGCGCTGCTGTTCCATCGTATCCCGATCCCGGACGGTAACGCACCCATCTTCTGCCGAATCAAAGTCATAGGTAATGCAGAACGGCGTGCCGATCTCATCCTGGCGGCGGTACCGTTTGCCGATGGAGCCGGCGTCGTCGTAGTCCACCATAAAGCGTTTGCGCAGCGAGTCATAGACCTTCCCCGCCTGTTCGCCGAGTTTTTTCGAAAGCGGCAGCACGCAGGCCTTGAAGGGAGCCAGCACCGGATGCAACCGCAGCACCACCCGGACGTCTTTTTTCGCTTCGTCCACCACTTCTTCGTCGTAAGCGTCGCACAAAAATGCCAGCGCCGCCCGGTCGGCACCCAAAGCGGGTTCCACCACATACGGCAGATAATGCTCGCCGCTTTCCTGATCAAAATATTCCAATGTTTTGCCGGAACATTCCTGATGGCGGGTTAAGTCGTAATCCGTCCGGTCGGCAATGCCCCACAGCTCGCCCCACCCAAAGGGGAACAGGAATTCGAAATCGGTGGTCGCTTTGGAATAGAAGGACAGCTCTTCCGGCTCATGGTCGCGCAGCCGCAAGTTTTCCTCCTTCATGCCCAGCCCCAGCAGCCAGTCCCGGCAGAACTGGCGCCAGTAGGCAAACCATTCCAGGTCCGTCCCAGGCTTGCAGAAAAATTCCATCTCCATCTGCTCAAATTCCCGGGTGCGGAAGGTAAAGTTGCCGGGCGTGATCTCATTGCGGAAGCTCTTTCCGATCTGGGCCACGCCGAACGGCACCTTTTTGCGAGTGGTGCGCTGGATGTTGGCAAAGTTGACGAAAATCCCCTGTGCCGTTTCCGGCCGCAGATAAATCTGATTTTTTGCGTCTTCGGTGACTCCCTGGAAGGTTTTGAACATCAAGTTAAACGAACGGATATCGGTAAAATTCTGCCCGCCGCATTCCGGGCACTTGATGCCATGGGTTTTGACAAACTCCTGCATCCGCTCAAAATCCCATCCTTCGGGAGAAACGCCGGCCTGTTCCTCAATCAGCTTGTCGGCGCGGTGACGGGTTTTGCAGTCCCGACAGTCCATCAGCGGATCGGAAAAGCCGCCTACATGGCCGGAAGCGACCCAGACCTGGGGGTTCATCAAAATGGCGCTGTCCAGTCCCACGTTATACGGGGATTCCTGCACGAATTTTTTCCACCAGGCCTTTTTGACGTTGTTTTTAAACTCTACCCCCAACGGGCCGTAGTCCCAAGTATTGGCCAACCCGCCATAGATCTCGGAACCAGCATATACATAGCCGCGGTTTTTGCACAACGCGACGATTTTTTCCATGGTTTTTTCCGTGTTTTTCATAATCCTTCCTCCTTGCCTTTCCAGCTATTTGGCAAACACGCTATTCTTTTATTGTATCGACTGCAAGGGTACAAGTCAAGGACTGGTTTTCCCCTTTTTCCAGCGTCTCGGCAGCGCCGTTGACAAATCCTCGCGTCTATTTTATAATAGGAATGCTCTTTTTTCCTGTTGGCCAAAAGAAGACCGCCGGGGTGTAGCGCAGTTGGTAGCGCGCCTGCTTTGGGAGAATCCGCCCGGAGCCTCTTACAACTTTATATCGGGGTGTAGCGCAGTTGGTAGCGCGCATGCTTTGGGAGCATGATGCCGTGGGTTCGAATCCCGCCACTCCGACCAGCTTTCCTTGAAAAACCGCCTAAACAGGCGGTTTTTCTGCGTTCCGGGGAAAATTTTCGGAGGTTGACCCATCGGCTCAACTCTGTGACAGAGGGAGGCGGAAAAGACGAAGATGGTGTCAGCGGGAAGCGGTCCAAAACGGCAAATCCCTAACCCATCCCTAACGGCAAAAGGAGCATGGAAGATACGTCACTCATAGATCCTGCCGCCATCCATCTTCCCCTTCAGACGGATTATTTACTTAGCGGCATAGGGCTTGCTGTTGTTTGTCCGTCCCAGGATATAATCTGTGGACACCTGATAATAGTCCGCCAATTTCAGCAGGTGGACCACCGGAATGGTCTGGAACCCACGCTCATAGCGGGAATAAACAGTCTGGCTGATTCCCAGAATTTCCGCCACATCCTCCTGCCGCAGGTCTTTATCTTCACGCAAATCTTTCAGCCTTTGAAAATACACACATCCCACCGCCTTTAGTACTGATTGATACTATTGACGATAAAGCATCTTCCTATTAAAATGTTGTTGGTAGAACTTATCAGTACTAAGAAGGTGTTTGAATGGAGTTGTTGCAGGAGATTCTCTGTCATGTTCTGGCAGACAAGAAGGTTCAGGTATCATTCTCTGGTCTTGCCGATACAGAGATCATCAAAATTGCTGAGCTGGAGTGCTACAAGGCGCTGCAAAAAATCAAAGCTATTCTGGAGGACGACTCCCTGGAAGACAGCGAATGCTTTTATCGGACCCCCGAAATTGTCTGCGTGTTTGAGGATCTGAGTTCCGGCTGCGGCAACCGGCATGATTTTGGCTGAGTTTTTTTCTGAAAGAGAAAACAGGGCGATGTGCCGAACCTGTATCGCCCCATTTTGAATTGCTGCTTTTACCCCACTATCTCAAAGGGTATCACTTTACATTCCCCATCCTCTGTTGGTTCTGGCGGCTCCGGTTCCGGCCTGGCTGTGGCCGTTTCCATAAAGCCGCCGATCTTCTCCGCCGCACCTCTCTGCATATCGCTGGTAATGTGGGTATAGGTATCCAGAGTAAACCCGGCGCTGTAGTGGCCCAGCATACTGGACAGGGTCTTTACATCCACACCGCTGGAGAGGGCCATGGT
>CALWNU010000002.1 GCA_944382905.1 uncultured Clostridia bacterium | reverse complement strand
AAGAACCGCACCCAGGAAATTGACATCTACTATAAGGGCATTGGAGCCCTGGAAGTATCCAAAGTCACTTCATCAAGGCAAGAATGAGAAAAACGGCATAGCCGAAGCTATACCGTTTCTCTCTTGCCTCACGATATTTTCTTATCGGGAGGCACCTTTGTCCCTTCGCTCTTTTTTATTCTTTTTCTGCGCTACAAACGGCCTTTCCCGTTCCCCGCCTGGGTGGGCGCCGTTTGCCGGCGGAGGATTAGGAAGAGAAAACTTTTTCGTCGCCCTGCTGTGCGATCATATCAATGCCGCGCTGCAAGGTGTCGCTGCTGATCGCCCCGGAGGCTTGGGCGACAAGATAGCCGTCTGCGTCGATAAAATAGGTGGTCGGCAGCGAAAAAATCCCATAAACCGTAGCCGCATCCGTTTTGGTATCGTAAAATACCGGAAAGGTATATCCTTGTTCTGCGATAAAACCGGTGGCGCTTTCCATGGTTTCCCGGGAACTGGTGGTCATATTGACCATCAAAAAATGGATCCTCTGCCCAAATTCTTCATATTTTTCCTGGAAATGGGGCATTTCCATCTGGCACGGGCCGCACCAGCTTGCCCAGAAGTTGAGCACAATGGGTTTGCCAATATAGTCGGACAGGCGCACTTCATTGCCTTGAGCGTCATAAACCGTAAAATCCGGCGCAGAGATCTTGACGTCTTCTGTCCCGCTGGATTGCTCTTGACTTTGGGGGGATTGCCCGGCCAACTGGTCGGTGTCCAACAGCGGCGCCAATTTGGGATACAGGATCGCCGCGCCGCCGATCAAAAGGACCAATACAATCAAAATGAGTCCTGCAATTTTTTTCTGGTTCATCGGATCCTCCTTATCCAAGCAAATTCAACAGCCGGCCTAACGTTCCGGTGGCCATGAGAATGCCAACCAGTACCAAAAGGATCCCGCAGACGGTGTTGATCAGCTGGTAATGCTGCTGAATCCAGTGGAATGCGGATTTCAACGAGTCGATCAATAGCGCGCTGAGAAGGAAAGGAACGCCCAACCCCAGCGAATAGGACAGCAACATGAAAACGCCTTCCAACACATGCCCTTGCTGGGAAGCCAGGGCCAGGGCGGAACCCAAAAACGCGCCGACGCAGGGCGTCCATCCCACCGAGAATACCACGCCGAAAATCAAAGAGGAAAAAAAGCCCTGGTTGGCAGCGCCGGTAAACCGGCTGATCCCGCGAAATGGGGTCCACCGGAATACGCCGAGAAAGGACAGACCGAAATAGACTACGATCAAGCCGGTCACCAGGTTCACCGCGGTCTGATATTCTTGGAGAACGCTGCCCATGGTACCCGCCAACGCGCCCAGCGCGACAAATATGGCGGTGAACCCAACGACAAAGCCCAGCGCGCCGAAAAACGTTTTCTTTACGCTGCATACCCCTCCGCCGGCAAAATAGGACAGATAAATCGGCAGCATAGGCAGCAGGCACGGGGAGAGGAAGGTGATCATTCCTTCCAAAAAGGCAATTCCATATTGCATGAATCCGTTTCCTCCTTTTGCGGTACCCGGATATCGGCCGGCAGGCTTTGGTGGCGATTGCCGGCATCGTCATGATACCATACATGCACCGCCAGCTCAACCGCATGTGCCGGCTGTCCGGCCCGGTTTTTGCGGACAGATGGAAAAAAGGCCTGCCGATTCGGTCCCGGCAGGCCAGGCTTTCCGCATTACAGCTGGGTCATCCACAACCCGTGCTGGTTGCAGTATGCATAAACGGCAACCGGCTGGTCTTCGTCCAGGCAGAAGGTGACGTCAGGGGCGTCGCCCGGCTGCAGGGTTTTGCGCTGCCCGCCGTGGGCGGTTTTGACATAGACCCACTGAATGGAATGTTCCGGCAGCATGGGGTGTTCTGCGCTGCCGATCTGGACGCGGACCCGGTTTCCCTCTACGGTTACCACAGGCAGATGTTTTTCTCCGCTGGCTTCCGCCGTGTTGGGGGTCAGGGCCTCCATTTTTTCGCCACAGCAGATGATTGGTACGCCGGAATCATGAATCATCCCGGCCAGATTGCCGCAATGGCGGCAAAGGTAAAATGTTGGTTGCATCAAAAATACCTCCTTTGTATTTTAACCATAGTGTTCCGCATGATTTGCAAAAGATGCCTGCAGATTCTGCCGGCGGGCAAATCTTCGGGGAGCGCATGCTGCAATCGGGGTTCGCGGGCGGCATTTCCCGCTTAGGCGAAAGTGGCGTCGCCTGTTGCGGCATGTGCTTGCGATCCGGCCTTTGACAGAGTATACTAAAAAGCATCAACCGAAAGGAGCGGAATATGGACATCCGAGAGTATTTGCCCATCTGGGATAAGCTGAATGAGGATCAGCAAAACAGGATCCGCCGTGCAATCACATTGCACAGGGTAAAAAAGGGAACGGTGATCCATAACGGCAATATGGATTGCACCGGGCTGCTTTTGATTCAAGCAGGGCAGCTGCGCGCGTACCTTCTTTCGGAAGAAGGGCGGGAGATCACCCTGTACCGGTTGTTCGAGCGGGATCTGTGCCTGCTGTCCGCGTCCTGTATGATCCGGTCCATTCAGTTTGAGGTGACGGTTGCCGCAGAAAAGGACACGGAATTTTGGCTGATTCCCACGGAAATCTACCAAAGCGTGCAGGAAGAATCCGCGCCGGCGGCGGGCTACATCAACGAACTGATGGCCAGCCGGTTTTCGGAGGTTATGTGGCTCATCGAACAGATCATGTGGAAGAGCCTGGATAAACGGGTGGCCGCCTTCCTTTTGGAAGAAGCCGCCATTGAAGGCACGGCGGCGTTGCACATCACCCATGAGACCATTGCAAACCACCTGGGTACGCACCGGGAAGTCATTACCCGGATGCTGCGTTATTTCCAGAACGAAGGCCTGGTCAAGCTGGCCCGGGGAGTGGTGGAGATCCTGGACGAAGCAGGACTCGAACGGCTTCAACGGTGACAAACGGCGCCTGCCCCCCGCAGCCAGCGGGATGGGATTACAGCATGCCGAGGATATCGGCTTTGGGCCGGGCGCCTACAGAGCGGTTGGCGATTTGCCCGCCTTTGATCACCAGCAGGGTCGGAATACTCATCACGCCAAACTGGCTGGCCAATTCCGGCTGTTCATCTACGTTGACCTTGCAAACCTTGATATCCGGGCGTTCCGCCGCGATTTCTTCTAAAATAGGGCCGACCATCCGGCAGGGGCCGCACCAGGGAGCCCAGAAATCCAGCAGGACGGTTTGGTGGGATTGCAATACTTCAGCTTGAAATGTTTCTCTATTCAGATTGATAACAGACATGTTCAGGTCCTCCTTTTTTCTTTTGTGCTTTTATCATACTCCGCCGCCGCGTTTCTTTCCGTGATAAAATCACCAAAGGCTGGTGGGGGCCGGCGGGAGCAAGAAAAAGCTTGCCACAAAAAAAGAAAAATGATATTCTGAATGTAAACGGATCTGGCGGATCACACCATCGGTCAGGCCGGGCGGAACATTAGTGTAGGCCCATCCGTTGGATGGACCCCGGCAGCGAGTCGTTGCCGGGAAGCAAGAAAAAAGGAAAAGATGCGCAAAGCGCAGGCAAAGTTGATTTCGCTGTATTCCGGGCCCATAGATGGGCAACCATACAGCTGCACAACTTTTCGATTCTCATTGTTTTGTTCCGTCGGACGAAAAAAGGGAGGGAAGCAGCGGATGGTCGTATACCGGGAGCTTTCCTCCCTTGTTCGTGATCTTGGCGTTTCGGCGCGCGTGCTTTATGGCGTCAGCAACCGGATTCCAGACCATTACCATCTGGTGACGCTGGAAAAAGGGAATGGGGAACCCCGGCTTTTGTATGTGCCGGACCCGCGGCTGAAAGCGATTCAGCGCCGTATTGCACAGCGGCTTCTTTGCTATGAGGAGGTTTCCCGGTTTGCAATGGCATACCGGATTGGCGGCAGCACCCTGGCAAACGCTAGGCCGCATGTGGGGCGCCCTGTCTTGCTAAAATTGGATATCCGCCATTTTTTCGACCACATTCTTTATCCGATGGTAAAAGACGCTGCGTTCCCCGCCGAGCGGTATTCCGAGTCCAACCGGATTTTACTGTCCTTGCTTTGCGTTTATCGGGACGCGCTGGTGCAGGGGGCGCCGACTTCCCCGGTAATTTCGAATATTATTCTGCGGGATTTTGACGAAACGGTGGGCGAATGGTGCCGGCAGAGGAAGATCCATTATACCCGTTATTGCGACGACATGACTTTTTCCGGGGATTTTGACCCGTATCCGGTTCATACCTTTGTGGCGGACCGGCTGCGGGAGATGGGCTTTTTCCTCAATGAGAAAAAAACGGTGGTTGCCAAAGCGGGGCAAAAGCAGCTGGTGACCGGCCTTGTGGTAAACGATAAGGTGCGCGTGCCCGCTTCTTATCGCAAACGGCTGCGGCAAGAACTATATTTTTGCCAAAAGTACGGCGTGCGCTCCCATATGGAACGCGCGCATATCTCCGGCGAAGAGCGCGCCTATCTTCGGCGGCTGCTCGGGCAGGTCCAGTATGTGCTGTCGGCGGACCGGGAGGATCCTGCGTTTTTGCTTGCCCGGGACTGGCTGCTGGCGGCGCTGGATCAGCATAGATAGCCAGGTGCCTGGTGCAAAATTAGAGTGGGTTTTCTTGTAGGAACAATCAGGACACAGGATGGGGGCGTTGGATGAAACAGTGTATGGATGCGGAGAATTTACACCGCAGATTGGCCAAGATTCTCGGGCAGGTGCAGGCGATTGACCGAATGGTCGAGGAGGATATTCCGTGCGAGGATATTTTATCCCAAATCAACGCGGCAAAATCTGCGCTGCACAAGGTGGGCCAGATCGTCTTGGAAGGGCATATCAAACATTGCGTTCGCGATGGCATTGAGCATGGCGACGCGGACAAAACCATCGACAGCTTTACCAAAGCAGTGGAGCGGTTTGCCAATATGAAATGAAATAAAATGTAAAATGGGAAAGGGCGGCGATGGAAAGCTGCCCTTTTTTCTTGACAAAGGAGGGGAATACGCTATAATGTACATATACCCCTATAGGTATATGAGAGGAGAAACAAGATGAAGCGGTTGGTAGAAAAGCTGGAGTGGCTGTTGGGTTTGGGCGGGACCCGAAAAGACATCATCCTGCTGGCGCTTTCTGGGACTTCCCTGGTGCTGAGCATGCTAGACCTGTTCTCGCTGCCCTTTGACATTGCTTGGGTGTCGATTTTGTTGTGCGGAGTGCCGATTGTCCTGGAAGCGGTGATTGGGCTGGTTACCAAGTTCGATATCAAAGCGGATGTGCTGGTGTCTTTGGCGCTGGTGGCTTCGGTGTTGATCGGCGAAGATTTTGCCGCAGGGGAAGTGGCGTTCATCATGCAGCTGGGCGCGCTGTTGGAGGAACTGACCGTTGCCAAAGCGCGAGCAGGGATTGAAAAGCTGGTCCACCTTACGCCGCGGACCGCCCGGGTGCTGGAAGCGGGTCGGGAACAAATCCGGCCGGCGGAGCAGGTCCGGGTGGGCGACCGGCTGCGGGTTCTGCCAGGCGAATCCATTCCGGTGGACGGCGTGATTGTGTCCGGGCAGACGTCGGTGAACCAGGCGGTGATGACCGGCGAGTCCCTGCCGGTGGACAAAACGGTGGGGGATTTGGTCTCCAGCGGGACGGTCAACCAGTTCGGCGTATTTGAGATGGAAGCGACCAAGGTGGGCGAGGACAGCTCCATCCAGCGAATGATCCGGCTGGTGCAGTCGGCGGATGCGGGAAAGGCGAAAATCGTGGGAATCGCCGACCGTTGGGCGACCTGGATCGTAGTCATCGCCCTGACCGCCGCGGCGCTGACCTGGCTGGTCAGCGGGCAGATCATCCGGGCGGTGACGATTTTGGTGGTGTTTTGCCCCTGCGCGCTGGTGTTGGCTACACCAACGGCGATTATGGCGGCGATCGGCAACGCCACAAAACATGGCTTTTTGGTGCGGGAAGGGGATGCACTGGAAAAGCTTGCCACTGTCCAGAAGGTGGCGTTTGACAAGACGGGGACGCTGACCTATGGGGTCCCCCGGGTGATTGCCGTCCGGTCGGTGCTGCCGGAATATGACGACGACCGTTTATATGGCTATACCGCCGCTGCCGAGCAGTATTCGGAACACCCTTTGGGCAAAGCGGTGGTATCCTGTTATCATGACAAAGGCGCTACGCTGCCGGCTGCGGAGGATTTTAACATGATCCCGGGCAGGGGCGTTTGCGCGACGGTGGCGGGGAACACGGTCCTGGCGGGAAATGCGGCGCTGCTGCAAGAGCGGGGGATCCTCCTGCCGGAAGCGGCGCAGGAGGGTGCGAAAGCCTATTTGCAGCAGGGCTGTACGGTAATTTATGTTGCCATCGGCCAAAAGGCCGCCGGGTACTTGGTTTTGTCCGACACCATCCGTCAAGAGGCGGCGGACATGGTGGCCCGGCTCCAGGATCTGTCGGTGCAGCCGGTTCTGCTCACCGGCGACCACGACAATGCGGCCGGGGCGATTGCAGGGCAGCTGGGGATCCGGGAGGTGCATGCACAATGCCTGCCGGAAGAGAAGCTTTCCTGGATTGGGCGGTATCAGCGCGCTGGGCAAAAGGTGTGCATGATCGGCGACGGCGTCAACGACGCGCCGGCGCTGCGTTTGGCCGACGTGGGGATCGCCATGGGCGGCATTGGAAGCGATATCGCGGTGGAGGCGGCGGATATTGCGCTGGTGGACGACGAAGTCAAGGAACTGCCGCACCTGCTGGCCCTATCCAAACGGATGATGCTGGCGATTCGATGCAATCTGTCCTTTTCCATGGCGCTGAATTTCCTGGCGATCATTTTGGCGATTACTGGGGTGTTAAACCCTGTGGTGGGGGCGCTGGTGCACAATGCCGGCTCTGTATTGGTGATTGTCCATTCCGCATTTTTGCTGCGGTGGAAAAAAAGAGGTTGGAAAAAGCAATAGGAGTTTTTGTGGGAAAATGGCTGAAAACGGGATTTTTGCCGCCGGCGGCAGGATGGGTTGACGAAGGCAGGGCGGATTCTTTATACTAAGATTGCAAGATGGCAGGACGCGCCGCTCAGGGCGCGCCGCGCCAGGAAAGGAGCGATGACAAGATGTATCAGGCAAAAGCTTGGAAAGAAACGGAAGGCCCCTGTCTGCGCGGTTTTAGCGAAAAAGAGGCGATCGACAGCGTGAACGGCGCGCTGGCGCTTCGTCCCCGGATTGAAGCGATCATCGACCAGATTTGGGAAGAAGGGTTCGACGGCATCTATTTTATGGGGATTGGCGGAACCTATGCGTCCAGTATGCAGGTGGAGGTGTATCTGCGGGGCAAATCGGCGCTGCCTGTTTATGTGGAAAACGCCGCGGAATTTTTGACCACCGGCAACCGGCGCTTTACCGACCGCTCGGTGATGATCTATTCTTCCGTCTCCGGCAACACCAAAGAGATGGTCGAACTGGTGGACCGCGTTCATGAACTGGGCGCGCGGGTGATCGCCTTCATCGATACCCCTGGTTCCACGCTGACCCAGCCGGGTCGTTCAGAGCATTTGATTGTCTACCCGGTCAACGAGCAGCTGAAGTTTTTCATGGTGGCCAACTACTTAATGTATAAAAATGGGGAATTCCCAGATTACGACCGGTATAATCAGGAGATGGAAGCCCATCTGGCCAAGGCGCTGGCCCAGGTGGAGATTTCCGCCGACCAGTGGGCGTACCAATACGCCAAGGACCAGGTCGCCTTCCGGCAGGCGCATCCGGATCTGCCGCACTATTTTATCGGATCGGGCACCCAGTATGGCGCAACCTATTCTTACGCCATGTGTTACTGGGAGGAGCAGATGTGGGTGCGGACCAAATCCATCAGCTGCCCAGAATTTTTCCACGGCATGCAGGAAATTATCGAGGCGGATACCCCGGTGACGCTGTTTATGGGCGAGGATGAGCAGCGCCCCCTGGCGGAGCGGGTCGCCCGGTTTTTGCCGAAGGTTTGCGCCAACTACACCATCATCGATACCAAAGAGTTTGCGCTGGAGGGCATCAGTCCGGAGTTTCGGGGCAGTATCTCCCATCTGGTGATGCACGGGGTGAACAACCGGGTAGACGCCTACATGGAACTGTTCCTGCGCCATCCGTTGACCATCCGCCGGTATTACCGCCAGTTTGATTACTAAGTCGGGGCGAAAAGGTCTTTCACGCCAAAGAAAGGGTCGGGATCGATGGAACATGTTCCAACGCTTTTGACCGAACGGCTTGTGCTGCGCCAATTGGGGTTATTGGGACCGGTATCCCAACCATTTTGTGGAAAGGGATGTTTGAACATTCTCCCGCTTCAGGAAAAAAAGGAAGGCCCGGCGCCGCCGGGCCTTCCTTTTTTTGCCGGGAACATGGTATAATGTCTTGGGAATATCCGGCTGCTTTTGCAGCCGACAGGAGGGAAACTGGATGTCCAAATCAAAAAATGGCCCGTTACTGATTTCTCTTGCCGCTTTGTGTTTTAGCACGGGGGGCTTATTCACCAAGCTGCTGCCTTGGCAGGCGCTGTCCATCAGCGCAGGACGCTGTATTTTGTCTACAATTTTCATCGGGTGCTTTCTGGTGAGCCAAAAGCATAAGCTGGTATGGAACAAGACAGTTGTATTCGGCGGGCTGTGTCTGTGCGGCACGGTGACCTTTTTTGTCATGGCCAATAAAATGACGGCGGCAGCCAACGCCATTGCGCTGCAATATTCCGCGCCGGTGTTTATCATTTTGTTCATGTGGCTGTTTTTCCGCAACCGCCCGGGCAAATGGGATCTGCTGGCCTGCGCTGCGGTTGCCGTCGGGATCCTGCTGTTCTTTGTCGACAGCTTGGGCAGCGGCGGGATGGCCGGAAACCTGGTGGCGCTGCTTTCTGGGGTCTGTTACGCGCTGGTCTGCATGCTGAACGTGTTCCCTGGCGGCGACCCGATGTCTTCGGTTTTTCTAGGACATTTGATGAGCGCGGTTATCGGTCTGCCCAGCCTCATGCAGGAAACGGATTTCAGCGGGACTTCCCTGGGATGCATTTTGGTGCTTGGCGTGGTACAGCTGGGGCTGGGGTACCTTTTGTTTACCAAGGGGCTGGAATCCACCCAGCCGATTTCCGCCAGCCTGATTTCCACTATTGAACCGATCCTCAATCCGATTTGGGTCGCGATTTTTTACGGGGAATCGATTACCGGGCTGGCCATCGCCGGCGCCGCGGTGGTCATTTGCACCGTGGCGGTGTATAATATTTTGAAAACCAAGCAGGCGCAGCTGCCCGCAGCGGAAAGCGGGACGGCTGGCGTTGCGCAGAAAGGTCGGCGCGGATCCATTTGAAACGAAAAAATATTTGGAGGATGGCGGTGGGGCTGCTATTGGCGGTGTGTGCCGCCGGGCTGGTTTGGCATCAGGACCTGACCCAGATTTTTGTCGCCCGGCAGGTAGAGGACAACCGGGAAGAGGCGGCGCAGGATACCGGTCGGCTGATTTCCCACCGGGGGATGTGCGACGTAGCGCCGGAAAACAGCCTCCCCGCATTCCGCCTGGCTGGGGAATGGGGATATTGGGGAGTCGAGTGCGACATTTCCGTGACAAAAGACGGTCATTGGGTGGTGATGCATGACGGCACTGTCAACCGGATGACCAACGGAAAGGGGAAGGTGAGCAGCTTTACATTGGAGCAGATCCGGGCGCTGCGGATCGACACAGGGGCCAATGTGCGGCATTATACGGATTTGCAGGTCCCGACCCTGGAAGAATTCCTGGAGATATGCCAGGAATATGAAATGACGCCGGTCATCGAATTAAAGGGGGCCGCCGCCGACGCGGATTATGACGCGCTGCTTTCTTTGCTGCGTCAGTACGATATGGAGCAGCAAGCGGTGTTGCTCTGCTTTGATTTTACCAAACTGCAGCTGCTGCGGGAGAAAAGTCCGGTTCACCTGATGCTGCTGATGAAAAACCCCACCAATGCGACCGTCGACCTGGTGGCAGGGCTGGAAAGCTGCGATTTGGGCCTGGATTATCGCAACTGCCGCTTGTCTTTGGTTCGCTATGCCAAGGAAAAGCAGATTCTGCTGAATGTCTACACGGTCAACGACGCGCTGGTCGAGCGGGATCTGGCGCGGCGCGGCGTCAATTTTATCACTACTGACCTGCTGCGTCCGGATCCGGCCCAATAGCTGGGATCCGGTCCGGCGCCGGGGAAGAAAAAAACGGCACAGAAAAAACCGGCTCCACAAATGGAACCGGTTTTTGCATTTTCAAATAAGGCCCCGCCCTGCCGGCCTGCAGTCGCTTAAACCCATCAAAATGATAGGGTGGGTAAAACCCCCCCACGTTTTCAGGCTCCCTTCGTCCGGCAAAAGCCGGGAGGTCTGCCGTCCCGCGCAGGAGCAGGAATCCCGTAACAAGCGTGTTGGATTTATATTGTCCGCAGGTGGATCGCACAGGGCAGGATGCCACTATTTTATGATTGGAGACGGCGATTATTCGGTGAATTCGTAATAATCCTCCAGGTTTTTCATGAAGATCGCGGCGACCTCGTTAAATTCATCCTCGTCTTCAATACCCACGAGGAATTCTTCTTCCCCTTCCAGCGAATTGCGCAGGATAATCAGTTCGCCCGGATTACCCAGGGAGTCGTCATCATAAGCGGGGATCATCGCCACATATTTATGCCCGTCTTTTTCCAACGTATCCAGCACTTCAAAGGTATGCTGAACGCCTTCATCATCCGTCAGGGTCAGCAGGTCCGGACCAAATTCGTTTTGCTCTGCCATGTTATTGCCTCCAGGTTTCCGAACCGCGATATGCAGCCCGGCAAGATTACGGCTGTGCCGATTGTTACTGACTACCATATTATATGATTCGTGCAAAGAAGTCAATTGGAAATGGAATTTAACCTATTTTTCATAAAAAAAATAAAAAATGTTCAAAAAAGTAGTTGACATTTCCCATAAAGTGTTGTATAGTAAAGATGCAAGAAGAAGGGAAATAAAAAGAGAGGACGAAACAGAAAGGAGGCGTTTCCCATGTACTCAGATGAACCGGTTCAGAACCTAGGCTGCGGGGTTCGTGGAGAAAACGCGGCCGATCGGAAAGCAGTTTCGCAGAGATAACAAAGAGAGTTAATCAGTTGTTTTATGATACTCCTGGCCAATCGGAGGTTGTCCGATACAAAAAAGAGAAACTGCAAGTCCTAACCAATAGATTTTCTAAATGCAATCAGGCGAATTTCTTTGATATCGCAAATGTGTAAGCAAACAAACAATTCCGACAGCGGAAGCTGTTACGAATGAAAAGCTTTTGGAAGAACGTATTGGAGTTAGGCTAGTACAAAAGAATAGATCAAATCACGTTAAAGGTGAGTCCGATGAAATAGTCAATTGACTGTAAAGTCGAAGATCAAGCGATGCAAGAGGATCCAGCGAAAATGCCGGATCCTCTTTTCGTTTTGTTCCGGCAGGATCTGGTGCAGATTGATAGACATGCCATACAGTTTGTGATAAAATAATCGGGAAATGGGCGGAAAACAGCTGCCCGTTGTGCGCGAAAAAACGCTTGCCCCTCTAATGGGCGTGGGCATAGGACGATGGGAGTTCGGAAATGGAAAATCAGGTTTATGAGGAATTTCTGGGGCTAAAACGCCGTATTTTGGAGAAACAATTTTCCCGGATGAACCGGGAACAGCTGGAAGCGGTGTTCCAGGTGAAGGGGCCGCTGCTGATCCTGGCGGGGGCAGGAAGCGGCAAGACCACTGTGCTGGTCAACCGGATCTCGTATTTGGTGCGGTTTGGAAATGCCTACCATAGCGGGGCGATGCCGCAGCAGATCGGGGAGGAGGATTGGTCTTTGCTGCGGCGTGCGGCGGCCGGCGGGGAAGCCGAATCGGAAGCACTGACCCGGCTGCTGGCGGACCAGCCGCCCCAGCCTTGGAACGTACTTGCCATCACCTTTACCAACAAAGCCGCCAACGAGTTAAAAACCAGGCTGGAACGAAGCCTGGGCCCGGTGGCGCAGGATATCACCGCGGCAACCTTCCATTCCGCCTGTGTGCGGATTTTGCGCCGGGAGATCGAACGGCTGGGATATTCCTGCCGGTTTACCATTTATGATACGGACGATTCCTTGAAAGTCATTAAGGAATCGATGAAGGCGCTGAACCTGGAGGAAAAAATGTTCCCGCCCAAGTCCGTTTTGAACGCGATTGGTCGGGCCAAAGATGCGCTGCAGGGACCGGCGGAAATGATGCGCCTATCTGGCGGCGATTACCGCATGGAAAGAATCGCTAAAGTATATGAGCAGTACCAGTCCGCCCTGAAGGCCGCCGACGCAGTGGATTTCGACGATATCATCCTTTTGACCGTGCGGCTGCTGGAGCAGTTCCCGGAGGTGCTGGCGTATTATCAGAACCGGTATCGTTATATTATGGTAGACGAATACCAGGACACCAACCATGCCCAGTACCGCCTGGTGAGCCTGCTGGCCGCCGGGCACGGGAATTTGTGCGTAGTGGGCGACGACGACCAGAGTATTTACAAGTTCCGCGGGGCCACCATCGAAAATATCCTCAGTTTTGAAGAACAGTTCGAGCATGCCAAGGTCATCCGGCTGGAACAGAATTACCGCAGTACCAAGCGTATCCTAAACGCCGCCAACGAGGTGATTGCCAACAACACCGCCCGGAAGGGCAAAAGCCTTTGGACCGGGAATGGGGAAGGGGATAAGATCTGCCTGTACCGGGGCGGGGATGAGCGGGCGGAAGCGTTGTTCATCACCGAGGAGATCACTTCCCATGTGGCTTCGGGCGAGGCCTACAGCGACCACGCGGTGCTGTACCGGATGAACGCCCAGTCCGGCGAGATCGAAAAGGCCATGGTGAAAGCGGGGATCCCGTACAAAATCGTCGGCGGCCTGCGGTTTTACGAGCGCAAGGAGATCAAGGATATGATCGCCTATTTCAGCGTGTTGGACAACCCCAACGATGCAGTTCGCCTGACCCGGATTATCAATGAGCCCAAGCGGGGGATCGGCGACGCCACGGTGGCGGCGGTGATGGAGCTGTCGTCGCAGCTTGGGATCCCGCCGCTAAAAATCATGGCGGAAGCGGACCAGTACCAAAAGCTGCAGCGCCGCAGTACCCCGCTGCAGGCCTTTGCCGACATGATGCAGCAACTCATCGACAAGGCGGCGGAAGAGCCGCTGGAAATTTTGCTGGATGCGGTGCTGGACGATACGGGCTATCTTGCCATGCTCCAGCTGCAGGGCCTGGAGGGGCAGACCCGGATTGAAAATATCGAGGAGCTTCGTTCTTCTATCTTAAAATTCCAAGAGGAATCGCCGGACGGCACCCTGTCGGATTTTCTGGAAGAGGTGGCGCTGTATACGGATTTGGACCGGACCGATCTGCAGGACGATTCGGTCACGCTGATGACCATGCATTCGGCCAAAGGGCTGGAATTTCCCTATGTGTTTGTGGCTGGGTGCGAAGAGGGCATTTTCCCGGGGCGGATGAGCATGAATTCGCCGGACGAAATTGAGGAAGAACGGCGGCTTGCCTATGTGGCGATTACCCGCGCCAAGAAAAAACTGTACCTGACCACCGCTGCGCAGCGGATGCTGTTTGGGCAGACAACCTGGAATAAAATTTCCCGCTTTGCCCAGGAGATCCCAGAGGAACTGGTGGAAACAATCGATACCGCCGCCGGTCCCAAACGCTGGGAAAGCGCGCCCCAGCCCCCGAAAGGAACGGTGCGTGCCGGCGGGTTATCCGCGGTTTCTTCCAGCGCACCGGCAAGCCAGCCGGTGCCGCCGCTTCACCCAGGCGACATGGTCAGCCATAAGATTTTCGGCAAAGGCCTGGTGGTTTCCGCCGTACCAATGGCAAACGACCTGCTGGTTGAGGTGGCGTTTGACAAGGTCGGTACCAAAAAGCTGATGGCGAATTTTGCAAAATTGCGAAAAATCGAAGGATAAGAATATACTGCGCGGCGAAGATGCGCCGCTAAGAAAGGCGGAATCCATATGGCAAAGGTAACTCTTTTATCGTACACGCCTCAACCGGAGAAACTGATTGCGGCGGCGGCAAAGCTGTGCTACAGCGACAGCAGTCCGCAAACTTTGATGGAGGGCTTGACGCCGGAAAAAACGGAGCGCTTTTTGGAAATGCTCCAGTCCATCGGGCATGAAAGCCCCATTGAGCATGTATCGTTCACCTTTGGGATCGAAGGGGTTTCCCGGTCGTTTTTGGCGCAGATTACCCGCCATCGGATCGCTTCGTACAGCGTGCAAAGCCAGCGGTATGTGCGGGAAAAGGATTTCCAGTACGTGACCCCGCCGCAGATCGCCCAGATCCCCGAAGCGCTGGCGCTGTATGAAAAAACCATGGCCCAGATCGGCGAAAGCTATGACCGGCTGGCAGATATGCTCAAACAAAAGCATACCCAAACGCTCCTAGCGCAAGGGGTAGAAGAGAAGGCAGCCGTGCGGCAGGCGGAGAAGATGGCGATAGAAGACGCCCGCTTTGTGTTGCCCAATGCCTGCGATACGCAGATGGTAGTGACGATGAATGCCCGCAGCCTGTATAATTTTTTCCGGCATCGCTGCTGCAACCGGGCGCAATGGGAGATCCGGGAAGTAGCGTACCAGATGCTGGAGTTGGTCTACCAAGTCGCGCCGACCCTGTTTGGGCATGCAGGCGCACCCTGCATCCGCGGAGCATGTCCGGAAGGGAAAATGAGCTGCGGACGCCCGGACGAGGTGCGGGCGTATGACGCGATGAGAAAGGGGAAGGCTACCAGATGAAACTGATCGTCATCGAGGGGCTGGACGGCAGCGGAAAGGCCACCCAGACGCAGCTTTTGGCGCAGCGGCTGGCAGCGGCTGGCGTCCGCGCCAAAACCGTATCCTTTCCGGATTATGAAAAACCGTGGTCCTGCCTGGTACGGATGTATCTCGACGGGCAGTTCGGCAGCCGCCCGGAAGATGTGAGCGCATACGCGGCGTCCAGCTTTTTTGGCGTGGACCGCTTTGCCAGCTACCGGACCGGCTGGAAGAAGGATTATGAAGCGGGCACGGTGATTTTGTGCGACCGGTATGTCGGCTCCAACGCGATCCATCAAACGGCAAAGCTGCCCCGGGAAGAATGGGACGAATATCTGGATTGGTTGGCGGATTTCGAATACAGCAAGCTGGGTCTGCCGCGGCCGACGGCCACGGTCTATTTAAAGATGGACCCGGAAACTTCCAAACGGCTGCTCAGCCAGCGCTATGGCGGTGACGAAAGCAAACGGGATATTCATGAAAAAAATCTGCGTTACTTGCTGTCCTGCCAGCAATCGGCGGCCTATGTGGCGGAGAAATACGGCTGGCGGGTGGTCGAGTGCTGCGACGGGCAGAACCTGCTTTCCAAAGAGCAGATCGCGCAGCGGGTGGACCAGGCGCTGGCGGGCGTGCTGGGAAGCGGCTGTGGTTCGGACTGGACAAATAGGGACACAATGGGGTAAAATAGCAAAAGAGACGACAAATGAGATGGGGGATACGATAATAATGATCTACGTGTTTTTGGCACAAGGATTTGAAGAAATTGAAGCGCTGGCCGTAGTGGATATTCTGCGCCGGGCGGAACTGGAAGTGAAAACCGTCGGCGTGACGGGGGAAATTGTCAGCGGTTCCCATGGGATTTTGGTGGCGTGCGATACCGTGGAGGGAGTGATTGACCCTGCCGCCGCGGACATGATTGTGTTGCCGGGCGGAATTCCCGGCACGCTGAACCTGGAAAAATCCGAAGTGGTGAAAGAGGCCATCCGCAGCGCGATGGAGAATAACCGCTATGTAGGCGCCATCTGCGCGGCACCGTCGATTTTAGGGCATATGGGGTACCTGGACGACCGGGAAATTACCTGTTATCCGGGGTTCGAATCCCAGATGCCAAAGGCTTACTACACTGGGGAACCGGTTGCGGTATCCGGCCGGATTATCACGGCAAAGGGCGCCGGCGCCGCGGTGGAGTTTGGGCTGAAACTGGTGGAAGTGCTGACGTCGCCGGAACGGGCAAAAGCGCTGCGGGCGTCGATGCAATGTTAAAGAAGGATATCCGCGCGGAAAAGGATGCGCTGCGCCGGCAGATGAAGGAATTCCGTCGGCAGATGCCGGCGCCGGTCAAACAGAAAAAAGATGCGGCGATCCGCCGTGCGGTGGAATCTTTGCGGGAATATCAGTCCTGCCAAACGCTGCTGACCTTTGTTTCCTCGGCGATCGAGGTGGATACACGGGCCCTGATCGAAGAAGCGCTGCAAAGCGGCAAACGGGTTGCGGTCCCTTATTGTATCGACGGCACCAGGCAGATGGAATTTTATTATATCCGCTCGATGGACGACCTTGCCCCCCGTACATTCGGCGTTTTGGAGCCGGTGGTGCAGCAGTGCGAAAAAATGGAGGACCCTGCCGGAAGCATCTGCATTGTGCCGGGGCTTGCCTTTGACTGGCATGGGTTCCGGCTGGGGTATGGCAAAGGGTATTATGATCGTTTTTTGTCCGGTTATGCCGGCTTGAAAATCGGCATTGTATATGAAGGATGCCTGCGGCAACGGCTGCCCCACGGGTATTACGATGTGCCGGTGGATCTGCTGATCACTGAAAAGCGAAGGAAAAAACCGCTGCCCGGCGGAAAAAAACACAAACGGGATTCCGGCGGCAGCAGGATGGGATAACGTCTGGCCGGAGCGCCAAAGGGAGGAACACATGAACGAAAAAAACGAGCGGGATCTGTTTAAGGATTTGATTGACAGCATCCATGTGGAGGAAGATCAAGCTCCCTCCGAGGGAGAACCGATCCAGGTGCCGGTACAGCGTACCGATGGCGCAAGGCCGTATCAAAAGGCGGGGCAAGAATCGGTGCAGGAGCCTCAATCCGAAGCGACGCAGCAGGGGGAGGAAGACCTGCCCCGCTGGCTTACGGAAAAAAGGCGCCTGGATCAGAGCGGAAAGCCGTCTGGTACTGCGGGAGAAAATAAGTCCGAACCTTCGGCGCCGTCGCAGCAAAAGCAAAAGGTACAGCCGGATTCCGCCGGAACCGCACCGGACTCCAGCAGCCGGAAGCCGCAGAAAAACGACGGACCGGCAGCCGGGGAAGAATTTCAGGTGAATATTTCCCAGGAGGATTATGAGCGTCCGTCTTTGCCCGCCGAGCAGCAGGCCGGGGAAAAACAGCAGGCCCAACCGGCGGCTGGGGAATCCAAACGCGGTCCGAAAAAGAAAAAGAAAATCAAAAAGCAATATCGGGTTGGCCGCGCTTTTCTGCTGACTTTGCTGTTTTTGGGCTTGAGCGTGTACCTTGCGTTTTTTGCGTTGCGTGCATTTGAGGATTTGACGGCGGTAACCTTGTTTGGCGACACCGGCGCCACGGAACAGCAGATGACGGTGGAAATTCCAGAAGGGGCGTCCGTAGGGGAAATTACCAGCATCCTCAAGAAAAGCGGCGTGATTACCGAGCCGCTGGCCTTCCGTTTGTATATCATGCTGAAGCAGGAAGACGGGTTCCAGAGCGGGGAATATATCATGACCAACAAGATGGATTATGATTCCATCATCTATGTCCTGCAAGCGGGCGACGCGCGCACGGATACCGTCACAATCATGTTCCCGGAAGGGTCGACTTCGGTGGATATCGCCCAGAAACTGGAGGAAAACGATGTTTGCTCTGCCAGCGATTTTTTGGCGGCGCTGAACAAGCAGGACTACAATTACACATTTGTGGAAAATATTCCGCAGGATGAGTTGCGGTTTTACCTGTTAGAGGGGTACTTGTTCCCCAACACCCATGAATTTTTCGTGGGAGAAAGCGCGGATTCGGTGATCAACCGGTTCTTGGAGGACTTTAGCAAAAAAATCACGGACGACATGCGCACCCGGATGAATGAGTTGAATCTAACGCTGGATCAGACCTTGACACTGGCGTCGATCATTCAAAAAGAGGCAAGCGATCCGGACGAGATGAAAAATGTCTCTGAGGTATTCCACAACCGTCTGCGCAATCCAGACGCCTATCCCAATTTGCAATCTGACCCGACCATCTATTATGTGGAACAGGTGATCAAAAAGAATATCGGCATCGCCAACCAGGAAGTTTACGACGCGTACAACACCTATGTTTGCAACGGGCTGCCGGTGGGGCCGATCTGCAATCCTGGTCTGGACGCCATTGAAGCGGCGCTGTATCCGGCGGAGCATGAAGAGACCTATTACTATTTCATCACCGACAAGGCGGGCGCCTATTATTACGCCCAGACGCTGGAACAGCACAACGAAAACATTCGCCAGGCGGAGCAGGTCAACGCCCAGTTGGCGGAAAGCGCTTCGTCTGAAGCAGAATAAGAACGGGATCCTGCAGCAACAGTCACCGGATTTTCCGGTGACTGTTTGTATGCTGGGCAAAGAAATGGGAAAGGTGACCGCAATGGCAGAAGGAAAAAAACCAGAAGTGTTGGCGCCGGCGGGAGATGCCGAACGCCTGTCCGCCGCTGTCCGGTATGGGGCGGACGCCGTTTATCTAGGCGGGAAGGATTTTGGGATGCGGGCGTCGCCCTTGAATTTTACCGAAGAAGAATTGGCCCGCGCCGTGGACGAATGTCACCAGCGGGGAGTAAAGGTCTATGTGACCTGCAATATCCTGCCCCGGGAAGAGGATCTGGACGGATTGCCGAGCTACCTGCATTTTCTGCAGGACGCGGGGGTGGACGCCGTGATTGTGGCGGATATGGGCGTCCTGATGCTGTGCCGGCGGGAAATTCCGCAGATGGATCTGCATATGTCGACGCAGACAGGGATTGTCAACCATCTTGCCGCCACGGAGCTGTACCGGATGGGGGTCAAACGGGTGGTGCTGGCCCGGGAACTGTCGTTGGAAGAAATCCGCCGGATCCGGGCCAATACCCCGCCGGAGCTGGAACTGGAGGCATTTGTCCACGGCGCGATGTGCATGTCCTTTTCCGGGCGGTGCGTGCTGTCCAACTATCTGGCGGGCAGGGACGCCAACCGCGGCGAATGCGCCCAGCCGTGCCGGTGGCGGTACGCCCTGATGGAGGAAAAACGGCCGGGGGAATTTTTCCCGGTTTTTGAGGAAGAAGATGGATCCTACCTGCTGAATGCGAAAGACCTGTGTATGATTGAGTATCTGGATCAGCTGCAGGACGCGGGGATCGACAGTTTTAAAATCGAAGGGCGGGCCAAATCCTTTTATTATGTGGCTACGATTACCAATGCTTACCGCTGCGCGGTGGATTTGCTGATGCAGTCGCCGGGGCGGTACCAGCTGCCGGATTGGCTGCTGGAGGAACCTCGGAAAGTCAGCCACCGGCCGTACAGCACTGGGTTTTATTTTGGGCAGCCCAAAGATGGGCAATCCTGGGAAAGCGGCGGCTATATCCGGGATTATGACGTGGCCGCCGTGGTGGAAGGCTGGGCGGACGGGATGCTGGTGTGTACCCAGCGCAACCGCTTTTTCCCCGGGGATACGCTGGAGGTGCTGTTTCCGAGCCGTCCGCCGGAATGTTTGACGGTGGCGCAGATCCAAGACGACCAGGGAAACTTGTTGGATGCGGCCCGTCATCCCATGCAGATACTGCGCATTCCGGCAAAACAGCCGATCCCCGCAGGGACGATTCTGCGGCGGGCTTTGTGACAATCCCAATGCACGGGAATGAAGCGGCTGCGCGGCCGAGGTTTTTTCTCGTTGAATTCACATATCCGGGGGAAAATATTTTGTGGAAACCAAACAAATAGGGCGGTTTTTGCTTTGGTTTTGTTTATCCAAGAAGCAGAATTTTGCAGAAAAACCTGCAAACGGCGGTTGGGATGCGTTGACGAACCGCCGCTCCGTGATATAATAATAGCAGTTTAGCTGTTCCGCAAAGGAATATTGGAAGAAGCAAACAGAATTTCAGATGAAGAAGCAGGAGAGTTGTAGTAATGTTTGTACAGAATGTTCAGGTCCAAAACCAGGTAGGTTTGCATGCACGCCCCGCGACTTTCTTTATCCAGAAAGCTAACGAGTACAAATCTTCCATTTGGGTGGAAAAAGACGAACGCCGTGTCAATGCGAAAAGCTTGCTGGGTGTCCTTTCGCTGGGAATTGTCGGCGGTACGACCATCCGCATTATCGCTGACGGAGCGGATGAGGAACAGGCGGTCAACGGTCTGGTGAAACTGGTAGAATCCGGATTTGCCGAATAAGATTGAAATCTTGATGGAAAGCCTCCCGGGCAGTTGCGCGGCGGGGCTTTTTTCCTATTGCGGAAAGGAGGCGGCAGGCGGTTGAACAATCCCCGATTGGACTATTTAAGGGAAAAGGTGCGCCAGCTCCCCCGGGAGCCGGGCGTCTATTTGATGCGGGATCAAACGGGAACGATTATTTATATCGGTAAGGCAAAAGCGCTGCGCAACCGGGTATCCAGCTATTTCCGGAGTGTAGAGAAGCATTTGGAAAAGGTGTACAAAATGGTGCAGAATGTCTACGACTTCGAAACCATTGTGACCGACAGCGAGTTTGAGGCGCTGGTGCTGGAGTGCAGCCTCATCAAGCAGTATACGCCCAAGTATAACATCCTGCTAAAGGATGACAAGGGATATTCCTATATCAAAATTACCCCGCCGCCTTTCAGCAAAATTCAGGCGGTGCTGCAAAAACAAGAAGGGGATGGGTGTACTTATCTGGGTCCATACATGTCATCCTATGTGGTCAAACAGACGGTGGATGAGGCCAACAAGGTGTTTTTGCTGCCGACCTGCAACCGGAAATTCCCCCAGGATTTTCGAAAAGGGCGCCCCTGCTTGAATTTTTACATCAAACAGTGCATGGGCCTATGCCGGGGCCGGATCAGCCAGGAAGAATACGCCGACCGCCTGGCAGAAGCGCTGGATTTTATCCGCGGCGGGTCTGCCCAAGCGCTGGAGCGGCTGCGCCAGCGAATGGAACAGGCCAGCGATGCGCTGGAGTTTGAAAAAGCTGCCCAATACCGGGACCGGATCCAGGCGATCGAGCGGATTACTGACCGGCAGAAGGTGGTCAGTTCCAAAGCGGCGGATGCGGATATGGTTGCGTTTACCCAAAGCGATTCGGCAACCGCGGCCGCCGTGCTGCTGTTCCGCAACCACCGGCTGGTAGACAAGAAAGACTTTGTTTTTTACGAAAGCGGCGACCTGCCCGCGTTTCGCCGGGAATTTTTGCTGCGCTATTACCGGGAGGATATCCCCCGGGTGATCGCGGTAGACGGCGATTTTGAAGACCGGGAATTGACCGAGGCGTATTTTTCACAGAAAATGGGGCACAAAATTACCATTACCATCCCGCAGCGGGGCGAGCAGGCCCAGCTGGTGGAAATGGCCCGCAATAACGCGTCCCAGCGCCTGTCGTATGAGGTTTCCCGCACGGGCAGAGAATTGTCCGCTTTGGATGAGCTGGCGCGGCTGTTGGGGCTGGGCGGCCCGCCGACCTATATCGAGGCGTATGATATTTCCAATATCGGGTCCGGCACCATTGTCGGAGGGATGGTGGTGTTTGAAAGCGGCAGGCCGCAGAAAAAATATTACCGCCAGTTTAAGATGAAATCCCAGCTGATTCCGGACGACTATGCCAGTATGCGGGAAATGCTTTCCCGGCGGTTCGCCCGCTACGAGGAAGAAAAAGCTTCCGGCGAGGGGTTTGGCCGCCTGCCGGATCTGATTTTGTTAGACGGCGGCAAAGGGCATGTGGCGGCGATCGAGCCGCTTTTGGCGGAAAAGGGAATTGACGTGCCGGTGTTCGGCATGGTGAAGGACGATCGTCACCGGACCCGCGCCATTGCCAAAGACGGTGGGGAAATCGCCATCAACGCCAATAAAAACGCCTTTGCGCTGGTGACCCGGATCCAGGACGAGGTGCATCGCTATGCCATCTCGTTTTCCCGGAAGAGCCATCAGAAAAAAGGGTTGGAGCTGGCGATGACGTCGGTAGAAGGAATCGGGCCGGCCAGAGCCAAAGCGCTGTTCCAGGCGTTTCATACCCAAAAAGCCATGCGGCAGGCAACAGTAGAACAGTTGGCGGCGGTAAAAGGGATGAACCTTGCCTGTGCAAAACGGCTGTACGACTGGCTGCATGGGGAGGAAGAATCCTAGGTCCGGGATATTGACATCCGCTGGATTTTGCCCCATAATAACCGTATGAACGCATAGGGAAAATGGCGCGAAACGGTCGAAAACGGCGCGCGGATGGAGGAAAAAGATGAGGATCATTACCGGCGTAGCCAGAGGACGAAAGCTTCTGGCACCAGAAGGTACCGATGTGCGCCCGACGGCGGAAATCACAAAAGAAGCGGTGTTCTCCGCCATTCAATTTGAAGTGGCTGGCGCCAGGATGTTGGATTTGTTTGCCGGAACCGGGCAGATGGGTTTGGAAGCCATCAGCCGCGGCGCAAAATCGGTGGTCTTTGTGGAGAGCGGGCGCCCCTCTTTGGAGGCGCTGCGGGCGAATATTGCCGCCTGTGGATTTGAACAGCAATGCAGGGTGGCGGCGATGGACGCCCTGCGTTTTCTGGAAGCGGACGGCGGGGAATACGATATCGCGTTTTTGGATCCGCCGTACAGCCAGGGGCTGGCGCAGGCGGTGCTGCCGCTGGTGGCGCAGCGGATGTCCCCCGGCGGGGTGATTTTGTGCGAGACCCACCGCCAGGAAGAAATGCCGCAGGAGGCGGGAAAATTCCGTTGGATGAAGGCGCGGCGGTATGGAAAGGCGATGGTGCATACCTATCGCATCCCGGAAGAAGAGGAGTAGAACATGAGAATTGCGGTTTGTCCCGGCAGCTTTGATCCAGTGACCAAAGGGCATTTGGACATTGTGACCCGGGCGTCAAAATTGTTTGATCGGGTGATTGTGCTTGTGGTGATCAATGCCGCCAAGAACCCCAGCTTTACCCCGGAAGAGCGGATGCAGATGATCCGCGACGCCATTGGAGACAACTTGCCCAATGTAGAGGTGGATACCTTTTCCGGCCTGCTGGCGGATTACGTCCGGGACGTGGGGGCGGTTGCCATTGTAAAAGGGCTGCGGGCGGTATCGGATTTTGAATATGAATTCCAGATGGCCCTGGCGAATAAAACGCTAAACCCGCTGGCGGATACGGTGTTTTTAACCACTGCGTCCCAGAATATGTATCTCAGTTCCAGCCTGGTAAAACAGATTGCGCAGTTCGGCGGGGATATTTCCAACTTTTTGCCGCCGCAGATTGTGGAGCGGGTCGTCAAACGGCTGGGAAAACAGGAATCGCCTGCGGAATGCCGGGCGGATGCTAGTCCGGTTCACATAAAAACGCGAGTTCAGGGAGGTTCAAGAATATGAATATTGACGATATTTTGGATGCGATGGATGAAACGTTGGATCGGGCGTGGAATTTGCCTTTGACCGGCGGACGGTGTGTGGTGGATGCGGAGAAAGTCCGGGATTTGATCGACGATATCCGGCTGAATATGCCGGCGGAAATCAAACAGGCCAAGCAGATTGTTGCAGATCGGGCGGATATCCTGAGCGTGGCGAAAACGGAAGCGGAGACTATTGTCCGCAAGGCGGAGGAACACGCCAAGGCGCTGGTCGAGCAGGAAGAGATTACAAAACAGGCCCAAACCCGGGCGACGGAGATCCTGACCCAGGCGCAGATGAAGGCCAGGGAAATGCGGCAGGCGTCGCAGGAGTTCGCGGAGACGATGTTGAAGAGCACGGAAGAGACGCTTTCCAAGGCATTGAGCGATGTGCGCTCCACCCATCAGGCGCTCAAAACTTCCGGTAGAAACCTCCAAAAATAGCGATATGGTTTAGAAAGAGGATAAAATCCACAGGATTTTATCCTCTTTTTTTTGAAAAGGCTCTTGACAATATTTCGGTACCGAAGGATTATAGAAATGCAAAAAAAGATTCGGTACCGAAATATTTAAAGGGGAATAGTATGGAAAAACAACAGACATTAGATAGCTTGTTTCGGCTGATGCGCGTCATGCGCCGCAGCCAACCCACCCGCCATGGCCCAGAGCCGCCGCACCATGGCGCCCCGGAAGGGCCACCCCATCACGGCGCGCACCATGCCCATGGCTATGGCCGCCTGCTGGAGGCGATCGCCCGGCAGGAAGGGGTGAGCGCCCGGGATTTGACAGAGATTTTGGATCTTCGCCCGTCGTCTTTGAGCGAAATGCTGTCCAAGCTGGAGGCCAGAGGGGATATCCGGCGGCAGCGCGATGAGAAGGATGGGCGGATTTCTCGGATTTGGCTGACCCGGCAGGGGAGCCAGCGGTTGCGGCAGCATGATGAAAATTGGGCCGCGTATCAGAAAAAGCTGTTGGATTGCTTGACGGAAGAAGAAGCGCTACAGTTAAATAAAATTTGCCAAAAGCTGATCTTTTTCTTGGAACAGGATCAGCCAAAAGAAAAGGAGGAGAGCGTATGCCGCCAGGAGGACCCGGCGGAATGCGGGGGCCGAACCGATTCTTGACCGAAGAAGAAAAGAAAAACCGGCCCCGCATTACCGGAAAATTGTTAAAACGAATTTTTTCGTATCTGTTACCCTATTGGCCCAAATTGCTGCTGGTATTGCTGGCGATTGTCCTGTCGTCGATTTTTGGGATTTTGCCGTCCATCCTGACCGGCAAAATCATCGACGAAGGGCTGATCGGGCAGAATTTGGCCATATTGGTCCAGCTGATCTTGCTTTCCTTTGTCGTGCTGATCGTCTCCAATTTGATCGGCGTTTTGGAAAGCTATCTCAACACCTGGGTGGCGCAGCACATCACCTATGATATGCGCAACCAGATGTACGCCCATCTGCAAAAAATGTCCCACCGGTTTTTTACCACCAGCAAGCAGGGCGATGTGATTACCCGGATGACCAGCGACATCTCCGGCGTGCAAAGCGTGATTGCCAATACCCTGACCAGCATCCTGAGCAATATCGCGGTACTGACCACCTCGGTCATCGCCATGTATCAGAAAAACTGGATTCTGGCCACGGTGGGGGTGATTATCGTCCCGCTGTTTGTCCTGCCGACCAAACGGGTCGGGAAAACGCGGTGGAGCATCGCCTTAAAATCCCAGGAAAAAAATGATGAAATCAACCAGGTCTTGAATGAAACGCTGAGCGTAAGCGGCCAGATGCTGGTCAAATTATTTACCAATGAAAAGCCGGAGTACGAAAAGTATCAGAAGGTAAACCAGGAAATGACCCGGCTGAACATTAAGGAAAGCATGGCCGGCCGGTGGTTCCGGGTGGCGATGAACACCTTTACCAGCATGGGACCTATGCTGATCTATCTGGTAGGCGGCCTGCTGATCATCAAAATGGGGGTTACCAGCCTGACAGTGGGCGACATTACCGTGATGGTAACTTTGCTCAACCGAATGTACCAGCCGGTCAACTCCCTGTTGAACCTGCAGGTGGATGTGATCCGGTCCATGGCGCTTTTCACCCGTATTTTCGACTATTTTGACATGCCGGTGGAAGTTGCTAACCGGCCCGGCGCCATTGTCCCGCAATCGATCCAAGGGGATTTGGCATTTTCTCATGTGGGCTTTTTCTACGATCCCGGACAGCCGATTTTAAAGGACTTGAATTTCCAGATTCCATCCGGCCATTCTGTTGCCATTGTCGGGCCATCCGGGGCGGGAAAATCCACGATGATCCACCTCATCCCCCGTTTGTACGATGTGACGGAAGGGAAAATTACCCTGGATGGAACCGATATCCGGGATATTGATTTGGAAACGCTGCGGCGGAATATCGGCGTAGTAACCCAGGATACCTACCTGTTTAACGGGACCATCCGGGAAAATTTGCTGTACGCCAATCCCCAAGCGGATGAAAAGCAGCTGATTGAGGCGTGCCGGCAGGCAAATATCCACGATTTTATCGCCGGGCTGCCGCAGGGCTACGACACAATGGTAGGCAACCGGGGCATCAAGCTTTCCGGCGGAGAGAAACAGCGGGTTTCCATCGCCAGAGTGATTTTAAAAAATCCCCGGATCCTGATTCTGGACGAAGCGACCTCTGCGTTGGACTCGATTTCGGAAAGCATGATCCAGGACGCCATTGATCCGCTGCTAAAAGGGCGCACCAGCTTAGTGATCGCCCACCGTCTTTCGACCATTATGGCGGCGGACGAAATCCTGGTGGTAGATCAGGGGCGCATTGTCCAGCGGGGCACGCACCAGGAGCTGGTGGGGCAGGACGGTGTGTACCGCGAATTATACGAAACGCAGTTCCGGCGTGCGCTGGAGGACCAGGAAAGCCGCCGCGCCCAGCCGGTAACGCTGCAGGCTTCTCTGGCAAAATAAAAAGAAGGTGTTTTGCACATAGGCAAAGCACCTTCTTTTTTGTCTTTATCAGCAGACGCGGCTACAAGCCAAATGTTATCGGTGGGCGATGACGCGGGTGAGAACCAGATCTTTGGTGAGATCCTTCGGTTTGACCGGTTGCTCCTGTGCGTAATCGGTGGAAAGATATTTTTTGTTGTCATCCGCAAAAACGGTTACGATCACCGGGTCGCCACCCAGCTGGCGGGCAGCGAGGATCGATCCAATCAGGTTGGCGCCGGAAGAAATCCCAACGCCGATCCCCAGTTGATGGGAAAGCATTTGGGAAGCGCGGATTGCATCGCCGTCGTCCACCGAGATCACACCGTCCAGTTCGGAAAGGTGTACCAGGTCCGGGATGAAATCATCGCCAATTCCCTGAATGCGGTGCGCCCCCGCCGGGCCCCCGGCCGACATCATCGGAGACTGTTTTGGCTCCAGCGCAAACCCGCGGCAGGAAGGCCAGACGGCTTTGAGCCGGCGGGTAATGCCCATAATCGTGCCGCCGGTACCTACCCCGGCGACCACCCCGTCCGCCCGAAGGCCCATTTGCGTGAGCTGACGCCGGATCTCTTCGCCGGTGGTTGTCTCATGGGCCCGGCTGTTTTCCGGATTGGAAAATTGCCGGGGAAGGAATGCACCTTCTTGTTTTCCGTATGCTTCGGCCAGGCGGATCGCGCCGAGGAAACCGCCTTCCGCCTGCGAAACCAACCGGACTTTGGCGCCGTAACTCTGAATCATTGCGATTCGCTCCCGGCTCATCCAGTCCGGCATAAAAATAACCACCGGATGCCCAAGCGCCGCGCCGGCTGCGGCAAAAGCGATGCCGGTATTGCCGCTGGTCGCCTCTGCAATGGGCATTCCGGGGCGAATTGCGCCGGTTTCATACGCTTGCTTTAGGATTCCGTAAGCAATCCGGTCTTTGATACTACCGGTCAGATTGTAATATTCCGCTTTGGCAAATACGCGCAGACATCGACCTTGATAGGTGCCATGGATCTCCAGCAGAGGAGTATTGCCGATCATTGGCGCAAGATTTTCAAACAGGTCTTGTGCTTGCTGTGTCAATTCAAATACCTCCTTGGTTTACGTCTGCTGGTGCCATTTTATGCTGGGATTTGGAAAAAGTCAAGCGAATTGTTGGAAAGTTATTCCAAAAATGAAATGCGAATGGAAAAATGGGGAAAATGGCGGAAATGGGACAGAATTTTTGAAAAAAATATTTCTGTTTTTTTCAAAGGAACGTTGCATTTTGGAAAAAAACTCGTTATAATGGAGCTACAGTGGTGTGAAGTGGGGCAAAGTGGTTAAAAGTTGAGAAAAAGAGAGGATGGTGGGAAATGCTGATCGGCGAATACGCGCATACGCTGGACGCAAAAGGCCGTGTCAATTTTCCCGCGAAGCTTTTAACCGATCTTGGCGATCGCTTCATCCTGTCGAAGGGCCTGGACGGCTGCCTGTTTGTGTACTCTTTGGAAGAGTGGGGTAATCTGGAAAAAAAGATAAAGGAGCTTCCCCTCTCCAAATCCCGCCCGCTGCAGCGGTATTTCTTTGCCGGCGCGGCGGAGGTGGAAGTGGATAAACAGGGACGAATTGTGATTCCGGCAAAATTGCGGGAACATGCGGGCCTGGAAAAAGACATCATGATCATCGGCGCATCCAGCCGGGCAGAGATCTGGGATAGAGAAAGATGGAACCAGAACTGCGAGGAGCTGACCGCCGAGACCATCGAACAAGCGATGGAGGAGTTGGGATTCTAGTCACAAGCATGCCGAAAGGAGCGGAGCAATGGAATTTTCCCATTATTCCGTGATGTTGGAAGAAAGCATCGCGGGGTTGAACATCCGGCCGGACGGCATCTATGTGGACGGGACAGCAGGAGGGGCTGGACATTCCTGTCAAATTGCAAAACGGCTCACCACAGGGAAGCTGTTTGCACTGGACAAGGATCCGGACGCAGTGAGCATTGCACAAAAGCGGTTGGCGCCATATCCACAGGCTGCGGTCATACAGGCGGATTTTAAGGATCTGTGCTGGCAGTTAAAGGAGCGGGGAATTACCGGAGTGGACGGCGTCTTACTGGACTTGGGCGTTTCTTCTTACCAGCTAGACACAGCGGAGCGGGGGTTTTCCTACCATCAGGACGCGCCGTTGGATATGCGGATGAGCAAGGTCGGCCCAAGCGCCCAGGATTTGGTGAACACCTATTCCGTGGAGGAATTGACCCGGATTATCCGGGAGTTCGGCGAAGAAAAATATGCTTTCAGCATCGCCAGACAGATTGAAAAAGCGCGGGCGAAAGCGCCGATTACCACTACTGGGCAGTTGGCGGAGATTATCAGGGAATCGATGCCCTATTCCGCCAGGCGGGAAAAGAACCCTGCCAAAAAAACCTTTCAGGCGATCCGCATCGCCGTCAACGGCGAACTGGATTCCCTGTCGCAGGTTCTGGATCAGGCGTTTGACTTTCTCAATCCGGGCGGCCGGTTTGCCGTGATTACCTTCCACTCGTTGGAGGACCGGATGGTCAAACAAAAATTTGCCGATTTTGCGCGAGGCTGTATTTGTCCGCCGGATTTCCCGGTATGCGTCTGTGGGCGGAAGCCGCGCGGCAAGCTGGTGAATCGCAAGCCGATTACACCGTCGGAGCAGGAACTGGAACAGAACCGCAGGAGCCGCAGCGCCAAGCTGCGGATTGTGGAAAAAAACCGGGAATAAAAAGAAAAAAGGAGCAGAAAGGGTGAGGGGATGACCTCAGGAAGCCAGGCTTACGACCTTTCGCGCTATGAGCCGAAGGTCGCGGAGCAACCGAAAGTAAAAGTCGTCAAAAGAGCACAGCCGGTCAAATCGCTGTATGGCGTGCGGCCCATCACTCTGGTGATGGTGGCCACAATCGTGGTTTCGATCACCGCTTTATTATTGTATAACAACGCGATGATTGCAGAGGTCAGCGCAGAAATTACATCCGCGACCAATGAACTGGAGCAGCTGCAGAACGAAAATGCCAGGCTGACGCGGGAACTGGATGCGAAAATGTCGGACCAGACCATCGCGCAGACGGCGGTCAACGAACTGGGACTCAACGAGCTGGAAAATTATCAGGTGGAATATGTGAACCTTTCTTCCCAGGATGTTGTAACCGCAAAAAACAGCGGCGGGTTTCCCATTTTTGCCGCCATTGGGCAGATCATTACCAAAATTCAGGAATATCTGAAATTTTAAAGCAATAACCATATAAAGAGGAAGACAGTAGGGGGGATATGCGCAGCGCCGGCTTTGGATCAGCCGGGCGGCGCCGTCGGCTTCTAGTGTGACAGCGAGGGAGTTGAGAAGGAATTTCTTAACTCCTTTTGTTTCAACAAAAACCAACCAGCATCCGGCTGCGGCCGGAACGGAGGAGAATACCATGGCCTTTCCCAGCACAACGGTGCAAATGAAAAAAAGAATCCTTGCTCTGATCCTCGCAATCTCAGTGGTCGGGTCTTCCATTATCATCGGCAGGCTGTTTCAGCTGCAGGTGGTGCAGGCGGAAGATTTGCAAAAGCGCGCTGCCCGCCAGCAAATGCGGGTGACCAGTCTCAGCGCCCAGCGCGGGACGATCTATGACCGAAATGGCGAGATTTTGGCGACGAGCGGTACGGTCTGGACGGTCTACCTTTCGCCGGTGGACATTGATTCGGAAGAGGAACGGCAGCTGATTGCCGAGGGGCTTTCGGAGATCCTGGACGTATCGGAAGAATTTGTATTGGAAAAATCCCAGCGGAATACCTATTATGAGATCATCAAGAAAAAGATTGAGCGGCCCTTGGCGGATGAAGTGACAGAATTTATCACGGAAAACGACATCAGCTGCGTGGGCCTGGAGGAGGATTATAAACGCTACTATCCCTATGGGACGCTGGCTTCCACCGTGTTGGGATTTACCGGCAGCGAGAACCAGGGCGCGTATGGGATCGAGGCGTATTATGACAGCGTGTTAAGCGGCACCAACGGACAGATTGTCTCGGCGAAAAACGCCTGGGGAACCGACATGCCGTTTAAATATGAAAAGATGTACGAAGCCCAGAACGGCAATGATCTGGTGCTGACCATCGACGTGAATATCCAGCGCTTTGTCGATAAGCACCTGGAACAAGCGGTGATTGAGCATGAGGTGCAAAACAAGGCCTGCGCCATTGTCATGGACGTACAAACCGGCGAAATCCTCGCTATGAGCACCAAGCCGGATTTTGATCCCAATTCGCCCAATACCATTTACGATGAAGCGGTGCAGGCACAGTTGGACGCCATTACGGATGAGGATGCGTATCAGGAAGCGCTGTTGGAGGCGCAGTATGAGCAATGGCGGAACAAGGCGATTTCCGACCCGTATGAACCGGGTTCGGTCTTTAAAATCATTACCACCTCCGCCGTACTGGAAGAAAAGGTCGTCGGGCTGGATAATATGTTTACCTGTACTGGATCTTACGAGTCCGGCGGGGTTGTCTACCACTGCTGGAAGCTGGCAGGCCACGGGACCCAGACCTTTGCCCAGACGTTGCAAAATTCCTGCAACCCGGCGTTTATTTCCTATGGCCAGGCGTTGGGACAGGAAAAGTTCCGGGAATATTTCCAGGCGTTCGGCCTAATGCAGACAACCGGGATCGATTTGCCTGGCGAAGCGGAAAGCATTTACCATTCGGATGAGGATTTTGGCATTACCGAATTGTCCAGTAGTTCCTTCGGCCAGACGTTTAAAGTGACCGCGCTGCAGCTGATTACGGCTGTTTCCGCGGCAATCAACGGCGGCGAACTGATGCAGCCGTATGTAGTAAAACAGGTTGTGGATGAGAATCAAAACGTGGTGTCGGAAACGACCCCGGTGGTCAAACGCCAGGTGATTTCCGAGGAAACCAGCCAGACGGTAGCGCTGCTGTGCGAAGGAGTCGTTTCCGAAGGTTCCGGCCGGAATGCGGCGCTGCCTGGGTTCCGGATCGGCGGGAAAACCGGTACTTCCGAAAAGCTGGGCCAGAACGACAGCGATTGGAAAATTTTGTCCTTTCTGGGCTTCGCGCCGGCAGACGACCCGCAGATTGCCGTTTTGGTTATGCTGGACGAACCGAAGCTGGACGATCCTTACGGTTCGACCATTGCCGCGCCGGTGGTAAAAAATATGATGGCGGATATCCTGCCCTATCTGGGGATGGAACCGGAGCTGGACGTGGACGAAAATACCAGCGTGGAAGTTCCCTATTTGACTGACGTCATGCTGGAAGAAGCCCAGTCTCAGCTCAATGACCTGGGGCTGAAGGCGCGCATTGTCGGCGAAGGGACCTCGGTACTCAAGCAGGTCCCCCAGTATGGGTATGAAATTCCATACGGCGGCACGGTAATTTTGTATACAGACGAAACCGAACTGGCCGAATCCGTCTCGGTGCCAGACGTGCTGGGCAAGACGGGAAAACAAGCCAATACGGCGATCCTAAATGCGGGGTTGAACATCAAAATCGAAGGGGATTTTGCCGATAATGTGCAGACACAGGTGACCGGCCAGTCGCCTCAGCCGGGCGAGCAGGTCCAACCTGGAACGGTGGTGACCGTCACCGTGGAGCAGGTCAGCGCCGCGCCGGAGGAAGAAAGCTCTTAAAATCCGACCCATTCAGCCACCCTTCGAACCATGGCGTATGCTACAATCAAAGGTGCGGTTGAATGCAGAAATAGACAAATGCATTCCCCAACGCGACAAAGGGGGTAACTTCGAGTGGAACTGTTTGACGTAATGCAGGGCGTCCCATTTCAAGGGGCTGTGGAAAATGTGGAAATTGCGAAGGTGACCAGCGATTCCAGGCAGATCACGCCCGGATGCCTGTTCGTATGTGTCGCCGGCGCCCGTTTTGACGGGCATACGGCGGCCCGCCAAGCGCTGGACGAAGGCGCAGCGGCGGTGGTGTGCGAAAAGGATTTGGGCCTGAGCCAACAGCTGCTGGTGGCCGACAGCCGGGAAGCGTACGGCATTTTATGCGGCAATTTTTTCGGTAACCCGGCCCGCAAAATGAAACTGGTGGGCATTACCGGGACCAACGGCAAGACTACCTGTACTTATTTGCTCAAGCATCTGTTAGAATCTGCGGGGAAAAAGGTGGGCTTGATCGGCACGATCCAAAATGAAATTGATGACATGACTTTGCCGGCCAAGAATACGACCCCGGATCCCGGCGAGCTGCATGTGCTGTTTTCGCGCATGGTCCAGGCGGGATGCGAGTACGTGGTGATGGAAACGTCTTCCCACGCGCTGGATCAGAAACGGCTGGCGGGATGCCGGTTTGCGGTAGGGGTATTTACCAATCTGACCCAGGATCATCTGGATTACCACAGGACCATGGAAGCATACTATCAGGCCAAAAAGAAGCTGTTCGATTTGTGCGATACCGCGGTGATCAATCTGGACGACGAATATGGCCGCCGGCTGGCGAGAGAGGTATCCTGCCAGGTCAGGACCTTTTCTGTACATCATGACGAGGCGGACTTTACGGCGAAAGATATCCGGCCGGCGGTGGACCGCAACCGGTTTACCATCGTGGGGCAGTCTCAGATCAGCCGGGTGGATTTCCCCATGCCGGGGGAATTTTCCGTGGCAAACGCCATGGCAGCCGGGGTTGCGGCCTTATCCTTGGGGCTGACGCTCCCCCAGGTCGCCCAGGGCCTGTCCAGCTGTCCGGGGATTCCCGGCCGGACGGAAGTATTGTCTACCGGCACGGACTTTACCGTGATCCGGGATTATGCGCATACGCCGGACGGGTTGGAAAAAGTGCTTCCCGCCTTGAAACCGTTTGTGAAAAACCGGCTGATGGTATTGTTTGGATGCGCGGGCGAACGGGATCCTTCCAAGCGGATTTACATGGCGCAGGCGGTGGCCAAATACGCGGATTATATGATCCTGACCTCTGACAATCCACGCCGGGAAGATCCGCTCAAGATTATCGAAGACGCGCTGCCCGGCTTTGCGGGGACAAAAGTCCCGTATGAAGTCATCCCGGACCGGTATACGGCCATCGAATGGGCGCTGGATCATGCGCAGCCAGGCGATGTGCTGGTGTTGGCGGGAAAAGGGCATGAGGATTACCAGGTGCTGGATTACGGCACCATCCATTTTGACGAGCGGGAAGTGGTAGCGCGGCTTTTGGCGCAGCAAAAAGACAGGAAATGAGGGAGTTTTTTGAACGGCTATTCATTGAGTGAAATCAGCGAATGGGTCTGCGCGGACAAAAAGCTGTTTGGGACGGTAGACCGGATTGTCACCGATTCTCGGCAGGTGACTCCAGGCAGCTTGTTTGTCGCTTTGGAGGGAGAAAACTTCGACGGGCACCAATTCATTGGCCAGGCGCTGGAAAAAGGAGCCGTTGCCGTGATTGCTCATAAAAAAGGAGAAGAGCCGGCGGAAAAGACCTTGTATGTAGGCAATACCGAACGGGCGCTGCGGGCCCTGGCGCGGTTGCGGCGGATCAAGATCGACCCGGTGACGGTGGGGATCACCGGCAGCGTGGGGAAAACCACCACCCGGGAAATGATCGCGGCGGTGGTGCGGCAAAAATACCGCACCTTGACGACCCAGGAGAATTTGAATAATAATATCGGGGTGCCCCAGACGCTATTGCAGCTGACGCCGGAGCATCAGGCGGCAGTCATTGAGATGGGCATGACCGCCCTGGGAGAAATCGAAGAGCTGGCGACCACCCTGCTGCCCCAGGTCGGCGTAATTACCAATATTGGCGTTTCCCACATGGAGCGCCTTGGCAGCCAGCAGAATATCCGGCGGGCCAAATTGGAAATCGTCCAGGGCCTGCGCGAAGGCGCGCCGCTTTTGCTCAACGGGGACGACCCGCTGTTGTGGGGATATCAAAATCCGGACTGCCATGTGATTTTTTATGGGATCGAAAATAAAAATTGCCAAATCACGGCAAAGGATATCATCGTATTAATGGGCAGCACCACCTTTACCATCTGCTATCAGGGGGAACAGTATCCGGCGCACATCCCCTGTATGGGTCCGCACAATGTGCTCAACGCGCTGGCGGCGTTTGGGGTGGGCGTATGTCTGGGCATGGAACCCAAAGAAGCGGCTGCAGCGCTGGACAAATACCAGGTGTCCGGCTGGCGGCAGAAGATTACGCCGTTCCACGGCTTTACTGTGGTGGAAGACTGCTACAATGCCGGGCCGGAATCCATGAAGGCGGCGCTGACCACGCTGGCGGGGATGCCTTGTCAGGGCCGGCGGATCGCCGTACTGGCGGATATGCTGGAGCTGGGGTATTTGGCCGAGCAGGCGCATCGGCGGATTGGCGAGCTGGCGGGCACGCTGCATTTAGACGCGGTTTATGCCTATGGGCCGCTGTCCCGTCTTCTGGTGGAAGCGGCAAAGGAATCCGGCGTACCGGATACCGCTTGGTTCGAGGGAAAGCAGGCGCTGACCGACCATGTGATCGATGGCGTGCGCAAAGGGGATATCCTCTGGGTGAAAGGAAGCCACGGCATGGCGCTGGAAACGCTGGTTGAGGCGGTCTATCAACAGGCGTAAGGGCATACCATTTGACATCCCGCAAAATGACAACACGCTGGTGCGGGCCGGCAGATAGGGGCGGATTATGAGGACGTTTATCATTTTGACCACAGCTTTGCTGTCCTTTGGCATTACGGCGCTGATGGGATTTTGGCTGATCCCGCTGCTGCGGAAAGTCAAGTACGGCCAAACGATTTTGGACATTGGCCCGGTTTGGCATAAAAACAAGCAGGGTACGCCGACTATGGGCGGATTTCTGTTTATTGCAGGCGTGCTGGTGGCCACCACGGTAGGGTATTTGGTATATATGAGCGCAGACGGCGGAGAAAGTGAGCTGTCCCCGCTGCTTGGGACCCGTCTGTTCGCCGGCATGGTGATGGCTATGGCGTTTGCCTTTTTGGGGTTTGTGGACGATTATATTAAAGTCGTCAAAAAACGCAATCTGGGTCTGACTGCCGGTCAAAAAATGGTGATGCAGATCTTGATTTCGGCGATTTATCTGAGTATTCTTTATCTGGCGGGGGATACTTCCACTGTACTGTGGATTCCGGTGATCGGCCCGTTGGATTTGGGATTGTTTTATTATCCGGTGGCGCTGTTAATCCTTGTGGTGGGCACTGTCAACGCGGTGAACCTGACCGATGGGATCGACGGGTTGGCCAGCTCGGTGACATTCGTGGTCAGCTTGGGGTTCATGGTGATCGCCGCAATCCTTTCCGCCTATGAAATGCAGCTGTTGGCAATAGCGGTGGCGGGGGCAATGCTTGGGTTTTTGATCTGGAATTTCCATCCAGCCAAGGTGTTTATGGGCGATACCGGTTCCATGTTTTTGGGCGGCATCGTCGTAGCTTTGGGGTTTGGGCTGGGACTTCCGTTTTTGATCGCCATACTTGGGATCATCTATTTGGTGGAGACGCTTTCGGTGATGCTGCAGGTGGCTTCCTTTAAACTCACCGGAAAACGGATCTTTAAAATGAGCCCGATCCACCATCACTTTGAAATGTGTGGCTGGAGCGAGGTGAAAATCGTAGGGGTATTTTCTGCGATTACCGCCATCGGCTGTGTGTTGGGCGTGTGGTGGATCGTGTCCTTATAGCGGAATTTTGTCGGGAAAGAGGGAGCATGGATGGCGCAGCAACAGACAAAAGAAAAGAAAAAACGTCCGACAGGCAGGGGAAATCTGGACGTTACCTTTTTGGTACTGGTCCTGCTTTTATTGACCTTTGGCCTGATCATGCTGTTTTCTGCCAGCTATGCCTATGCCTATTACAACGACAATGACAGCTTTTATTACATCAAACGCCAACTGGTGTTTGCCATCGCCGGCATTGTGGCGATGATTGTGGCGTCCCATTTTGACTATCGCTTTTGGCAGAAGCTGGCTTTGCCGGTGATGGGCGTTGCTGTGGTGCTGTTGATTATCGTTTTATTTCTACCCAAAATTGCAGGCGTACACCGATGGATTGCCATCGGCAATATCATCACCTTCCAGCCGTCGGAGATCGCCAAATTTGCGATTGTGGTCATGTTTGCCAAAATGGTCACGGGATATGGAGAAAAGATGAAGACCTTCCGGTACGGAATCGTCCCGTTTCTGATCGTACTGGGAATCATTGCGGGGCTGATGATGATGGAGCCCCATTTGTCCGGCACGGTGCTCATTGCCACCATCGGGGTAGTTATGATGTTCGTCGGCGGCGTTGATTTAAAATGGTTTGCGCTGGGCGTTGGCGTTTTGGCGGCGGGCATCGTCGTGGTGGTAATGATCCCCGGCGTCATCCAGTATGCGCAAGCCCGTCTGGAATACTGGCTGGACCCGTTTTCCGACCCACAGGGGCTGGGATTCCAAACCATCCAGTCGTTGCTGGCCATCGGTTCCGGCGGTGTGATGGGGCTGGGCCTGGGCAATTCCAGGCAGAAGTATTTGTATGTTCCGGAACCGCAAAACGACTTTGTCTTTTCCATCGTATGCGAAGAATTGGGCCTGGTCGGCGCGGCGATTATCGTCATCCTCTTTGCTCTTTTGGTCTGGCGCGGCTACGTCATTGCCATCCGGGCGCAGGACAAATTCGGGACCATGCTGGCGGTAGGTCTGACCACGCAGGTGGGCTTGCAGGCGTTGTTGAATATCGCGGTTGTGACCAACACGATTCCCAACACCGGGATCAGCCTGCCGTTTTTCTCTTACGGCGGGACTGCGCTGATGATGCTTTTGGCGCAGATGGGGGTCATTTTGTCCGTTTCCCGGCGCGCGGCGCTGGAAAAACAGTGAGGAGGGATGCACCATGCGGGTATTGTTTGTCTGCGGGGGGACTGGGGGCCACATCAACCCGGCCCTGGCGGTGGCAGGGTACCTAAAACAACAGCAGCCGGATGCGCAGATCTTGTTTGCGGGGAGTCCTTTGGGCATGGAAGCTGGACTGGTGCCAAAAGCGGGATTTGACTTTTCTCCGATCAAGGTCAAAGGGTTCCAGCGGCAGTTCAGCTGGCGCAACCTCAAAAATAATGTGATGGCGGTGGTCTATCTGGCGTCGTCTGGGCACAGGTCCCGGCAGATTCTGCGGGAATTTCGCCCGGACGTGGTGATGGGTACCGGCGGATATGTCAGCGGCCCGTTGGTACGGCAGGCGGCGAAAATGGGAATTCCTACCTTGACCCACGAGCAGAATGCGTTTCCCGGCGTGACGACAAAGCTGTTAAGCAAATATGTGGACCGGGTGCTGCTGGCGGTGCCGGAAGCCAAACGATACCTGCATGCAGACGCGCGTTATGTGGTGACCGGCAATCCAGTACGAGATGCGTTTTTCACTGCCGACCGCGCCGCCGCCCGGAAAAAAATAGGGATTCGGGCGGATCAGTTGTGCGTGCTTTCTTTTGGCGGCAGTTTGGGCGCCCGCCGGGTCAACGAAGCGATGGCCGCTTTGATTGCCCATAACCAAAATGACCCGGGGGTGTATCACATCCATGCTACCGGTTCCTACGGGGTGGAGCTGTTTCCGCAGATGTTGCGGGAAAACGGCATGGATCCTAGCAAAAACAAGGAGAATTTGGATATCCGGGAATATATTTACGATATGCCGGAATGTTTCGCTGCGGCGGACTTGGTGATCGGCCGTTCTGGAGCGAGCACTCTCAGCGAGCTGGAAGCAGCGGGGAAAGCCTCGATTTTGATCCCTTCGCCCAATGTGGCGGAAAACCACCAGTACCACAACGCCATGGCGCTGGTGCGCAACCATGCGGCGATTGTGATGGAAGAAAAATATCTCACCGGCGAGCGGCTGTGCCAAGAATTTGACCGGCTGCACGCGGACCCGGAAAAAATCCGGACGCTGGGACAAAATGCTGCCAACATGGCGATCCCAGACGCCAATGACCGCATTTACCGGCAGATACTGGCGCTTTGCCAGCGCCGGTAAGCAGATCTGGGCGCTTTTCACCGAAATAGTGCGAATGCATATGATGAAAATAAACCGCTTGGCGGGAGTTTTCATCAGAAGGGAAGAGCGTCTATGGCAAGGTATGAGATTATCGGCGGCAGGCGTTTGGAAGGGGAGGTCCGCATCCAGGGCGCAAAAAACAGCGTTTTGCCGATTTTGGCGGCGGCAGTTCTTGCGCAAAGCCGCTGTGTGATACATAACTGTCCGGCATTGTCCGATACGTCTTTGGCCATTCAAATTTTAAAAATGTTAGGCTGTGCCATCGAATGGAATAACGGCACGATATGGGTGGATCCCACCGGGATCTGCAACCGGGAAATCCCGGGCGCGCTGACCGGGAAGATGCGGTCTTCTATTGTGTTTTTGGGGCCGCTGCTGGCCCGTTGGGGCCGGGCAAAAATTTCCTATCCCGGCGGATGCAAGCTGGGCCCCCGGCCCATTGACCTGCATTTAGACGGCTTGCGCCAGCTAGGGGCGGTTGTACGGGAAGAGGAGCAGTTTTTGCTGTGCCATGCGCCAAAGGGACTGACCGGCGCACGGATCGTGTTGTCCTTTCCCAGCGTGGGAGCGACCGAGAATCTGATGATGGCGGCAGTGCTGGCAAAAGGGACCACGACTTTGATGAACTGTGCCTGTGAGCCGGAGATTGTGGACTTGGCCGCTTTTTTAAACCGATGCGGCGCCCGGATCCGCGGCGCCGGCGAAAATACCATTGAAATTGAAGGAGTCCGTTCCCTGCACGGGTGTGAATATACGGTGATCGGGGACCGAATTGCCGCCGCTACCTATCTGGTAGCGGGCGCGATGACCGGCGGAGAGGTGCTGACTACCGGGATCGAACCGCAGAATTTGATGTCTATGCTGGCGCTGCTGCAAAAAACGGGCAGCGAGGTGCGCTGGGGGAGAGATCACTGCTCGGTAAAAGCCAAACAGCCGCCGACGGCGGTGGCGCAGGTGCGTACCATGCCGTATCCGGGCTTTCCTACCGACGGGCTGCCGCTGTTTTTGTCTTTGTCCGCGGTTTCGCAGGGGACCTGCGTTTTTGTGGAGAACATTTTTGAAAACCGGTACAGCAGCGTACCAGGCCTGCAGCGGATGGGCGCGTCAATCCGGCAGGAGGGAAAAGTCGCGGTAGTGGAAGGATGTGCGGTTTTGCACGGCGCCGATGTATGCGCCGAGGATTTGCGGGGCGGCGCAGGGTTGGTGCTGGCGGCGCTGGCGGCGTCGGGATGTAGCCAGATTCAAGGCGTGGAGTGGATTGAACGCGGATATGAGCATTTTTGCAAAAACCTCGCGTCGCTGGGCGCCAGGATTCGGAAAACGTAAAGGCAGGAAAACAAAATGAGCAAAGAACAACGGAAAAGAAAAAAGGCCCGGACCGCTTCACCTGCCGATCGGCAGGCAGATGCGGCTTCGGCGCAGCGCCGTTCGGGAAAGCGGCGCCGCCGCCGGGGCAATAATATCCTGTGGTATTTGCTGATTCTAGTTTTCATGGTGACAACCACCATCGTGTTGACGACGACGGTGTTTTTTAAGATTGAACAGATCACAGTGACGGGGAGCGAACATTACAACGACCGGTCGCTGATCCTCTCTTCCGGGATTTTGCTGGAGGAAAATATGTTCCGGCTCAATGACGGGGAAATCAAAAAGAAGCTGATCGAAGAATACAGCTATATTGCGCAGGTCAAAATCCATCGTCGCCTGCCGGATACCATTGTGCTGGAAATCAAAGAAGCCCAGCCGATCGGCGCCATCGACGCAGGGGCCGGGTATACGCTGATCAGTGAAGAGGGGCGTGTGTTGGAATGCAATACGCCGGTTCTGCCCGAGGGGATCCCAGTGGTCATGGGCTTTTCCGAGGAGACCCCTGCAGAAGGCAGCTACTTGGAACAGACCGATTCGGAAAATGTCCAGCGCCTGAGCGTGCTGCTCAACGCCATCGAGGAAACGGGATTCCCTTATTTTGACGTGATCGACCTTTCCGATCCGTATAATTTGAAATTATATTACGGGGATCTTTTTGAAATCGTGCTGGGCACCCAGGCAAACCTGGAGTATAAGATGGAATTGGTGCAAGAGGTGATTGAAACCCAGGACTTGGTCAACACCTTCCGCGGGACCATTGATGCTTCCTATGACGGCGAAGTTTGGACCCGCCCATCCGGCAGCGTTTCCGTGCCGGGGACGCAGCAGCCGGAATCTGGCCAGGAGGATGGTTCCGATGCGGCCCAAAGCAGCTCGTCCAGCAGCGACGGCTTGGAAGAAACCAGCCAAACGGAAGAAGAAACGGCACAACCGGAGCAAGAAGAATGATTTTGTGAAAAAAACGCAGGAAAACCGATGAAATACGAGGATTCGCTATTGAATTGAATTTAAAAAAATGGTACATTAAAACGAGAAGGAAAATCAACTAGGATTTTGACATCACGGACGCAGGCGGACCGATGGGTATCGTTGCTGTTTTGGATCATAGAAAATTAGGAGGAAATAAAAAATGCTCATGAATTTCGAAATGGATAACAGCGCTGATAAAGGCGTTGCCATCAAAGTAGTTGGTGTCGGCGGCGGCGGCGGCAACGCGGTAAACCGGATGATTTCCTCCGGCATGCAAAGTGTGGAATTTATCTCTTTGAATACGGACAGCCAGGTTCTTTCCTCCTCCAACGCAACGCAAAAAATCCAGATTGGCGTGAAGTCCACCCACGGAAAAGGTGCGGGCGGTCACCCGGAAATTGGACAAAAGGCGGCGGAAGAAAGCCGGGATGAAATTGCGGCGGCGTTAAAAGGCACCGATATGCTGTTTGTCGCTGCTGGCATGGGCGGAGGCACCGGGACCGGCGCTGCGCCGATTGTCGCTCAGATTGCAAAAGAAATGGGAATCCTGACCGTTGGCATCGTGACCAAACCGTTTGCGTTTGAGGGAAGGAAACGCATGGAGCAGGCAGAAATGGGCATCCTGGCCCTGCGGGAGCACGTGGATGCGCTGGTGGTAGTGCCAAACGAGAAGCTGAAATATCTTTCCGATACCAAAATTACTCTGATCAACGCCTTTGAGGTCGCGGACGATGTGCTCCGCCACGGGGTGCAGAGTATTTCCGACCTGATTAATATTCCGGGCCTGATTAACCTGGACTTTGCCGATGTGACCGCGGTCATGAAAGACGCCGGACAAGCCCACATGGGCGTTGGTCGCGCGTCCGGCAAAGACAAGGCGGCGGATGCGGCGGCGGCTGCGATTTCCAGCCCGCTTTTGGAGACGTCGATCAACGGGGCCAAGGGCGTGATTATCAATATCATCGCTTCGCCGGATATCAGCTTGGAGGATGTGGACCTGGCTTCCAGCATGGTTCGCGATGTGGCCCATCCAGACGCCAATATCATTTGGGGCGCCGCGTTGGATCCCTCCTTTAACGATGAAATGCAGGTTACGGTGATCGCGACGAATTTCGAATCGGAAGAGCCGTTCCCCAAACAGGCGCAGGAAGAGGAAAAGCCGGTGGAAAAAGATCCGGCTACCGCAATTTTGGAAAGCCTGGGCATGAATGAGGAAGAGGAAAAACGGGAAATTGACGAATTTGAAGTGATCCGCAAGATTTTCGATCGGTAAATCAGTCTGGTGTATTCCGCGGAATGCGTAAGGCGTTCCGCGGAATTTTTTGTGACCACTTTGGGAATAGCCGAAAAGGGAACGGAAACAATAACCGTATCGGCTCAGGAAAGGGGAATTTTGCGTGAAAAGGTGCTTTTTGGCAGTGGCGGCAGCGCTGTGCCTGGTCATGGCCGGATGCGAAGACGGGCAGCCCAGCAGCCAAGTTCAACTGGACCGGGGCCCGTATGAAGACGGCGTGTACCTGGTCTACGCGCCGGAATACGACGCGGACGGGTGGCAGGAATACGGTGCGATTACGGTGTCGGACGGCTATATTGCGCAGGTGGAATACGACGCGCGCAATGAAGTGGGGGAGAAAAAAAGCCAGGACACGGCTTACCGGGACCGAATGGCAGCAGGCAATGCGATGAACGGCTTGCCCGCCGTCTACCCGGAAAAAGCGTACCGCGATTTGATCGCATCATTCCAGCAAGCGCAATATGATGTGGAAGAAGTGGACACGGTAGTGGGCGCGACGCTCTCGTCAGAACGGTTTCGCACAGTAATGGCAGCCCTGTTGGATTTTGTGCAGGAAGGGGTCCCCGGGGAAAAGACCCTTCCACTGTACCAGGACGGGGTCTATGAGGTACAGATGCCGGAAGGAGAGGACGCGTGGAGAGATTTTATTCAACTCACCATAGAACAGGGAGAAGTCTCCTCGATTGTATTTGATTCCCGCGACGCAGAAGGAAATTTGAAATCGGCGGATGCGGAATACAAAAAAAGCATGATCGCCGGCAATGTGGCCAACGGACTGCCGGAAACCTATCCGGAAGAATACGCGCGGCAGCTGGTGGAAAACTTCCAGGCGGCTGGTTCTGTGGAGCAGATGGACGGTGTGGCCGGGGCTACGGTTTCCTCCCGTAATTTTAAAAAGCTGCTTGGCCGGGCGCTGGAAAATGCCAAAAAAGGCCAGCCCACTGCTGACGTGGCGCCGGTATTTGAAGATGGGACCTATCGGGCCCAAATGCCCCAGGACGACCAGGGATGGACGGAATTTGTGGTTTTGACCATTCAGGACAACGCCATCGCCCAAATTACCTTTGACGCGGAAGACGAAAACGGTGCGTATAAATCCAAAGACGACGCGTATAAGGCTCAGATGCAACAAAGCGGGGCGGGGACCGATCCCAGCCAATTCTACCCCCAAATCATCCAGGAGTTTATTCAAAAGCAGTATCTGCCAGACGAGATGGAAACGGTGGCAGGCGCCACCCAATCCAGCCAGAATTTTAAAAAGCTGGTGACGGCGGCGCTGGAGCAGGCTTTGTATGGCGCGGAAGAAACGGCACAGCTGGAAGAATAACCGTACCCCAAAGCCCGGGCAAACGCCCGGGCTTTTTTTATCGGTGTCCCCGGCCATAGCCGTCTGCGTGTTTCCTTGCATAGGAACCCGGCCAAACGCCAACACTAAACACAACATCCGGGCGGATGGAAAAAAGGTCGAGCGGGCGGCAAATCTGTTTGCCCCTGCCGTACAGGCAGCGGGAGGGAAACGATGAAAATCCTATTGATCGATTATGATGCGGGAACCCAGACATTGGGAGGGGATACCCATGCCTATGATTTGGCGAAACAGTGGAAGCAGGCGGGGGAAATCCCGCTGATTGTGGCCGCAGACTACTCCTATCTGCGCAAAGAAAATCCGGCAAGCGCGTCTGGCGGGCAGATGGCGTGGCAGGACGACCTGCCGTTTTTATGGATTCCATCCCCGCCGGCGCAGGACCGGGAAAAGAAAATCCTGCATGGAGCACTGCCGTTTGAAACCGGAATCCGGCAGCGTATCCCACAAATCACCCAATGGGGACCCGACGTGGTAATGTTGTCTTCCCGGCACCTGCTGGGATATCGCGGCGGGTTGAAAATTGCCGAACGGCTGCAGATCCCGCTGCTATTTGACGTACGGCGCATTTATCCGGAACATCTGGAGGAAATGCTGTCCTACCCGCCTAACCATTATTTGACCTTTCTGTTCCGGCGGGCTCAGAAGAAACTTTACACAAAAAGCAGCCGGATCCTTTCCATTTACCCGGCGCTGGCAGACCATATCCAGGCGCTGGGCGCGGACCCGTCCCGCTTTGCCACCATGCCGCAGGCAATCGCACCCTGCTTGTCCGCCCCCCATGAGCCGCCCGAACATCAGGTGGATTTTATCCAGCGGTACCGGCGCAAGGGGTACTTTGTCTGCGTATACGGCGGAGAAGTGGAAAAAGGCCGCGGGCTGACCTGGCTGCTGGAAGCGGCCTCCCAGGCGCCGGCGGAGATTCTGTTTATGATCGCGGGAAACGGCGTGTACAAAGCGGCGCTCAAGCGCAAGGCCAAACAGCAGGCGCTGACCAACGTGTTGTTTTTAGACGGTGTAGCGCCTGCACAGTGGGCGGACCTGTATCAGGCGGCGGATTGCGTCTATGTGGGGATGGAGCCGCGCCGGTGGCATCAATACGGCGCGGACGCGTCCTGCATTTTACAGGCCATGTACAGCGGCTCCCCGCTGATATGCGCCGCCCGAATTCCGCAAAACCCGGTGGCGCTGGCAAAGTGCGGGCAGGTTGTCCCGCCAAAGGATCCCCAGGCGCTGATCGACGCGCTGGAACAGCTGCGAACCATGCCGGCGGGAAAACGGGCGGCGCTGGGCCGTCGGGGGGCCGCCTATGTGGAGCAGTCCGCGGGGATTTCCCAACAGGCCGCTGCCTATCTTCGGCAATGCCGCCAAGCGATTCGGAAAAGCTAGTTGTTTGCCGGGGCCTTAAAAAGTCATTTGCCCGGCAAATTTGCGCCGGACGAAAAAAGGATCCGATGAATTTCGGATCCTTTTTTCGGTTAGTAGGTTTCATAATGGATTTTGTCTGGCTGGTAACGGTCAACCCAGTGGTTTTCCTGCAGCCCGTGACCAATGGAGATCATGGCGAAGGGGAGTACCTGTTTTGGCAAATGCAGCGCGTCATGCAACGCTTGGGTACGGCTTTCGTCCGGATAAATCCCCATCCAACATCCGCCAAGCCCTTCCTCGGTGATTTGCAGCAGGATATTCTGCACGCTGGCCGAAAGGTCCTGTACCCAAAACCGGTTTTTCTCTCCCGCGACCTGTAGATTGACCAAGGGTACCAGCACCATCGGCGCGCGGGCTGCCGGTTTGGCATAGGGCGACAGGGAAGCAATGGTCTGGATGGTCTCCGGCCGGGTCACCACCAGAAATTCCCAGGGCTGGCGGTTCATAGCGGAGGGGGCCTGCATCCCGGCGCGGAGGATCCGGTCCAGCTTTTCCGGTTCCACAGGCCGGCTGTCGTATTCGCGGATGGAACGGCGGGTGAAAATAGCATTCATACAAAAACGCCTCCTTTCTTCCATCATAACACAAAACTGCGGCAAACAAAATGCCCCGTGCCGGGCACGGGGCATTGGATGGGGTTTGTCATTGATGGTCGCGATGCCGGATTTCCGCCCGCTTGATTTTTCCGCCCAGGGTTTTGGGCAGTTCGTCGACGTATTCGATAATCCGGGGATATTTATACGGCGCCGTGACTTTTTTAACGTAATTTTGCAGCTCTTTGGTCAGTTCTGGGGAGGGGACATACCCTTTTGCCAAAACGATGGTGGCTTTGACCACCTGTCCGCGGATGGGGTCCGGTGCGGCGGTCACGGCACATTCCACCACCGAAGGATGTTCCGTCAGCGCGCTTTCCACCTCAAACGGGCCGATCCGGTACCCGGAGCACTTAATCACGTCGTCATTGCGGCCTACAAACCAGAAATAGCCGTTGCTGTCCCGCCAGGCCACGTCCTTGGTATTGTACCACTCGCCGCCGAGGTTTGCCTGGGTCATCTCCTCGCCCAGATAGTACCCGGTAAACAGGCCGGTAGGCCATTGCCGCCCTTTGAGCCGGATGACGATTTCCCCTTCTTCGCCGTCTTCACAGGATTTTCCCTCGCTGTTGATCAGGTCGATGTCGTACAGCGGGGAAGGTTTGCCAGTGGAACCAGGTTTCGGTGTAATCCAGGGAGAGAAGTTGGCGATCAAGACGGAGGATTCGCTTTGCCCGAACCCTTCGTACAGCTTTAAGCCGGTCAGTTCTTCCCATTGCTTGAACACTTCCGGGTTCAGCGGTTCGCCTGCGATGCAGCAGTGCTGAATGGAGGACAGATCGAATTTGGTCACGTCCTCCTGCAGCATGAATCGGAACATGGTCGGCGGCGCGCAGAAGGTGGTGACCCGGTACTGCTCCAGCTTTTCCAGCAGGCGCAGGGGGATAAATTTATCCATATCGTAACAAAAGACCGTCGCGCCGCAGATCCATTGGCCGTAAATTTTTCCCCAGCCGAATTTGGCCCAGCCGGAGTCGGAAACGCTCATATGCAGCTTGTTTTCCTGCACCTGCTGCCAGTATTTCGCCGTGACGATATGGCCCAGCGGATAGGAAAAATTATGCCGTACCATCTTGGGCATCCCAGTGGTGCCGGAGGTAAAATAAACCAGCATAATGTCGTCAATTCGATGCGCCTGTTCGCCAGTGGGACGGGGGAAAACCGGCGGATATTTTTCCAGTTCGCTGGAAAAATCCAGCCATCCGTCCCGGCTGCCGGCCACCAGAGCGCGCTCGGTCAGCGTGGGCGCCTCCGGCATGGCCGCTTCTACCTGGCGAATGACGAAATCGTCATTGACGCAGACAACCATATGGATTTTTGCGGCGTTGGCCCGGTAAACTAGGTCTTTTTTGGTCAGCTGCAGCGATCCGGGGATTAAGGTTGCGCCGATTTTGTGCAGGGCGGTGGCGCAGATCCAGTATTCCCACCGGCGGCGCAGAATCAGCATGACCACCGTTCCTTTTTTCACTCCGTGGGCCTGGAAAAACAACGCCGCCTGATTGGACATCCGGCTGATGTCTGTAAACGTAAATCGTTTTTCTTCGCCGTGGTCGTTACACCAGACCAGGGCCATTTTTTCCGGCTCCAGACGGGCCCATTCATCCACAATGTCAAACCCGAAATTGAAATCTTCCGGGACGTTGCAGCGGTAATTTTCTTTGAAATCCTCGTAGGAATCAAATTCCATCCGAGGAAGATATCGGTCTAACAGCATGGGTATCCATCCTCCTTTTTGTGGTATGCATTTTATTCGGCGATCACCGTGACAAATACAGCGGGTTTGTCGTCAGCACATACCTGCCCATGGGGGTGCAGAGGATTAAAATAGATGGAGTCCCCCTCTTCCAGGATCAGCTCCTTGTCTTCGAACAGAACCTTCACCTTCCCTTCCAGCACCAGATTGAATTCCTGGCCGGTATGGGTGATGAGAGCAGGCCGCTTGTCGTCCGGCATCAGGCGGACCTTGAGCGGCTGCATGATCTTGTGGGTAAACCGGAACGCCAGATCCTCAAAATCATAGCCGGGGACGCGCTCTACCGAGAGACCCTGCCCTTTTTTGACCACCTGATAGGTATCCAGCCGCGGATCGTTTCCGGTAAGAATTTCGGTGAATTCCACGCCGCATATGGTGGCGATCTGGTAAATGACGCTGATTGGGATATTGTATCCGTTTTCTTCGTACCCGCGCATGACGCCAATCTCAATGCCCAGCTTGTCCGCCAGCTCCTGCTGGGTATAGCCGCAGGCTTCGCGCAGTTCCCGGATGCGGGCGGCAATTTCTACGATTTGTTCCATTGCGTACATCCTTTCTCACTTTCTTCTTTTAAACAGCGAAATTATTTTTTTTATTATAATTTTTTTCCATTGGAAATACAAGAGTGTCCAGGCGGATTTAGAGCAGCGCAAAAGAAACAAAGGGAGAACAGTGTTTTTTTTGTGCAATAATTCCGTGGGAAGATCCCAATCTTTCCCTTTTTTGAAAAGATTGGGGCTGATTGCTAGAAATAACCAGACGACCGAGCGCGCAAAAAAAGGCTGTTCGGCATTGGCCGATCAGCCTTTTGGGAAGAAAAAGTGCCGGGACGTTACTCATCTAAGGCTTTGCCCAGACTGGCATTATTCATCCATTTCCCCTGGCGGAACCGAATGATGCTCAAAGCCCCTTTGGTCATATTGTCGATGACCATGGCGATCCAATAGCCGTGTAGGCCCCAATGGAATACGAAGATAAAAAGCAGCGCCAGCGGAACGCGCAGGACCCACATGCCGAAAATCCCGATCAAGAAAGGACTTTTGACGTCCGACGCCCCGCGTAACGCACCGGAAAGGATGCTGCAGGAGGCGTTCAGCGGCTGGGCAATGGCGACAATCCGCAGCATGGCGGCTGCCAGCGGGATGACCGATTCATCCTGGGTAAACAGGCGGATCAGCGGCTCCGCCAACAAAAACAGCAGGATGCCCACAAAGATCATAGCGCAGAAGCCCAGCCGGTTGGCAAGTTTGCCAAAATTCATGGCGTCTTCCTTCTTCTCCGCGCCGATGGACTGGCTAACCAGCGTTGTCGTGGCCACGCTGACCCCGTAAGCCGGCATGTAGGACAGGGATTCCGCCGAAACTGCCAGGGTGTTGGCAGCCACCGCGACCGTACCCAAAGTGGATACGATGCGGGTGGAAGCCACCTGCCCGGAGGTGGAAATAAACTGCTCCATTGCGGTGGGGACCCCGAGGAAAATCATATTTTTCAGAATGTCGCGATCCGGCCGCAGGTATTCTTTTTTCAGCAAAAGGTGGATTTCCCGGTTCTTATTGCACAAAGAGAAGAACAGCAGGGTAGCGGAACCTGCCAAGGAAAGCGCGGTTCCCCAGGCGGCTCCCGCCACGCCCAGCCCTGCGCCGAACATGGGGATCGTCATGCCAAACAAATGCAGATCCCGGCTGGGGAAGATCAGCAGGAAATTAAAAATCACGTTCAAAACGATGGCGGTGAAATTATATTTTAGCGGGGTGTGGGTATCGCCCATGCAGCGCAACAGAGAAGAGAAGACCGAAGAGAGCATGTTAAACAGCAGGGAAATCGAGATGATCTGCAAATAGGCTTGCGCATGGGGAACCACCTCCGGCCTCGCGCCCAGCCAGACCGGCAGGTGCCAGTGCAAAGAGAAGAAAACAAGGCCCAGCAGAGTCCCAGCTACCAGGCTGGTTAGTAGGGACTGCCCGACGATTTCCTTGGCATGCTTATAATTGCCGGCGCCGACAGATTGGGCCAACTGGATGGAAAGCCCCACGCTGACGGCGGAAATGACGCTGCCGCTGAGCCAAATGGAAGTGGAAGTGATCCCCACCGCCGCGGTAGCAACCGCACCTAGCGCGCCTACCATCGCCGTATCGCTAAAGTTTAAAACAGTGAACATCATCTGTTCAATGATGGTCGGCCAGGAAAGTCTTAAAATCGTAGTGAGAGGCGTTTTGCCCAGTGTTAGAACATTAACAGATTGTTTTGCCATTGTTTCCTCCATTTTCTGTAAAAAAATTTTGTGCAAAGAAATAAGCGGACATGCCGCTTATTTGTGCTGTGTTGTATTGTCCGACTTTTTACTGGTAATCCTCATCCTTGGTGGGAATCAGCTGGCCGACCGTTTCCAGGTCGCCGGTGAGCAGGGCGAGTACCCCTTTGTAAACCAGAAGGGGGTCGGACAAAAAATGCTGGCGGACCTGTTGCGCTTCCTGTTCGGTGGGCATAAAAAGGGAAACAGAAAGCAGGTCGGACCCGATATCGCAGATGGTCATGTCCACCACATACCCATCCTCCGCCTGGCGGATGGCAGCATGGTTGGACGACTCGATTTTTCGCCGAAGCAGCTGATGACGGGCAGACTTGACCGCCTTTTCCCGTACGGAAGCAGGCAGCGTGTTGGCAAAGGTATCCGCGGTCTGGCGGCCTAGGTCGGTCAGCCGGTAAATGGTATCCTCCTGCCTACCGGCGCAATCTTCCGCTTTGAGATGGCCGGACTCCGCCAGGTCGCTCAACGCATTGGCCAGTTCGAAATAATTGACCAGGCCTCGATGCAGCAGCGCGTCGTTGATTTGGGTAAAGGTCATGCCGGTACCAATCTGCCCCAGCAGATAGCAGACCAAAATTTTGATCTCATAACCGCGGGTGAGTCCTCCAGGCTCCACACCGGCTGTAAAAGCGTTTAAATCCAACCCCGGCACTTCCTTCCCGATAGAATCAATCCCATTATACATGATTGCAAACAAAAAAGGAAGCGGGAAAATACAGCCAGCTTCCTTTTTCCATCATGATTTTTTTGGCGGTCATTCCACCGGGGTTTGACCGGCGTCCATTGGCAGCAACTGATCGCTGAGGGCAACAGCAGCCGGGTCCTGCGAGGTGGATACCGTTAGGCATCCGTCGGAATAGGCGACCTGGCACCCGCCCAGAACGGCTAGGGAAGTATAGGAGGCGTCCCCAGCCAGGGAAACGGAGGTGACAAGCGCGTAAGAAGGCGCCGATTCGCTTTCCGACAGCAGGATATCGCCGGGTTCCAGCTTGGCTTCCTGTCCGCTGGCGCTGTCATAGACGCTGGGAATGCAATCCGCGCGGTCATTCACCAGGTAAACTGACCCGATCAGCAGCTGGTTGCCGGATTGCCATGCCCCCAGATAATGAGAGCCTGTTTGACGCAACGTGCGGGCAAGCACAGGAGACTCTGGATTGGAAATATCCCAAAAGGACAGCTGCGATCCCTCTTCGCTCATACCGGCCAGGACCAGCGTCTGTTCCTGCACGAACAGGCGTTCCGGAGCGCCGGAGACATCGGCCTGGGCCACAAGAGCGCCGCTTTCGTTTTGGTAGACGCACAGCTGAGCCGTCTCCTGAGAAAATTCGACCGAATACCGATAGCCGCCGCTTTCTACTTCGGAAGAGCCAAGCTCGCTGCTTGACTGCGTCACAACAGTGGGCGAAAAGGAGGACGTCTCCTCTGCCGATGCAGGTGCATTGGCGAGCGCAAGTTCAATTTCTTCATAGGTCTCGGCGGGGAGAAAGCGCCCCTTTTCCTCAGCAGAAGATCCCAAAACCGCCTCCGAATTTTGAAAAAGACTGCCACTAGCCGCTTCCGAAGACGGGGCTTCCGATTTGAGTTTGGGTGCGTCCTGCGGCACAGCAGCGTCAGCAAGGGGCGACATCTGCAGGTTCGCTGCATTCTGTTTGGAGATATCTTGAATAAATAGGTGGGAGGCAGGCTGCCACAAAGCCAGGCTGATCACCGCTACCAATGCCAACGAGGCAAGGGACCAGGCCCATTTTTTCGGGTGTTCTATGCGTTTGGCCTTGGCCGGCGCACCGGGGGAGGGCAAACGGGCTTTCATTCCGGCGGCCGTCGCAGCGAAAGGTACCGGGATCTGCTGGTCTAACTTTTGCCATTCGCGCTGGATTGCGGCGTATTCTTCTTTGCCGTCTGAACGGTTCATTTGCCTCACCTCTCTTCCATTTGTTTTTTCAGTTTCTGCAGGCTGCGGTGCAGCTTGGAGCTGACTGTCCCGTGGGGGCAGCGCAGCATCTGAGAAATTTGTTTTGTCGTGTAGCCATATAGCACCGACAGCGAAAGGATCATCCTTTCCTGCGCAGATAAAGACGACAGCGCTTGCAGCAGGTCGGTCCGGGCGATGGCCGTTTCGTCCATTCCCTCAAAGCGGAGCGCCGGGTCGGAATAAAAATCTTCGATTTGCAGCTGGTTTTTCTCTTTGACATACCGGGAAATCCGCCGTTTGATACGGATGGATAGAATTTTAAAAATCCATCCCCGGAACGCTTCGGCCTCCCGCAGCTTGGGAATGCCGCGGAACGCTTCCAAAAAAGTCTCCGCCACCACGTCCTCCGCATCGTGTACGTTCCCCAGCGAATACAGGGCATATTTATACAAATCATCCTGTACCAGTTCGTACAGCGCGGCAAAACTGTCCCGGTCGCCTGTTTTTGCTTTTTCCACCAGCTGGGCGTCGATATTCATGCTGTCACCACCCTTAAGGGTTCATTCTATTAGTGCCAAAATCCCGCCGGATTTTTGCAATTCCTAAAAAATTTTTACCGGGCTTGTCCAATCAGCGGGGAAATAGCCCGGCTTGTTCCATTTTGGTTTGCATCCACACCCCGCAAGAATAAGACAAAGCCGCGCGCGCAGCAGTGCGGCGGGGATCCGCGGCCCAGATGCGCAGCGTGTCGTAAAAATAAGAAAAGCTGCGGGCCGTCTCCAGCAGCAGGACAGTCCTGGCAGCGGGGTCGGATTCCGCCAAGCGGCAAAGGGAAAAGATCAGCCGCTGTTCCGACGGCGCGCAAAGCAAGGACAGCCAGGCGTCCGGGCAGGGCAGGCAAAGCATCCCTTCGGCCTTGCAGTTGCGCAAAACGCTGCACAACCGAAGGAAGGTTTGCTGAATCTGCCGTTGCGCCGGCGTACGAGGCAAACAGCGGGCGAAATCCTCTTCGGTCGCCGCCCAGCACAGCGATGTGTCTGGCAGCGGCAGCGCGGCAGCGCAGGCGGTATACCATGGATCCGCCGGATAAAAATGCAAGAATCCACCTGCCGGCTCAACACGGGAAAAGACCGCCCTGTCCAGCTGGATTTGATCGGCCAGGCATATTGCGGCCTGCTCAGGGGCAATCCCCGCCTTGCCGGCAATCTGAAAAGGGAGGCTGGAAGAAAAAAATCCCGTTTTGTCCGGACTGCTGGCGTCCACGGGAACTGCGGCAATCGCACACGCGGGGAAAGCCTGCCGCGCTTTCTGCGACAGCAGGCGGCGCACATATTCCGCCGTTTCGGCGATGCCAACCGGCTGTGTTTCCATGGCGCACCCTCCTTTTGTTTACGAGGGGGAATAGGTTTCTACCTGGATCAAAAGCTCGTTTTCGCTGGCCATGCTTGCATTGATATCCAGCGTATACCGCACCTGTAAATGCCCGCCGTTGTCATCTAGGGAGCTGATGATCTGATCCCCGGAAATGCCGAGGGTTAAAGTACCGTACCCGGTGTCATAAACGCACTGATGCCGTTGTCCTTTTTCGATAATCAGCTGGGAATACAGGTTTTCCCCGCTGCGGCGCATGGTGACCCGCCGGTCCCCCTCAATTTTTAAAGTTGTTTTTGACCCGTCAAACCCAGTGGCTTCCGACTCGTCGTAGCATAAATAGTACACGCCGTTGCGCCGGTACAGCGAACCAACGGTGGTCAATTCCACACAATCCGAGTCCTCGTCGGAAAACTGGGTCCCTTTGAGGGTAATCATAACATCCTTTTTCAATGGAATTTCCTTTCTATTCTCGGCTTAACGCGTCCACTTCTACCAATTCTACCGCGCTTTCCAGCGGCTCGCCCAAAAAACGCGCCGCAATCGTGCCAAAATCCTCTGTATCGGCGGAAGCAAAATAACGGGTGTCGCTGGTTTGACTGCCATCCGCGCAGATTCCGCGGGCAGACAGCATAGCTTGCACCGCCGCCGCCGTTTCTTTGCCAGGGTCGATGAGCGTGACGCCGTCTCCCATCACGCGGCGGATTGCCGGGGCAATCAGCGGATAATGGGTGCAGCCCAGAATCAGCGTATCCGGCCGTTCGGCGGCCAGGCCGGAAAGATAATCCCGCGCCACCAGTTCGGTGACCGGGTTTTGTTCCTCGAGATATCCGTTTTCCACCAGCGGGACAAACAGTGGGCACGCGCGGGAAAAAACCTGTACGTTGGGCATGATTTGCCGGATGATCCGCTCATAAGAGCCGCTGCGAATGGTGGCGGACGTGCCGATTACGCCGATCCTGCCGCAGCGGGTAGCACGGCAGGCTGCTTCCGCTGCCGGACGCAGCACGCCGGTGAAGGGAAACGTCGGATCCCATGCGGGATCCTCCGACAGAATCGAAGAAATGGTGCCGCAGGCCGCGACGATCATTTTGACATCGTAATGCTGGAGAAACCGGATGTTTTCCCGGGCGAACCGGCGCAGCGTCTGCGGGCTGCGCGCGCCATAGGGAACCCGGCCGGTATCCCCAAAATACACAAAACTTTCATTGGGAAGCAGGCGGCGCAGCTCTTTTAACGCCGTCAGTCCCCCTAAACCGGAGTCAAAGATGCCGATGGGACGGTTATCCATCCTGCGCCCTCCCTTATTCTTTTTGCAAAGCAAGCTCAATCAAGCCGCCGACCAGATCATAGGCGGTCATGCCGCCTTCCATCATCAGCTTGGGATACATGCTAATACCGGTAAAGCCGGGCATGGTGTTGACTTCGTTGAGGATAATGCCCTCGTCACGCACGAAAAAGTCCACCCGGGCAAGCCCCTGGCAGCCCAACGCCTCAAAAGCGGTCAGTGCCAGTTCTCGTACCAGATCCGCGGTTTCTTCCGGGATCCGGGCCGGGACATAGAGGTCGGTGCTGTCGTCCTCATATTTTGCTTCGTAATCATAAAATTCTTTTTTCGGCGCGATTTCGCCCAGGATGGAAGCTTTGGCACATTGGTTGCCAAAGACCGCGCACTCCACCTCACGGCCGAAGATACATTCTTCTACAACCGCTTTGCCATCATGCTGGAAGGCGGTTTTCAGTCCTGCTAGCAGGGCTGCTTTGTCCGACGCTTTGCTGACCCCAACTGAGGATCCCGCGTTGGCCGGTTTGACGAACATGGGGTACCCCAAAGTATCCGCCAGCTCGGCTTCCAGTTCGTCAAAGCTGTCCAGGTCCTGGGGGAATACGTCGGCCCACATGGCGTTGGGAATGCCGGTCTGATCCATGACCGTATGGGTAATCACTTTATCCATGCAGATGGCGCTGGAAAGGACGCCGCAGCCTACAAACGGGATCCGGGCCATTTGGAACACGCCTTGGATGGTGCCGTCTTCCCCGTTTTTGCCGTGCAGCACCGGGAAAACCACATCCAGCGGGATGGTGCGCATGCCGCTTTTTTCCATCACCAGAAGACCGTGATAGGTAGGATCCGGCGGCAGGACGGCGGGGGTCACATAGTCCGGACGGTTCCAGCGGTCCGGAGCGATTTCTGATTCCGGCCCCTGGTATAACAGCCATTGGCCCTCTTTGGTAATGCCCACCATGGTCAGGTCATATTTTTCCCGGTCGATACCGGAAATGACAAAAGAAGCGGAACGCAGCGAAACTTCGTATTCGCTGGAAGCGCCGCCGAACACGACTGCAACGGAACGCTTTGACATGATCCAATCACTCCTATATAATAATAGGCGGCCGCACAAGACGAACCGCGCCGGAAAGGCAAATTGCTTTTGGCACGGCTTATTGTACCACAGCGCAGGAGGGAAAATCAACCTTTCCCCGGCCGCTGAGACAACACAAGGGCGGTCTGTCATAAACTTATCGGGGAAAAGCGGGTTTTATGTGCCGCAGCCAGGAAAAATTTTGTTTTTTCGCGTTTTCAGCCCAAAAAACAGTTGACGCGGACAGGATCCCGTGATAGAATTGTACTACCTCTAAAAAGGGTTTATTTTTTTGTGTTCATTTTTCAAAGCGTTTCCTTGCCCAAGAGGGAGGCAAACAATTCTGTGAATCAGGAGGTGCCGAAATGAGAGTAAAGATTACATTGGCTTGCACGGAGTGCAAACAGCGCAACTACAACACCATGAAGAACAAGAAAAACGATCCGGACAGACTGGAAATGAACAAATACTGCAAATTCTGCCGGAAACACACGCTCCACCGCGAGGCGAAATAAGGACGAGAAAGGCAGGGGTTTTCTGTAATGGCTGAAAAGGCAAACAAAGACAAAAAAGAAGGCTTTCTGAAACGTACCGCCCATCGATTCGTCAAAGGTTTCAAGGATATGCGCGGCGAGATCAAGAAGGTTGTGTGGCCTTCGAAAAAGCAGATTATCAACAATTCCGCAGTGGTATTGGCCTGCTGTTTGATCGTCGGCGTATTTATCTGGATTTTGGATGGGGCGCTGTCCAGTTTGGTGAATCTGCTTCTCAGCAGCGCAGGTTGACACCCGCAGATGCCTGCAACTGGTGCATAACCTTGCGTGGAGGGATGAAAAATGTCTGAAGAGGCAAAATGGTATGTGGTCCACACCTATTCTGGATACGAAAACAAGGTAGCGACCAACATCGAAAAAGCTGTCGAGAACCGTGGGATGCAGGAGCTGATTCAGGAAGTGAAAGTCCCCACCGAGACAGTGACCGAAATCAAAGACAACAAAAAGCGCGAAGTCGAACGCAAAATATTCCCCGGCTATGTACTGATCAAAATGATTATGACCGACGAATCCTGGTATGTGGTCCGCAACACCCGCGGATGTACCGGTTTCGTGGGCCCCTCGTCCAAGCCGATCCCGCTGACGGAAAAGGAAGTGGCGGCATTGGGCGTGGAGAAACGCCAGGTCGAGATCAACTACGCCGTTGGCGATACCATCCGGATCACCGACGGGCCGATGGAAGGGTTCGCCGGTATCGTGAAAGAGCTGGATGTGGAAAAGAACAAAGTAAAGGTTGTCGTTTCCATGTTTGGCCGGGAAACGCCGGTGGAACTGGAGCTGGACCAGGTCCAGCTGGATGATTCTTCTTTTTGAGGGAATCGGCAGAAATGCCGGTTTTTGCAGCGGGATCCGCTGCGTTTGGGTGTGTTCCGGACGGTTGTCCGGCCATGCCTGTGGGAGGGACGGAAAGAGTTCCGTTCCGCCATGAACCACATAAACTATGGAGGTGCAAATTATGGCTCAAAAGGTAGTCGGCTTTATCAAGCTGCAGATACCTGCCGGAAAAGCAACGCCGGCGCCGCCTGTTGGTCCGGCACTCGGTCAGCATGGCGTCAACATCATGTCCTTTACGAAGGAATTCAATGAGCGGACCAAAAACGACATCGGTATGGTAATCCCTGTGGTGATCACCGTGTACGCGGACCGTTCGTTCTCGTTCGTAACCAAGACTCCGCCAGCTGCGATCCTGATCAAAAAGGCCTGCGGTATCGAAAGCGGTTCTGGTGTGCCGAATAAGACGAAGGTAGCCAAAATCACCAAAGAGCAGGTAAGAAAAATCGCGGAACAGAAGATGCCTGACCTGAATGCCGCCAATGTGGAAGCAGCTATGAGCATGATCGCTGGTACTGCGCGCAGCATGGGCGTCGAGGTTGTAGACTAAGCTCCCGGGTGGGAGGAAAATTCCGTTTATTACCACTCATAAGGGAGGAGAACGAGTATGAAACACGGTAAAAAATATAACGACAGCTCCAAACTTGTTGACAGAAGCAAACTGTACGACGTGGAGGAAGCGATGGACCTGTGTGTCAAAACCGCAACCGCCAAGTTTGACGAGACTGTGGAAGTACATGTGAGACTGGGTGTAGACTCCCGCCATGCTGACCAGCAGGTCCGCGGCGCGGTGGTTCTGCCCAACGGAACGGGTAAATCCGTCCGTGTACTGGTATTCTGCAAAGGGGACAATGTCCAGCTGGCGAAAGACGCGGGCGCAGAATATGTAGGCGCGGAAGATATGATGCAGAAGATCCAAGGCGAAGGCTGGATGGATTTTGACGTTGTTATCGCGACGCCGGACATGATGGGCGTGGTTGGCCGTTTGGGTAAAATCCTGGGGCCGAGAGGCTTGATGCCGAACCCCAAAGCGGGTACCGTTACCCCCGACGTTGCCAAAGCGGTCACCGAGGCGAAAGCCGGTAAAATCGAATACCGTTTGGACAAAACCAATATCATCCACTGCCCCATTGGCAAGGCTTCTTTCGGCGCGCAGAAGTTGCAGGAAAACTTCGATACGCTGATGAATGCTATTGTGAAGGCGAAACCCGCCGCGGCGAAAGGCCAGTATGTCCGCTCTTGTGTGGTTACCCCCACCATGGGCCCTGGCATCAAGATCAACCCCGGCCGGTTTGTTCCCACCGTCTAACAGACGGCTCGCCATCTTTTGGAAAGACTGGTTCCCCAGGTGGGAAAGGCCTTGACAAAAGGGGAAAAATCCAATATACTATATAAGCTGTCCGATTCCAAAGACAGCAGGTGCTGATGCATAAAAGGGAGTTTTCCCTGCCTGCCGAGGAAACGTAGCCAGAATGAAATGGATTTCATGGGCTCTTTCCAAGGCATTGGAAAGAGCCCTTTTGCTATGGATTGATATTTTCAGGAGGTGAATAGACTTGCCTAGCGAGAAAACTTTACAAGCAAAACAAGAGGTTGTCGCTCAGCTCAAGCAAAAGCTGGATGGCGCTGTAGCTGGCGTTTTGGTCAATTACAGAGGCATTAGCGTTGCGGACGACACGAAACTGCGCCGTGAGCTCAGAGAAGCTGGCGTGGATTATGCGGTTGTTAAAAATACCCTGCTGCGCCGCGCGCTGGAGGGAACGGAATACGGCGAAATCGCTTCGGTGCTGGAAGATACCACCGCTTTTGCAGTCAGCCATGAAGACCCAGTTGCTGCCGCCAAAATCCTGGTGAAATTCGCGGACGATTCTAAGAGCACGTTTGCGGTGAAAGCTGGTTTTGTAGAAGGAAAAGTGCTGGATGTTGCCGGTGTGACGGAATTGGCGAAGCTGCCTTCCAAAGAGCAACTGCTGGTCCAGCTGCTCAGCGTGCTCAATGGCAATATCAGAGGTTTGGCTGTTGCGCTTAATGCCATCGTTGAGAAAGAAAACGAAAAAGAGAGCGCCTAGTGGCGTTTGCACCGCAAGATGAAACAATAAGCTTATAGGAGGTAGCTACAATGGCTTCTGAGAAAATTGTAAAATTTGTAGAAGAGATCAAGACCCTGACCGTCCTGGAACTGGCGGATCTGGTCAAAGCGATTGAAGAGGAATTCGGTGTTTCCGCCGCTGCTCCCGTAATGGTTGCCGGCCCGGCTGCAGGTGCTGCTCCTGCTGCGGAGGAGAAAACCGAATTTGATGTTGTTCTGGCGGAAGCTGGCGCTTCTAAGATGGGCGTAATCAAACTGGTCAAAGAGATCACCGGTCTGGGCCTGAAAGAAGCGAAAGAAGTTGTCGACAACGCGCCGAAGACCCTGAAAGAGGGCGTTTCCAAGGCGGAAGCGGAAGAAATCAAGACCAAGCTGGAAGAGGCTGGCGCAAAAGTAGAGCTGAAATAAGCTGCTGCACAAGAAAAAGGCTGCCGGAGATTGTCCGCAGCCTTTTTTGTTTTCTCCATTGTGTCCAACCCAAATGGAAAAACGCCCCAGCCGGTAGGCTGGGGCGTTTGGTTGGTCCTGTTGGAAATTATTCAACAACGAAACGCTGAATTTCCTTGAGGAAAGCGGCGCAATCGTCAGAATGAATCTCCATCTTGATGGGTTTGGAAAGATCCAGGCTAAAAATGCCCATGATCGATTTTCCGTCAATATGATATCTGCCGGAAACCAGATCCACTTCAAAATCATAACGAGCGACAATGTTGACGAATTCTTTTACGTCAACAATCGTGTTCAGAGAAATTGTTTTTGTTGTCATAAGAAATAGCCTCCTTTTCATACCTTTCTGTCATTTCTTTCTTATCAATTACCACCATATACAATTTAAGCCTTTTTGTCAATGCGCAATTGTATTTTTTTTCGTTTTTTATTATAATATTGGAGAATAAAACAAATTCAGATGGACTTTTCTTTGTTGTTTTTGTTTAAAATTTACTCATTGTTTTTGTAGAAATAGAATAAAAGTTTTCCACCGTTTTGGGTGGAGGAGGAAATCATGAAAGCGATTTTTGTGACATTGGGATGCAAAGTAAATCAGTATGAAACGCAGGTCTTGATGGAAAAATTCCAGCAGGCCGGGATGGAAATTGCCGCCGAAGGGGAGCCGGCAGAGGTGTGTGTCGTGAATTCCTGTACGGTTACTGCCTCCGGCGACCGGAAGACCAAGCAGATGCTGCGCCGGCTCAAACGGCAGAATCCCGGCGCGGTGATGGTGCTCACCGGCTGTTATCCGCAGGCATTCCCGCAGCAGGCCGCCGCTTTGGAGGAGGCGGATATTGTTACCGGTTCCACCAACCGGGGCGGGCTGCTGGACCTGCTGCAGGAATATTGGAAGGACCGGCAGAGAATCGTGCAGATTCTCCCGCACCGCAAAGAGGAGGGGTTCGAGGCCATGACCGCCAGCCGCTTTTTGGAGCGGACCCGAGCCTTTGTGAAAATTCAGGACGGCTGCGACCGGTACTGTGCTTACTGCATTATCCCCTATGCCCGCGGGCCGGTGCGTTCCAAGCCGGTAGCGGATCTGGTGGCGGAATTGGAGCAGCTCGCCAGACAGGGGTACCAGGAGGTGGTCCTGGTGGGGATCAACCTGCCCTGCTATGGGAAGGATTTGGGCCTGCGGCTGATTGACGCGGTGGAAGCTGCCGCAGCGGTGGAGGGGATCCGGCGGATCCGGCTGGGATCGCTGGAACCGGAACTGTTGACCGCAGACGATTTGAACAGGCTGGCCGCTTTGCACAAATTCTGTCCCCAGTTTCATCTGTCGCTGCAAAGCGGATGCGACCGGACGCTCAAAGCCATGAACCGCCATTATACCAGCGCAGAATATCTGCAAATTGTGCAGGATATCCGGGCAGCTTTCCCCAACCCGTCGATTACTACGGATATCATGGTGGGATTCCCAGGGGAGACGGAAGAGGATTTTCGCCAGTCTGCAGCCTTTGCCCAAACAGTGGGCCTGGCAAAAGCGCATGTCTTTGCCTATTCGGTCCGGCCGGGGACCCGGGCGGCGTCCATGCCGGACCAGGTGCCACAATCGGTCAAGGAAGACCGCAGCGCCAGGCTGATTGCGGTGACGGACGAAACCCGGCGCGCGTTTTTGCAATCCCAGGTGGGCCGGGAAGAAGAAGTGCTGTTTGAAACCACCCAAACGCCCTACGGAGTGGAAGGGTATACGCCCAACTATACGCCTGTGTGCGTGGACACCCAAGAGGAAATCCGCGGGCAGATCCGGCGGGTGCGGATTACGGCGGCGCTTAACGACCTTTGCCTGGGGGAATTGCTCCCGCTTTAAACAAAATAAAGGATAAAAAAACAGCCGGGAATTCCCGGCTGTTTTTTTTGGGAGGATTAGGATACAGGCGCAATCAGATCTTCCCGCAAAGACGAGGCAATCTGATCCAAGGGGATTGAGCAGGAAAGGGTATCGCCGCCATCGGGAGGCGAAAACAATAAAATCAGGCAGTCGGCGGTCAGGTAAAAATCCTGTACGGAAGGAAACCCGTCCGCAACTGCGTTGGATTGCCGCCATGCGGCAGTGGCCTGCGATAGGACAGCGGAAAATTCCGGTGTGACGAACAGATCTTCCAGCCGCAGTTGGGAGCCGTTTTGCGGCAAAAAGACAAACCCTTTTTGCCATTGGCGCCCGTCTAATTGAGAGGTGAAGACCACGCTGAAATAGGAAGCGTCGTTGCGCATGACCTCAAACGTGGTTTTCCCCAGCAGCCGGCGGGATTCTTTTTTTGCGGTGAGCCGCGCTTGCAGCGCGGTACTCTGGCTGTATTCCCGCAAAAATCCGTTTAATCGCTGTTCGGTCACTTTGCTTTCTCCCCGGGTGATCTGCGGGTAACTGTAGACGTATTGCGTCCATTCGTCCTGTATCCGGTTTTCGATGGGCAGATAGTCCATCTGCCCGTCGGCGGCTGCGGCTGAAATCTGCCAAAGGCAGACAAGCGCCGCCGCCAGACATGCGATTCGTTTCATGGTTTCGCACCGCCTGTCCATGGTATGGGTTTTTGCGCGAACTGCTCAAACAGTTCCCGATTAGTATTCGCAGAATGGCCCGCAAAAGCCGCCGGCGGGCGGGAAAAAGATTTGGAAACGCTGGAAAAACACACAAATCAGAAAATTTTGCCACGTTTGCAGACATGTTGGAAAAAAGAAAGACATAGACTGTTAGCAGAGATACCTGTGGAGGTGGCAAAAAATGACCGTTCGCATATTGCCCAAACTGGCGGCCTGCTTGTTTGCGTTCTGGATTGCGGTTTGCCCTGCGATGGCGCAGGAGACCCCGGCAGACGGCGCGGATCCGGCAGGACTGCAGCTGGAATGCCAATCCGCCATTTTGATCGAGCAGAGCACCGGGCAGGTGCTGTATGAGAGCAACGCCGACCAGACCATGCCGCCGGCGTCCATTACGAAAATCATGACGCTGCTGTTGACCTTTGAGGCCATGGAGCAAGGGAAATTCGGTTATGACACAAAACTCAGCTGTTCCGAACACGCCGCGTCCATGGGCGGATCCCAGATCTGGCTGGAGCCGGGTGAAGAGATGACGGTGGACGAATTGCTGCGAGCGACTTTCATCAGTTCCGCCAACGATGCGGCGGTGGTACTGGCGGAGGCGGTGGCCGGCAGCGAAGACGCGTTTGTCAGCATGATGAATGAAAAAGCAAAGGCGCTGGGGATGGAAAACACCCATTTTGCCAATGCCACCGGCTTGGATGCCCAGGAGCATTATTCCACCGCCCGGGACATCGCTTTGATGTCGGCGGCGCTGCTAAATTACCCCGACGTGACCAAATACACCACCGTTTGGATGGATAGCCTGCGGGATGGGACGACCCAGCTGGTCAACACCAACAAGCTGGTGCGCTTTTACAAAGGCACTACCGGGCTGAAGACCGGGACCACCGACGGGGCTGGCAGCTGTCTTTCCGCATCGGCGGAGCGCGACGGCCTGTCGCTGATTGCCGTGAGCCTGGGTTCCGCCACCAGCAGCCAGCGGTTTGCCAGCTGCCGGACCTTGTTAGACTACGGGTTTGCCAATTATATCACGGTCCAGCCGCCGGCGCTGGACGATCAGCTGACGCCGGTGCCGGTGCTGCATGGGGTGAACCGGCAGGTGGAACTTTCCTATGAGATCCCGCCGTCGTTGGTAATGAAGCGGGGAGAGGAAGGGAGTCTGACGCAGACGGTGGAATTGGCGGAGGATGTGGAAGCGCCGGTAGAGGAAGGCCAGATGCTGGGCAAGGTGATCCTTTCTAAAGGGGAAACGGTATTGGGCGAATATCCCGTTTGCGCGAAAACTGCCGTGGCGCGGATGGATTTTGCAAAAGGGCTGGAAATTATGTTTGGCGCATTGATCGGAAAAACGCAGGCGTTTTGATACGTGCAGCCGGGCCGGATGGGAATCCGGCCTTTTTTTTGCCCCAAAAGCGCAGCGAAGTTTTTTTGGAAACTTGTCATAAGGTTCTTGCAATAAAAGCATAATTAGAGTAAAATAAATCTATATCATTAGGAGGACGTTGAGGAAATGGTGATCAAATGTAATACAGGATACCTGCATGGCGTTGTCGGCGACCATGAGTGGGAGGCGATGGTCCCACAAGTAAAAGCTGCTCATACGACGTTGCATGAAAAAACGGGATTGGGCAATGATTTTTTGGGCTGGATGGATCTGCCGGTCAATTATGACCGGGACGAGTTCGCGCGGATCCAGAAAGCGGCCAAACAAATCCAAAAGGACAGCGAAGTGCTGGTGGTAATCGGGATTGGCGGGTCGTATCTCGGCGCCCGTGCCGTCATTGAACAGCTGCGGTCTCCGCTGTATAATAATAAGAAAAAGGACACGCCGGATATTTATTTTGTGGGAAATTCGCTGAACCCTACCTACCTTTCCGAAGTGATTTCCATCTGCGAAGGGCGGGATCTTTCGGTCAATATCATTTCCAAGTCCGGGACCACGACCGAGCCGGCGTTGGCATTTCGGATTTTCCGAGAGCTGTTGGAGAAGAAATACGGCAAAGACGGGGCGAAAAAACGCATTTATGCTACCACCGATCGGGCGAAAGGTACTTTGAAAGAATTGTCTGACCGGGAAGGATATGAGACGTTTGTAGTGCCGGACGACGTAGGCGGCCGGTTTTCGGTGCTGACTGCGGTTGGCCTTTTGCCCATTGCAGTGGCCGGTATTGATATCCAGGCGCTGATGGACGGCGCGGCGGCAGCGCGGGAAGCATATGCCAATCCGGATCTGTTCCAAAACGAGTGTTACAAATACGCTGCGCTGCGCAATATCTTGTACCGCAAGGGCAAGAGCGTGGAAATGTTTATTACTTACGATCCGGCCTTTGCCATGATGAACGAATGGCTCAAACAGCTGTTTGGCGAAAGCGAAGGTAAGGACAACAAAGGGCTGTATCCTTCTTCCGCAGTGTTTTCCACCGATCTGCACAGCCTGGGGCAGTTTATCCAGGAAGGGTCCCGGATCATGTTTGAAACGGTGATCCGCCCGGAACAGCCCATGCAGGATTATTTTGTGAAAGATGATCCCGATAATTTCGATGGACTGAACTTCCTGTCCAACCAGAATATGTCGGTGGTGAACGACAAAGCTTTCCAGGGGACCGTGCTGGCCCATACGGAAGGCGGCGTGCCCAACGTGGTGCTGGAAATGCCGGTAATGAGTGAGTTTTCCTTGGGCTATCTGATCTATTTCTTCGAAAAAGCCTGTGCGGTTTCCGGCTATCTGCTGGGGGTCAATCCCTTCAACCAGCCCGGTGTGGAAAGCTACAAGAGCAACATGTTTGCGCTGTTGGGCAAGCCCGGGTATGAGGGCAAAAAGGAACAGCTGGAAGCGAAGCTGAAATAGTGTTGTTGTTTTCGCCTTCGGGCGAATCCATAGAAGATTTTATAATCTAAGGAGGATACAAACATGATAAAACTTATCGTGGGAAACAAAGGCTCCGGCAAGACCAAGACTTTGATCGACATGATTAACAAAGCAGCAAAAACCACCTCCGGCAATATTGTCTGCATTGAAAAAGGCCTGAAAATGACCTATGATATTGATTATTCCGTCCGCTTGATCGACATTGAAAGCTATGACATTGTCGGTTTTGACGCATTTTACGGATTCATTGCCGGGATTTGCGCGGGCAACTATGATATCACAGAAGTCTTTATCGACGCGACCTTGAAAATTGGCGGCCGGGATCTGGAGGCGTTTGCCAACATGATTGGAAAGCTGGAAAAGCTGACGGCGGAAAACAAGGTGGAAATGGTCTTTACGGTATCCTGCGACCGTTCCGAACTGCCGGAATCGGTTCATTCCTATATTCTGTAAGTTTTGTCAGGACCCGCCGGGCGCATGAAGGATGCGCCCGTTCTTTTTACCGGGAAAACAAGCGTGCCGGGCTGGATTGCGCCGCTGTTTTGCCGGACCGGCCAGCGATTGCGGCAGCGGGGAGAAAAAAGTCTATTTACGCCCCAAACGGATATTGACAAACGGTTTTGATGCCGATATAATAAGATCCGTGGCGTTATGAGGTATCATGATGTTTATTGATGTAAAGCAGCTATTTGAGGCAGAAGGCCAGGCCATTTCTTTCACTCATGACCTGGATCTTTCCTCCATCGAGCTGTGGGGAACCGCACCTTTTGACCGCCCGATTCATCTTTCCGGGACGGTGTTTCACCGCGCCGGGATTGTGTCTATCGTATATGAAGCGAAACTGGACTACAATCTGATGTGCGGACGATGCTTGGAACGGCAGCGGCGTGAGGAAACCTATCGGTTTGAACACGTCCTGGTTCGTCAGTTGAATGAGGAAGACAATGGCGACTTCATTGTTGTGTCCGGCAATCAGCTGGATTTGGATGATCTGGCGACATCCGACATTCTTCTGGAACTGCCTTCTGTGGTATATTGTCGAGAGGATTGCAAGGGATTATGCCCTGTCTGCGGTGCCAACTTAAACGAAACAGACTGTGGATGTAACCTGAAGCAGCCGGATCCTCGCCTTCAAGTTCTCAGTGAATTGCTGAAAGAATCCTAACCTTAAGGAGGTGCTGACATGGCGGTACCAAAAAGAAAGTCGTCCAAAGCGAGAAAAAATAAAAGACGTTCCAATGTTTGGAAAATCAGTGTTCCGGGGTTCTCCAAATGCTCCCAGTGCGGTGAGCTGAAGGCTCCTCACAAGGTTTGCGCAAACTGCGGTTACTACAAGGGCAAAGAAGTCATTAAAATGGAGGCTGAATAAGGCCTTTTTCGAAGGCAGGGGAGGGATGCGGTTCCGCCCCTGCTTTTTTTCTAAAAGGAGGTGCCGCCTTGTCGGTGCAAATCATAGCGGTATCGCCCGGGTCACCGGCCGACAGGGCTGGAATACAGCCGGGGGAAATGCTGGTGGCGCTCAATTGCCACCCGATTGAAGACATTTTGGATTACCAATTTTATATGACCGAGCAAAAACTGCGGATCGATTTGCAGGATGCGGATGGCGGTTGCCGCCATGTGACGGTGCGAAAAGACGAATACGAAGAACTGGGGTTGGAATTTTCCTCTTACTTGATGGACCAGCAGCATCACTGCAAAAATAAATGCATCTTTTGTTTTGTGGATCAAATGCCGCCGGGCATGCGGGACACCCTTTATTTTAAGGACGACGATGCCCGCCTGTCTTTTTTGTTCGGCAATTATATCACCCTGACCAACATGGAACAAAAGGATATTGACCGGATTATCCAGATGCATATCAGCCCGGTCAATGTCTCGGTGCATACCATGGATCCCGCGCTGCGCCAACAGATGATGCAAAATCCCAAGGCGGCGTCTTCCCTGGACTATCTGCGGCAGCTTGCGGCGGCGGGGATCAAGATCAATACCCAGCTGGTGCTTTGCCCGGGGATTAACGACGGGCCGCATTTGGACGAATCCCTGCGCCAACTAGGCGAGCTGTATCCCAGCGTGGAAAGCATCGCTGCCGTCCCGGTGGGACTGACCAAATTTCGCGACGGCCTGTATCCGCTGCGCCCGTATTCCAAAGAAGAGGCGCAGCAGGTCATCCGGCAGATCCATGCCTTCTCGGAAGCGTTCTTGCAGCGGGAAGGGGTGCGTCTGGCGTATCCGGCGGACGAGTTTTTCCTCAAGGCGGGAATCCCCATCCCGGACGGGGAATACTATGGAGAATACAACCAGCTGGAAAACGGCGTGGGGCTGCTGTCCTTGCTGCGGGAGGAATTGGCTGAGGCGCTGGAGGATTGGGAGGACGACGGTCTTTCCCGCCGGATCAGCCTGGCTACCGGCGAAGCGCCGGCGGCGTTTTTGCAGGCGGAAATCGCAAAAGTGACCCAGCGGTTTCCCGGCCTGGATTGTACGGTCTACCCCATCCACAACGATTATTTCGGCGATGAGATTACTGTGGCGGGGCTAGTGACGGCCACCGACCTGATTGGTCAGCTCAGGGGCAAAGACCTGGGGGAGGAATTGCTGATCCCCGGCGTGATGCTGCGTCATGAGCAGGATAAATTTTTAGACGACAAGACGGTGGAAGACGTCCAGCAGGCTCTGGGAGTGCCGGTGCGCACGGTGGACAATGATGGCGCGCAGTTTTTGCAGGCGCTGTTGGGAATCCAGGAGGATTTGCCGGAAGCCACCTGGTAGAAAAGCGCCTTTTGCAAGCGAGGCAGAGGCGGCAAAAAGGAAGGGATAGTATGGCAAAACCGCTGATTGCAGTAGTGGGCCGGCCCAATGTGGGCAAGTCCACGCTGTTTAATAAAATTGTAGGCAAACGTCTTTCCATTGTGGAGGATACGCCGGGCGTGACCCGTGACCGGATTTACGCGGAAGGGGAATGGCGCGGGAAGACGTTTCATATTGTAGATACGGGCGGCATCGAGCCCAAAACGGACGATGTGATCCTGGCGCAGATGCGCCGGCAGGCCAAGCTTGCCATCGACAGCGCAGATGTGATCATACTTGTGGTGGATCTGCGTTCTGGAATGACCGCAACCGACCAGGACGTGGCTTCTATGCTGCAGCGTTCCGGCAAACCGGTGGTGTTATGCGTCAACAAATGCGACAGCGTCGGCGCGCCGCCGCCGGAATTGTATGAGTTTTACAACCTGGGAATCGGCGATCCGTACCCGGTTTCCTCGGTACACGGCCACGGCGTGGGCGATTTGCTGGACGCCTGCTACCGCTACCTGGACTTTGACCGGGAAGACGCCTACGGGGAAGAGGATATCAAGGTCGCGGTAATCGGCAAGCCCAACGTGGGAAAATCGTCGCTGATCAACCGAATGGCCGGCGAAGAGCGGGTGATCGTTTCCGACGTGGCGGGGACCACCCGGGACGCTACGGATACGCTGGTGGAGAACGAATACGGCCGGTTTGTGTTCATTGATACGGCTGGAATCCGCCGGAAATCCCGGGTGGAAGAGTCCATTGAGAAATATTCGGTGCTCCGTTCCTATATGGCGGTGGACCGGTCGGATGTATGCGTGATTGTCATCGACGCGACAGAAGGGTTTACCGAGCAGGATTCCAAAGTCGCCGGTTATGCCCATGAACAGGGAAAAGGCTGCGTCATTGCAGTCAATAAGTGGGATGCGGTGGAAAAGGATGGGAAAACCATGCAGGAGTTTACCAAAAAACTCCAGCAGGATTTTAGCTTTATGCCCTATGCGCCGTTTCTCTTTCTTTCCGCCAAAACCGGCCAGCGGGTGGAAAAATTGTATGAATTGATCCGTTATGTCGCCGAGCAAAACGCCATGCGGATTTCCACAGGGCGGCTAAACGACATGCTTTCCTATGCCACCGCGCGGGTACAGCCGCCGTCGGACAAAGGCAAGCGGCTGCGGATTTTCTATATGACCCAAGCCTCGACCAAGCCGCCGACCTTCGTGGTGTTCGTCAACGAAAAGGAGCTGTTCCACTTTTCTTACCAGCGGTATCTGGAAAACCAGATCCGCGAGACTTTTCATCTGGACGGGACGCCCATCCGCATGATCGTGCGGGAACGGGGCGAAAAATAGCAGCGGAATTTGCCGGGGGGTATGACGGATGCAAACAGTTTTGGCAAGCATTTTGGCTGCGGCGGCGGCCTATCTTTTGGGCAGTATCAGCTTTGCGGTGGTGGTCTCCAAGGGGTTGTACCACCAGGACGTGAGGCAGTTTGGCAGCGGGAACGCGGGGATGACCAACATTCTGCGCACCTATGGGAAAAAAGCGGCGGCCCTGACGCTGGCGGGCGATTTTTTCAAAGGGGTGGTTGCAGTCTGGATCGGCAGGCTGATTTTTGCCGCTTTCGGCGTTACTTTATTTGACGGCGCCTATATCGCCGGGCTGTTCGCCTTGTTGGGACATCTGTACCCGGTGTATTTTGGGTTCCGGGGCGGAAAGGGGATTTTGACGTCCATCGGGATTATCGCGGTCATTAACCCGGTGGTGTTCGCCGGGCTTTTGATCATCGGGCTGCCGCTGATCTTTGTGACCCGGATTGTTTCGGTGGGCTCGCTGGCCGGCGCGTGCTGTTTTCCGTTTCTGACCTTGGCAGTGGACTATTTTCTCAAAGGCAGCATCAGCTGGCTGGATTTCTTCTTCTCCGCGGTTATGGCGGCGCTGGTGATCTGGATGCACCGGTCCAATATCCAAAGGCTTTTGCAGGGGACGGAAAATCGATTCGGCAGCAAAAAGGCGAAGGAGGGGGAACAATAGCCATGGCGAAGATATCGGTATTGGGCTGCGGGTTTGGTACGGCGCTGGCGGTGATGGCAAACGGCTGCGGGCACCAGGTGACGCTGTGGTCGCTTTTTCCCCAGGAACTGGAGCAGATTCGGCGCGACGGGGAGCAAAAACGGCTGCTGCCCGGCGTCGCGGTGCCAAAAGAGATTGCCTTGACGGGGGATCTTGCCTGTTTGACAGATTGCGATTTGTGCATTATGGCGGTGCCGTCGTCTGCCGTGCGGGAAACCGCCCGGCGCGCCGCGCCGTTTCTCCGGGAGGGGACTATCGTCGCCAATGTGGCCAAAGGGCTGGAGGACGAAACCTTCAAGCGGCTTTCCCAGGTGCTGGAGGAAGAGCTGCCCCGGCAAAGAATTGTGGTTTTGTCCGGGCCATCCCACGCGGAAGAGGTGGGCCGTGGACAGCCGGCAACCATTGCGGTAGCTTCGGCGGACCGGGAAGCGGCGCAGCAGGTCCAGGAATTGCTGATGAATCCCACCTTGCGGCTGTATGTCAACGATGATGTGACCGGCGTGGAGCTGGGCGGCGCGCTGAAAAATGTGATTGCGCTGGCGGCGGGGATTGCCGACGGCCTGTCTTTGGGCGACAGCGCCAAAGCGGCGCTGATGACCCGTGGGATCCGGGAAATCGCCCGCCTGGGGGTGCATATGGGGGCGAAAGCCGAAACCTTTGCGGGCCTGTCCGGGATCGGCGATCTGATCGTGACCTGCACCAGCATGCATTCCCGCAACCGCCGGGCGGGGATCCTGATCGGGCAGGGGATGCCTGCGAAGGACGCGGTGGAAAAAATCGGCACGGTGGAAGGGTATCCCTGTGCCAAAACCGCCTATGCGCTGAGCCGGAAGCTGGGGGTGGAAATGCCCATTACCGAGCAGGCTTATGCGGTGTTGTACCAGGAGAAATCTCCTGCCCAGGCCCTGCGGGATTTGATGACCCGGCCAAAACGGCATGAATCGGAAAACATTTGGCTGGAGGGGGAAGAATAAGCGTATGCAAGACTGGTTGGGAATCTGGATATTCGTAATCTGCGTTTGGATTTGCGCGGCCATTTTTGCGGCCATTGGCATTTGGGCGCTGTGCCGCAAATCGCCCATGCATTTTTGGGCGGGAAGTACGGTCTTGCCGTCGCAGATCCGGGATGTCCCGCGCTATAACCGGGCCAACGGCATCATGTGGCTGGTTGCCGCCGCCGGGATGGCGGCCATCGGCTGCGCCGGCTTTTGGTCGGTTGAGGCGGCGGGCGTTGCCGCCATGGTTTATACGCTGGGCGGGCTGCCGGTGCTGATTGTGACGTACCGGAAAATTTACGCCCGTTACCGCAATGACGGCGATACGGACCCTTTTCAGCAGGATCTGGAATAGCGCAAACCCTGGCGTGTTTCGAAAACGATTTTGATAAGCGGAGAAAAAATAGAGCAAAGAAAAAAGGCTGCCGAATCGGCAGCCTTTTTCAAAACAGCATGTTAGATTGCGCGGGTCACTTTATTGGAACGCAGACAACGGGTGCAGGCATAAATGTGGCGAGGAGATCCGTCAACGATTGCCTTTACACGCTTTACATTCGGTTTCCAAGTCCGGTTGGAACGACGATGGGAATGGGAAACCTTAATTCCGAAAGTGACACCTTTTCCGCAGATGTCGCATTTTGCCATTGGTCTGCACCTCCTTTCCTGCTCATAAAAAGTTAACAGCAATATCTTATCAGATTTTAAAAGTGAAATCAAGCTTTTTTTCAATTTATTTGGTTATCCGGGGCAAGAAGCGATTGAGTCGCAGAAAATTGGTGAAACCTTGTGTTAAGGGCCGGTTTTTAGTATAATAAGAAAAAATGCCCGGGAGAAACGGAGAGAACAACGTGAAGGTAGAAACCCTGATCCGATATTTGACCATGGCCATCGTTATTGTAACAGCATTTCCAATCCATGAACTGGCACATGCGCTGGTGGCCGACCGGCTTGGGGACCATACGGCGAGAGAACAAGGCAGGCTGACGATGAATCCTTTTGCGCATTTGGATTTGTTCGGCACGCTGGCGTTGCTGTTGTTTGGTTTTGGATGGGCAAAACCAGTACCCATCAACCCTTCGCATTTTAAAAAACCGAAACGGGATCTTGTGCTGACCGCGCTGGCCGGGCCGTTGTCTAATCTGTGCTTGGCGTTTTTGCTGATGATTGTTTTTAAGGTCTATCTGTCCTTTGCCAACATGGGAACCACGGCGGGGATCGTGTTCGGACAGGTGATCTATACCATCCTTTGGACCAATCTGATGCTGGCGTTGTTTAACCTGCTGCCGGTCCCGCCGCTGGACGGGTCCCAGCTGTTCCAGGCTGTGCTGCCGCTCCGGGCCAGGATGCGGATGGTAAAATACGAAAAATATTTTTATATCGCATTGGTTTTGTTGTTGTATGTGGGCATTTTGCAGATCCCACTTCAGTTTTTGGGAAACGCGTTGTTCCAGGGGCTGAATTGGATAACAATCCCGGTGGATGTTTTGCTCCAGCTGGTCGGATAGGAGGCCCGGATGGAAAAGCTGACATTTCAATTGGAACAGTTTGAAGGGCCGATGGACCTTCTGCTTGCCCTGATTGCAAAACATAAACTGAATATCTATGATATCCAGATCGACCTGTTGCTGGAACAATACCTCAAACAGATGGAAGAACTTCCGCTTGCGGATTTGGAAACCGCCAGCGATTTTTTGGAAATGGCGTCGCGGCTGGTATATATGAAGTCCGCCATGCTGCTGCCCAAATACGAAAACGAAGGGGAAGAACTCAAGCGGGAACTGACCGGCCAGCTGCTGGAGTATCAGGCTTGCAAAGAAGCGGCGGCACAGTTGGCGGCAAGGTGGCGGGGGGACAAGCTGTTTGCCCGGCCCCCTTCGCTGATCGAACCGGATCTGCGTTACAGCCGAATCCACGAACCGCCGGAACTTTTCAACGCCTATTTGGCGGTGCTGGGAAAAGCGCGGCGGAAATTGCCGCCGCCCAAAGAGGCGTTTGCCGGGATTGTCAAACACCGGATTGTGTCGGTCCAGTCCAGAATCGTGCGGATCCTGCGCGTCCTGTACCAGCAAAAACGCGTTGCGTTCCAAAGCCTGTTTGCCAAGACGGAGGACCGCTCGGAGATGGTGGCAACCTTTTTGGCGGTGTTGGAATTGGTCAAGGCCAAGCGGATTGTGGTGGATGACGGCGGAGAGATCCGGATGGGAGACAACCGGACGCCGCTGGCGTTGCGGGAAGAGGAGCAGGAGGAGACGGCGGATGAAGCTGACGAAAACTGAAAAAGCGGCGGTTGCGATTTTGTTTGCCAGCGGCGAGCCGATTCCTGCCGCCCGGCTGGCACAGGTATTTGACTGCGACGAGGCGGCGGTTCATTGGATGATGCGCCGCGTGATGGATTATCTGGAGGAAGAAGAAAGCCCGCTGCAGGTGCTGCAGCTGGATACCCAATATCAAATGACGACCCGGGAAGCGTATCAGGAGCCGGTAAAAAAAGCGCTGGAAATCAAAAAGAATCAACCTTTGTCCCAGGCGGCCATGGAAGTGCTGGCCATTGTGGCCTACAACCAGCCGGTGACCAAATCTTTTGTAGAACAGATCCGCGGGGTGGATTCGTCCAGCACCATCAACCTGCTGGTGGAGCGGGGGCTGTTGGAGGAGCAGGGAAGGCTGGAATTGCCGGGTAGGCCGGTCTGTTATGGGACTACGCCCCATTTCCTGCGCTGTTTTGGACTGTCGTCCATCGGGGAACTGCCGGTGGTGCAGGACAGCGGCCAGGAAGAAGCAGAAGTGGAAGGACAGGTTCGGATCGGCGAATCCTGACCGGGAATTTGAAAGAAGCGATGTGATGCCATGGCAGGGTGGATCCTTTTGGGAATCGGGCTGGTTCTGCTTTTTTTGCTGCTTTCCAACATCCGGCTTTGGGTCCGGTACGAAAACGATGAAATTGCACTAAAGGCAGGCTGGCTTTTCCTGCGGTATTCGGCAATGCCGAAAAAAGAGGAAAAAAACAAGAAAAAGAAAAAAAGCAAAAATCCCCGTAACGGTGGACAACAGAAAGGCCAGCAGTCAAAGACGGAAAAACAGGACCGGCCAGCGGAGGCTGACGGTAGTTATCAGCCGGACGGTGGGTCTGCGAAGGCAAAAGGGGAAGCCAAAATTGCCGATACGCCGGAAAAAAGCGGCGTGGCGGCAAAAAAAGCGCCGGATCAGGAATCTCGTACGCTGCGGGAAAACGGAACGATGGTACTGGAACTGCTGCGTTCAGCCAAAGGCCCGATCAAGACATTGCACCGGCACCTGTGGCTGCGGGATTTGGATTTTTTGCTGGTTGTCGCCCGGGAGGACGCGGCCCAAACCGCTATCGCCTATGGGCGGATGAACGGATGGGTCCACGGCGCCTACGCGGCGCTGAGCCGGTTTGTCCGGATGAAAAAAGCAAAGGTGCGGGTGGCGGCGGATTACCTGTCCCAAGAGGACCGGCTGCAAGTTTCCTTTCAGCTGACGGTGCGCACGGTCTTCGTGCTGGCGGCAGCCGCCCAATTTTCCGGCGGATTTTTGTGGAGGATTATAAAAGACAAGCAAACGGCCAAGACTAAGGCCGAATAGAACCTATGAGAAAAGGAGAAATCGGAATGGGTCAGGGAAATTTGGAAGGATTGCTCAACTGTTCATTGGAAAAATTAAAAGGGCTGGTAGACGTCAATACCATCATCGGCGAACCCATCACCGCGCCGGATGGTACCATCATTATCCCCGTGTCCAAGGTGGCGTTTGGCTATGGGTCCGGCGGAAGCGATTTCGGTGGGGACAAGCCCAAGGATCTCTTCGGCGGCGGTTCCGGCGCCGGCGTTTCCATCCAGCCGCTGGCGTTTTTGGTCATCCAGCAGGGAGAGGTGCGGCTGCTGCAGATGCAAAGCTATGACAGTACGGCGGATCGGGCGGTAGGGATCGTCCCGGATTTGATTGATAAGTTTGTAGATATCTTTTCCAAAGCCAAAAAAGAAAAGGAAACGCAGCAGCCGTGAAAAACCTGCGGCGGCCTGTATAACCGCAGGATCCCCGGCATAGATTGTACGGGGGGATTTGGATGAAACGTTTGATTCGGCTGACGGCTGCTGTTTGTCTTGCCGCCGTGATGATTTTAACCCAGACGGCGGTTTTCGCGCAGACAGATTCTACCGATACGGCGCAAAATCAGCAGTTGCCTGCAGCGCCTTCCGGCATTGAAGCGGGCGCTTATATCCTGATGGAAATGCAGACCGGGCGGATGCTGGCAGGCAAGGACATCCATGAGCGGCTGGCCATGGCGAGCACGACGAAAATCATGACTGCTCTGCTGACGCTGGAGCAGCCGGATTTGGATTCATATTTTACGGTAGACCCCAAAGCCATTCTGGTCGAGGGCTCGTCTATGGGGTTGCTGCCAGGCGATCAGGTGACGCTGCGGGGGCTGGCGGTGGGGATGCTTTTGCATTCTGGCAACGACAGCGCCGGGGCGGCTGCGGTCAAAATCGGCGGCACAACAGAAGGTTTTGTGCAGATGATGAACCAGCGGGCGGCTGAAATGGGATTGGAAGATACCCATTTTGCCACGCCGTCCGGGCTGGACGCCGAAGACCACTATTCCAGCGCTTACGATATGGCGGTGCTGGCCAGCAACGCGCTGCAAAACGAAGATTTCCTGGCGATCTGTTCCACCTATAAAATGCAGATCGCCTTTGGCAACCCGCCTTATGACCGGTGGCTGCAAAATCATAACCGCTTGCTAAAGGAATATGACGGGTGCATTGGCGTGAAGACCGGATACACCAAAAAAGCAGGGCGGTGCTTGGTATCCGCGGCCCAGCGGGATGGGATTACTTTGATTTGCGTTACGCTGTCCGCGGCGGATGATTGGAACGTACACAAAAAACTGCTGGACTATGGCTTTTCCTGTGTGCAGCAGGTGGATCTGGCGGATTATTTGCCTGCGCTTTCCCTGCCGGTGGTGGGGGGCGTTGTGAATGTTGTCCCGGGGCAGCTTTCCGGCGATACGAAAACGGCAGTCCTGCTGGGCGAGGAGCGCCAGATCACGGCCAAGGTCTATCTCGAGCCGTTTTATTACGTGCCGCTGGGGACAGAGCAGAAGGTGGGCGAGGTAGCGTTTTATTTGGGGGACCAGAAACTGGGCTGCTGGGATGTGTATCCTGCACAGGCAGCACAGGAGAAAATTGTAGAGAAAAAGGGATTTTGGGATCGGGTGAAAAGCTGGTTCGGATGGTGAGCCGGAAAAATCCCGCCAGAAACAAAAGCGCCGTGCGGCGGATGGGAGCGGAAGATGCAAAACAAAGGAGAATTGGTAAGAATTCAAAAAGCGCTTTCCGAATCCGGGGTGATGTCCCGGCGGAAGGCGGAGGAATATATCGAAAAAGGGAAAGTAAGCGTGAACGGGCATAAGGCCCTGATCGGCCAGAAGGTGGACCCCGCGCGGGACGTCATCGCGGTAGAAGGGGTGCGGGTGGATCTGCACCAGAACCAGAAAAAAATCTATCTTGCTTTACATAAACCCCGGGGGTATGTGACCACCATGCGGGATGAAATGGACCGCAAATGCGTGGCGGAACTGGTGAAGGACGCGCCGGGCCGGGTTTACCCGGTGGGGCGGCTGGACCGGAATTCCGAAGGGCTTTTGCTGCTGACCAACGACGGGGAGTTTGCCAACCAGATCATGCACCCGCGCTACCATCTGCCTAAGACCTACCGGGTGACGGTCCGGCCGGATATTACAGACGAGCAGGCCATGCAGCTGGCGGAAGGGGTGGAGCTGGACGGCCAGCAAACTGCGCCGGCGCAGGTTGTTGTATTGACAAAAGAGCCCAACCGGGCGGTGGTGCAGATTGTGATTACCGAAGGCAAAAACCGGCAGATTCGCCGGATGTGCGAAGCGGTTGGGCTGGAAGTGGCAAGGCTGCGGCGGACCGCCATCGGTCCGGTGCGCCTGGGCATGCTGCCCGCCGGGAAATGGCGGATGCTGACCCCGCAGGAGCGATCGGCGCTGGAATCGGCGCTGCGCCGCGGGCAGGACATGCAGGGGAAAGGAAGGATGTAATATGCTGGAGATGAAACCGGTGCAGGATCCCGCGCAGGTCTTTGCATTGTTCGAAAAAGAGCAGATTCCCTGCCGGGAAGGCTGCGGCGCATTCGGCATTGCGCAGCAAGGCGCGCTGATCGGATACTGCCTGTTTCGGATGGATGGCGCTATGCAGATGCTGGCGGTCCGGTGCGAGGACGACGCTTTGCTGGACGGGCTGGTCCGGGCGGCGCTGAACCACGGCTCGCTATCGGGCGCGGCGGAAGCGGATTTTTCCGCTTTGGGCGGGATGGTTCGCGGGCAGCTGGAGCGGCTGGGATATTTCCGAAAAGAACCGCTGCCGATTGAATGGTTTTTTGCCGCGTGCAAGCCTTGCAAGGGAATGATCTGAAACGGGTCCTGCGCGAAAAATTTTTGTGAAAGGATTGACAGAGCGGCCGATCCGGTGTATGATACCTAACGAAATCAAAAGTCTGTTTCGGGGCGGGGTGCGATTCCCCACCGGCGGTGATGGGCGAAAGCCACAAGTCCGCGACCTGCCGTTTGGCAGCTGATCCGGTGCGATTCCGGGACCGACGGTATAGTCCGGATGAAAGAAACGGCGCAAATTTATTTGCACCTTTGCGCTCCCTGACATTATTGTCTGGGGGCGTTTTTGTTTGCCAAAACAGACAAAAAAGGAGGAGCTTTTTATGAAAAGAACAATGAACACGAGAAAACTGGTCTATATCGGCCTGCTGGCCGCGGTGGCCACCGTATTGATGTATCTGGAACTGCCGCTGACCTTCTTGTTTATGCCGCCGTTTTTGAAGCTGGATATCAGCGGCGTTCCCACTTTGATCGGGACTTTCCTGTTCGGGCCTGCCGCCGGGATCTTTATTACCCTGGTCAAGGATCTGATCCATCTGCTTTCCAGCCAGACCGGGGGCGTGGGGGAATTGTCCGATTTCTTGATCTACGTGGCGTTTTCGCTCAGCGCCGGATTCTTGTATCGGTTCCATAAAACCAAAAAAGGCGCCCTGCTGGCCTGCCTGACCGGGACGGTGGCCGTTACCCTGGTGGGCGCGCTGACCAACCTGTTTTTGATTATCCCGTTTTATTCCAAGGTCATGCCCATCGACGCGATTGTTTCCGCTTGCAATGCTGTCAATCCCATGATCGACAGCATCAACGCCTACATTCTTTTCGGCGCGATGCCCTTTAACCTGATCAAAGGCCTGATCATTTCGGCGCTGACCTTTTTAACCTATAAAAAGCTCAGCCGCCTGATGAAAGAACCTGTCCCGGCGTCGATCCCCCAGCAGGAAAAGGCGGTTGAGGACACGCAGGAACAAGCCAAATAAAAATCAAGCAAACTGCCGTTTCCAATCAGCGCGGGGTTGAAAGATCCCGCGCTTGACATTTTCGACGGCTTTCGCTATAATGTGTTCACCAATTGAATCAATTACCTTATCCAGAGCGGCGGAGGGAACAGGCCCTGTGAAGCCCAGCAACCGGACTCGTTTGAGTAGAAGGTGCCAAATCCTGCGGAACATTCCGGGAGATGAGGACAAAATCAATGCTCGGAAATTCCGGGCATTTTTTATTTTGCCGCGCGGAGGATGGAAAAAGAGAGGAGCTTTGATGATGGCAAGACATTTTTTCACGTCGGAATCGGTGACGGAGGGGCATCCCGATAAAATCTGCGACCAGATTTCCGATGCGGTGCTGGATGCGATTTTGGAAAAGGACCCCATGGGACGGGTGGCCTGCGAATGCACGGTGACCACGGGAATGGTGATGGTCATGGGGGAGATCACCACCTCCTGCTATGTAGACATCCCCAAAATCGCCCGCAATGTGGTGCGGGAGATCGGTTATACCCGGGCAAAATACGGGTTTGATGCGGACACCTGTTCGGTGATCACCTCTATTGACGAGCAGTCCCCGGATATCGCCATGGGCGTAGACCGGGCGCTGGAGGCCAAGCAGGGACAGGAAGAAGACGCGTTTTCCACTGGCGCAGGCGACCAGGGCATGATGTTCGGCTATGCCTGCGACGAAACGCCGGAACTGATGCCGATTACCATCTCTTTGGCCCACCGGCTGGCTCGGCAGCTGACGGCCAAACGCAAGGATGGGACGCTTGCCTATCTGCGTCCGGACGGGAAGACCCAGGTGACGGTCGAATTTGAGGATAACCGCCCGGTGCGGGTGGATACGATTGTCGTTTCCAGCCAGCATGACCCGGACGTCCCGATGGAGCAGTTGCGGGAGGATATCATCCGCGAGGTCATCCGGCCCATTGTGCCGGCGCATTTGCTGGACCAGCGGACCAAATATTACATCAATCCCACCGGCCGCTTTGTCGTGGGCGGGCCCCAGGGGGATAGCGGGCTGACCGGGCGGAAAATCATTGTGGATACCTACGGTGGATACGGCAAACACGGCGGCGGCGCCTTCTCCGGCAAGGATCCGACCAAGGTGGACCGTTCCGCGGCTTACGCCGCCCGTTGGGCTGCGAAAAACTTGGTAGCCGCCGGGCTGGCCAAACGCTGCGAGATCCAGCTGGCCTATGCCATTGGCGTAGCCCATCCTGTATCGGTGACGGTGGACAGCTTTGGCACGGGAACCGTATCGGATGAGCTGCTGGCCAAAGCGGTGGAGCAGGTGTTTGACCTGCGGCCAGCGGCGATTATTCAGGCGCTGGATCTGCGCCGGCCGATCTACCGGCAGCTGGCGGCATACGGGCAAATGGGCCGCACCGATCTGGACGTGGCCTGGGAAAAGACAGATCGGGTTTCTCAGCTGCAACAGGCGGTGGCACAACTGTCCCGATAAAAAATGCGATCTTTTCCGCCATCGTTTTCCAACCGCGGAATTGGCTCTGGATGTTGAAGAGATCAGGAATTTGTGATATACTATCCTGCGAGAAAACATTCGGAAAGGCTGTGAAACCGATGAGGATATCGACCAAAGGAAGATATGGGCTGCGGATGATGATCGACATTGCCATGAACCAGCAGGAAGGTCCGGTTTCGGTGCGGGATATTGCCTGCAGGCAGTCGCTGAGTGAAAAATACTTAGAACAAATCGTCACCCAGGCGAGCAAAGGCGGACTGCTAAGAAGCATTCGCGGCGCCGGCGGCGGCTACCAGCTTGCACGGCCGGCCAATACGATTTCCGTCGGAGAGATTCTGCGCGTGATGGAAGGATCCCTGTCGCCGGTGGAATGCGTCTGCGAGTCGCCAGACCAGCAGGCGCCCTGCCAAAACGCCGGGGAATGCGCCACCTATGAATTGTGGAAAGACATCAAGGAAGCGGTAGACCAGGTAATCGACAACCGCACCTTGCAGGACCTGATTGACAATTTTACCCGCAAAAACAAGGATGACGCTTCGGTGGGGAAGGAAGGAAACTGCCAATGGAGTGCCAGGTGATCAATCTGGAAGCGGGGATGCCCACGGTGGATATGGCGCGGACTCATTTGAACATGGCGCTGCGCAGTGCCAAAGCCAACCGGGTCAAGGTGCTGAAACTGATCCACGGATATGGGTCCAGTGGAAAAGGCGGCGCCATCCGGGCGGATGTGCTCAGCCAGCTGGCGCAGAAAAAACGCGCCGGGCAGATCAAGGAATTTGTACGCGGGGAGGATTTTTCCCCATTTGACAGCGGTGCGCGGGCGATTGTGGCTGCCTGCCCTTCGCTGGCCAGGGATCCGGATTATTCCAGGGCGAACCATGGGATCACTATGGTGTTATTGTAAACGGATTCCCAAACAGGAAAGAGGCGAGAAGGATTGAAACCGGCGGCGGTCATAACAGGCGCTTCCGGCGGGATTGGCCAGGCGGTGGCGCGGCAGTTTGCGGCGGCGGGGTACCAGGTGTTCTGCGGCTGTAATAGCCATCTGGAAGAGGCGCAGCGGCTGGCGCGCGCTTTGTGCGAACAAGGGGCGCAGGCGCAGGCGCTGCAGGCGGATTTGTCCGACCCGAAACAGGCGGCCGAATTTGCCAAAGCCGTGCAGGCGCAGTGCGGCGCGGTGGACGTACTGGTCAATAACGCGGGGATCGCGCAGCAGAAGTTGTTTCAGGATATCACAGACGAGGATTGGCGCCGGATGATGGGGGTCAATCTGGACGGCGTTTTTTATCTGACGCGGGCGCTTTTGCCCGGGATGATCCGTAAAAAAAGCGGCCGGATTATCAATATTTCCTCGGTATGGGGCGTTTGCGGCGCTTCCTGCGAGGTGCATTACTCCGCAGCCAAAGCGGCGGTGGCAGGTATGACCAAAGCGCTTGCCAAAGAGGTGGGACCGTCTGGGATTACGGTAAACTGCATTGCACCGGGCGTGATCCGCACTCCCATGCTGGAGAGCTTTTCGGAAGAGGAACTGGAGCAGCTGGCCCAGCAGACCCCGATGGGGCGGCTGGGGACCGGCGATGACATTGCAGCGCTGGCGGTGTTTTTGGCTTCCAGCCAGGCGGGCTTTGTGACCGGTCAGGTAATCTGCGCAGACGGCGGCTTTGCCCTGTCTTAAAGGGAGCGGGCTGGCCGGCGCGGCAGAAAAGGGGGACTATTGATGCAAGAGTGGATATATCCTGTGTTTTGGTTGGTATTGGTGATCCTTTTTGTGGCAGTGGAAGCGTCTACTGTCCAGTTGGTTTCCATTTGGCTGGCGGCAGGTTCGCTGGCCGCGCTGATCCCGGCGCTGCTGGGATGGTCGATCTGGGCGCAGGCGGGCGTTTTTGTGGTGGTCGCCGCCGTCTGTCTGATTTTTACCCGCCCGTTTGTGAAAAAGGTGCTGGCGGTCAAAAAGGTGAATACCAATGCGGACCGCACCATCGGCGAAGTAGGGCTGGTAACCGAGACCATTGACAACACGCTGGAAAGCGGCCGGGTCATGGTGGATGGGCTGTCCTGGAAGGCCAAAACCGCGGACGGTGCCGTGTTGGAAGCGGGGACCCGGGTTTTGGTCAAAGAGATGGAGGGCGTTACCCTCACGGTAGAAAAGGCGCTTTAATTTTATCTGTACCACAGCCGGCGCCGGGCCGCGCGGGAGTACCGGCTGTGTTAAGAAAATCCTGCGTGGAGAAAGGATGGTAGATATGCCGCCAATTATTGGAATTTCCATTGTCTTTATCCTGCTCATTCTTGTTTTGGGGATTGTCATTTCCTGTATTAAAATTGTCCCCCAATCCAATTGCTATGTAGTGGAGCGGCTGGGTGTGTACCACGCGACCTGGGAGACCGGTTTGCATTTCAAATTGCCGTTTTTTGACCGGGTTGCCAAAAAAGTTTCCCTCAAAGAACAGGTTGTGGATTTTAAACCTCAGCCGGTGATTACCCGGGATAACGTGACCATGCAGATTGATACGGTGGTGTTTTTCCAGGTAACCGATGCCAAGCTGTTTACCTACGGCGTGGAGCGGCCCATGTCCGCCATTGAAAACTTAACGGCGACCACGCTGCGGAATATCATCGGCGAGATGGAACTGGACCATACGCTGACTTCCCGCGACGTGATCAATACCAAGATCACCGCGACGCTGGATACCGCTACGGATAAGTGGGGCATCAAGGTCAACCGGGTGGAATTGAAGAATATCCTGCCGCCGCGGGAAATCCAGGACGCCATGGAAAAACAGATGAAAGCGGAACGCGAACGGCGGGAAGCGATCCTGCGGGCGGAAGGCGAAAAACGCAGCCAGATCCTGGTGGCGGAAGGCGAGAAGGAATCCCAGATCCTGCGGGCAGAAGCGGAAAAACAGGCGGCGATCCTGCATGCAGACGCCGTGCGCGAGCAGAAGATCCGCGAGGCGCAGGGCGAGGCCGAGGCGGTCATGATGGTGCAAAAGGCGCTGGCGGACAGTATCGCCTTGTTAAACGAAGCGGCTCCTTCCGAAAAAGTGCTGGCGCTCAAAGGGCTGGAAGCTTTTGGAAAAGCTGCCGACGGCAAGGCGACGAAGATCATCATCCCCAGCGAGATCCAAAGTCTGGCCGGGCTGGCGACTTCCGTCAAGGAACTGATGACGGACGGCGGCTTGAAACAATAAAAGAGAATCGGACCAAGAGATTGTTTTGTCTGCAAGGGTCCCGCGGGAAAAGCGGGGCCCTTTTTCATTTGGCCGGGTATGAATTGCGCCTTGGTTGCCCACAATAAGGCAAAAGGAGCGTGGGCGAGATGGGAAAACGGATTGTGGCGCTGTTTGGCAGCATGGTGTTTCTGTTCAGCCTGATCCTGTGGCGCCTGTCCTGGATCAGCCGGAAAGAGGATTTCGCCCAGGCGGCCAACCAGCAGAGCACCTATACGCTGGAAGTGTTCGACAGCCGCGGCATGATTTACGATTGCCAGGGCCAGCCACTGGTCAACGATAGTTACCGCTATGTGGCAGCGGTCCTTCCCTCCAACGAAAGCGCCGCCGCGCTGCGCAGCCAATTCGATTCCGCCCAGCTTTGGCGGGAGCAAATGAGCGGGCGGGTGCCTTTTTTGATGGAAGTGGATACCGATGCGGTCCAGTGCGAGGGGGTGGAGGTGTTTCGGGTGCCTGAGCGGTATTCCATGGATTATACCGCTCCCCACCTGATTGGGTATGTCAATGCCGACGGGGAAGGGCAGACCGGGATAGAACGGATTTTCAACGATTTTTTGCAGCAGGCAGGGGAATCCATCGGGATTCGGTATCAGATTGACGCGGTGGGGCGCGCCCTATCCGGTAGCGGGGCGGAAATTTTGCGGCAGGGAAACGATTCAGATGGGGTGGTGCTCACTTTGCACAAAGGCTTGCAGCAGGCGTGCGAACGGATCTTAAGCGGCGCGCAGGTCAACGGGGCCATTGTGGTTATGGATGTGCAGGACGGCGCGCTGAAAGCGGCCGCCAGCGCGCCGGGATTTGATCCTAGGGACGTGGCCAGCGCCATCGACGACCCGGACAGCCCCCTGGTCAACCGGGTGCTGGGCGCCTATGCGGTGGGATCCACGTTTAAACTGCTGGTGGCCGCCACCGCGCTGGAGCAAGGGGTTTCGGCGCAGCAGACTTATCAATGCGACGGATGGATTGACGTGGGCGGGCAGGTTTTCAAGTGCAATCAGCTGGCAGGGCATGGGGAATTGGATTTGGAGCAGGCCATCGCCCATTCCTGTAACTGCTATTTTATCCAGCTGGCGCAGCAGGTCGGCGCACAGGCGTTGCGGGAGATGGCGGTTCGGTTCGGCTTTTCCCAGGCGGACCTGCTGGCGGATACCCTGCAGACGGCAGCAGGGACCCTCCCGTCCGCCGAACAGCTGGAAAGACCGGCGGAACTTGCCAATTTTGGGTTTGGGCAGGGGATCTTGACCGCCACGCCCATCCAGATTTGCAAAATGATCGCCGCCATCGCCAATGCAGGAGAATTGCCGGTCCCGCGCCTGATCGACGGGATTTACACGCAAGGGGCGTTTGCCCCCGAAGAACAGTTTTCCGCCAACCGGGTGATTTCCCAGCAGACGGCGCTGCTGCTGCAGGAATTTATGAAAACCACCGTTGATGAAGGGTCCGGCAAACTGGCGCGGCCTTCAGCCGGTGGCGCCGGCGGGAAAACCGCTTCCGCCCAGACGGGCGTTTTTGATGAGGACGGGACGGAAATTGTCCATGCCTGGTTCGGCGGGTTTTATCCGGCGGAGGATCCCCAATATGCCATTGTGGTGTTTGTGGAAAACGGGCAATCCGGCAATCAGGCTGCCGCGCCGCTGTTTGCTCAGGTGGCGGACAGCATCTATGGGCTTGGGCTGGCGCAGGTCCAGGAAAATACGACAATAATAGTTGAATAACAGGGGAAAATATGATAAACTATAAAAAATATGACAGCAAGGAGGATCATAAATTGAGTGAGAAAAAATTTGTGATCGTTACCGATACCAATGCAGACCTCCCGGAGGAATACCTGAAAAACCATGGGCTGGGCCGATTGTGCCTGAGTTTTTCCGTGAATGGAAAGACTTTCAGCGCCGATAAGGATGTCATTGACGAGCATGCTTTCTACGATCAAATGCGCGCTGGTGCGGATGTGAAAACCATGCAGGTCAATCCGGAGCAGGCGAAGATGTATTTTGAAGAATTTCTCAAGCAGGGAATCGAAGTGCTGTATCTTGCCTTTTCTTCCGGCCTGAGCGGCAGCTACCACAGCGGTATGATCGCGGCGGAAGAACTGAAGGAAACCTATCCGGACCTGCGGGTTGTGGTAGTGGACACCTTGTGCGCATCGCTGGGACAGGGGCTGCTGACCCATTACGCCGTGACCATGAAGGAAACGGGAAAATCCCTGGATGAGATTGTGGAATGGGTAGAGCAGAATAAATTGCATTTGTGCCATATGTTTACCGTGGACGATTTAAACCATCTCTACCGCGGCGGCCGTGTTTCCAAAACCACGGCGGTGTTGGGGACGGTGCTGAACATCAAGCCGCTTTTGCATGTGGATGACGCGGGCAAATTGATCCCGGTGGGCAAAGTCCGCGGCAGAAAGCAGTCTTTGCTGGGCCTGGTGAATATGATGGCGGAGCGGATTGGCTCGTACCACAATGAGATTTTCTTTATCAGCCATGGCGACTGCCTGGAAGACGCGCAGTTTTTGGCCAGTGAGGTGCAAAAACGATTCGGCATTCAAAAGCACCTGATCCATTTCGTAGGGCCGACGGTAGGCGCCCATTCCGGGCCCGGGACGGTGGCGCTCTTCTTCCTGGGAGAAAAGCGGTAATCGGGGCTTTCCCCGCAAAGTTGCACCGGTTTGCGCGCAGGATGCTTTGGCGTCCTGCGCGCTTTTGCATTGGTTTTGTATTTTTGAAAAGGGGATTGTCAAACCGGAAAAAATAGGGTATAATATGATGAGGATTGCTGCGGTTCTTTTTTAGCCCGCAGCTGCCACGACAGACAGGATGACGCCAGTCCTGTCACAAGGGGATGCGGGTCCTGTGCGACAAGGCGCTGTGAACCATGTCAGGCGGGGAACCGAGCAGCATTAAGCGGCTGTTCTTGTGCGCCGCAGTCAACCTGTGTGCCCTTGTGAGAGAACCGGCGTTGCGCACATGGTGCCCTGTCTGTTTTGCGTATCCGGCGATTGCCGGGAAAAGGGGGGCGGCGTGATGTACCAGGCATTGTATCGCAAATACCGGCCAAAAACGTTTGACGATGTGGTGGGTCAGGCGCAGATTACCCGCACGCTGCAAAATGAAGTGAAAACAGGCAAAACCGCCCACGCTTATCTGTTCACCGGGTCCCGTGGGACGGGAAAGACTACCTGTTCCAAGATTTTGGCCAAAGCGGTGAACTGCCCCAACGCGGTGGATGGCAATCCCTGCGGGACTTGTGAGATCTGCCGCGGTATCGACGACGGCAGCGTGATGGACGTGCTGGAGATCGACGCGGCCAGCAACAGCGGGGTGGACAATATCCGCCAGCTGCGGGAAGACGCCTATTTTGCGCCGGGACAGGTGAAATACCGGGTCTACATTATTGATGAGACCCATATGCTGAGTACTGGCGCGTTCAATGCATTGCTGAAAATCATGGAAGAGCCACCGCCTCATGTGCTGTTTATCTTGGCGACGACAGAGGTACACAAGGTGCCGGCGACAATTCTGTCCCGGTGCCAGCGGTTTGACTTCCGGCGGATCAGCAGTGAGGATATTGCAGGATATCTGGAAAAAATCGCCCGGCAGGAAGGGGTACAGCTGGAACACAGCGCAGGCCTGCTGATCGGCAAATTGGCGGACGGCGGAATGCGGGACGCCATTTCTCTGCTGGATTTATGTATTTCCCGCGGCGGCGCAGTAACGGCGGAATCGGTGGCGCAGGCGGCGGGTTTGGCGGGATCGGGCCATCTGCTGGCGCTTTCCCGGGCGTTTGCGAAACAGGATACCGCTTCTGCACTGGAACAGATTGGGAATCTGCATGAGCAGTCCATGGATATGGACCGGCTTTGCGGCGACCTGGTGGCTTTTTACCGGGATTTGATGTTGATCAAAACGGTGGAGCACCCGGAGCGTTTGGTCGTTGCGTTGCCGGAAGAACTGGAAGAGATGCGGCAGCTGGCCGGACAGATGAACCTGTCGGGGATTTTATACACCCTGTCGGTTCTGCAGGAGACGCAAAACCGGATGTCCCGGACTGCCAACCGCCGCACGGAATTGGAAATGGCCGCCGTTCGGGTCTGCAATCCAGTGATGGACCAGTCCGCAGAAGCGGTGTTGGCTAGGTTGGAGGCGCTGGAAGCGGCGGTGCGCAGCGGCGCCGCCGTACCGGTTACCTCTGTCCCGGAGCAGGAGTTGCCGCCGAATTCCCGATTAGAACCAGATCCGGCCGGCAGTGTGCAGCAGAACCGGGAAAAGCCGCGGCAGCGCCGGGAAGAGCCGGCCCAAGAACAAGCGCCGGCCGCCAGTCCGCGTCCAGCCGGAGATTCTGCAGTGGACCTTTCCGCGGCGAAACGGTTTGGTCCGTGGCAGGAGGTGCTGGGCCGGCTGATAAAAAGCAACCCGCCGCTGTTCGCGGCGCTCAAGCAGTCCGATGCGTATGAGGCGGGGGATTTGATCCTCATTGATGCGAAAAACGAATTGTTTTTCAAACTGATCCGGGAAAACGCATTTGCAAAAGATTCCCTGCGTGACGCGCTAATGGCGCAGACGGGAAAACGGTACCGGCTTGGCCCTTACCGGCCCCAGGAACAGCCGGCGCAACAGCAGCCGGATCCGCTGGAAAGGCTGATGGAATCCGCCCGGCAGGCGGGAATCCCAGTAGAAGAAACCTGAACATGCCTGAAGGGGCGGCGGTTTTGCCGCTGGAGGGCACAGACAAAATAGAAAGGAACGGTCAAGATGAAAGCAAGATTACCACAGGGATTCGGCGGCGGTGCGCCGAGCAATATGCAGGGAATGATCAAACAAGCCCAGAAAATGCAGGCGGAAATCGCCCGGGTGCAGGCTGAACTGGAAGCCAAAGAGCATACGGTCAGCGTTGGCGGCGGCGCGGTGGAAGTGGTCATGACGGGGAAAAAAGAACTCAAGAGCCTGGTGATCAAGCCGGAAGTGGTGGACCCGGAGGACATCGAGATGCTGCAGGATCTGGTGATTTCCGCGGTCAACGAAGTGATCCGGGAAATCGAAGAGGAGTCCAACAAAGAAATGGAAAAGATCTCCGGCGGTATGAGCATGCCGGGGCTGTTCTAACGCCATGGGGTACAATGTATTGCCCCTGACCCGGCTGATCGAGCATTTTGAGCGCCTGCCGGGCATTGGGAAAAAATCCGCCCAGCGGCTGGCGTTTTATGTATTGAATCTGCCCAAGGAAAAGGCGTTGGATTTTGCCAACAGCATTATCGAAGCGCAGGAAAAAATCAAGCATTGCAAGGTCTGCCAGAACTTGACCGACGGGGAACTATGCCCCGTGTGCCAGGATGCGTCTCGGGACGCCAGCGTCGTGTGCGTGGTGGAAGGACCCCGGGATGTGATGGCCATTGAGCGGACGAAGGAATACCACGGTTTGTATCATGTGCTGCATGGGCTGATTTCCCCCATGGATGGTATTGGGCCGGATCAGCTGTATGTCAAAGAGCTGCTGCAGCGGGTGGGCCAAGGGAAAATCCAGGAAGTGATCATGGCGACCAGCCCCACCGTGGAGGGGGAAGCCACCGCTATGTATCTGTCCCGGCTGATCAAACCGCTGGGGGTCAAGGTGACCCGGTTGGCTTACGGCATCCCGGTGGGAAGCAATCTGGAATACGCGGATGAAGTGACGCTGTACCGTGCGCTGGAAGGCCGCAGCGAACTGTAAGACTGTGGGACCGCCGTTGACTGGCAGGGTGATTCGTGGTACAATAATGCCACGCAAGGGAGGAGAAAAAGATGGATCAGGCTGGCGCCAAAACCATTGTGCAAAACCGTCAGGTGCGGCATGACTATTTTATTGTTGAATCCTATGAGGCGGGCATTGAACTTGCCGGTACCGAGGTCAAGTCTTTGCGGGCGGGAAAGGCCAACTTAAAAGACAGCTGGTGTGAGATCAAGGACGGAGAGATTTTTGTCCGCGGGATGCATATCAGCCCTTACGAGCAGGGGAATATCTTCAATCGGGACCCTGTCCGGCCTAGGCGGCTGCTGCTGCACAAAAAAGAAATTTTAAAATTATATGGCCAACTGAAGACCCAGGGGCTGACGTTGATTCCGATTTCCCTGTATTTCAAGGGTTCGCGGGTGAAAGTGCAGGTCGGGCTGTGCAAAGGTAAAAAGCTCTATGACAAGCGGGATGATTTGGCAAAGAAAGCCGCCAAGCGTGACATGGAGCGGGCCATGAAAGAAAGAAACCGTTAAAAAAGGAAAAAGCTGAAAAATCTGGGGGCGCAATGGTCTCGACGGGGATTTTGAAGCATGGGAAGCGAGTAGAGGCGCAGGACCTCTTAAAAACCTGACATTTTCAAATTAAACGACAACAATAACGTTGCTTTTGCTGCTTAATTAAGCAGCCGTCCAACCAGGTAGGACCACGGACTTGGATTGGGCGTCGATGAGTGGTGAACGTCACCGCAAGGCGCCTCCCGCGCGGATGATGTATAGGAGGATACCAAGCCTTTTAGCCTGTTTGTCGGCGACTGGGTAAGGGAATGCAAAAGACAAACTGCACTCGGAGATGCCTGTGTGGATAGGTTTTCGGACAGGAGTTCGATTCTCCTCGCCTCCACCATGAAGGGTTGACAAAAAAGATGTCAACCCTTTTTTCTTAGTATTCATGCGGGTTTGCGGGCTTTCGGACAGAAAATCCGGAAAACGGTTTTACCGTGGATGTCCAAGGCAAAATCCGCAGAGAAACCCCACAAGCGGGGCTTCCGCCTGATTTTTCAGGTCGGAGGCCCCGCTTTTTTGCGTTCTGCGGATCTTTTCCCCGTTGTCAAATGTGTAGAAGTTTCCGGCAGGTTCATAGATAGATTGACGAAAGCCCAAAACGGCACAAAATCAAGCCCTCAAAATACAAGGGGGTAGTGCGCCCTTTTTCAGGAACTCTCCGGCTGGCAGGCCGGGGAGTTTTTTGCGCTCCCCCCTCTCACACTCTCCCCCCTAAATACTTTACCAGCTGGGAAAGAACAAGATACGCTTCGCTCTTAACCAGCAGGAAACCAAGTTTTCAACAACAGCCAAGAAAGGATGAGCAAAACCATGAACATCGGCATCGACCATGGCTACTACGCCATCAAGACCCGGCATTTTTCTTTCCCA
>CALWNU010000001.1 GCA_944382905.1 uncultured Clostridia bacterium | reverse complement strand
GCATAGCCGGGAGAAGGTTGGGCGGATTTTAGAACAGGCGGGCATCCGCCATTGGGGCGTGGCCCGCTTTGCGGATACGCTCCCGCTTTTGGAATGCCGGGCCAAATCCCGGCTGCCGCAGGGGGCAGAGTCGGTGATCGTCTGCCTGCTGGGGTACTATGCGGGGGAATGGGAGCATAATATTTCCCGATACGCCTGGGCAAGAGATTATCACCGGCTGGCCCAAACGCTGCTGGAGCCCGCGGCAGAAAAGATGAAAGAATGCTGGCCGGAACGGGAATTTGTCTTTTTCACCGATAATTCCCCCATTCGGGAAGTCCATGCCGCCTATTTGGCTGGGCTGGGATTTGTCGGACAAAATGGATTGCTGATTAGCCCCGCGTATGGGAGCTATCATTTTATTGCGGAAATCGTTACCGACCTGCCGCTGGATGCTTCCATCCCGGTATCCTACCGCTGCGGGGACTGCCGCCGGTGCCTGGACGCCTGCCCCACCAAAGCTCTTTCCCCAGCGGGCGTGGACAAAAGCCGTTGCCGGTCTTCTCTGACCCAGAAAAAAGGGGAACTGACCCCCTGGGAGCAAGCGCAGATCCGGGTAGGCGGGCTGGCCTGGGGATGTGATATCTGCAACGACGCCTGCCCGTACAATCGCGGGAAGGGCCTGACGGACCTTTTCTTGTTCCGCCAGCAGTTGGATGGGATCGCCTGCGAGGAAAATCTGGACCGGCTGATGGAGGAAAAAGCATTTGGCTACCGCGGCAAGGCGGTATTGCAGCGGAATTTGCGCATAATAAACGTAAGAAAGCCCGGCGGTGGGCCGGATACAGGAGAGTGAGCTTATGACAGAAATTTTGCGCCCGGAGCAGTATGAAGAATATGAACAGTTCTGTCAAACCCATCCCAGGGGTGGATTTACCCAATCCAGCCGCTGGTTTTCGGTCAAAAACAACTGGAAGGGCGAGATCGTCGTGGTGCGGGACCAAAGCGGCAAGATCCAGGCAGGATGCGCCGTCCTGATCCAAAAGCTGCCGGTGATCGGCGCCTCGCTGTTATATGCGCCCCGCGGACCGGTATGCGATTTGGCGGACCGGCCGCTGCTGGAGCAGCTGAAAAAGGGGCTGGACCAATTGGCGCGGCAATATCGGGCGTACCAGCTCAAGTGGGACCCGGAGGTGTTGGCTTCGGATACCCAGGTCGCCCAAACCATGCGGGAAATGGGGTTTTGGCTGTTTGCCGGGCCGGAAGGGTTTGAGACCATCCAGGCGCGGTTCAATTACCATTTGTTTTTACAAGGGCGCAGCGAGGACGAACTGTTCCAGAACCTCACCCAAAAGACCCGCTATAATGTGCGGGTGGCCAGAAAGCACGGCGTGGAAATCAAGGTCGTGGGGCAGGAGTACCTGGATGAATTTGTCCGGATCATGCAGACCACCGGCGAGCGGGACGGGTTTCAGGTGCGGCCCAAAAGCTACTTTGCACGCATGCTGCAGGCGCTGGGGGAACACGCCAGGCTGTATCTGGGGTTTTACCAGGGCAATGTGGTCTGCGGGGCTATCGCCACCAATTATGCGGGGAAGACCTGTTATGTGTACGGCGCGTCGGATAATCTGTACCGAAACGTCATGCCCAACTATTTGATGCAGTGGGAGATGATCCGCTGGGCGGTGGAGACCGGCTGCACCCTGTACGATTTCCAGGGCGTTTCCGGCAATTTGGATGAGAACAGCCATATGTATGGGCTGTATCGGTTTAAAAAAGGGTTTAACGGGCAGCTGGACGAATACGCGGGAGAGTGGAATTATACTTACCGGCCATGGGTGGAGAAACTGGTGAGTATTGCCCTGGCTCTGCGGGAAAAACGGAAAAGGCATTAGGGAATGCCGCCGTTTAAGGATTTTATACAATTTTTACAGCTTTGTAATCAAAAAACCTATGGTATTTTCTGAGAATTTGTGCTATAATAAGCCAAAGGCAAGAGATTGCCGCTAAAAGGAGGGTTTTGTATGAAATTAATTCTTGCTATTGTTTCCAGTGATGACAGCTCTATGGTTTCCTCTGCGCTGACCAAAAATAATTTTTCGGTCACTAAGCTGGCTACGACCGGCGGCTTCTTGATGAGCGGCAATACCACGTTTTTGATTGGTACGGAAGACGAGAACGTGGATAAGGCGATTAGCGTCATCGGCGAGCACAGCAAAAAGAGAAAACAGATGGTTCCGTCTTCTGCGTCTTATGGCGTTGGGATGTATACCTCTTTCCCTGTGGAGGTTACGGTGGGCGGCGCTACGATCTTTGTATTAGACGTGGAGCAGTTTAAGAAACTGTAATCCCAAAGTTTGCAAAACGATGTCGCAGTTCAATCAATTTTACGGAAATAGCAAAGCAAAAGAGGCGCTCGTCTTCTATCAAAGAGGCGGGCGCTTTCCGCATGGGATTTTACTGGAAGGGGAAGCGGGATCCGGCCGCAAAACCTTCGCCGGCCTTATTGCCGCCGCCGCCCTATGTGAAGGGGAAGACGCGCCGTGCGGCCAATGCCGCCACTGCAAAAAGATTTTCAAAGGGATCCATCCCGACGTCCAGCGGATTGCGCCGCCGCCGGGAAAGGCGTCCTTTACCAAAGAGCAGGTGGAGAAGCTGCGGGCGGATGCGTGGGTCAAGCCAAACGAGGCGCCAAGGAAGATCTACATCCTGTGCGAGGTGCAGAAGATGACCGCCTGGGCGCAGAACGCCCTGTTAAAGCTGCTGGAAGAACCCCCGCCCGGGGTGATGTTTCTTTTGACCTGTGATAACCGGTTCCAATTGTTGGAGACGGTCCGTTCCCGGGTGGTCTTGCTGACGCTGGAAGGGCCGGGCGCTGAGAGGACCGAACAGGCGCTGCGGGAACAGATGCCGGGGCTGGATCCGGACAAAGCCCGTTGGGCGGCGCAGGCCAGCGGGGGCAATATCGGGCGGGCCAAACAGATGCTGGAAGAAGAGAAGGACGCGCAATGGTTCCAATTGGCGCAGCAGCTGTGCCGGCAGATGGAGCAAACGGACCGGTTTGGCATGCTGCAGCTGCTGGCAGGATTGGAAAAAGACCGGGAAGGGCTGGTCCGCTGCCTGGAACAGGTGCGGCAGGTTCTGGCGGGGAATACAAAGTCCTATTTTCTGGCCCAAAACGGACCGGCGTACCGGATTCTTCCGTTGCAGGCGGAGAAAGTCCTTGCTATAATAGAGCAGGGTATGGAATATGCCCGCCAGAACATGAATATGCCGCTGCTGATTACCTGGCTGGGCGCTGGGATCGGCAGCGCTCTCGGAGAATAGAATGGAGGCAATATGGCGCAGGTAATCGGTGTGAGATTCAAACAGGTCGGGAAGGTCTATTACTTTGACCCGGACGGTATCCCGCTGCAAAAAGAGGACCATGTCATTGTAGAGACGGCCCGGGGCGTGGAATGCGGCGAAGTGGCGATGGAAATCCGGCAGGTCAGCGACGAGAGCATTGTCAAGCCGCTGAAAAAGGTGATTCGCAAAGCCACCAAAGACGATCTGGCGCAGGTGCGCAAAAACCGGGAAAAGCAAATCAGCGCGGCGAAAATCTGCAATGAAAAAATCGCCGCCCATCAGCTGGAAATGAAGCTGGTAGACGTGGAATATACCTTTGACAACAGCAAGATCCTGTTTTATTTTACCGCAGATGGCCGAGTGGACTTCCGGGAACTGGTCAAGGACCTGGCCTCGGTCTTTCGCACCCGCATTGAACTGCGGCAGATCGGCGTCCGGGACGAGGCGAAAATGCTTGGCGGGCTGGGGATCTGCGGGCGCCCGTTTTGCTGCGCCACCTTTTTAGGGGAATTCCAGCCGGTTTCCATCAAAATGGCCAAGGAACAGAATTTGTCGTTAAACCCGGTGAAAATTTCCGGGACCTGCGGGCGGCTGATGTGCTGTTTGAAATACGAGCAGGAAGCTTATGAGGATCTGCTGCGCTCCACCCCCAAGACCGGCGCGCTGGTGCAAACGCCGGACGGGAAAGGGAAGGTGACCGAGGTCAACCTGCTGACCGGCCTGCTGAAGGTACGTCTGGATGCGAATTTAGATGCGCCGGCCAGGGTGTATCCCAAAGAAGAGGTCCATCTGCTGCGGGACGGCCGCATCAAGGTGGAGAAGAAAGAGATGGACGCGTTAAAGGAGATCATGGAGTAAAGTTTTGGACAAGCCGGTGAAAAATCGGATGGAAACAGTTGATTTTTTCCCGGAACGTGATACAATGTTGTCAAAATGATATGGAGGTGGATTTGCAATGGCATATGTAATTTCTGACGAATGCATCAGCTGCGGTGCTTGCGAAGCGGAATGCCCCGTTTCTGCGATCTCTGCCGGCGATGGCAAATATGTAATCGATGAGGGCGCTTGCATCAGCTGCGGCGCTTGCGCGAGTGTTTGCCCGGTTGGCGCTCCTGCGGAGAAATAAACCGCATTGACAAAAAGCAAAAAGCCTTTGCCAGATGGCAAAGGCTTTTTCTTTTTTAAGTGGCTGCCGCGCGAAAGCCGAGATCTTGTTCCGCGGATGGGAAGCGGGGCAAGGCTACTGTTTTGCGTCTGCCGCCATGCCGAGATTCTTGAGCATATTGGACGCGGCCATTTCGATGTGGTCGATGGTGGCCTGTTCCGCCGCGTCAGGGTCTTGGGCGGCAATGGCGTCGACAATCCGCTGATGCTCTCCCATCACCTTTTGGGCGCGCCCTTTGGTGGCGAAAGACATTTTGCGGTACCGCTGCACCGAATGGTGCAGGCTGCTCAGGGTCTGACGCAGGGTGCGGCTTCCGCAGATTTCATAAATGCATTCGTGAAACTGGGAATCCAGGTTCCGCAGCTGCTCCAGATCCCCTTTGGCGGTGTAAAATTCTTGCAGCTCCAGGATGTCCCGCAGCGCCTTGATCCCTTCTTCGGTAATCTGCTGTGCCGCCCAGCGGGAGGCCAGCCCCTCGAGCTTCATTCGGATTGCATAGATATCCCGCAGGTCGGTTTCGCTGACCCCGACCACGACCGCGCCCTTGTTGGGGGTCAGCTGGACCAGGCCTTCCTGCTCCAGGCGGTGAATGGCCTCCCGCACCGGCGTCCGGCTTACGCCCAGCCGGGCGGAAACATGCAATTCCGTCAGGTTTTCCCCGGCTTTCAGCGCCCCGTTGAGGATTTCCTCCTCCAGTTTTTTAAACACCTTATCCGCCAGGGAGTAGCCGTTTGATAATGTATTGTCTCTCATGATCCCAATCCTTTTCGCACAGCATAGGCCGCCCAGAAGAGAAAACGATCAGGACGGCCTACGACATTTTATCTAAAAATTGTATTTATTATACTATAAAAAAGGCATTTTCGCAACAAAAACAGGAAGAAAGTCGGAGGAGAAAAAAGAATGTATGTTCGATTATTTCGCAAAATCGGTTGCAACTTGCACTGCGATCAGGTATAATAAAACACGGAAATCCGGTTTTGGCTGGAAATCGGGGAGCGCTTTCCCTCCCAAGCTGCTGACGGCATGGGGAAGGCGAAAATATCAGCGCCGGCAGGCGCGGAATGGAGCGGGAACATGATCGATAAGCAAAAAGCGATTGAAACGGCGATCAGCCAGATTGAAAAGCAGTTTGGAAAAGGGGCGATTATGAAACTGGGCTCCACGGCGACTTTGAATGTGGAAGCGATCTCCACCGGCTCCATTTCGCTGGATATGGCGCTGGGGATCGGCGGCGTGCCCCGCGGGCGGATTGTGGAGATCTATGGGCCGGAAAGTTCCGGCAAGACGACCGTCGCGCTGCACATCATCGCCCAGGCGCAGAAAAATGGTGGCGAAGCGGCTTTTATCGACGTGGAACACGCGCTGGATCCGGTTTATGCCAAAGCTTTGGGCGTGGATATTGATTCGCTGCTGGTATCCCAGCCGGATACGGGGGAACAAGCGCTGGAAATTGCGGAAGCGCTGGTGCGGTCCGGCGCGATTGATGTAATCGTTTTGGACTCGGTGGCGGCGATGGTGCCCAAAGCGGAGATTGAAGGGGAGATGGGAGATTCTCACGTGGGGCTGCAGGCAAGGCTCATGTCCCAGGCGCTGCGCAAGCTCACCGGTATCGTTTCCAAATCCAACACGGTGGCGATCTTCATCAACCAGCTGCGCGAAAAGGTAGGCGTGGTATACGGCAACCCGGAAGTCACGCCCGGCGGCCGCGCGCTGAAGTTCTACTCGTCGGTGCGAATGGAAGTGCGCCGGGTGGAGCAGCTGAAAAACGGGACGGAAATGATCGGTAACCGCACCCGGGTCAAGATCGTCAAAAACAAGGTGGCGCCGCCGTTCAAAGAGGCGGAATTCGATATCATGTATGGGACGGGGATTTCTCGCGCCGGGGAAATTTTGGACCTTGCGGTCAAGCTGGAGATCATCAACAAAAGCGGCGCGTGGTTCAGCTACCAGGGTGAACGCCTGGGGCAGGGCCGGGATAACGTCAAGACCTATTTGCAGGAGCATCCGGATTTTGCCGACGAAATCGACCGGCAGATCCGGGAAAATGCGGACCGGCTGAGTTTTGCCCGGGGCGGCAAGGTCCAGCCGAAGAAAGAGCCGGCCGGCGCGGCGCCGGGGCAGCCTATGCCAAGCGCGGCGGCCAGCGCCGGGGAAAAAACCGGCGCGCCGGTGAACATTGACGTGGAAGTGGACGAATAATGCTGCGGATTACGGCAGTAGAAAAGGCGAAGAAAACAGGATATCATTTGTTTGTGGAAGGGGAATACGCGCTGACCGTCAGCGCGGAGGTGCTGGCGCAGACCGGCCTGCGCGCGGGACAGGAGATCTCCCCGGAGCGGCTGGACCAGATCAAGGAGCTGAGCGACCGCCGGCGTGCCCGGGAGCGGGCGCTGTATTTGCTGGAAAGCCGCAGCCACAGCGAAAAGGAGCTGCTGGAAAAGCTTTGCCGGTCTGTGCCCGAGCAAATCGCGGCGGATACCACCCGGCGGATGGTGGAACTGGGGCTGGTGGACGACGCTTCCTATGCCAGACGATGGGCCATGATGTTGTGGCGCGAAAAAAAATACGGCCTTCGCCGCATCCGGCAGGGATTGGCCCAGAAGGGGTTTTCCCGGGAACTGATCGACGAAGTGCTGGAAGAAATGGCGGAATCCCTGCAAGGGGAAGAGGCCCAGGATCAGTTGGCAGAGCTGATCCGGCGCAAGTATGCAAAGGCGCTGGCACAGGGCGGCCCCAAAGGACGAGAGAAAACGGTGAACGGGCTGCTGCGGCTGGGATATGATTATGACCAGATCCGTGCGGCGCTGCGAAATTTTTGGGAAACAGAGGAGTAAATGATGGCAATCAAAGTGGGAATGGTTTCGCTGGGATGTTCCAAAAACCAGGTGGATGCGGAAATCATGCTGGCAAAACTACGGAAAAAGGGCTACCAAATCCATACGGATTCCGGCAGCTGTGATGTGGTAATCGTGAATACCTGCGGGTTTATTGAAAGCGCCAAGCAGGAATCCATTGAAAATATTCTGGAATTCGTCACCTTGAAAAAGGAAGGGCGGATCAAGGTCATCTGCGTGACCGGCTGTTTGGCGGAGCGGTATCAGCAGGAAATGGCCAAAGAGATCCCGGAAGCAGACGTGATTTTGGGGATTGGTTCCAATGACGAGATCTGCGATGCGATTGAACAAGCGCTGGCTGGCCGGCAGGTGCGCCGGTTCGGGCCCAAGGAAGCGCTTCCCCTGGAGGGGGACCGCATCATCGCCAACCTGCCTTTCTTTGCGTATTTGAAGATCGCCGAGGGGTGCGACAACCGCTGTACCTATTGCGCCATTCCCATGATCCGCGGCCGGTACCGCAGCAGGGAGATGGAGCATATTGTAGAAGAAGCCAGGCATCTGGCGGACCACGGGGTCACGGAATTGAATGTGGTGGCCCAGGACACGACCCGGTACGGGGTCGATCTGTATGGAAAGCCCATGCTGCCGGAATTGCTCCGGCGGTTGGCCAAGATTGAAAACCTGCATTGGATCCGGGTTTTATATACCTATCCGGACCTGATTACCGACGAGCTGCTGCAGGTCATTGCGGAAGAGGAAAAGGTGGTAAAATATCTGGATATCCCGCTGCAGCACTGCGAGGGGGAGGTGCTGCGGCAGATGAACCGGCGCGGGGACCGGGCGTCGCTGACGGCGCTGTTAAAAAAGACCAGGGAAAAGGTGCCGGGCATCATCCTGCGCACCACGATGATTACCGGGTTCCCCGGCGAGACCCAACAGCAATTCGAGGCCTTGTGCGAATTCGTGCAGGAAATGAAGTTTGAGCGCCTGGGATGCTTCCCCTATTCCGCAGAAGAAGGAACCCCGGCAGGCGAGCGGGAGGATCAGGTGGATCCCGAAGTCCGGCAGCGCAGAGCGGATATCATTATGGAGCTGCAAATGGGGATCATGGAAGAGTACAACCAAAGCTTGGTCGGAAGCGATTTGGAAGTGGTGGTAGAAGGCTATGACCGGTACGCTTCGAGCTATTTTGGACGCAGCGCAGCCGACGCGCCGGACATTGACGGGAAAATCTTTTTTGCCAGCAAGAAAAAACTGGCGGTGGGCCAGTATGTGACGGTCCATGTAGACGATGTGCTGGACTACGACCTGGTGGGCACTGCCCTGTAACGGGCGGATGTTTTCCAGAAGAGTGGAGGGAATAGACTATGAACCTACCGAATAAACTGACCTGCCTGCGGATGCTGATGGTACCGTTTTTTGTGGCTGCGATGATGATTGCGTTCCCCAACCACTATCTGTGGGCGCTGATTTTGTTTGTCGCCGCATCCTTTACCGACATGCTGGATGGGAAGATTGCCCGCAAAAGGGGGCTGGTGACCGATTTTGGAAAACTGATGGATCCCTTGGCGGATAAGATTCTGGTGATGTCCGCCATGGTCTGCCTGGTGCAGGAGTGGATGGTGCCGGCAGCGGTGGTCATTGTGATTATTGCCCGGGAATTTTTGGTGACTTCCCTGCGGTTGATTGCGGCGCCGAAAGGGATTGTCATCGCCGCCGACGGGTTTGGCAAGATGAAGACGGTTTTACAGATGATCTGGGTGGCGGTCACCCTTTTGCAGATGTATTTGGAAGAGGAATTTTTGATCGGCTACAGCGTGATGCCGGTGCTGACCGCCGTTTTGATGTGGGCGACTTTGGCGCTGACCATCATCAGCGGGGGCAACTACCTGTGGAAGAACCGGGAAGTATTCCGGGACAGATAGGCCTGGCCCAGCCCAAGCGCTTTACGGTTGCCCGGCGAAAGGCCCTCCCTTGACAAAACGGAGCAACCGTGCTATTTTAAGTGTTACATACTAGGTAGAAAATGCAATGACCAGGAGAAGTAACCGGAAAACGCCCGACAGAGAGAAAGCATGACCCGCTGAAAGTGCTTTTGGGAAACGGATCCGGCCAAATGCGCCTGCCAGCACGGGCCGGGAAAAAGAGTATCGGCCTGCGGAACAGCCTCCGTTATCCGGCAAGATTGAGTGAAAAATCGAAGTGGAACCGCGGTAGACATGCCGCCTTCGGCCGAACAGGCCCGAAGGCGGTTTTCTTTTTGGACCGGCCTTTTGGGCAGAAAGGAGCAAAAGTATGAAAATTTACAACACGCTGACCCGCAAAAAGGAGGAGTTCGTCCCCATTACGCCGGGCGAGGTGAAGATGTACGCCTGCGGCCCGACCGTGTACAACTATATCCACATCGGCAACGCGCGCCCGATCTGCGTGTTTGATATTCTGCGCCGCTATTTGGAGTACCGGGGCTACAAGGTCACCTTTGTGCAGAACTTTACCGATATCGACGACAAGATCATCAAACGCGCCAATGAGGAGCATACCGATTACCGGACGATTGCCGAACGGTATATCCAGGAATATTGGACGGACGCCAAAGGGCTGGGTGTGCGCGCCGCGACCATCCACCCCAGGGCGACGGAAACCATGGATGAGATCATCCGGATCATTCAGGACATTATCGACCACGGGTACGGCTACGAGGTGAACGGGGACGTCTATTTCCGGGCAAAACGGTTCCAGGGCTATGGGAAGCTCTCTCACATGCCTATTGAGGAGCTGGACGCGGGCAACCGCATCGACGTTACCGAGCACAAAGAGGATCCGATGGATTTTGCGCTTTGGAAGGCGGCCAAAGAAGGGGAGCCGTATTGGGAGTCTCCGTGGGGCAAGGGCCGCCCGGGCTGGCACATTGAATGCACCGCCATGATCCGCAAATTCTTGGGAGAGACCATTGATATCCATTGCGGCGGGCAGGACCTGATTTTCCCCCATCACGAGAATGAGATTGCCCAGGGGGAATGCTGCACCGGGAAAGACTATGCTCATTATTGGATGCACAACGGCTATATCAATGTGGACAATGTAAAGATGAGCAAATCCAAGGGGAATTTTTTCACCACCCGGGACGTGGCGGAGCAATACGGGTATGAGACCATCAAGCTGATGATGGTGCAGTCCCATTACCGCAGCCCGTTCAATTACACGCTGGAAGTGATCGAGTCGTGCAAAAACTCGCTGGAACGGCTGTACAACTGTCGGGAAAAGCTGGAGTTTGCGCTAGAGCACGGCTTGGAAGAAAAGACCGACGGGGAAGAAGAATTCCTGCGGCAGTTTGAAGCGGCGCAGGAAAAATTCGTCGCCGCCATGGACGACGACCTGAACACGGCGGATGGGCTGACGGCGCTGTTTGACCTGACGCGGGCGATCAATACCGCGTTGCAGCAGCCCAGGTCCAAAGAACTGGCCCAAAAGGCGGCGGAACAGTTCGACGCCATTGCCGACGTGCTGGGGATCCTCTACAACCGGAAAAAGCAGACCCTGGATGCCGACATCGAAGCGCTGATTGAACAGCGGCAGGCGGCCAGAAAAGCAAAAGATTTTAAAACCGCGGACGCCATCCGCGACCAGCTGGCGGGCATGGGCATTACGCTTAAGGATACGCCCCAGGGCGTGCAGTGGACCCGCACGGAAGCCAAGTAGAACAGAGCATTGAAAAAACGGAGCTGTTTTCAGCTCCGTTTTCATTTGCGTTAATAAATTGGCGCGGGGAGACGGCAGAGGCCATTTTACAGCGAAACCACCGCCATCACCACCCACAGTACGGCGAGGAACGCCAGATTCAAAAGGGTAAACAGGGCCAGGTACCTTCCCTTGTGGGCATTGGGCAGGCCGGCATAGATCTTATAGGAGATCATACTGGCCATGGAGGCGATCAAGGTGCCGAGCCCGCCGATGTTAACCCCCAGCAGCAAACTGGCGTAATCTTGCGTAAAGCCGGAAAGCAGCATGGCGGCGGGCACATTGCTGATCAGTTGGCTGAGCAGGATGCCCACCGTCATTTCCCGGCCGGCGACCAGGCCTGCCAGCATGTTGCTGACAGCGGGGATATTCTTCATGTTCCCGATAAAAATAAAAAAGAAAACGAAGGTAAAAAGCAGCCCGTAATCCGCTTTGGCCAGCAATTTCCGATCCAGGATGCAAACCGCCGCCAATACGACGGCCAGCGCGATGCCGTAATGCAAGATCCGCAGCACCGCCAGCAGGCAAAAAACAAACAGGCCGCACCAGACCAAAAGGCTTTTTCGGTCGGTGTTGGGCGCAAGGTCGCTTGCGGGGACTTGGATGGGGCGCGGTTTGATCCAGAAAAGACATGCGGCCAGCATCAGCAAAGACAGAATGGAGGGCAACGCCATGACGCGCAGAAAAGAAAGTCCCGTCATGCCGGATAGGGAATACAGATACAGGTTTTGCGGGTTGCCCAGCGGCGTCAGGCTGCTGCCCAGGTTGGCGGCGATGGTCTGCAGGACGATCACCGGGATGAGCAGCGGTACGGCGTCGATTTGAATCAGCAAAAGCACCGCCAGCGGAACAAAGGTGATCAGGGCCACGTCGTTGGTGATGAGCATGCTGCCGAAAAAGCACAGCCCGATCAATACCGCAGCCAGCGTTCGTGTCTCATGGACCAGGCCGAGCAGCCGGTCGGTGACCAGGCGGAATGCACCGGCTTCTTTCAGCCCCGCCACCACCAGCATCAATGAAAGCAGCAGCGCCAAGACCCGCCAGTCGATATAGCCTAGGTATGCCGCCGAAGGGGGCACCAAACAGGAGGATCCCACCGCCAGCACCAAAGAGGCCAGCAATACCGGGTCCTGGCGCCGGAGAAAGGCAAAACAACGGGAGAATCGATTTCTTCCATCCATTTTTCATGCAGCTTCTTTCCGAAAATTTCCGTTTTCCCACAGGGAGGGGGCTTATGCGCTTACTCCTTGGCCGACCCCGCCAAATAGGCCAGAATCTCCGCCGCATTGGTATCGGGCTTGACCTTGGGCATGACCTTTTCAATCCAGCCGTTTTCATCGATCAGATAAGTGGAGCGAACCACGCCCATGCTGACTTTGCCATAATTTTTCTTTTCCTGCCAGACGTCGTACGCCTGGATGGCCTGCAGCTCAGGGTCGGACAGCAGCAAAAAAGGCAGGTTGTATTTCTGGGCAAATTTCTGGTGCGAGGCCACCGAGTCTTTGCTGATGCCGATGACCACCACCCCCAACTTTTGAAACTCTTCCCAGGCGGCGGAAAACGCGCAGGCCTGGCGGGTGCATCCGGGGGTATTGTCCCTGGGATAAAAATACAGTACGACTTTTTTTCCTGCAAAATCGGACAGGCTGACCAGATTGCCCTCTTTGTCCGGCAGGGTAAACATCGGCGCTTTGGTTTTTTGCGGCAACATCACGGACCCTCCTTTGGTAGACAGCAGCTTTATTGCGACTTTAAGTATACGGAAAGCGGTTTGGAAAGTCAATCGCCCCAAACCGGCGGCAAAAAAAGAAAAAAGGGCAAAAAAATGCCGCCCCCGCGATTGCAGGAACAGCACCCCTGGTGGACGATAAGGGACTTGAACCCCTGACCTCCCGCACGTCAAGCGGATGCGCTACCAGCTGCGCTAATCGTCCATGTCAAAATGACAAGGGATATTATATCCGATTTTCTTTGAAAATGCAAGGAATTTTTGAAAAATTTTGAACGAAACTCAAACTTTTTGTCTGCTGATGGGAAATCCCCCCGGAATGTTGTTTCGAAAATTTGTTTGTGCTATAATAACCATGATTATGCGGATTTGTCGGGAGATTCCCGGCGGAAAGGAGCGCTGGGGAGATCCTGCGCCCAAACGGGGCGCACCAGACCCACGGGAAACGAATATGCTGATTTTAGGGATTGATCCGGGATACGCCATTGTCGGCTATGGTTTGCTGGAATACCAGAACAACCGGTTCCGCACCGTGACATACGGCGCGATCACCACGCCGGCGGGGATGCCTTTCCCCACCCGGCTGGCGCAGATTTACCAGCAGATGCAGGCGTTGCTGGCCCAATATCGCCCGCAGGCGATGGCGGTGGAGCGGCTGTATTTTCAAAACAACCAAAAAACGGCCATTGATGTGGCGCAGGCCCGCGGGGTGGTGCTGCTGGCCGCCCAGCTGCAGGGGGTGGAGGTGTTCGAATACACGCCGCTGCAGGTCAAACAATCGGTGGTGGGGTATGGCCAGGCGGTGAAAAAGCAGGTGCAGGAGATGACCAAAATTTTGCTGCATCTGGACGCGGTGCCCAAGCCGGACGACACGGCGGACGCGCTGGCGATCGCCATCTGCCACGCCCATTCTTCCGGCTCGCTGATGAACCGGATCAAGCAATACCAAGCAAGGGGGTAGCGGGATGTTTTACCGGATTCGAGGGACGCTCATTCAGATAGAAGAGGGGATGGCGGCTGTGGAATGCGGCGGGGTGGCCTTTGCGCTGAAAACCACCAACAACACCCTTTCCAAGCTGCCGGCCCTGCAATCGGAAGTGACGCTGTATACGCATTTTCTCGTCCGGGAGGATGCGATGGAACTGTTTGGCTTTTTCGATCAGGGAGAGCTCAGCTGTTTTAAAATGCTGCTGACGGTTTCCGGCGTGGGTCCCAAAGCGGCGCTGGCGATTTTGTCCCAGCTGACGCCGGAACGATTTGCGCTGTGTGTGGCGGCGGGGGACGTCAAGTCCATCACCCGCGCCCAGGGGGTGGGGCCAAAGCTTGCCCAGCGGGTGATTTTAGAGCTGAAAGACAAAGTGCAGAACGATCAGATTGCAAAAGGCGTGGGGATGGACCAGATCCCGGCTCCGGCGGCGCTGGCGGATGCAAACGTGAAAGAGGCGATCAACGCCCTGGCGGTGCTGGGATATACCCAGTCGGAAGCCGCTGCGGCGCTGGCGGGGCTGGATGCGGCGCTGCCGGTGGAGGAACTGATCCGGCTGGGGCTCAAGGCCATAGCGCGCAACCAATAAATAGAAGCGGAAACAGAAAGAGGGCGGGGGAACCTTGGAACAGGAAATGGATTTTGAAAATCGGATCATGACGCCGGAATATGCCCGGGAGGATTCGGACATCGAAGGGTCCTTGCGGCCGAAGACCTTGCAGGAATACATCGGGCAGGAAAAGGCAAAGCAGAATTTGTCCGTCTACATTGAAGCGGCCAAAATGCGGGGCGAACCGCTGGACCATGTGCTGCTGTACGGCCCGCCCGGCCTGGGCAAAACCACCCTGTCCGGCATTATCGCCAATGAAATGAATGTCAATCTGCGGATTACCTCCGGGCCGGCGATCGAAAAGCCGGGGGATTTGGCGGCGCTGCTGACCAACCTGGGGGAAAACGACATCCTCTTTATCGACGAGATCCACCGGCTGTCCAGAGCGGTGGAAGAGGTGCTGTACCCGGCCATGGAGGATTATGCGCTGGACATCATCATCGGCAAAGGGCCGTCCGCCCGTTCCATCCGGATCGACCTGCCCCATTTTACCTTGGTGGGGGCGACCACCCGCGCAGGGCAGCTGACCGCGCCGCTGCGGGACCGGTTCGGCGTGATTCTGCGGCTGGAGATGTATACCCAAGAAGAGCTGGCCCGGATCATCCGCCGCAGCGCAGAGATTTTGCATATCCCCTGTGAGCAGGGCGGCGCGCTGGAGCTGGCCAAGAGGAGCAGGGGGACGCCCCGAATCGCGAACCGCCTGCTGAAACGGATCCGGGATTTCGCCCAGGTAATGGGCGACGGGACCATCACCCTGCCGGTGGCCTCCCAGGCGCTGGACCGGCTGGAGATCGACAGCCTGGGTCTGGACGCCGTGGACCGCAGGATGCTGGAGACCATTATCCGCAGCTACGGCGGAGGACCGGTAGGGCTGGAAACTTTGGCGGCGGCCATTGGAGAAGAGGCGGTGACGCTGGAGGATGTGTATGAGCCGTATTTGATGCAGATCGGCTTTTTGCGACGCACGCTGCGGGGACGCTGCGTGACCCCCGCCGGCTACCGACATTTGGGGATGACCTGTCCGCAGCAAAGTACCGACCAGATGAAACTGGATTTGTGATAAAGGAGTAAGAGCATGGGCAAACTGTTTGGAACCGATGGCATCCGGGGGGTTGCCAATAAAGAGCTGAGCGTGGACCTGGCCATGGAGGTGGCCCAGGCGGCGGGGACGGTGATCCGGGAAAAAATCGGGAGAAAGCCGCGGTTTATCATCGGAAGGGATACCCGCCTTTCTTCCAGCATGCTGGAAGCCGCCATGGCGGCGGGATTGTGTTCGGTAGGCTGCGACGTGCAGCTGCTGGGGGTAGTTCCCACGCCGGCGGTCGCTTATCTGGTGCGCCGGATGAAAGCGGATGCCGGCATTATGCTGACCGCTTCCCACAACCCGTTTATGGATAATGGGATCAAGATCATCAGCGGGACCGGGTTTAAGCTCTCCGATGAGGAAGAAGAGGAGATCGAAGCCATTATTATCGACAACGAGCGGGTTCCTCCCAAGGCGGCGCCGGAACAGATTGGCGCCGTAACGCTGGCCATGGATGCGGTGAATGATTATGTAGATTATCTGGTCAGCCTGGGAGAGGGCTGCTTTGAGGGGCTTAACGTGGCGCTGGACTGCGCCAACGGCTGCGCCAGCGTAACTGCGCCGGAAGTATTTCGCCGGTTGGGAGCCAAGTGCCATGTGCTCCATGCCGAACCCAACGGCGTCAACGTCAACCAAGACTGTGGTTCCACCCATATCGAAGGGCTGCAGGAATACGTCAAAGCGCATGGGTGCGATTTGGGTTTCGCCTTTGACGGCGACGCCGACCGGTGCCTGGCGGTGGACCAAGACGGCGTTTTGGTAGACGGCGATGTACTGATGGCGATTTTTGCCATGGATTTCAAAAAACGGGGGAAGCTAAAAAACAATGGGCTGGTGGTCACGGTGATGTCCAATCTCGGCCTGTTCCATTTTGCGAAAGAACACGATATCATTACCCCCACCACCAAGGTCGGGGACCGCTATGTGCTGGAAACCATCATGCAGGGCGGCTACTGCCTGGGCGGGGAGCAGTCGGGCCATATCATCTTCTTTGACGATATGACCACCGGCGACGGGCAGCTTTCCGCAGTGCATCTGCTGGGGGTGCTGGCCCGGGAGAAAAGGCCTTTGCGGGAACTGCGCAAACTCATGACCACCTATCCGCAGGTTTTGAAAAATGTACGTGCAGACGACGAGCTGAAAGCTTCCTTGTGGGAGCTGGACGACTTGTTTAAAGAAATGGATGACCAGCTGGGCGATCAGGGACGGGTGCTGGTCCGGCCGTCCGGGACCGAACCGTTGGTACGGGTGATGGTGGAAGGCGCGGATTACGACCAAATTGAACGCATCGCCGAGACGATTGCCCAAGCGATCGAAGCAAGACAAAAATAAAGGAGCCGCTATGAGAATTGCCGACCAGTGGAAGGATTATGAAATCTTAGATACCTCCGGCGGGGAAAAGCTGGAGCGGTGGGGAGGCGTTACGCTGATCCGCCCCGACCCGCAGATTATTTGGCATACGCCCAAGGACCATCCGGCCTGGCGGCGGGCGAATGCGCGGTACCAGCGTTCCAGCACCGGGGGCGGCAGCTGGCAGAACCGTTCTTTGGAAAAGGATGCGTGGACGATCCGGTATGGCGGGCTGACCTTTAAGGTGAGCCCCACCGGGTTTAAGCATACGGGGCTTTTCCCGGAACAGGCGGTCAACTGGGACTTTATGGCGCAAAAGATTCAAAATGCCGCCCGCCCGGTGAAGGTGCTCAACCTGTTTGCCTATACGGGGGGCGCGACGCTGGCCTGCGCGGCGGCGGGCGCGGCCGTGTGCCATGTGGACGCGTCCAAAGGGATGGTGTCCTGGGCCAGGGAAAACGCGGCCCTGTCCGGGCTGGGCGACGCGCCCATCCGCTGGATTGTGGACGACTGCAAAAAATTTGTGGAACGGGAAATCCGCCGCGGCAACCGGTACGACGGGATCCTGATGGATCCTCCCTCCTACGGCAGAGGGCCTGGGGGCGAGGTGTGGAAGCTGGAAGAGCAGATCTATGGGCTGCTGGAACTGACGGCGCAGCTGCTTTCCGACGACGCGCTGTTCTTCCTGCTCAATTCCTATACCACCGGGCTGCCGGCTTCGGTGATGGCGTACCTGCTGGGCGTGACCGTAGGACGCGGCAGGAGCGGCCGGGTATGGGCGTCGGAAATCGGGCTGCCGGTCACCGCTTCCGGCTTTGCGCTTCCCTGCGGGTCCACTGCCGTATGGGAGCAGGAACGTTAGGCAAGAAAGAAGGAATATCACATGGAACCGATTTTATCGGCAAGGGATGTATCCTTTGCATATGACAATTATGAAGAAAAACAGCTGCCGCCCATTGTGCTGGACGATATCTCCCTGGACATTCAGCCGGGGGAATTTGTGGCGGTGCTGGGGCATAACGGGTCGGGCAAGTCGACGTTAGCCAAGCATTTCAACGCGATTTTGCTGCCCACTGCCGGCACGGTCTATGTCAACGGCATCAATACCAAAGAAGAGGACAGGCTGTATGATATCCGCCAGTCGGCGGGCATGGTGTTCCAGAACCCGGACAACCAGCTGGTAGCCACCATCGTGGAAGAGGACGTGGCGTTTGCGCTGGAAAACCTGGGGGTGCCGCCGGAGGAAATCCGCCGGCGGGTGGACGAATCGCTAAAAGCGGTGGGCATGTACGAATACCGGGAACATTCCCCCCATCAGCTGTCCGGGGGGCAAAAGCAGCGGGTGGCCATTGCAGGCATTATCGCCATGCGCCCCAAATGCATCGTGCTGGACGAGCCCACCGCCATGCTGGATCCCCAAGGACGCAAAGAAGTATTGCAGACCATCCGGCAGCTGGGCGGGCAGTTTGGCATTACGGTGGTTTTGATTACCCACTATATGGACGAGGCGGCCCAAAGCGGCCGGGTGGTCGTCGTAGACAATGGCAAGGTGATTTTAGACGGGCCGCCCCGGCAGGTCTTTTCCCATGTGGAGCTGCTCAAAAGCGTCGGGCTGGATGTGCCGCAGGCAACCGAACTGGCGTGGCTGCTGCGGCAGGACGGTTATAATTTGCCGGACGACATCCTTTTTGAAGAAGAATGCGTCCAGGCCATTGAGAAGCTGTTGGAGGAACACCATGTCAGTCATTAAAACAGAGCATTTGACACACACCTATTCCCAGGGCACCAGTTATGAGCGGGCCGCCATTTCCGACATCAACCTGGAGATCGAAGCAGGCAAAATGATCGGGATTATCGGCCATACCGGATCAGGCAAGTCGACCCTGATTCAGCATTTCAACGGACTGCTGCGCCCCACGGAAGGGAAAATTTACGTCGACGGAGAGGATATTTGGGAAAAACCCAAGGAAATCCGCAAGGTCCGGTTCCGGGTGGGGCTGGTGTTCCAGTATCCGGAATACCAGCTGTTTGAGGATACGGTTTATCAGGATATTGCGTTTGGACCCAAAAATATGGGCCTTTCTGAAGAGGAAATCGACCGCCGGGTCAAGGAGGCGGCGCTGTTTGTGGGGTTAAAAGACGATCAGATGGAAAAAAGCCCGTTCGAGCTGTCCGGGGGGCAAAAGCGCCGGGTGGCCATTGCAGGCGTGATCGCCATGAGCCCGGAAGTGCTGATTTTGGACGAGCCCACCGCCGGGCTGGATCCCAAGGGGCGGGACCGGATTCTGGGCCAGATTCTGGAATACCACCAGGAACAGAAGAAAACCATCCTGCTGGTATCTCACAGCATGGAAGACGTGGCGAAATATACCGAACAAGTACTGGTCATGAACCACAGCCGGGTGGACATGTTCGACGATGTGGAACAGGTCTTTTCCCGCAGCAAGGAAATCGAGGCCATGGGGCTGGCGGTGCCGCAGGTGTCCCGGGTGTTCCTCTCTTTGCGCGAAAAAGGATGGCCGGTACCGCAGAACGTCTACACGGTGGAGCGGGCGAAAGAAGCCCTGGAGCGGATCATGCAGCAAGGAGGGAAGGCCCATGCTTAAGGATATTACCATCGGGCAGTATTTTCCGGGGCATTCTGTTTTGCACCGGCTGGATCCGCGGATGAAAATTCTGTTGACCATTGGGTATATCGTCATGCTGTTTACCGTCTCCAACCCATTGGGGCTTGGCGTAGGGATCCTGTTTTTGATTTTTGCTTATGCCATTTCTAAAATCCCACCGAAAATGATTACCAAAAGCCTGAAGCCGGTCATCCCGATTATCATCTTTACCACGTTGCTGAACATGTTTTTTGTCAAAGGGGACCCGCTGGTGGATTGGTGGATCTTTCATATCTCGCGCCAGGGGCTGCTGACGGCGGTGGTCATGACCATCCGGATTATCTGCCTGATTGCCGGGACGTCGCTTTTGACCTATACGACCTCCCCCATTACCCTGACCGACGGCTTGGAGCGGCTGATGAAACCGCTGAAAAAAATCCATTTTCCCGTGCATGAGCTGTCGATGATGATGACCATTGCGCTGCGGTTTATCCCGACGCTGATCGAAGAGACGGATAAAATCATGAACGCGCAAAAGGCCCGCGGCGCGGATTTGGAAAGCGGCGGGGTGATCCAGCGGGCCAAAGCGCTGGTGCCGATTTTGATTCCTTTGTTTGTATCGGCGTTTCGCCGGGCGGATGAACTGGCTTTGGCGATGGAGTGCCGGTGTTATCGGGGAGATGTGGGCCGGACCAGGATGAAACAGCTGCATTACAGCTGGCAGGACGGCGTTGCCGCGGCGGTGACGGTTTTGTGCATCGGCATGGTTGTGGTAGTCAACATCTTCGCGCCGGTGGTGTTTTAAAGCCGCTGCCGGGGGCTTTGTCTGGATAGGAAGGAGAGCCGGGATGCGCAATATCCTGATGACGCTTTGTTATATTGGAACGGCCTACCACGGTTCCCAGGTACAGGCCAACGCCCTTTCGATCACCCAGGTGGTGCAGGACGCCATGGAAACGGTGCTGCGCCGGCGGGAAGATGTGAAAGGATGTTCCCGCACCGACGCCGGGGTACATGCCAACCGGTTCTGCTTTAATTTCCTTACGGAAAACCCGATCCCGCTGTATGCGCTCAAACGGGGACTCAACGCCGTTTTGCCGGAGGATATCGGGGTGCTGGACTGCCGGGAGGTCCCGCTGGATTTTCACGCCAGATACAGCAGCGTAGGAAAGCGGTACCGGTATTTGATTTGGAATGCGGATGGGAAAAACCCGTTTTGGAAAGGGCGGGCCCTGGAATATTGGCAGCTGCTGGATGAGGAAAAGATGCGGCGGTGCTGCACCTTGTTTTTGGGGACCCACGATTTTGGCGGCTTTTGCAGCGCCAAGGCGGATTTGTCCGACACGGTGCGGACCATCTACCGGTGTGAAGTGGACCGGCAGGGGGACCTCGTTACCTTTACGGTAGAAGGGGACGGCTTTTTGTATCATATGGTGCGGATCCTTGTGGGCACGCTGCTGCGGGTTAGCGAAGGGAAGATCCGTTTGGAGCAGGTGCGCCGGGCCTTGGAAGAAAAGGATCGGTCGCTGGCGGGGATCACCGCCCCGGCCCACGGGCTGTATCTGGACGAGGTGTTCTATGAGCGCCCGGAAAGCTGGGATTTCCCGGCAAAGGGCGAGCAAAGCGGGCCGGCGGCACAGCCTAGGTAAGGGGCGCTGGGGCAAGACTGTATCCAACCAGACAGGAGGGGAATCCAAATGGGCCAGCTGGAACATATTGAGCGGCTGCGCAGAAAACGCAACCGGCGGCAAAATCTCAAGCGCATCGGGGCTTTTTTGCTGGCTTTGGCGATTTTTGCCGGCGGGTGGCTGCTATGGGAAAAAGTGAAACGGACCAGTCTGGCCGAACAGCTTTCCGGCGCGTTTGCCGAGCTGGGTTCCGGCGCCGGGTACCCGATGGAATATTCCGCCGCGACAATCCGCCAGACCAAAACCATGGGCAATACCTTGTTGGTTCTGACCGATACGCATCTGCATATCTATAATAAGAACGGCAAGCTGCTGCGGGAGGTAGCCCATGGGTTTGCCAATCCCGTGATGCAATGTTCCGACAGCCGGATTATCCTGTATGACCCCTCTTCGAACCTTGTGCGGGTGGAGAGCAAGACCAAGACCATCCGGGAGCTGACAATGGACGCGCCGGTGCTGTTTGCCGCTTTGTCCCGCCAAAACGATTTGGCGGTGATTACCAACCCGCAGCGCTTTTTGGGAGAAATCACCGTGTATGACAATTTGCTGGAGGAACCGGTGTTTTCCTGGAAATCCGCGGAAAGCTACCTGTATGGGGCGGCTTTTTCGCCGGATGGGGACAGCATCGCCGTATCTACCGTGCAGGTGCAGGAAGGGGATCTGGTCAGCGGCCTGACGATGTACCGGCTGAACGAAGAAACGCCGTTTGCCCAGAAAAGCTATGTGGACGAGACCGTCCATAGTTTGGCATATCTCAACGGGGAGCTGCAGGTGCTGACCGACCAGGCGGCCTACTATTATTCCACGTCCGGCAAAGAAAAAGCGGTGGTTTCCTTCCAGGACGAACCGCTTCGCCTGTTCGATTCGGACGGCAAAAAGCTTTCCGCTTTGATTTTAGGAGATTACCGGGAATTCAAATCGGTCAAACTTTCTTTGCTGGGCAGCTCCGGCCAGGAAAGCGGGAGTGTGCTGCTGCAAGAGCAGGTAGAGCAGCTGGACGGATGCGAAGGCCACGCGGCTTTGCTGCTGGGCAACCGGATTCATGTTTACAATGCGGCGGGGGAATTGGTCCAGGAAATCGCTCCGGAGACGGAAATCTTATCCCTGAGTTTGGGGAAAGACTACATTTATTATGTCACGCCGGACGCAATCTGCCAGGAACCGCTGCGCTAATCGGAAAAAGAAGAGAAATCCCAAGAGAAAAAGAAAGGGAGGGGATGAATGTGGAGAAGGCATTGCCTTTGCTTTTGGATCTGGCGGCTGTGCTGTTTGTAGCCGCATCGGTCCGCGCCGCCGCCAGGCGCGGGTTTGTCCGCACGGTGGTCCAGCTGGTGGGCTTTTTTGTCTCTATGTTTTTGGCCAATCTCATTGCGGGCCCGGCGGCGGAATACGCTTTTGGACGGTTTATTCGCCAGCCTTTGCTGGAAAAGGTGACGGAACAATTGTCGCAAACCGGGTCGGCGGATGCTTTTTTGCAGTCCTTGGCGGCCGTGCTGGAAAGTATTCCTGCCTATTTAAAGAACGCGATGGAATTTGCAGGCCTCCCGGCGGATTGGACCATCCCTTCCGCTTCCGGCGGCATAGAACAGGTGGCCGGGCAAATTGTAGACGAGACGATTGCGCCCACCTGCATCGCGCTCATTACCACGATTTTTTTCCTGCTGCTTTTTTCGCTGTTCATGTTCCTGACGCGCATGGCGGCGCGTTGTTTCACCGGCCTGCGGCATGTCCCGATCGTCGGGACGCTCAATACGTTTCTAGGCGGCTGCGTAGGCGCGGTGGAGGGTGTGCTGTATTTATATCTGGCGGTGACCACCGTCAGCCTGGTGCTGGCGTTGACGGGGGACAGCATTCCGTTTCTGAACCGCCAGACGCTGGAAAGCACCTGGCTGATCCGGCTGCTGCTGGAACAAAGCGCTTTGGGGGCGTTATCGGCGCCGCTATCCATGCTGGGGGGGACGGGTGCCTGATTTTACCGCCGACGCCCGTTGCGGTGCGCGAAGTTTTTTTCTGAGAGAAGTTTTTTTCACAACCAGTTCACATTTGCTATTTATAATAGCTTTCAATTCAGCACAGAAACCACCAATTTTGTAATTGGGTGAAAAGATATATGGGGTGTAAATCGTGGCAATGAGTATGATGTGTTCCAGATGCAAAAAGAGGGTCGCGGTCGTGTTTATGACCCGGATGGAAAATGGGAAAACCATCAATGAGGGGCTATGTCTGCAATGCGCCAAGGAACTGGGGATCGGACCGGTCAATGAGTTGATGGAGAAAATGGGGATTACCGACGACGAAATCGAAAGCATGAACGACCAGTTGATGGGTATGATGGACGAAGCGGATGAAACAGACGGGGAAATGGACGAGGAGTTGGAAGAAAATCCGGGTTTTGAACCGGGCGGCGCCCAGACGTTCCCGTTTTTGCAGAATATGTTTGGACGAAATAACGGCGCATCGGGGCAGGAATCTGCCAACGCGCCGGGCAACCGGGCCCGACACGGCGAGCAAAAAGGGAAAAAAGCGCCCAAACGAAAATTCCTGGAGGCCTATTGTACGGACCTGACCCAAAAGGCCAGAGACGGTGCGCTGGATCGGATCATTGGCCGGGATGAGGAAATTTACCGTGTGGTGCAGATCCTCAACCGTCGGACAAAGAACAATCCCTGCCTGATCGGTGAGCCCGGCGTGGGGAAAACGGCCATTGCGGAAGGGATTGCCCAGCGGATTGCGGCGGGTTCGGTGCCGCTGAAGCTGAAAGGAAAGGAAATCCACCTGCTGGATATGACGGCGCTGGTGGCGGGGACCCAGTTCCGCGGCCAGTTTGAAAGCCGGGTCAAAGGGCTGATCAACGAAGTACGGGCTTTGGGCAATATCATCCTGTTTATCGACGAGGTGCACAACCTGGTAGGCGCCGGGGATGCGGAAGGGTCGATGAACGCGGCCAATATCCTGAAACCCGCTCTATCCCGGGGCGAAATTCAGGTGATCGGCGCCACTACGTTTGGGGAATACCGCAAATACATCGAAAAAGATTCGGCGCTGGAGCGCCGGTTCCAGCCGGTGACGGTGAATGAGCCGTCGATTGAAGACGCGGTGAAGGTCATTGAGGGGATTCGCGGGTACTATGAAAAGTACCACCGGGTCACGGTATCGCCGGAAATGGCCCGCAGCATGGTGGTGCTGTCGGAACGGTATATCAACGACCGGTTTTTGCCGGATAAGGCCATTGACCTTTTGGACGAAGCCTGTTCCTGCGCCGCGCTGCGCAATAAGGAAATGGCGGAGTACGACGAGCTGAATCAAAAGCTTTTGGCCTCCCGCCAGCGGGTGGAGCAGCTGGAAAGCGATCCGGAGCATTTGGACTACGAGCAGCTGGCGCGGATCAAATCGGACCAGCTGCAGATGGCGGCCCAGCTGGATGAGTTGGAACCCAAGGCGCTGGGCGCAGAGGTGACCAGCGAAGACGTGGCCAAGGTGATTGAGCTTTGGACTGGGATCCCGGCCAGCAAAATCAAAGAATCCGAACTGAATAAGGTGGCGCGGCTGGAAGAGACGTTGAAGAAAAAGATCATCGGGCAGGATGAGGCGGTGGAACTGGTGGCGTCGGCTGTCCGGCGCAGCAGGGTGCAGATTTCCGCCCGGCGCCGGCCTGCTTCCTTTATCTTCGTGGGTCCCACCGGCGTGGGGAAAACCGAACTGGTGCGGGTCTTGTCCCAGGAACTGTTTGATTCCACCGATCCGCTGATCCGCCTGGATATGTCCGAGTTTATGGAAAAGCATTCGGTGTCCCGGATTGTGGGGGCGCCCCCCGGCTATGTGGGATACGACGAAGCGGGGCAGCTGACCGAGAAGGTCCGCCGCCGCCCGTATTCGGTAATTTTGTTCGACGAGATCGAGAAGGCGCATCCGGATGTGATGAATATCCTGCTGCAGATTTTGGACGAGGGCAAGTTGACCGACGCCCATGGCCGCACGGTATCGTTTGAAAATACCGTGGTGGTAATGACTTCCAACGCGGGCAGCGAGCAGAAGGAAAGCACGGTTGGGTTTACGAAAAACGAATCCCAGGCAAGAAAAGAACACACCTACAAGGCGCTGTCCCAATTTTTGCGGCCGGAATTTTTGGGCCGGGTGGATGAAATCGTCACCTTCCGCCAGCTGGATGAAAAAGACTATGAGAAAATCGCGGCGCTGATGCTGCAGGAACTGGTGGAGCCCATGAAGGAAAAAGGGATTGCCTTTGGCTGGGACGAATCGGTTCTCGGCCTGATCGCCAAGCAGGCATATGGCCACAAGAGCGGCGCCCGGGATTTGCGCCGGGTCATCCGCCGGGAGGTGGAGGATCCCATCTGTATGCTGCTGGTGGAACAGATTGGCAATACGGTGGCGCTGATCAAAGCGGTGGACGAAGACGGGAAAATCAAAATTGTATCGGCATAAAAAAGGCGGGGTTTCCCCGCCTTTTTTGTAAAAATGGGTTGGAAGCGAAAGAAGAAAATAGAGAAAGGCATTGACAAAAGAAGCGTAGTTTGGTAAAATATCATCTGTCGCTAAAGCCTGCGGGTGTAGTTCAATGGTAGAATTCCAGCCTTCCAAGCTGGTTACGTGGGTTCGATTCCCATCACCCGCTCCATTTCTACATCTCAGCGAATATCGACATATGCGCCAATAGCTCAGCTGGATAGAGCAATTGCCTTCTAAGCAATAGGCCAGGGGTTCGAGTCCCTTTTGGCGCGCCAAATATGGTGGGTATAGCTCAGTTGGTTAGAGCGCCAGATTGTGGCTCTGGAGGCCGTCGGTTCGAATCCGACTATCCACCCCATTTTTAACTAAAAAAGGCGTTTGCCTTTTTTTCATATTTGCCGGTTTTGCTGCATAGAAAAGGTCAGTAAGGGCAAAGATACAAACGCATATTGGGCTGTCGCCAAGTGGTAAGGCAACGGACTTTGACTCCGTCATCCCGCTGGTCCGAATCCAGCCAGCCCAGCCAATCAGGCAAGGGCCTGGAGCCGTTCGCGCTCCGGGCCTTTTTACATTCAAGCGCAGCATTACGCGTCCGGAAAAGAAAAGATTAAAGTACCCTCTCCGGCTTTTTCGGGATGTTTTAGATTGACAAAAAGATCCATCCTGCCAGTTAAGGCAGGATGGATCTTTTTATTGGGCGGGGATCTGGTAGATCTCTCTTGCGCTTCTTGTAATACTGCCGCCAATGGAATCTAGGCCGATTTCTTCTGGATGTAAAGGCCATTGAGAATCCTTTCCCGCATGATAAATAAAATAATCCGGAGGTTCTGACGGGTCTGTTTCGCTGTTTTTTCCTTCGTTTTCAGGGTTGGGGACGGCAAACAAAACCGCATAGTTGGAAAGAGGAGAAAAACCGGAAATCTGCGGATTTTCATATATTTTTTCCACTTTGCAATCCGGGACAAAAATACGGTAAATACGATGATCAGACAGGAAATAGAACAGATAACGATTGTCCCAATAAAGCCTGTCGATAGGCTCATCATGAGCATAAAACAACCGAAGGGTCCCGTCCAGCTCTTTTTGATAAATTGCATTTTCGTCCGGTCGGTACTCGAACAGGGCGTAGCCCCACCCGTCTGTTTCCCAATACCTTTCCTGAGAAAAATATTCTTCATAAGAAAGATTATCTTTTGATAGACGTTCATATGTTTTTAAAATAATGGATTCCTGCTCGCTCAGGCTGTGAAAGGAGGAGGCGGATGGAAAATCACCCGGCAGAGACGCTGACTCGAAGGAAAAAGAGCTTTGTTCCGCGGCTGGCGTGCCGCCGCATCCGTTTAGAAAAAACAATAGGATTCCCGAAAGTACAATTTTTTTGTAAAAAGAACTATTTTTCATCATACCAATGTCTCCTAATTATAACAAATATAGTCGATACCTTTATACCAGTCATTAAATTGGGATTTGGAAAAATAAGTAATATAAACAGCGTTGTCTCCAAACATATTTGCGTGATAAACATAGACATAGCCGTTAACACTTTCTGTCAGTATCACAGTATGACGTGTAGCATAAGAAGTATCACGATTCAATAGCCGAATAAGACTCCCCGCTGGATATGAAGAAATAGTATTGTACATCGTATCGATAGACATATTTGTGCCGTAATGATCTTGGTCATACCATGAAGTATTGCTATAGAACTGAGTAAAATTTCCATCCCATATGTGCGCAAATACAACTATCCCAAAATTTTGACACTGCGAAGCACCAACATTCGGATAATCAGTATATATATCGCCAAATCTGAAGCCGCTGACAGTACGAGGGATTGCTTTCCCGTTAATATTAGTTGTATAATATCTTAAATTTGTATATCCACTTTTTGTTGTTGCCGAAATTAATTGCTGGGGGTTAACCGCTTTTCTAGATGATTTTAAATCGACATCGTACAAAAAGTACTGATTATCCGTCCCATTTATTCTATTTGTGCAGATGGCTTTCGCCATGGAAGAGGATTCTGCTCTTTTCCATAAAATTTTATGACTTGTGATGGGATAAAAGCTTTCCATCATGGGCTCGGTAAAGACAGCATCGATACGTTTTGATTTTACATGATATCGGTAAACCGTATGATCGATTGCGAAAAATACGATCTCGGAGTTGCCAATAATGCCAGTAACTTCCTGCCCGTTTCGTGTGATTGTTCCATTCGCTTCTTTTTGAACAAGAGGAGAAAACAAACCGGTGGACATATTGAGATATTGTTTCGATTTGGTAATCGTATCCAGATAAAAACCATGCTCGTTCTCAAAATAATCCTCGTAAGAAAGCATTTTTGCGTCTGGAATGGCATCTTCAGCAAAAGCAATCGGCGGACATAAAAGAATAACCATTGTAACGGATAAGATGGCACATAATTAATTTATTCTCTTCCTTTTCATAATGGCACCTCTTTCTTTTGTAACATGGTTGACTTCCTGTTTTCATAAAACATGCGCGCTTTGTTTTATGATTCTACTTAAAATACCTTTTTTTAAGTAGAAATATTACATATATTATCAACAAATTATAAATAATTTATTGATAATACCGTTTCATAACCGATGATAGATGACATGATCCTTCCTTATTTGTTGCGTTGGATTTCGAAATTTTCGGCTCCGGCGCAGAGAGGGCTTCGTATCTTTCGGCCCTGAAACCCTCGCCCTTTTAGTTGGATTTTTTCAAAGCGCCCTTTTTATGGAAAACCGTTTCCCCTTGCTTATCGATTGCGGGTGGGAAAACCGGGAAAGCCGCAAAAAGAGGATATTCACAAAGGCTGAAAGACATATCTTATTTATGAATATTTTGGAAAGATTGGACAAAAAGAAGACAAAAGCTTGTGTTTTATACCGCCATCGGTTAAAATAGCCATGTAAAAAACACAAGGGAGTACTGCGCCTATTTTGCGCCCGTCTCCTCAAGGGAGCGATGCTTTGGTCTGCATTTTGATGGCTTCGTACAATGGGGCCGCCTATATCGGCGCACAAATCGATTCGGTGTTGCAACAAACCTTCCGGGATTTTGTGTTATATATTCGGGACGACGGTTCAGACGACGGGACCTGGGCAATCATCCAGGACTATGCGCGCAAACAGCCGGAGCGGATCGTGGCGGAACGCAATCCCGCCAATTCCGGTAGCGCCAAGCATAATTTTTTCCAGATGATGCTGGCGCATCGAGAGGATTTTGTCATGCTCTGCGACCAGGACGACGTCTGGCTGCCGGATAAGGTGGAAAAGACGCTGGCAGCCATGCAAAAAGCACAGGCGCAGTATGGCGAGGACGTCCCGATCCTGGTCCATACGGATTTGACGGTGGTGGACGGGGACCTGCGGGTGTTGGATCCGTCTTACCGCCATACGGTCAACGGCAACTGGCGCCGCACGGCGCTGCATTATGAGCTGGCCCAAAATACGGTGACCGGCTGTACGGCCATGTATAACCGTCCGCTGGGGGACCTCATCCGCCGAGAACCGGATTTTTGCGTGATGCATGACTGGTGGCTGGCATTGACAGCCAGTGCATTTGGGAAAATTGTCCCGCTGGAAGAGGCCACCATGCTCTACCGCCAACACGGCGGCAACGAGATGGGAGCAAAATTCGCACATTCCCCGCAGTATTTGCTGCGCCGCCTGTTTGCGCTGGGAGAATACCGCAACCAGCTGCAGGAAAGTTATCGGCAGGCGGAACGTTTCTGCGTGGAGTTTGAAGACCGGCTGTCTTTGGCGCAGCGGCAATTGACCGCAGGATACGCCGCCTTGGCAAACAAGGGATGGCTGCAGCGGCGGTGGTTCCAGTGCCGCAACCGAACGGTAAAATACGGCGTCATAAAGAAATTGGCCGGATTTTTATTTGGATAAAGGAGAGAATAACATGAAAGGCATTATTTTGGCCGGGGGTTCCGGCACCAGATTGTATCCGTTGACCCTGGTTACCTCCAAGCAGCTGCTACCCGTCTATGATAAGCCGATGATTTTCTACCCGCTGTCCACCCTGATGCTGGCGGGGATTCGGGATATCCTGATTATTTCCACCCCGCAGGACCTGCCCAATTTCGAGCGGCTGCTGGGGGATGGGAGCCAGTACGGCATTCATTTGTCCTATGCGGTGCAGCCTTCGCCGGATGGGCTGGCGCAGGCCTTTTTGATCGGGGAGGAATTTATTGGCGAAGACCGCTGCGCCATGGTGCTGGGGGATAACATTTTCTACGGCAACGGCCTGACCCGTCATTTGCGGGATGCGGCGGCGCGGGAAGAGGGCGCCACGGTGTTCGGCTATTATGTAGACGACCCGGAGCGGTTTGGCATTGTGGAGTTTGACGAGAACGGCAAAGCGATTTCCATTGAAGAGAAGCCGGAACATCCCAAATCCAATTATTGTGTCACCGGTTTGTACTTCTACGATAACCGGGTTTGCGAGCTGGCCAAAAAGGTCAAGCCCTCCAAGCGCGGGGAATTGGAAATTACCGATTTGAACCGGATGTATTTGGAGGAAGGTTCTTTGAATGTGGTCACCCTGGGACGCGGCTACGCTTGGCTGGATACCGGTACGGTGGATGCGCTGGCGGAAGCGGCGGAATTTGTCAAGGTCATTGAAAACCGGCAGGGGATCAAAATTTCCGCCATTGAAGAAATCGCGTATAAAAATGGCTGGATCAGCGAGGAGCAGCTGCTGGCAGCGGCGGAACGGTATGGCAAATCGGGCTATGGCACGCACTTGAGAAAAGTGGCGGAGCACAAAATCATTTATTAAAGGAGCGCTGCAGTATGAACGTGATTCCCACCGAGGTATTGGACGTTTATATTTTAGAGCCGAAAGTATTTGGCGATCATCGGGGATGGTTCATGGAAACCTGGTCTACCCGCAACATGGAACAAGCGGGCCTGCATTATCACTTTGTACAGGACAACCAGTCCTATTCCGCTCAGAAAGGAACGCTGCGGGGCATCCACTTCCAAAAAGGGGATGCCGCCCAGGCCAAGCTGGTGCGCTGCGGCCGCGGCGCGGTGTTGGATGTAGCGGTGGATTTGCGCAAAGGTTCCCCCACCTATAAAAAATGGGTGGCGGTAGAGCTTTCAGCGGAGAATAAACGCCAGCTTTTGATCCCCCGGGGGTTTGGCCACGGGTTTGTGACCCTGACGGACGATGTGGAGTTTCTATACAAAGAGGATAATTTGTATAATCCTTCTACAGATCGCAATATTTTGTGGAACGATCCGGAGTTGGGGATTGACTGGCGGGTGGAACACCCGATTTTATCGGAAAAAGACCAGAAGGCGCCGTTGCTGCGCGACAGCGACGTAGATTTTATTTATAGGGAGAAATAAACATGAAATGGTTAGTCACCGGCGGCGCCGGCTTTATCGGCAGTAATTTTATTTTCTATCTGTTGGAAAAATATCCGGAAGACCAGATTGTTTGTCTGGATAAATTGACCTATGCGGGCAATCTGGAGACCCTGGAAAAGGTGATGCAAAACCCGAATTTTACCTTTGTCAAAGGGGATATTGCCGATCGGCCGGCGGTTTATGCGCTGTTTGAGCAGGAACATCCGGACGTGGTGGTCAACTTCGCGGCGGAAAGCCATGTGGACCGTTCGGTGGTAGACCCCGGCATTTTTTTGCAGACCAATATTTTGGGCACAGGCGTTTTGATGGACGCTTGCCGGAAATATGGGATTCAGCGGTATCATCAGGTATCTACCGACGAGGTATATGGCGATCTGCCCCTGGACCGGCCGGACCTGTTCTTTACGGAACAGACCCCTATTCACACGTCGAGCCCGTATTCTGCGTCCAAAGCGTCGGCGGATCTGCTGGTCCAGGCGTATCACCGGACCTTTGGGCTGCCTATCAGCATTTCCCGTTGTTCCAATAACTATGGGCCCTACCATTTCCCGGAAAAGCTGATCCCGTTGATGATTGCCAATGCGCTCAACGACAAGCCTTTGCCGGTTTACGGGACAGGCGAAAACGTGCGGGACTGGCTGTATGTCACCGACCACTGCGCAGCCATCGACCTGATTGTACGTCGCGGGCGGGACGGCGAGGTGTACAACATTGGCGGACACAATGAGCGAACCAACCTGGAAGTGGTCAAAACCATTCTCAAAGCGCTGGGCAAGCCGGAAAGCCTGATCCGGTTTGTCACCGACCGTCCGGGTCACGATATGCGTTATGCCATCGACCCCACCAAGATCCATGAGGAGCTGGGATGGCTGCCGACGACGCCGTTTGACGAGGGAATCCAGAAGACCATCCGCTGGTATTTGGACAACAAGCCCTGGTGGGAGCATATTATCAGCGGGGATTATCAAAACTATTACGAAAAGATGTATGGAAACCGGTAACAACGGATCGGTTGCAGGAAAAGGGGGAATCCCAGATGAAAATTCTGGTTACCGGCGTCAAAGGGCAGCTGGGGTATGATGTGATGAACGTCCTGCGCCAGCGGCAGATCGACTGCCTGGGCGCGGATTTGGAAGATTTCGATATTACCGATGAGGCGGCCACCACCGCTTTTATCATAAACTACCGGCCGGATGCGGTGATCCATTGCTCTGCCTATACGGCGGTAGACCGGGCGGAAGAGGACGCGGTCCGGTGCGAGCAGGTCAATGTGGAAGGGACGCGCCATATCGCGGCGGCTTGCCGGGAAATCGGCGCAAAAATGTTGTATCTCAGCACCGATTACGTCTTTCCCGGCACAGGGGAAGATTTTTACGAGGTGGACGATCCCACCGGCCCGTTGAGCGTCTACGGGAAAACCAAACTGGGCGGAGAGCTGGCGGTAAAGAGCCTGCTGGACCGGTATTTTATCGTGCGGATCGCCTGGGTATTTGGCAAAAACGGAAACAATTTTGTCAAGACCATGCTTCGGCTGGGCCAGCAACGGGATCAGGTCAACGTGGTGTGCGACCAGGTAGGGTCGCCGACCTACACGGCGGACCTGGCCCCGCTTTTGTGCGATATGGTGCAGACGGAGCAATATGGGACGTATCATGCCACCAATGAAGGGATTTGCTCCTGGGCGGAATTCGCGGCGGAAATTTTCCGCCTGAGCGGCAGCCAGGCCACGGTAAACCCGATTCCCTCCAGCGAATATCCGGCGAAAGCGGCGCGGCCGTTTAATTCGCGCCTGAGCAAAAAAAGCCTGGACCTTGCAGGTTTTTCCAGACTGCCGTCCTGGCAGGATGCGCTGGCGCGATATCTGCGCGAAATCCAAGAGTGAGAGACAGGTGAGACAATGCGGAAAAAGTGGGATTTGCCAAAAGGCTGTGTGATTGTGCTGGCAATCCTTGCTGTTCTTGCGGTGCTTTTTTATTTCGTCGCAGGAGAGCAGCTGCAGGTGCGGTCCGATGCGACCGATGCGGTTTCCCCATCCGCTTCGGCAGGGGAAATTTTGCCAGGGACCACTTTATCCCAGCAGTTTTCCTCCCCCGGCGGCCGGCTGACCGGTTTTTCGGTATTGGTGGGCACCTTTGCTCGGCAGAATCGCGGGACGATGTATTTTTCCGTCTCGCAGCAGCAGCCAGGGCAAGAACCGGTTTTGATAGAGACCTTCGCGGCGGATTTGGAGCAGATGCAGGACAACAGCTGGTGCCAGATTTGGCTTTCGGATCCGGTGGAGGACGCTTTGGAAAAGCAGTTTATCCTGACCATCTGGTCGGAGGGCTGCCAAACGGGACAGGCAGCTACGGTCTATTTCGGCAATTCCATTGCAACCGGCCGCTTTGAAATCGGCAGCGAAGGATGGGAGCCGCTGCAGCAAAACGGCGTTTTGCTGGACGGGACCCTCTGCCTTCAGGTGTATGGAGGGACGGATTTGTGGTTTGGCCAGTATTACTGGGCGTTTGCGCTGGGGGCGGAGCTGCTGGCGGGTTTGTACTGCCTGCGGCTGTGCCGGCTCCAGGCAAAAGGAAAGAGCTGCTTTGGGCTTCGGTTTATCCATGCGGTAACCCATTACCGCTTTTTGATCCAGCAGCTGGTCAGCCGGGACTTTAAAACCAAATACAAGCGCAGCGTGCTGGGGATTGTGTGGAGCTTTCTCAATCCTCTTTTGACCATGACGGTGCAGTATGTGGTTTTTTCGACGATTTTTAAAAGTGATGTGCCGAATTTCCCGGTCTATCTTCTGACCGGGATTGTGCTGTTCAACTTTTTCAATGAAGCATGCAGCATGGGGATTACTTCGATTTTGGGCAATGCCTCTTTGATTACCAAGGTCTATGTCCCCAAATACATTTATCCGGTGACCCGGGTGCTGTCTTCCGGGATCAATATGCTGTTTTCCCTGGTGCCGCTGTTTTTGGTGATGCTGGCGACCCAAACGAAGATCACCCCGGCTCTGCTGCTGTTTCCGTTCACGCTGGTATGTCTTCTTTGTTTTTGCACTGGATTGGTGCTGATTCTGTCGGCGGCGATGGTGTTTTTCCGGGACACCCAGTTTTTATGGAACGTGCTGAGCATGATTTGGATGTATGCAACGCCGATTTTTTACCCGGAAAGCATTATTCCGGCACGGTTTCTGACCATTTACAAAATGAATCCGCTGTATCACTTTATCCGGTTTGCCCGGATGGTCATTATGGATGGGGTATCGCCGGAACCGAAAGCGTATTTGATTTGCTTTGTGTTTGCACTTGGCAGTTTGCTGATTGGCGGGCTGATTTTTAGAAAAGTGCAGGATAAGTTTGTATTGTATCTATGAGGAAGACGGGCATGATAGAAGTAAAAAACGTATCGATGGCTTTTCGTATGACGCAGGATCGAATCCAGAGCATCAAAGAATACGTGGTGGCCATGGCGAAGGGCAAACTCAAATACAAGGAATTTTGGGCGCTGAAAGACGTCAGTTTTACCGTGAACCGGGGCGAGGTCCTGGGAATCATCGGGCGCAACGGCGCGGGGAAAAGCACCATCTTAAAGGTGATTTCCGGGATTCTGAAGCCGACGGCAGGGTCGGTGCAGGTGCGTGGGAATATTGTTCCCATGCTGGAGCTGGGCAGCGGGTTTGATTTTGACCTGACGGGCAGAGAGAATATTTACCTGAACGGGTCGATTTTGGGCTACTCCCGCAAATTTTTGGATGAAAAGTATGCGGAAATCGTTGCATTTTCCGAATTGGGCGAATTTATCGAAATGCCCATCCGGAACTATTCCTCCGGCATGATGATGCGGCTGGCGTTTTCCATCGCCACTGTGGTCAATCCGGAAATTTTGATTGTAGATGAAATCTTGGCTGTCGGGGACGAAGCATTTCAAAGGAAAAGCCGCCAGAGGATGATGGAATTGATGGGCGGGGGGACAACGGTGTTGTTTGTCTCCCACAACCTTGATCAGATCCGGGAAATGTGTGACCGGGTCTTGTGGTTGGACCACGGGCAGGTGAAGATGATAGGAGAAACGCAGCAGGTGTGCGACGCGTATCAGATTTAAGCCAACAGGCTGTGACACAGGAAGGATAAGGGGCAATATCGCATGAAAAATGGCGAAATCTATGATCGGGAGTCGGAAGAACGGAAAGTGGTTATCGAAAATATTGCAACTCGAATCAAAGAAAAATACCATCCGGGGACGGTTTTGGTTGCCGGGCGGGGCGTGGGCGCGTTGGTAGCGGCTTTGCGCCGGTTGAAAATAGAAGCGTATGGGGTGGATGCGTCTCAGGACGCCATTGCCCAGGCGGACGAAGCGGTCCACCTGTATTGTGCAGCCGGGTCGTTGGCAGATCCGCTGCCGGCCTCGCTGCCGAAACGGTATGATCTGGTTCTGTCTATGGGAGCGCTGACGCAGATGTCCAAAGAAGACTGCGAAAAGGCGGTTTCGCAGTTGTGCGCGATGACGGACCGGATTTTATTTGGGTTTAAGCCAGAAGAAAAGCAAAATCCCGCTAGTGTTGACCAGCTGAACCTGCTGGATTGGTGCGGGATTTTTGCTGAACAGGGATTTTTCTCGGATGGGGAAGAAGATCTCGCCTTTTTGGCCGGCGATGTGCGTTGTTTCCAGCGCAAGAGCGTGCGGGCCGCGGTAGAAGGGTATGAACGCGAGTGCCAAAAAAAGGAGGACCAGGTTTGGCACTTCTCTTTGATTGCAGATGAGCTGGAAGAAAAAAATATGCTTTTGGAAGCAGAGCGCAAAGAGTACCAAGCGCTTTATTTTGAGCAGCAAAGAGAATACGAGACGCTGTTTCAAGCCTATCAGGCGACAGTGACCTCCTTTTCCTGGAGATTGACCAAGCCGATGCGCGTTTGCTTGGATGGGATCAAGAAGGTTGTGAAATCCAATCGGACCACCCATCTGGTGTGCAAAGGGATCAAAGGCATTTTGCGGGACGGTCCGGCTTATACTTGGAAACGGGTCAAGCAAAAAATCGCCAGAGACAGGAAAAATAAAAAAGCAGGAGAATTTGACAAGAGGGAATTGGAAGCCCAGCGCCATGTTGTTTTCCCCCGGCAAATCAAATTCAGCATTCTGGTGCCGCTTTATAATACCCCGGAGCCGTTTTTGCGGGAGATGATTGCGTCTGTCCAGGCGCAGACCTATCCCAATTGGGAATTGTGCATGGCCGATGGGAGCGACGAGGCGCATGCGGACGTCGGGCGAATCGTAGCCGAATACCAGAGCGCGGATCCGCGGATTCGGTACCGGAAACTGAACAAAAACCTGGGGATCTCCGGCAATACCAATGCCTGCATCGAAATGGCGACAGGGGAGTATATCGGCCTGTTTGACCATGACGATCTTTTGCATCCGGCGGCCTTGTATGAAGATATGAAGGCGATCTGTGAGCAAAACGCGGATTTTATTTATACGGATGAGTTGATCTTTGAAGGCGATATCAAAAATATCGTAGGGGACCATTATAAACCGGATTTTGCCATTGATAATTTGCGGGCCAATAACTATATTTGCCATTTTACCGTATTTCACAAGGACCTGTTGGAGCAGGTTGGCCTGTTCCGCAGCGAATGCGATGGCAGCCAGGATTTCGATATGGTGCTGCGGCTGACCGAGAAGGCCAAAAAGATTGTTCACATTCCCAAAGCATTATATTTTTGGCGTTCCCATCCGTTGTCTGTCGCTTCGAACATTTCGGCCAAGCCCTATGTCTTTGAGGCGGCAAAAAAAGCCATTCGGGATCACCTGAGCCGGGTAGGGCTGGAAGGGGAAGTTTCCAACCCGATCCATCCGTCGATTTACCGGGTGAAATATGCCGTTCAGGGCAACCCGTTGATTTCGATTTTAATCCCCAACAAAGACCATATTTCCGATTTACGCAAATGTATCCTTTCGATCCAGGAGAAAAGCACCTATTCCAATTACGAGATTATCGTCATAGAAAACAACAGCACCGACGAGAAAACCTTCCAATATTATGCGCAGTTGGAGCGGCAGAGGAATATCCGTGTGGTGCGGTGGGACGGGCCGTTTAACTATTCTTCTATCAACAACTACGGATATCAGTTTGCCAGAGGAGAATACATCCTTTTGCTCAACAACAATACGGAAGTGATTTCTCCCGACTGGATCCAAGAGATGCTGATGTTCGCCCAGCGCGACGATGTCGGCGCAGTGGGAGCAAAGCTGTACTATCCGGACAACACCATCCAGCACGGCGGTGTTGTATTGGGCCCGGGCGGCGTTGCGGCGCATCTGCATGGAAACCGTCCGAGAAACGACCTGGGGTATATGGGAAGGCTCATTTATGCCCAGGATTTGACGGCGGTTACTGCGGCGTGTATGCTGATCCCCCGCAGGGTGTGGGAGCAGACCGGCGGGCTGGATGAAGGGTTTGCAGTGGCATATAACGACGTGGATTTGTGCATGAGAATCCGCCAGCTGGGATATTTGATCGTCTTTACGCCTTTTGCCGAGCTTTACCATTATGAGCCCAAAAGCCGGAGAAAAGACGATACCCCGGAAAAGCGGGCCCGCTTTATTGGCGAAGTGGAACGGTTCCAATCCAAATGGAAGCGGCAGCTGGAAGAAGGGGACCCGTATTACAATCCGAATTTTTCGCTGGACGACGCGAATTTTTCAATCAAATGATGGAGGAAAAGACAGTGAGAAGTTGGGATAGCTGGAAAGAAAAAATGGCCGGGTTCTTCTCTGTGTCCAGCAGAAAATACTTGGCGATTTCGTTGGCGGTGGTCACGGTGGCCTTTGCCTATTATGGATGGGACCGGATCGCGCCGGAAGCGAAAAAGTGGATTGCCAGCAATGAAGAATACAATCAGAGCAAAATGACCAGTGTCATTGGGGAGATCCTGGCCGACGATGTGGTTGAACTCAGGACGCCAATCGAAGACACTGCCTCCGGAATCCGGCTGTGTTTCGCCACATACAGCCGCATGAATGATTGCTCTGTATCGATCGAGGTTTATGACGACGGCGGCGCCCTTCGATATTCCCAGCAGGTTTTTGCAGAGGACCTAAAAGACAATAAAACCCGCGATTTTGTATTTGATGCGCCGATTTCCAGCTTGCAGACAGAGTATCTGGAAGTGGTGATTACCTCGCCGGACGCATCGGCAGGCAATGCGGTAACCCTGTATGCTGCCGTGCCGGAAGAAACAGAATCGGATACGGAATCCCCGATTCTGTATATCAATGGGGAAAGCGGTACCTCCGTGCTGTATTTTGAGCTGCTGGGTGAACGGAAGTATACCTCTCTTTGGGTTTTGTTTGGCATCCAATATGTTTTAAGCGTGGCGGGGCTTGTGGGCGTATATTGGATTTTGAGCCGGAACAAAAAGCCGCTGGAATATGGTTTTTTGTTTGCGGCGCTGCTTTTGGGGCTGATTTCCAATTTCGTGTTCCCGACCTATTCCATCCCAGATGAGCCGGCGCATTTTAATACGGCTTACCGCTATTCCAACCTCCTGCTGGGGCAGGGATATGAGACGGAAGACGGCGATATGGTCAAACGGCAAGAAGACGTGGACACCATGAGATCACTGTCCTATCGTCCGACCAAAGCGGTCTATGACAGCTACTTTGAAAACGGGAATCTCTTTTTGGAGAGCGGCGGGGGCACCTTAATACAGCGGAAAGGAGATAACGTCTCCTACCCGTTCTGGGGATACCTGCCTGGGATCGTCGGGCTGACCATTGGGCGCCTGCTCCATTTGGGTACGCTGCCGATGCTGTTTTTTGCCCGGCTGCTGTCCTCCTGCACCTATGCGGTGCTGCTGTTTTTTGCCATTCGAAAAACGCCGGTGGGAAAACTGTGTTTTTGCCTGATTGGCCTGCTGCCGATGGCGATCCACCTTTCCGCCTCGTTTTCTTTCGATCTGATGTGTATCGGGATGTCGTTTCTGCTGATTGCCTGGATTTTGCAGCTTGTTTACCGCAACGAGCAGGTGACCAAGAAGGATTTCATCGGATGCGCCGTTTTAAGCTTTTTGCTGGCTCCTTGTAAATTGGTGTATACGGTGCTTGTGTTCCTGTGCATTCTGATCCCTGGGCGGAACATGCAATCCAATCGGAAGAAATGGCAATTCTGCGCGGCGATGATCGTCATTGGCTGCGTGAGCGTGGTCCTTTTTAATTATGAAACCTTTGTGCGCGTATTGGAAAAACAGGCCGGCGATACCATTGGCACCGGGGCAGATGGGTATAATGCGGCGTGGATTTTGACCCATATCGGAGAGTCCCTGGAAATTTTGATCCGGACGGTAGTGGAGCAGACGGGTACCTATTGGTCTACCATGCTGGGATCGACTTTGGGATGGCTGGATACCAGCATTCACTCGTATCTTCTGCTGATTCTGCTGGTATGCCTGTTCCTTTCCGCATTCCCCACCGAAGAGGAAAGATCCGGCGGCATTTTCTTTTGCGCCAGGGAAAAATGGCTTTTCTTCGGCGTGTTTTTTGTAGGGTTCCTTTTGACGATCATGACCATGTTCGTCGCCTGGACGCCGTTTGGCAACCGGGTGGTGGAAGGGGTGCAGGGTAGGTACTTCCTCCCGTTTTTGCCACTGGTCCTGTTGCTGTTCCGGGGAAAGGGAATTGTTGTCCACAAAAATGTCCCCCAAATTTTGTTGTATACCACCATCACGGTCACGACCATCGCATTTTTAGAGAGTTTTGCTGTGATTGCAGCTAGATAGGAGAAACCATGGAATCAAGTAAAGGGTTGGAACAAGCATCTTTCCGGATTGGCACGATTACCTTTCATGGCGTGAACAACTACGGGGCGGTGCTGCAGGCATATGCTCTGCAAAAAGTCCTGCGGGATCAGGGGTATGAAAATGAGATCATTGACTATCACCGGGATAATCTTGCGGATTTGCTTTGCTGGCTGAAAACCAAGACGAAGGCCTTCTTTTCCGGGAAGCCGGACCGTCAGCTGTACACGTTCCCGGAACTGTGCAATATGGTTTTGTGGGGAGAAGGGAACACCAAAGACATTGCAGAGCCGTTTCGCAAATTTCGGGAGAAACTGGTCTTAAGCGAGCCGGTGGGGCCCAAAACGGTAGGAAAATACAATAGCCGATATGATCTGTTTCTTTCCGGCAGCGATCAGGTCTGGAATTGCGGGCGGGTGAATCTGGAGCCGAGCTATCTTCTGGATTTTGTAGATGATCCGGCGAAAAAAGGAAGTTACGCCGCCAGTTTCGGCATTCGGGAAATCCCGGAAAAGTATCGGGCGACCTATCAGCGTCTGCTGCAGGACTATCGGTTCCTTTCTGTCCGGGAAGAGCAGGGCGCAAACATCATTCAGGATCTGGTACACCGGCAGGCGCAGGTGGTTTTGGATCCCACCATGCTTTTGACGGCGGACCAGTGGGCGCAAATCAGCAAATCACCGGCGGAGAGAGGGTATATCCTGCTCTACCAGCTGGAATATTCCCAAACGCTGATGGATTTTGCGCGCCAGCTGGAGAAAACATTGGGCCTGCCGCTGAAATTCATCAAAAAACCGCGAAAAGGCGCAAAAGCGCAGGAACTATGTCCCCATACCAGCCCGGAAGAGTGGATTGGCCTGTTTGCCCATGCGGATTACGTGGTGACCAACTCGTTTCACGGCACGGTATTTTCGATTTTGTTCCATAAAAAATTTTTCGCAGAGATCGCAAAAGAACGGATCCGCGGGGCGATGGCGTCCCGGCTGGAAAACCTGCTGTCGCTTTGCGGCCTGACAGACCGGCTGCTGGACGGCCATTCCTTGGAAAAGGCGCTTTTGCCCATGGATTATGCGCCGGTAGATAAAATACTGCAGGAGAAACGGGAAGATTCTTTGCATTACCTCTTTCAAATGGTTGAGCAAAGGAAGGCGGAAAAGCAGGTCCAGGTATATGAAGAAAAGAAGGACTGCTGCGGCTGTACCGCCTGCGCAGAAGCCTGTCCCGTTGGCGCCATCCAGATGCGGCAGGACGCGGAGGGTTTCTCCTATCCATGGGTGGACCCGCAAAAATGTATTTCCTGCGGCCTTTGCCGGCGGATTTGTCCCATGAAGCAGGAGCAGCAGAAAAAGAAGGTACAGGCAATCTATGCCATGAAAGCGGAGGATCCGTCTATCCGGCAGAACAGCACGTCCGGCGGGGCGTTTACCACGCTTTCCGATGTGGTTCTGCGCCAGGGCGGCGTGGTGTTCGGCGCGGTGTTTGACGGCCGGTTTGAGGTCATGCATCAAATGGCCCAAACGCCACAAGAGCGGGATGCCATGCGGGGATCCAAATATACCCAAAGCAATCTGGAAGGAATTTTCCCGCAGGTCAAACAGCTGCTGGAAGCGGGAAGGCCGGTATTGTTTACTGGGACCCCCTGCCAGAACGCCGGGTTAAAAAGCTTTTTGGGAAAAGAATATGAAAATCTTTATCTGTGCGATATTGCCTGTCACGGTGTGCCCAGCCCGGCGGTTTGGCGGGAATACCTGGAGATGGTTGCGCGGGAAAAGGGACCGGTTCAAGCGGTGAATTTCCGGGATAAAACCCATGGATGGCACCGCGCCAGCCTGCGGATAGACTGCGAAAAGGGTTCGCTGCTGCAGGATATGAAACAAAATCCCTATTATATTTTGTTTTTCGACCATTACGATTTGCGGCCTTGCTGCCATCATTGTCCGTATGCGAGCCAGGAACGGGTGACGGATTTGACGTTGGCCGATTTTTGGGGGATTGAAGAGGCGATTCCTCAAATGGATGACGATACCGGTGTCTCGCTTATTCTATGCGGTACGGAAAAAGGGCAGCGCCTGTTGGATCAGGCGCAGGGCCTGCAGCTGGAAAAAAGCAATTGGCAGGCGTGTTATCAGCCGATTTTTGAAAAACCCAGTGCGAAAAATCCCGGCAGAAACAGCTTTTGGAAATCTTGCAGGGATTTTGGCTATGCCGCAGGGATCCAGCGGTTCGGCCGGTTGTCTTTGGTACAAAAGACGATCAAATATGTGTTGGTGCCGATTGTGAAAAAAATCGGCCTGTACCAGTTTGCAGTTAAAATGGTAATGGGTGCCCACCCCAACCAAAAAGGAGAGTCAAAATGATTACAGTGAAGCAGCCACAGCTCACACGAGAAAACGGCATTTCTAAGGTGCAGACAGAAGTCTGGTTCGACCAGGAGAAAAAAACGTTCACCTTCCAGTTTGACAGTGCATATGAGCCTTATCTAACGATTGACCGCGCAGATGGTTTTTTGGTGGAACTGTTTTATTTTGCCATGGTGGGCCATCATGATATGACCTTTGAATGCCCTATCAGCGAGCGGTTGCTTTACCAGATGCAAACCTACCTGTTTGATGCGATTCATGAAGCGGAC